>NZ_JNJP01000025.1 GCF_000701705.1 Bilophila wadsworthia ATCC 49260 | reverse complement strand
CTCGGAAAAACTGGTCGCTCAGCTTGGGAACATATAATCCCGTAGGGTTAGCGGCGTTGGGGCGCCATTTGCCGAGGTTGGCGGCGATGGTGGCACTGATGGCGTTGTAGGCGAGCAGCATTCCGGTGAATCCTCCGCCATCATAGACTTTTTTCAGCTCGGGCCAGTCGGAGAACAGGACGAGGTCTCCGTTCGCCCAGACGTGATTCGCGGGGAGGGTCGTCGAGCGCCAGTAGCGCGGCACGCCGATCATCGACAGGCGGAGCGCTTCGCAATAATCAACGGACTTCTTGTCCGCAGCGCTCATGAGGCCGGCGACGGACTGCGTGGCCGCGGCGTACGTCGTATCCTTGGCGGCGATGGTCAGCTTGTCGTTCGCAGCATCCGGCGTCAGGGTCACGTTGGTCCCGGCTACGAAGGTCAGCGTGTCGGTTTTCGTGTCCGCCGCAATGGAGGTCGAACCGACAAGGATGTTGCTGAACGCGTTCTGGTTCACTTCCGCGCCCGGGGCCACTCCATCCAGCTTTTTCTTGTCCGCAGCGCTCATGAGGCCGGCGACGGACTGCGTGGCCGCGGCTTACGTCGTATCCTTGGCGGCGATGGTCAGCTTGTCGTTCGCAGCATCCGGCGTCAGGGTCACGTTGGTCCCGGCTACGAAGGTCAGCGTGTCGGTTTTCGTGTCCGCCGCAATGGTGGTCGAGCCGACGAGGATATTGCCGAAGGCGTTCTGGTTCACTTCCGCGCCCACGGCGATGCCGTCCAGCTTGCCCTTGTCGCCCTTCGCCATCAGGCCGTCGTTGGAAGCCGTTGCGAGGGAATAGGTCGTGTTCGTGTCCACGTCGCCGACAAGCTCGTACTGCGCGCCGGTGTAGACGAATTCGTAGGTCCGGTTCGCGGCCAGCGTCCCGGCGGCGATGGCGGCCCCACGGTACTGGATGGGCTTCGCGCCCGTGCCGTTGACGTCGAGGGTCGGGTTGGCGGCGCTGTTGGTTACGGTGAACTTCACAAGGACGCGGGCCCCGGTAGCCAGCGCGAATCCCGCCAGCGCAACGGTTTTTGCGGCGGTGGCGGCAGCCGTCGAGCAGGTTGCGTAGTGATGGATGTTCGCCGAGCCGTCGAAGGCCACGCCTCCGATGGTGCGTTTCGTGGCGAGGCGGGTGGCGGTCTGGGCGTTGCCCGCGGCGATCAGGGCCGTGATGGCCGCTGTGATGGCCGTTTCCAGCGCGTCCAGATCGGCATCGTCACGGACGCCCGGCGCGTAGCGTTTGGCGACGAACTGGGCGAGCCCGGCGGCGACGAAGGACGACTGGCGCAGGGCCATGTTCTCCAGCTCGCGTCTGGCGATCCCCGGCTGATGCCCCCGGAGGCGCTGCACGTCGTTCTTGTAATCCTCCAGCGCCATGATGTCGCCGCTGGCTATGGTCCCCTGTGGGCAAAACGAAAGAATTTCATTGATAACGGATGTGGGCATGATGAACTCCTCTTCCGCCCACCATGCCCGCCCATGCCGCCTTTTCCGACCCTGAACAAGTTCCTCCGCTCCGCGCCCCTCCTGCTCCTCCCCCGGCTTCCGGCCCCTCCGGACAAACAAAAAGGGCATGGCGGACGCCCTTCCGTCCGCCATGCCCCCTTTCGATTATCTCCGCCCTGATGCCCCCGCACCTACGGCAGCGGCTCCAGCCTGACGGGCCAGATCCCCTTGCCCCATCCGGACAGGCCGCCCGTTTCGCAGTTCCAGCCGAGCAGCGGTCCGCGCTCCGGGGCCACGGCGTACCACGCCACCCGCACGCCTTCCGGCTTGAGCGGCAGGTACCCTTGCAGGAGGAGGTTGCGCATCACCGCGTCGAGCGGCGTCCCGGCAAGCCCGATGACCACGGACATATCCTGATTGTCCTGCATGAGGATGAGGCTGCCCGTGTCCGCAAAGGCCGATTCCCAGACCTCATACGCGCCGGGCACGGTCCCGTCCCAGCGGTTCGCGCCGATCTTCGCCTTGAGCAGCAGGCGGTACGTCTCGTCGGGCAGGCGCACCATGCCCGTTTCGGGGTCGTACAGCCCCTTCCACGAGCCCCGCGCCCAGCCCACGGCCTCGCGGCCCCATTCGAAATACACGTCGTCCAGCTCAAGCCGCAGGTGGCGGCTCCTGCCGATCCATTCGCCGGTACGGTCGAGCTGCCCGCCCACGGCGGAATCCACGTCAAAAGCGGCGCGCATGGTTTCCAGCAGCTCCTGCAGCCCGCACAGCGGATCGGTGACCGCCGCGACCGTCGCCATGAACCGGGGACGGTTGCGGTGCTCCGAGGTCACAAGGCCGAGATAGCCGCTCATGGCCGCACCACCAGCTTGACGCGATCCACCGAGCAGGACGCCACGGCGTTGAAGGCGACGGCCACGTTTGCGGCGGACTGCGCGCCCTGCGACGTCCCGAGCGTGATGGACTCGATGTCGTAGGAGGCGGCGTTGGCCGCGTTCGCGGGCGAGTACAGGCGCGAAAGCGACACGTCGTCCCCGATGTTCAGGCCGTTGATGTGTTCCGCCACGTTCTTCCTGATGCTTTCCCCGGTGGTGGAAAGGTAGCCGGGGAAGGGCCTGATGGTGACGGTGGCGTACACGGGCGTCTCCACCGGGCGGAAGAACTTGATGACATTGGGGACGCCGAACTTGTCGCGCACGAGCGCCTCGGTCGTGCCGTACGTCCCGGCCCCCGGCCCCTTCTTCGCGGCGATGGCCGCCGCGATGGCCGCCGTATCCCCGCCTTCGACGACCATGCAGATGCTGTGGCCGGGGATGCCGTCGGCGTCGGGCACGCCTCCGTCGTTCTCATAGCCCCGGCTGCGGGTGACGCCGGGGATGGACGCCACGGCCCCCAGCGTGCCCTCGAACACGGTCAGGGACGGGAGCGCGGTGGAGATGGCCTGGCGCCGCCTGAGCTCCGCGTCCGTCTCCACGGCGGCACCGGGCAGGGCCGCGGCGGGGTTGCCCACGGACTGCCAGCCCCGGGCGGGCGTGAGGATCTTGACGATGTCCCCGGCGGCGGCCCGGATGTCCCCGCTCTCCTCCGCCGTGGCGGTCACGGTGATCTCGCCGCTTTGCGGGATGGCCACCTCGTCGGGGAGCAGCCAGCGTTTCCCGGCGGCGTCCCCGGCCATGCCGCCCCGGATGACCGTCCCGGCCTGCCCCACAAGGCGCAGGTCGACGGTGCTGCGGCCCGAGGGCTTGCGCCGGAGGCCGTTGATCTTGACCATGCGGGACAGCCCGGTCCCCTGCGCCGTGGCGGGGGAATAGGCGTTGTAGACGCTCCCGGCGAGGGTATAGGCGTCGTGCAGGGCGAGGGCGAAGACGGCGCAGAGCTGCCCGTCCTGGCTGTCGGGCTCAAGATAGAGGTCGTCGCCGTAAATGCCCCGGAAACGGGCTTTGACGTCCTCAAGGACCGTGGGATAGTCGGGCAGGTGCAGCCCGGTTTCGTCGATGGTGGCGAGCGCCATTAGAAAACCTCCTGTATCGTCGTTTCCCCGTAGACCGTGCCGATGACGGCCCGCACGGAGAGTTTGCGGGTTTCGCCGTCGAAGGAGGAGGCATACGAAACGATGCCGGTCACGCCTTCCGTATCCAGTATCCGCTCGCGGAAGACGGGGTCATACGTGTCCTGCGTGTGCTTGCCGAGCACGCCGGGGACGTAGGGCGTCCCTTCCTTGAGGTCGACGAACCATTCCCCCGCGAACAGCCTCAGCCTGGTCAGGACGGCCTGCCCCACGGCTTCCGGGGTGTCGGCGTGCATGTCCGCGCCGCCGCGCCCGAAGGCGTAGTCGCCGTTTTCCGTCAGTTTGCGGTATTTCATTGCGGGCCTCCCGTGGTCCCCCCGCTGTCGCCGGGGTGCGTATGGCTGTTGAGGCTGATGTTCGATGCGGTCACGTCGCCCGTGGCGTTGAGCGATCCGGCGAGCGTGGCCGTGGTCGCGCCGCCGCCCTGCGACTGCATGGAGAGCAGCCCCTTGATGACGATCCGCGGGGCGTCCAGCGTGATGGAGCCGCCGCTTCTGACGGTGACGGACGAGGGCCCCACCGCCGTAACCGCCCCGCCGGGCGTGATCTCGACGTAGGCGCTCCCGTCGTCGGCGCGAAGCTGCGTGTTCCCCGTGTGCACGGCGGGGGACAGCCTGTGCGGCTGGCTGCGCACGCCGACAAGGGCGAAGCCGTCCGAGAGGTCGTGCATCCGGGGCTCCATCGGCTCGCCGACGCCGCCGGACTGCCACCACGCGTCGATGCAGCGGGAGGCGAACACCACAAGGCACTCGTCCCCCGCCGCCACCGGGAAGGTGAGGGCAAAGCCGCCCCCGCCCGGGAACACCACCGGCACGTCCGGCAGGATGGGCAGATCCACGGAAGCGGCCTTTCCCGCCTCGTCGGAGATCCGCCCGGCAACGGCGGGCTGTACGGAAACCGTCATCGCCGCCGGATCAAAGGACTGGACGATGCCGGGCAGCGCCGTCCACATTTCCGCCTGCCTGCCGTCGAGGGCCGCGCGCAGGGCTTCGACGGGCTCGGCCCATCTTTCTCGTCTGTCCATCACCGTGCCTCGTCCAAAGGAAGCTGAGAGGTATCGTCAATGCCGACGCACGACAGGGTGGCGTACCAGTCCGTGCCCCGCGTGTCGCCGGAGAAGGTTATCGAAAGGATGCGGTAGAGGCCGTCGTGGACGTCCCTCGGCTCCCGCCCCGCCCCGGCCTTGAGCCCGGCCCCGCCCGCGTTGTCGAGCCGGACGCGCCCGCCGATGCGCAGGCGGGGGTTGAGCAGGCACTTGATCTCGATGCCCTTGTCGTTGGCCTTGGGCGTGCCGATGAGCCCGGTTCCGGCGGAAAGCACCACGGCCTCGCCGGGGAGGTAGCCGCTGGCGGGCACCATCTGCATCTTGCCCTTCTGGAAGCTCCACGCCGTGCCGGTGCGCCTCGCGGTATCGCGCATGTAGGCGCGGGCCATGCCGTACATGACCTTGCCCCGGGGGAGCTTCTGGCCGGGAAGGAGAGGGATGTAGCCGGGTTCGATCCCCTTGGCGGAAAAGGCCTTCATGCAGGCGCGGACGTGGTCGTCGGGGGTGGAGCCCGCCGCCAGCGAGGTATTGACCAGCGCGTAGTTGTAGGCCCTGTCGCCGTCCCCGGCGCTGATCTCGAGGCAGGTGTCCACCCCTTCGCCCTCGCCGCCGTTCTTCCCGGCTCCGGGGCCGCCCTCCTGCCCGAGCGCCACCTTGGTGATGTTCCCGTCGAAGATGACGGAACAGTTGCCCTGATACCCGGCCTGAAGGATGACGCGGGTAAATTCCTTGCGGATCCGCCCGGCTGTGGCCTCGGAGAGGTTGTAGACCCTGATCGAGGCGCTGTTGGGGGTTTCCTGCTCGCTCACCTTGACGGTGAAGGCAACGCGCAGTTCCCCAAGCTCCAGCGCGCCGCCCTCCTTGGGCCCGACGAGCAGCGAGCACCGGCGCAGCCACTGGCGGCCCTCATCGCGGCGTTCCCCGCTACGGCTTGTTGCCTCAGCCATGATCAGCCACCTCGAACAGCAGGTCCACGCCCCGCCCGAGCGTATCCGGGGAGGGCGGCTCGTCCCCCGAGAGCAGGAGCGCGCCCCCGAGCCCCAGATACGCATACGGCTCAAGCAGGTCGCACCCCGCCACCAGCGGGATGCCGGAAACGAGGGGGACGCCCTCGGCGTCGGCCATGTCGAGCAGCCAGCCGCCTTCGGGCGCGTCCATCCAGCGGACGGCAAGCAGCAGCTCGCGGCCCGCCAGAACGATGCTGAACCGCTGCGGCTCAGGGGTCAGGGGAATGACATAACGCATTGTCGCACTCACTTTGGTTGTATCTTCAAGGCCATGCAGAACGTCACCTCACGGGGACGGCCTGCTTCTGGCCCTTGTTCGCCGTCCCGCCGGTCTTGGCGGGGTTCCGGTGCCTGCCGGGTTCGGCCGGGACCGCCATCACCTGCGTCCTCACGATGATCACCTCGCGGCACTCCGCCGTCACCATGAGCGCGTGCTCGGAGTCCGGGGTGGTGGTCACCGTCAGCTTCTCCAGCAGCATGTTGCCGTACTTGCGCTTGCCCGTAACGATGTCGAAGGGCTCACGGGCGTTTTGCAGCGCCAGCAGCGCGTTGTAGAGGGTGGCGTTGTACGGGTCCCAGACCGGCAGGCCGTAGGTGCTCTCCGACGACGCGCCCCTGATGACCACCTTGCACGGATTGCGGTAGGCGTGATCGCTGATGTTCGCGCCCTGCTCCACGGGATGCTTGGCGATGGTCAGGGTGTCCTCGTGCTCCTCGGAAACGACCACGTCGAAGGAGAGCCCGCCGAGGCTGCGCAGCGGGCGCAGGAAAACGCGTTCCAGCGGTTGGATCAGCCAGTTCATCGGGCGGCCCCCTGTGCGTAGCGGATCAGATCCGCGTTGATGTTGTCCTGTTCCACGGCGACGCGGCGGGCCACCTCATCCGGCGAGCTTGCGCCGCTGACGTTGATTTCCGTCCTGGATTCCAGCGAAACCGCGCTGCCGGCGGAGGCCATCGCCGCCGACTGCCACGGGGCGGCCATTAGGTAGGCTTCCGTGGAGGGGGAGAAGAACGGCTGCGTCCCGAAGCCTGGCCCGAAAAGGCCCGCGCGGGAGGAGCCGCCCCCCGGCGTCCTTCCCTGTCCGGAGCTTCCCGGAGCGCCCCCGAAGGAGCCGCCGGAAGCGCCCGGGAAGAATGGACCGCCGGGGCCGTCCGCCCCAAAACTGCCCGCCCCGGAACCTCCCGTACCCAAGCCTCCCGCAGGAGCGCCCGCGAAAGCGCCATCCGAAGGCGTGCCGCCCACAGAGCCCGCTCCCCAAGCGCCGCCGGAGGAAACGCCCGCAGCGGAACCCGCCCCCCAAGCATTCCCGGAGGAACCGTTCCCGGAGGAAAGGCCGCCATATCCGGAACCGCCGTTCCCGGCGGGGGCGCCCTGCCCGCCGTGGGCGTACGGAGCGCGGAATCCGGGCATACCGTCCTCCGCGCCCGCATCGGGGAGCCGCTTCCAGCCGAGCTTTTCCAGCGCCCAGTCGGGAAGCATGTCGACGAGCCCGTAGAGCTTTTCCCGCACCCAGCCGAGGGCCTTGCCGAACGCCCCGGCAACCGCCGAAGCCGAGCTTGCCGCCCACGCGCCGAAGTCCGGGAAGGACGCCGTGACCTGTCCCCACACGAAGGCGAACACGCCGAGCACGGCTTCCCCGAGCGCCGCGAAAATGGCGAAAGCCGTTTCCCGGAAGCCCGAGAACAGCCCGAGCGCCGCATCCAGCGCGCCGGAAAGATCCCCCGAGAACACGGAGGCCACGAGATCGCGGATGCTCTGGAACTCGCTGGCGAGCCCCTGCCCCACGGCCTCAGCCGCCGCGCCGAGGCTCGGGAACCGGTCGGATACGAACGCCACTGCGCCGGACAGCGCCGAAGAAAGCCGATCAGCGGCTTCCGAAGCCGCGGGCCCCACCACATCCAGCGCACCGGAGAAGGCCGAGGACGCCGCGCCAGCGACGTTCCCGAAGGCTGCGCCCAGCGTGTCCGCGACGCCTCCGAAAGCCGAAACCGCCGCTTCCGCTAAACCGGAAACCGCCGGGGCCACGGCTTCAGCCGCACCGGAGAAGGCCGAACCCACGGCTTCCGCAACGCCAGACGCCCACGCGCCGAAGTCCGGGAACGCCTCCGTGACCCTGCCCCACAGTGAGGACAGGCCGCCGAGGATGCCTTCCCCGAGCGCCGGGAAGACGCCGAGGGCCGTTTCCCCGAAGTTCCGGAACAGCCCGATCCCCGCATCCAGCGCGCCGGAAAGATCCCCGGAGAAGATCGCGGCGGCGAGCCCGCCGAGGAGCCGGAAGCCGTCCATGATCCCCTGCAAGGCAATCCCGATCGCCGCGCCCATGCCCGAGAACAGGCCGGACACCACGTCCGCCGCGCCGCCGAACGCCGAGGCAAGCA
This sequence comes from Bilophila wadsworthia ATCC 49260, assembly GCF_000701705.1. Lineage (GTDB taxonomy): Bacteria > Desulfobacterota > Desulfovibrionia > Desulfovibrionales > Desulfovibrionaceae > Bilophila > Bilophila wadsworthia. The sequence continues at coordinate 38,505 of NZ_JNJP01000025.1, read as the reverse complement.
GATCCGCCGTGCCGGAAACAGCCGCGCCGGCGAAGCCCATTGCGGAGGAGACGGCCGGGCCGACAGCCCCGGCAATGGCGGACCCCGCCCCTGTTACGAAGTTTACTGCGTTATTGAAGGCCGACGCCACCGCATCCACGGCGGCCCGCGCGCCGGACGCCACGGCGTCCCAGACGCCGAGGAGGAACGCCTTGACCGCGCCCCAGTTGTCCATGACGACCACCGCGAGCGTTACGGCGGCTCCGATGGCGAGGAGGTAGGGGTTGGCGGAAAAGGCCGCCGTCAGCAGCGCCCACGCTTCCTTGAGGTTGGCGAACCCGATGATCGCCGCGCCCACGGCCCCGCGCAGGGCCATGAAGGCCGCGATCCCCTTGCCGATCCCGGCGACGAGATCCGCGTCCAGCGTCCCGAGCAGGCCCGCGAGCTGCCCGCCCCACGAGACGAGCAGGCCGAGCGCCGCGCCGATGGCCGGGGCGGCGGCGGAGGCAAGCGCGACCACAAGCTCCAGCACGCGCCGGATGTCGTCGAAATGCGCCACGAACGCATCGCCGAGCGCCTCGATGCCGCTCCGGGCCGTGCCCACCAGCGAAAGCGCCACCGTCTTCGCCAGCAGGTCGCACAGGCCCGCCAGCCGCGCCATGCCGTCAAGGAAGCCCTTGCCGTCCTCGGCGGCTTTCGCGGCGTCCGTCCCCGCCGTGGCGTAGAGCGACCGGAACATGTCGCGCAGCCCGGAAACGTCCCGCGTGAGCATGGGGATGAGGGAAGGATCGATGCCCAGCCCCCGCGCATACGCCTCGCGCTGGGCATCGCCCATCTCCCGCATCGCCCCGCCCGCGCGCTCCAGTTCCGAGGCCGCGTCGGACAAACCCGGATTGTTGGCGAGCATGGCCTTGAGGGAGGCCCCGAGCGCGTCCGACGAAGCGCCCGTCTGTTCCGCGATGAACCGCCATTCCGCGAACCGCTCCACGGAAACGCCGAGCGCGTCCGCCTGCGCGGCGACCTCGGCCTCCCCCTTGGCGACCCCGACGAACGCGGCGGACGCGTCGGCAAAGGCCCGCCGGAGAGCGGAGCCGAACGCCGCGGCCTTCTCCAAGGAGGACTTGAGCGAGATCCCGTCGACCTCAAACCCCAGTCTGGTGAGTATCTGCTCTCCGGCTACAGCCATCACGCACGTTCCTTTTCTTTCGCCGCCATAAAGCGGCGTTCGTTCTCTTCCTGCACGGTCAGGGCGTCGTTCATGAGCGCCACGTCCTCAAGCGAAAGCGTGCCGTCCTTGAGGCCCTCATACCGGCACAGCCCCCGCAGGACCGGCCTCATCAGCCAGTCCTGCCCATCGGGGAGCGTTACCCATCGGATTCCGCAGCCTTCCCCGCACGGTTCAAAACCGAGGGGAGGTCTGCGAAAAAACCGGACAGGTTGTCTTTCAGGACATGCGCCGCGATGCCGAGCAGCATGGTCAGATCCAGCGGGAACATGACCACGCCGTTCACGCGCAGCCTGGCGAAACCGCCCGTATCCTGCCGGATCTGCGTCACGTCGAGGCAGGCGTTCAGAATGTAGTCCACATCGGCGTCGGGCAGCTCGCCTACGGTGCGGGCCAGCGGGCCGAGGAAGGCTTCGGGGTCGCCCGCGCTTCCGGCGAGGGCCACGAGCCGCTCGGTCACCGGGGCCAGACGCCGCACCACATGGAGCTGCTGGAAGGCGTTCAGCCTGCCGGAATCGAAGGTCTTGTCCTTGATGGTGAACTGCATGGCTACATCCCCAGCAGGAAGGAAATGGACCCGGCGTTGAACGTCCACTCCACAGCCCCGGCATCGGTGCCGTAGGTGATGGCGGGCTGCTTGGCAAAGGCGCAGTTCTGGCAGGTGATCACGTCGCCGCGCGCAACGTCGCGGATGACGATGGTGTTCATGCCGTGCTGGGCGCCGGTGGTGGTCTGGAGGTTGTACATGATCTGGAGCGCCGCGTTGACGCTGGAGGTCTTGAGCAGCTTGACCGACACGGTGCCGGATTTGTCGCCGAGCAGGCTGTGCATCACGGAGCCGTCGGCCCCGACGGTCATCTTGCTCCGCTCGCCGGCGGGCGTGACGGTGATGCCGCCCTGTTCGACCCCGGCCTCGTCTCCGGCGAGGGAGACGTTGCCGCCCGGCCCGTAGATGGAAGCCTGCACATCGAGAAAGCTATACGAATGTCCCATGGTTTTCCGTCCTCAATCAGCGGTTGACGTCGATCTGCACGTCGACGAAATGGATGGCCCCGGCAAGCTTGGCGGCGATCTGGATGGGCGGGCACTTGCGCTGCTCGCGCTCGGACTGCGCCTGTTCGGCCACGGGGGTCGTGTATACGTAGTAGCCCTTGTCGAGATAATCGCCGCGTTCCAGCAGGCCGAAACCGTCGGCGTTCCACGTGCCCGGAGCCACAAGGCCGTTGTTCACGGCTTCGCCGAGCACGGCCTCGATGCAGGTGATGATCTGGTTGGCGCCCGCGTCGGTCTGGGGGATCTTGGCCTTGGACTGGTAGAGCAGGTTCCAGGTTTCGGACTGGATGGCGTTCTGAAGCCAGTCGAGGCCGTGGATCTCGTCGAAGTAGGCCGGACCGGACATCACGCCTTCCTGGAAGATGGCGGTATCGTTGTCGTAGGCGGCGAACACGTTGCAGCGCTTGGCTTCGAGGGCCTGCGCCTGCGTTTCGGTGAGGCCCTCGGCGACGACGCCGGGAAGCTGCTTGAACTTCAGGGTGATGGTGCTGCGGTTGGCCGAGAAGTTCACGGTGAAGGCGCGGCCGAGCGCGGAGACGATGGCGTAGGGGTTGCGGCTGTAGGCCACGATGGTGCGCTTGCGGGCCAGCTCCTTGAGCTTGCTGGCGGCGTCCTCGGCGTATCCGGCGTCCAGCGCGCGGCTGTCGGTGACGGTGACGCCGTAGATGCGGGCCTTGGCGGAGGCTTCGACAAAGGCGGCCACGTCAAGGTGATCCTCGACGGCCAGGCCCTCGTCGGCAAAGACGCAGCCGTACCAGTCGCCGGACTTGTCGGCCAGCGCGGCCACGGCTTCCTTGGCGGTTTCGCCGTCGGTGCCCGCGACCGGGGGCAGGCCGGTGGAGGCGGTCATGCGCAGCAGGGCGGAAATGTCGGTCCCGGCGGGCTCGGACAGCGGGGCCAGATAGCCGATCCCGGCGGAAGCGCCCAGCGTGCTGGTCTTCATGGCGAAGCGCTGCCCGTCCCACGCGCAGGAAGCCCCGGCGGAGGCGAGGGCGGCGCTGACGACGGCGGCGACGCCGTTCATGTTGGTCGCGCCGGAGAAGTCGAGGCCGGTGATGTCCTTGGAGACGCCGCCCACGGAAACGGCGAAGCTGCCGTCCTTGACGGAAGCCCACGCGGAAGCGTCGGCCTCGCCGTCGGAGAGGATGCCGCCCTTGAGGATGGCGGGAGTGGGGGTTTTGCCCCAGCGTCCCACGCAGAGCTGCGCGGGGCGGGGGGACTGGGAGAAATAGAGTTCGGCGGCCCGGTATTCCGGGGCGTCCATGCCGAAGTCGGCGGCCACGCCGTCGATGCCGGTATAGGCGCGGAGGCGTTCCTCCATGTCGATGACGCCGGAAGCGCCGATGATGAGCAGCGTGCCGAAATTGCGCCGGGCCGCCGCCATCGGCTGGAGATTGATGCCGACGCGGACGACGCGGTCCACGCTCAGAGCTCGTGCCATGATAAAACTCCTGTCAGTTGCCGCGGATGCCGCAATCGGGCTGTTCCGCATGGGTGATTGCCACAGTGCCTTCCGCCGCCTTGCCCTGCGGGGACGAGGGCCCCCGCCGGAAGGTCAGCGTCAGATCCGCCCGCCCGCTCCAGCGCAGATCGTCAGGTACGCCGGGTGCGGAGGAAGCCGGAGGCGTGATCACGTCCCCTGCCTGCACCAGCGCGATGTTGGCGTGCCAGAGCGGTTCGCGGTTCTGGGAAATGTGAAGCCCCGCCTTCAGTTTCAGGGCCATGTCCTCGCAGGCGGGGCCGAAGAAGCTGGCCGGGACCGTCAGCGTCTCAAGGGTGAGCACGCGGCTCATGCCCTGCCCGTCCTCGGTTTCGTAATGCCGCACCTGCGATTTGGATTCGGAACGCTTCGTGATGCCGAACGAGCACCACGTGGCCCCGGTTTCCGGATCGGCCTGAGGCACGGCGATCCGTTCGCGGACGAGATCCCGGGGAAGCCCGGTGATGCCCGCGATCACGTCCCCGATCAGCCGCTCGATGTCCGAACGGGCCAGACCGGGTTCGGGCTGAAGGAAGCCGCCTGTCGCGCTAGTGTTCATGAACGCTCCTTTTGTGATCCGGGGCCTCCGCATTCCGGAGCGCCCCTCCCCCTTGCGGCGAGGGGCCCCCTGTCATCAGGGCCCGGCTTTATGCGCCGATCGACCTGCCCCTGTGCGGCGAGGGGCCTCCCCATCGGGAGGCTGTCCCCACAATGCGGCGCAACGCCCCAAAAGCGCACCCTGAACAAGTTCCGGCGGACGGAAAAAGCCGAAAACGCCGGGCCGCGGGAAACCGTTTGCGGCGGAAAACCGCCCCCGGAGAAGGGCATTGAAACAGGGGGCTGGGCAAGGGGAAAGGGATGAAGGCACGGATGAAAGCCGGAGCGCCTCCCTACGGGTGGGAAAGGGCGTGCGTAGGGAAGCTTATCGGATCGGGCTATGGGAACGCCCCGCGGACGGGAAAGGGGGTATCCATTCCATAGCTGTCCATGTTGATCGTAAGGACGCCCCACGGGTGGGAAAGGGTCCCCCCGGACGGGAGGGTCCCGGAGCTGCGCCTCGGCCTCAAGCGCTTGCAGGGCCCCTCCAGACGGGGATGAAGGTCTCATGCGGGCTGAGGAAGCTGGTATGTGTGTGCAGGCCCCTCCAGACGGGGATGAGGGGGTGCCGGATGCGGGACGCCGGAGATCAGCCGAAGACCTTCATGAGCAGCGCCCCGACGCTTCCGGCGACCGTGGCGATCGCCGCGAGCGCGGAAATCCCCCCCGCCCGCCTGTTCTCGGCCTGCTCAAGGGAGCTGATGCGGATATCCTGCATGGCCAGCCGCTTGCCGTGATCCTTGAGCTGGGTGATCACGATGTCGTCGAGGCGCTGGTTCGTGCCCGCGACCTCGGCCTTGAGCCCCGAAAGCTCGGCCTTCACTTCCCCGATCTCGCGGACAAGCCGGATGTTCTCTTCTTCGCTCACCGCGCCGCCTCCATACCCTTGAACCGCAACCCCCACCCGCCGGAACCGGGCACGGGATGCGCCCGCCGCCCCGGATACGGGGCCTCCGGGCCCGCTTCCCGCGCCAAGCCCAGCCCTTCCCCGCCGGAACAGGGGCTTGCCGGGGAGACGGTTCCCCATACGAACGGCAGCCCCTCCGCAGAGCCCGCCACGCAAGGCTGAGACGGCTCCGGGAACGCCCCCGCAGAAGGCAAGGGCGGGTCCGGTGTATGGGCCAAAATGCCCGAAAGCCGCCCCTCCGCCCCAGAAGCCGGGAGGCCCGGAAGCGGGGCCGGTTCCGGCATAATCCCCTCCAATGTATCTGAGAGCGGGGCCGGCATACCCCACTCCGATGCGGAGGCCGGGAACGTGCAGGCCGGACGTGCCGGGCCTTCCGGAGCGGTGGCGTCCGCCAAGGCCAGCCCCGTCCACTGGGCGCAGCCGCACGCCCCCGGCAGCAGCGCGCACAACAGCGCCATCAGCCGCCCCACGGCGGGCACGCGCCAACTCCGGGATTGCCGCCAGCCGCGGGCCTTGCCGCCCGGAGAGCCGCTTGGGGGATACGACGGCCCGCGCATCACTTCCCCGTCACGGCTTTGACTTCGGCCTGCACGGTTTCGGATCTGCCGTCCGCCACCGCGCCCCGGTTCTGCCCGAAATGCGCGGCAAAGGCATGGGCCCAGCGGTACACGGCGGCATACGGCCCCGCCGTTCCCTTGGGCACGGGCATCCAGACGGTAGCCACCGCGCACAGCCCGCAGACGGTCATGACCGCGCTCAGGGCGACGGCAAGCCACGCCGCGTCGGGATACTGGGCGGCGAGCTGGGCCAGTGCCGAAAAAAGGAACTCAATCACAGCCGTTTCCATCAGTATGCGCCTCCATGCCGGTAAAAGGCCACGTCGCGCGGCTTGTCCGGGTCGTTGTCCACATGGATCCACGTCGGGGCCAGCTCGATGCGCCGGAAACCAACTTCAAGCAACGCTTGAAGGATCACAAAACGGGAATGGGAATCCACACAGCGGATGTCCACGGCATACCCGCGCGTGTGGGCGGACGTGGGCACGCCCCCGACGGCCTTGTTGTGCTTGGGGCAACGGTAGGCGGACGTCAGCGAAAACGGCGTGCCCGCCAGATCGCGGGCCTCGTCGAGCAGATGCAGCAGATCGGCGTCCATTTTTTCCATGCCCGCGCCGCACCCGCACTTGCAGCGGAATTCGACCGGGGAAAAATGACGCAAGGTAAAACCAGCCATAGGAACCTCCTCCCCCCACCTTGGCGCGTCCGGCCCGGAAGCCACACCCTGAACAGTTTCCGGCGGAGCCCCGCCCCACGCCCCCAAACGTACGGCCCACGCCAGCTCAGGAGCCCCCGGGGAGCCTCAGGTTCAGGCCCGCGGGAAGCTCGCCCCACACCGTGGATCGGCAAGAAAAAAGAAAGGGGCACCTCCCCGCGCCTCGGGCAACAGGCTGCCTTGCGACGTTTCCGGGGTTGCGGCGGAAACCTCCCACGCCTCGCGCACGGGGCTTTGCGAAGCCCCGAACCGCCCCCCTCCCAACCCGGCAAGCCGTGCCTGCCGGAAGGGGCTCCGATTGAAGCGGGCGGCGGACAACGCGGACAACGCGGGGCGCGCCCTTCCCCTTCTCAGTCCGGGCGGCATACCGAACCCCGCCCGCCGCTTCCGCCGCTCCCGATCTTGCAGCGGCTTGCAATCATGCGCACATACCGTTCCGTGACGCCGATTTCGAGGGCGACGGCCCCCGGCGCCTTGCCGGATTCCAGCAGGCGCGCGATCCGTACCTTGGAGGGCTCGTTGCGCCTCCTGTTGGGCAGCGTCACCCGCAACCCGCCGAACGCCGAACACAGCCGCCTCATCCGTTCCATGCCGATGACCCCGCAGAGCGGAGAACCTTCCGGCTGCGTGCGCGGAATGTACGTGGACACCCCGCCCACGGCGCGGCACAGCTTTTCCGCCCCGTCTTCGCCAATGGCATCAGCCAGTTCCGCATAATTCACCCAAAGCTCGCCCATCACGCCTCCTTTTTGTTTCCGTATTCCGCTTCCCCGTTCCGCAGGGCTCCGGCACCCCCGGAGCCCGCGCCATCCCGCGCCGTGCCCCGCAACCCCCAGCCACCGCGCGCTTGCCCGCCCGGAAAGGCCCCGCACGCGCAGGCGCGTCACCCCGCGCGTCCGCAGCCTCCCCGTTTCCCGCGCTCCATCTTCCCCCGCAGGTTCGCAAGGATTTTGGCGCACCAGTCCGTATTCAGGGCGATCTGCTCGTCCCGCGTCAGCGTCCTCCCCGGCAGGGCCCGCTCCGCCTCCCGGCGCGCCTCAAGCCCCCGGCGCAATTCCTCGCAACGCCGCCATATATCCGCAACCGTAGGGAAATACGGGGATTCGCGGCGATGTGCCTTTACAGCCCGCTCCACGATGTCACGCGGGAACGCCGCAAGATCCTCCGCCCAGTCCTCCGCCAGAATCCGCAGCTGCGCGGGCGTCCTGCCCGCCTGCGGGTAGTGCAGCGCCAGATTGACCAGCGTTTGAAGCATAAAGTCCAGATTGTGCATGAGCCCTCCGCACCTGCAAAAGCATTTTCGCCATGTCGTCGTTGTCCTGCGCCCGCCGCGCCGCCGTGCCGACACGCGGACGCCCGGCCCCCGCGCATCCCTCCGGCTCCACGAACGGGCGGTCATTCCAGCCCATCCCGGCCAGCCATTTCGCCATCTTGGGGATCTTGCCCCGCCTCCAGCGCGTGTCCTCGGCCAGCATGAGCCGGATGGCCTCCCGCACGGCGCAGGGTTCGGGAAGCGCCCGGCGCTCCCAAAGCCGCAGCCACTCGCGCCATGCGTCCTCCCGCCCCTGCTGCACGGGATACGCCGACCAGCAGGACAGGAACCCCTCCCGCTGCGGGTGCCCTTCCAGGAGAGGCCCGCCCGGAAAGGAGCCCGACGAGGGGAAAGGCCGCTCCGCCCTTTGGGGCGCCGGATGCCCAGCCCGGAGTCCTGCCGGATGCCCAGCCGGGTACGGGGCCTGATGCGGGAACGGATGCGAAGCCGAGCGCGCCCCGCAAGGAAGCCGTCCGTCGGGCAGGGGCATCCCCGCCGCAACGCCTCCCCCCTGTGGGCATTCTCCCGATGGATATTCCCCCGGCAAGCGCCCGTCCGCAGGGGCCCCATCCCGCGGGCTTCCGTCCGGCGAAACGCTTCCGGCGCAAGCGAAGGCCCCGCCCGGAGCCCCGCGCCCGCCAGACGGGAAAGCCCCGGCCTCTCCATCCCGGATCGCTCCGCCCGCGCGCGTGCCCCTTCCCCCCTTCCGCCGCTGTTCCTGCTCCTGTTCCTGATTGGGCATACCCTCCGGAAAGGCTTCCCCGAAGGGTATGGGCAAGGCTTCGGAAGGAGCCCCGGCAAGATTTCCGGGACGGCTGGCGGAAACGCCGGGCGCGGCCCGGCCCAACACGCCGGGGAACGCCTCGGCGAACGCGTTGCGGAACCCCTCCCCAAGCGTCCGGACGGCCTCACCCGTGCGCTCCAGCATGGCCCCCTTCAGCGGGGATTCCGGCAAGTCCCTGAAGGCCCCCACCCACGAGCGCACAACATTGGGCGATTCCGGCATGTTGTGGCGGAGGAAGTTCGGGAACCATACGAGCGGGGCCTTGGCGTCCTCCTTGGCGATGCCGAGCGCGAGGACTTCCCCGAACGCCTTCCGGAACACCTTTTCGGACCACCCGAGCTCACAGGCGAGGCCGGGGGCGTTCGCCCGGATCGCGCCGAGCGGGGTCATGTGCGGGTGCGTCAGCAGGAATAGCAGCGCGAGCTTGCCCTTGTCGGAAAGCTCGCGGACTTTGGCGTCGTTCCAGATGCACGGCGATATCTTACGGTATTTCATCACCTTTCCTCCCGTATGGCGTCCGGGGCGGCCCTGCCGTCCCCCCTAAACCTCAAGTGTTCCTTCAACTTTTCCGCTCCCTTGCCCCGCACGATGAAACGCCGGCGAAGCGGCAACGGCGCGCCGATGATGCCGGCCTCGCCCCTGATTGGGCCGGGCAAGGGGTGCCGAGCGCCGGGGCACAGCCTCGGGCCGGTTCACGAAAGCGCGCCCTATCCCATGTACGGAATGGATAATTCCATATATGAAAATAAATGGCAACAGAAAAATGCCACATGGGAATCTTCCCATATATGAAAAAACTTGCTACGGTTCCGGGATGAAGACCGATTACGAAAAGGCCATAGAATGGCTGAACAAAAAGGCGGAAAAGGCGGGCGGGATCACCAATCTGGGCAAGACGGTGGGAGCCCCGGCCTCGACGTTTTTCCGTGTGCTCAAGGGCGGATCGCCTCCCGGAGCCGACAAGCTGCTGGACTGGATTTCCCAGCTCGGCGGAAAAATCGTATTCCCTGACGAGCGGATGGAAGGCTATACCCTGATCCCCAAGGTCGTGGCCCAAGCCGGGGCCGGATCGTCGCTCATCACTTCGGACGAGGTTCTGGGGATGTATGCCTTCCGCGACGACTTCCTGCGCAGGGTGGGCGTCCACGCCAAGGAATCCGTCATGCTGGACGTCATCGGGCACAGCATGGAGCCGATGATCCGCCATAAGGACACCATCCTCGTCGATCAGTCCGTCAAGGAGCTGCGGGACGGGGACATCTTCCTCGTGGGCTTCGGGGAGGAGCTGCTCGTCAAGCGCGTCCAGCGCACCCCGCGCGGCTGGCTGCTCAAGTCGGAAAACCGCGATTTCTCCGACATCGTGGTCGAAGGCCCGGATCTCGAAACCTTCCGTGTCTACGGGAGGGTACGCTGGTTCGGGCGGGTCGTCTGAGGGCTGCCCCTTCCAGCGGGAAAGCACCCGCCACACGCCTATCCCGGCTCACAGGAGGAGTCCCCCCCTCCCCTTTGCAGCCCCCGCCAACCTACACATATCCCGGAATGCGGCCCGCGCAAGGCTCCTCGGAGGCACGGGCCGCCTCCCGGCACAGCCCAGTGCGGGCACGCCCTCCTTTTTCCCTCCCTCTCTAGGATAGCGGGGGGCACCCTTTGCCGCCCCCCACCTCCTCCCCCTCCACGTTCCTACCTTCATGGCAGGGGATTCCCCGCCGTACCCACGCCTTTCCTTTAGGAAAACCGTACCATCAGGCATTTCCGCTCCCCTGCCCGTGCAGCCCTCTTATCGGTGTCCGCAAGCCTCACCATGATTGGCTGCCCTGCGCCCCCGGAACCGCCTCCCCCCAACCGCCTCTCTCCTCAAGGCCCAGCCGCCCCACCGTACCGCTCCCTGCCCGGCCCGGAGCCCGTTCCGGTCGGCCATGCCCTTACGCCTCCCCCGTCCACGGCCGCCCCTTTCCGGGCTTTCCCACCAAACCGGGCTGTGATTCCTTCCTATCGCCTTCTTCTGATCTTTTTTCGCATGGTTGGGAAATGGATTCCCATGCATGATGCTGTGTTTGGAATCCATACGACGGTTTTTAATCTCATATATGGAATTTTATCTTGACTTGATACTCTATATATGGAACGCTCTCTTCACGGCACGGAGCTGAAAGCCCGCTGCCGACGTAATCCCGCGGAGTGCAGGGAAGGGCCCGTCCTCCACCGGGCTCAAGGTTCCCGGCTCCCGGGGTTACGTCAGTGCCCCGCCCACATGGGCAGCCTTCCCGCCGCGAAACGGACGGAGGCCGCACAGGGGAAAACGGCGGCGCAACCCGGTTCCTCTCCGGCGGAATGGCGGCTGCAAAGGCACAGCCCAAGCGCCGCAAGCCCGCACAAGTCTCATTGTATGGAAGCGCCCCGCCCGCTAGACTCCCGGCAAAGGAGTACGGCTATGCGAATGTGGATGCTTCCCCCGGAAACGATGTGCCGTAAGCACCTGCTGGGCGAACATGTTGAATTACATATGCTTCTCGGAAGCTTACGGCGCGGGAAAAACATTGACGGGTTCCTCGCCGGGAAGCTGGTGGACCCCCGGCGCATGTTCCGGCGGCACGAAGAGCTTGTGCTCGAAATGGAGCGGCGCGGCTACAGGCACGCGTCGCCGCTGGATGAGGCCGAGTGCGAAACGCTGGCGCGGCGGTACGGGCGCACGGGCACGGGGATAGATGCCGGAGCCAATGCCGCCGAACTGGCGCGCAGATGCCCGGAGTGCGCAAAACGCCTCCGCCGCCCCTAGCACGGAAAGCCCCGGGACCGGGGCTTTTTGTCCCCGTCAGGTTTCCTTAACAATCCAAGGAGGATGCCATGCGTAACCCTTATGAGGCGGAACCGGCTGAGGAGCCCCGCGTATGCGCCACCTGCGCCCGGTATTTCGATTTCGACCGGATGTGCAACGTGCCCGAAGCGGTGGAAAAGCTGTTGCGCGAGCGCTTCGGCATCGTGCTCGGCGGGTCTGAATTCGCCGTCGAACCTGAAAAAATCACCGACTGCGCCGCATGGGTAAGTGCCCGGCTGATCGACCGGTACGCCCTCCTCCGGGCCAAGCAGGACGGAAAGGCCGCGGCACGGGCCGCCTCAGCCCCCGCCGCGAGGCATGTTGCGGATGCCGCATCGGGCTTCGCACGGGCACGCCCCTATCCTCCGGGCGGGCGCCGTACGCCGTACGGGCAGCCGGGCGGCGCGCGGCCTGTGGTATAGCGCGTCCCTGCCAGGGAAAGCGGAGCCCTTTTCACGTGGAGGACCGGTCCCGCTCCGAAATCCCCGCCCCGTTCCACGCAGGCCCGACGGCACGGACAGTCCGCCATTCCCCTACGCGGCGTCGGCGATGGACAGCCTGCCGTTCCAGCCGCCATGCCCCACGGCGGGCATTCATCAGGGCCAAGGGCGGGACAGTTTTTTCCGCCAGCCGCCGATGCCCCACGTCGGGCATACCGCACGCACAACAAAAAAAGCCCAAGGAGGTTGTCCTTGGGCTTCTTCATGTCGTTGTGGTTGCGGGGGCAGGATTTGAACCTACGGCCTTCGGGTTATGAGCCCGACGAGCTACCATGCTGCTCCACCCCGCGTCGTGTGGAAAGAGTCCTACGCTTACCATGCGGGAATGGCAAGCTTTTTTTCGCCCCGTGGCAAAAAAATCCCGCCCCGCTGCCGTCCGTCCAGCCCGGACCCCTTCGAGAGCCTTTCCAACAGGCCTTCCTTACAAGGCTTTCCTCCAGCTCAGGCGCCTTTCCCGGTTCCGGCGCACGGGACGAGATCGTTCTCTCCAAGCCAGCGGCGCAGCGGCTCCAGCGTTTCGGGCCGGAATGCCGACACCGTGAAGAACGGCCCCCGCAGGCCCATGCGCGCCAGCCCCCGCTCGGCACGCGGGATGTCCGCGCCGGGATGTTCGATTTTGCTGATGATCCCGGCGATGAGGAGGTTCGGCACGGTTTGCAGCAGCCCCGGAGGGACATGGGCGGGCTCCGCCGTGGCGGACTGCACGTACAGGATGGCCCGCACGTCCTCAGCCGCCACAAGGAACGCCGTGCGGCGCTGCGGGTAGGTGATGTACTCGCCGGGCAGGTCTACCATCAGATCTTTATGGAATACGGGCGATTGCGTCTTGATGACCCGCCTTTCGGAACCGGGCTCCAGAAGCGCGGCGCAGAGCGTGCTCTTCCCGGCCTCGGGCGGCCCGGCAAGCAGGCATTTCCAGCGTTTGGGCATGATTTCCTCCGTAGCGGCCTCTCCCCTTCAGCATCGGCGTAAGGCCGCCCCCCAGCGGCTCCAGCGGCCTCAGCGCGCCGGGCCCGCAGATAAGCGATGCCCCCCGCTTCCGGATTGAAAGCGGCATGGCGTCCCCACCCCGGAAGGCGGGAGGCACGCAACGTATCGCTCTGCTGGCATCGCCCCGCCCGAACCCACTCCGGAACGGGGGCGGGCCCAGCGCTGCCCGGCGTCAGTGCCGGGTGACGGGGCAAATGGTGAATTGCAGCAGCCGGTTGAGCATGTCGTTGACCTGCGCGAGGGCCTGCTCCACCGCGCCCACGGAACCGTACAGGATCAGCGTGCCGGAAAAGCGGTCGAGGAAGGCCACGTTCACGTCCGCCGAACGCACCGCCATATCCCCGGCGATGATCGCCGTCTCGCCCGGCGTCAGGGTGAGGATGCCGATGGCGTCCACGTCGGGAATCCCGGCCTTTTCGCAGATTTCCGGCGCGGGGTGCGCGATGAGGTGCGCCACCGTCACCTGCTTCCCCGGCACATAGGCGCGCGTCCCGGTATTCGCCTCATTGGGCATGGGCTTCCCCCTTTCCCGTCCCGGCATCCCGGCCTGCGGACGGCGTCATGCGCCCGCGTCCCCGGCCTGACGCCTGTTCAGCTTGATGCCGCTGGCCTTCCAATGCAGCATGTCCCGGACAAGATCCACAATGACGGCGGCGGCTTCCACAGGCGGCGTCCCTTCCCTGTGGATGTTCGAAAGCACCGAACGGTCGGATTCGAGCGTGTCCGCCGTGGGGCGGTAGACCGCGTAGCAGCTCATGCTTTCCGACTGCCCAAGCCCCGGCCTCTCGCCCACGAGCATGACCACCACGTCGCAGCCCACGGCCTCGCCGATGCGGTCTTCGGCCTTCACCCTGCCGTGCCGCAGGAACAGCGGGGCCCCGGCCCGGATGCCGGCCTGCTTGAGCCCGTTCAGGAGCGGGGGCAGGATTTCCTCATAGTTGGCGAGCAGCGCGTCCGTGCTCAGGCCGTCCGAAAGCACGATCACCACCTGCGGGGCGTCGGCATAGCGGCGCTTCAGCTCCCGCAGCGACTCCTCGGACAGCAGCCGCCCGAGGTCGGGCCGCGTGAGGTAGGTATCCTTGTCCTCCGCCAGCGTGGAAACGCTCCACAGGCCATGCCCGCTGATCCATTCTTCAGGTACTTCTTTAAAGACCGTCCCCTTCGAGCGGGCATGATCCGCAAGGAAACGCAGGCAGGCCCGCGTCGGGGGCCGCGTCCCCACAGTCCCGGTGGCGATGCGCGCCCCGGTGTGCGAAACGAAATCATCAATGACGTCATGCCGATGGGGTGAAGCGATGAAACACCCCCGGCGGAATTCCGGCCCCGCCAGATCGGGAAGCGTACCGTCCCCGTCCCGGCCCTCGTCCTGAGCCGTGGGCATCCCGGTATGCGCCGCTTCCGGCTGGCTTCCCCGCCCGGCGGGCGGGACAAGGCCCGCCCCCCCGGTATCCCCCCGGCCGACCGGACGATCCGCCCCGGCCGGAGCGCCTTCCCTCAGCGCGGCGAGCACTTCCGCCGCGATACGCTCTACATCCTGTTCCCGCATGTCCTTTCCTTACGAATGGCGACGCCGCGCCTTAAAAGAGGAATGAGGCGTCCCCGGCCCGCGCCGTGAGCATGCCGTTTTCCATGATGCCGTGCCGCTCCAGCCATTGCTCGAACTCCGGCGCGGGCCGCAGGTTGAGCAGCTGGCGGGCCGTGGCGATGTCGTGGAACGAGTTCGTCTGATAGTTCAGCATGATGTCATCCCCCATCGGCAGGGAGATGATGAAATTGACCCCGGCGACGGCCAGCAGGAGCATCAGGTTCTCGTTGGAATTCTGGTCGGTGTCGGCGTGGTTGGTGTAGCAGCAGTCGCACCCCATCGGCAGGCCGTGCAGCTTGCCCATGAAATGGTCCTCAAGGGCGGCGCGGATGATCTGCTGATGGTTGTACAGGTATTCCGGGCCGATGAAGCCGACCACCGTATTGACCATGAACGGCTGGTAGCGGCGGGCCAGCCCGTAACAGCGGGCCTCCATCGTCACCTGATCGCAGCCGTAATGCGCGTCCGCCGACAGCGCGGAACCCTGCCCCGTCTCGAAGTACATGACGTTGGGCCCGGCGGCCTGGCAGTAATGCCCGGCGAGGTCATACGCCTCGTCAAGCAGCCCCACGCTCACGCCGAACTCGCCGAGCCCCTTCTCGCTCCCGGAGATGCTCTGAAAAATCATGCCCGCATTGGCCCCCTGCCGGATGGCCTCCATCTGGGTGGTCACGTGCGCGAGCACGCAGTTTTGTGCGGGTATCCGGTGCCGCTCGATGACCTCCCACAGGGCGTTGAGCATGGCCTTGGTGTTTTCCACGGTATCCGTCACCGGGTTGATGCCGATGACCGCGTCGCCCGCGCCGTAGGACAGCCCCTCATAAACCTGTGCCACAATGGAGGAAATGTCATCCCGCGTGTCGTTGGGCTGGAGGCGCGAGGAGAACCGCCCCGGCAGGCCCACGGTATTGTTGGAGCGCACCACCACGGGCATCTTCTTCGCCGCGCAGATGAGGTCGGCGTTGGACATGATCTTGGACACGGCGGCGGCCATTTCGGAGGTGAGGCCCTTGCGGACGCGCTCGATGTCGGCGGCGGACGTGCGCCCGTCCAGCAGGAATTCCCGGAACTCCGCGACGGTCCAGTTCCTGATGCTCCCGTAAACCGGCGTGTGCACGGCGTCCTGAATGACCCGCGTGATGGCGTCGTCCTCGTAGGGGACCACGGGGTTTTCGCGCAGGTCGCCGAGCGTCAGCTCGCTGAGCACCTGCTTGGCGGCGACCCGCTCCCGCATGGACGAGGCGGCGACGCCCGCAAGCACGTCTCCGGAGCGCAACTCCCCGGCCTTGTTCAGGACTTCCTTGATCGAACCGAATGCATACGTTGTCCCGAAAAGGACGGTCTTCAGCTTCACGGCTGCTCCACGAAAAAAACGTTGCCCCGAGGCGGCACGCCGGGGATGGCGGCGCCCCGGAAGGGGATGGACGGGCCTCCCGCCGCGCGCCTGGGGATGCGGCGGCCTTCGGGAAGCGGGCATGTGCGGAGGCAAGCGGCCCCAGCCGGGCTGGGCGGCCCCGCCCGAGGGGGGCGCCCCTGCCCGAAGGTCCCCTTGCGGGGCGGGCCACTCTCCGCCCCGCAAGGCTGCCGGGCCTGCGCCACACGGGAACGGGCTCCGGGCATATTCCCAAAATCCAAAGCCTATCGGACACACCAACGGGGAAGGGGTTCCAGTCCCAGCCACCAAGCGGGGGACGGAAGAGCCGCCGGGACGCCCTCAGCGCGAATACAGCCACCGCCCCGCGCGGGGAACGGCTGCAAACCCACCTTCCCCGCCTTCTCAGGCAAGTCCGCCGCCCACGCGGGGAACGGGCCGCCCGCTGGCTCACATTGGAGGGGCCGCCCTCCGCACAGGAACGGGGAGGGAACGGGGCCGGGAGCGCCGGAGGCATCCGCTGAAACCCAGGCCCCCGCCGCCCGCGCGGGGAGCGGCACCCCGCGCGCTTCCCGGAAAGGGAACGGCGGCTACTTGTAGGACTGCATCAGGATTTCGACCACGTCCGCTTCCGTGACGGTGTAGCGGTCGCACTCGAACCCGACTTCGGCGGCGGCGATATGGGCCACCTTGGGCAGGTCGTCCTTGTTGATGCTGAAGCCGGACATGGCGAGCTTGTCCATGCCGGTACGCTCCATGAGCTTGGCAAGGGCGGTCACGAAGGCGTAGCCGGGCTTGGCGGGGTCGGCCTTTTCGCCCATGATTTCGCCGATGGCGTCGAATTCCGTGGGCAGCAGCGAGCAGACCTTCTTATAGTAGGCGTCGGCGATGAGCAGCAGGGACGCGCCGTGCGGCACGTTGGGGAAGAACCCGCCGAGGGCCTGCGCGATGATGTGGTGGGAGGTGGTGCACACGAGGGACTGCGTGAACCCGCACAGGATATTCGCGGCGTAGGAGATGTTGCTGCGGGATTCGAGGTTCGAGCCGTCCTCGGAGAGGATGGGCAGGTGCTTGGCGACCTTTCCGATGGCGTCGACGGCGAAAAGCTCGGTGAGGCGGTTCTCGTTGCCGTTGTTCACGTAGCATTCGGAAGCGTGGAACAGCGCGTCGAAGCCTTGGAACAGGGTCAGCTTGTGCGGCAGGGTGAGCATCAGCTCTGGGTCGATGATGGAAATGGCGGGGAAGATCTCGTCGAGCGTGAAGTCGAGCTTTTCGTTGGTTTCCTCATTGGTCACGACGGCATAGGGGTCGGCTTCGGTGCCCGTCCCGGCGGTGGTGGAGATCGCCACCACGGGGAACGCGCCGGAGACCGGCTTGCGCCCGCCGCTTCCGGCGGAGGCGTAATCCCACAGGTCGCCGGGGTTGGCCATCATGATGGAGGCGGCCTTGGCGGTGTCGATGCTGCTGCCGCCGCCGAGCCCGATCACGAAGTCACAGCCGCTTTCCTTGGCGAGCGCGGCGGCCGCCATGACGCCGGTGCGGGTCGGGTTGGGGGTGACTTTGTCGAACACGGCCACGGACACGCCGTTCTGTCCGAGCAGTTCGATCACGCGCTGCTGGATGCCGAGCTTTTCCATGAGCTTGTCTTCGGTGACGCACAAGAGGGCCTTCTTGCCGGGCAGGGAAAGAGTGGCGAGTTCCTTCAGGCGGCCCGCGCCGAAGACGATCCGGGTGGGGATGAAATAGTCGATGCGCTTCATCATGGCTTTGTGCTCCGTATAAGGTTTGGCGTTTTCAGAGGCGTAGCGCCTTGTTCTCATGCCCTTTCAGTGAGCAATAACGGTGCCAAACTCCTATCCGTTCAAATTGCTTATCTCTTTTCACAAAGCCCTGTTTGTCCGCTCAAAGTATCTGTAGCGGAGCACGCGGAACCTGTAGCGCAACGCTACACTTTTCACAAGGAACGGCCAAACTGTAGCGTTCTCGGACAAAGAGACGCGGGGGAAGGTGGGAGAAACGTTTCTGAAAAAGGGGGGAGCGCCCCACGCTTCTCCTCCCTTCCCCAGCCTTCTCTCCCCATCCGCCCATTCATTCAATAATCCCAAACTTTCGCAGCCTTCTGTACAGCGTGCTGCGGGCCACGCCGAGCTGCTCCGCCGCCTTGCTCAGGTTGCCGTTGCAGGCGTCCAGCGTGCTGCGGATAAGCTCGTAATACACCGTGTCCACGCTTCCGGACGCGAAAACCTCGTTCCGGGCGGGCGCATCGCCCGGCGCACCCTCCCGTGCCCCGGCATCGAAGCCCTCGCCAAGCCCGCCGCCCTCCTCGCCGGGCTGCGCCCCGTGCGCCGCCTCAAGGATGCGCGGGGGCAGGTGCGCCTTGGTGATGGCCGCGCCGCCGGAAAGCAACCACGCGCGTTCACAGACGTTCTCCAGCTCGCGGATGTTGCCGGGCCACGCATAGTCCTGCATGGCCTTGAGCGCCGGGCCGGAAATCTCCGGCGCGCCCTGCCCGCTGGCCTGACTGAGCCGGTCGAGGAATATGCCCGCGAGATAGCCGATGTCGGCTTTCCGTTCGCGCAGCGGCGGGATGGCGATCTCAATGACGTTCAGCCGGAAATACAGGTCGCCCCGGAACGTCCCCTGCGCCACGGCGTCCTTGAGATCCTCGTTGGTCGCGGCGATGATGCGCACGTCCACGGGCGTCGGCTTGGTGTCACCGATGCGCACGATCTCCATCTGCTGCAACGCGCGCAGCAGCTTGGCCTGCATTTCGAGGGGCAGGCTGTTGACCTCGTCGAGGAACAGCGTGCCGCCCTTGGCAAGCTCCATCTTCCCGATCATGCCGCCTTTTCTGGCCCCGGTGAACGCCCCGCCCACATAGCCGAACAGTTCGGACTCGATGAGGTCGCGCGGGATCGCCGCGCAGGAAACCGCCACGAACGGCCCCTTGCACACCGAGCTGCTGTTGTGGATGGCCTGCGCGAAAAGCTCCTTGCCCGTGCCGCTCTCCCCGGTCAGCAGCACGCGCGAGGCCGTGCGCGCCGTGCGCCGGGCAAGGTCGATCTGCGCCTTGAGTTCCGGGCTTTTCCCCCTGATGGCGTCAAAGGAATATTTGGCGTAATTGCCCCCCGCATGGTTGGCAATATTGATGATCTGGCTCTTCATGCTGATGGAGAGGGTCATGCCGAAGTCGCCGTTGCTGAGCTGGATCGGCTCGAAGCGGCAGAAGTGCGTCCGCTCGCCCTCGTGCGTCAGGATGGTCACGTCCCCCGTCTCCGGAACCCCCCGCCGCATGAACTGCCGGACGCGCGGCAGTTCGGGCTTCGGGAACAGATCGTCAATGTTCTTGCCCACAAGGACGCCGTTCTTGGGGAGCAGGTAGTTGGCGGCCTTGTTGTTCGCGTGGGTGATGGAGCCGTTCCCGTCGATGGCCACGACCGCCTCGGGGAGCGAGTTGAGCACGCGCTGGAGCATGGCGTTGAGGCGCTTTTCCGTGTCGATGAGCGCGCTCTCCCGCAGCCGGATGCTGATGCAGTTGGCGCAGGAGGTCGTGAGCGTCAACGTGTGGATGTCCTTGCACGAAATATGGCTCGAAATGGTGAGCGAGGCGATGGGGATGTCGTTGTCGTTGAAGATGGGGGCCGAGGCGCATTTCCACTCGTGGAACCAGCAATTATAGTGTTCATAGCCGGTTATCTGGATGGGCGCGCGCTCCACGATGCTCATGGACAGCGCCGACGCCCCAATGGTCTTGATGCTCCTCTGCGCGCCGGGGATATTGTATTGGCTCCGCGCCTGCACAAGCAGGTTGTCGTCGCCCACGGCGGCCAGCAGGTGCCCCGAGGCCACCGCGAGGATGGCGATGTACCCGGTGTCGCGGATCGAGACTTCCAGCATGTCGAGGATGGGCTTGGCCGAGTCGATGAGCGTCTGGTGCTGGCGGCACAGGCTCGCCAGTTCCCGCTTGTTCAGGACCGGCGGCACCTGCGGGTTCAGCGGGTCCATGCCCGCCTCGCGGCTCAGTTTCCAACTGCGCAGGATGTGCGGCGGGATGTCCTTCTCCCTGATGGGCTTGTTGGCGATGAACTGTTTCCACGCCTCATGGACGGCGGATTGGTAGCTTTTTTCAAGGAGATTGCGTTTTTCGTAGGTATCCATGCGGGGCCTCCGGAAGTCCGGGCGAAAGGGGGAAACGGGGCGGCGTCCCGTAGACGCGGACGGCGCCGACGGCTGAAGCATTCAACGCCGTATTGGACAGCGGCGGGCGATGATCGCCCTGTGGGGCTTCTGCCCCGTGCGGCATCCCACGGACGGGGCGGCGCAACAAAGACGCCCCGGGGGACAACCTCAAAACGGCGTCCCGTAAACGCGGACGGCGCGGCGGCGGAGCGGACGCCCCAAGTGTAGCGCGCCGGTGTCCGCCTGTCGTGTATCGCTACACTCATACGCCCTTTTAGGGAAAAGTGGAGCGAAACGCAACACTCGAACCACGCTTTTCCGGACACGGTTTTGCCGTCCGCCAAAAAAGGTTTCCTCTTTCCAAACGATTCTCATACGATAGGGAAACCGTCCCGTTTTGGCATTTTCCTTGCTGTCAGTGAAGAATCCGCAGCAACCAACGCAACACGGAATCCGCGCCCTCCGGCTCCCGGCTTCCGCAACGGACAACGGCGGCCGACGCCGCCCGCATCGCGGAGCCGGCGCGCGGAATCCGCCGCAACCAACACAATGAGGTGTTCTTCATGAAACAGATCCACGGCATTTTCGCCGTCACCGTCACCCACTTTCAGGAAAACGGCGAGATCGACTACGCCGCCTGCGCCAAGCACATCAACTGGCTCATCGAATCCGGCGTGCACGGCCTGCTCCCCCTCGGCGCGACCGGCGAATTTTCCGCGCTGACCCTTGAAGAACGCAAAGCCTTCGCGGAATTCGCCATGAAGGAAGTGGCGGGGCGCGTTCCGGTCATCATCGGCGCGGTGTCCACCAACGTGGACGTCACCCTCGAAGTCGCCAAACACGCCGCCTCCATCGGCGCCGACGGCGTCATGATCCTCCCCCCTCCCGGCCTGCATCCCAGCCAGGACGAAATCTACGCCTTCTACAAGCACATCTCCGAAAACGTCACCCTGCCGGTGATGATCTACAACAACCCCGGCAGCAGCGGCGTCAACATCCTCCCAGAAACGCTGGACAAAATCGCTGATCTGCCGCACATGGGCTTCCTGAAGGAATCCACCGGCGACATCATGCGCCTCACCCGCGCCGTGGACGAGCTGGCCGACCGCCTCGTGATCTTCTGCGGCTGCGAGAGCCTCGCCTACGAGAGCTTCGTCATGGGCGCGAAGGCGTGGGTCTGCGTCCTCGCCAACGTCGCCCCGGCCCAGTCCGCCCGCCTCTACGACCTCATCGTCAATCAGGGCAAGCTTGAGGAAGCCCGCGCGCTGTACCGCCAGATCCTCCCCCTGCTCCGCCTCACCGAGGAAACCGGCGAGCTGTGGCAGATCGTGAAGTACATCCTCAAGCAGCGCGGCTTCGGCACCGGCACGCTCCGCCTGCCCCGCCAGCCCATTTCCGAAGGCGTGAAGGCCCAGCTCGACGAACTGCTCGGCAAGACCGACTTCGCCTAAGTCCCCCGAATGGGGAGCCCTCCCCGACCGCCCCGGCAGGCCCCGGCCCCCGGGCGCGCCGCCGGAGGGCCCCCGCGCCGGGCTGGAAACCGCCCGGCAAGCCTCCCGCCGCTGAAAGGCCAAAGGAACGAACGATGAACAAACACGAAAACGCGGAAATCGTCGTCATAGGGGGCGGAGCCGTAGGGACCGCCGTCGCCTGCTACCTCGCCCGTGACGGCGCGGACGTGGCGCTCGTCGAGCGCGGCGAATACGCCTGGGGCTCCAGCCGCCGCTGCGACGGCCACGCCGTGACCTACGACAGCGCGCCCGGCTACTTCAGCCAGTTCTGCAAGATCGGGCAGGACATGTTCCCGGAAATCAGCCGCGAGCTGCCCTGCGACATCGAGTTCGAGCCCGAAGGCCTCGGCCTGCTGGTCGACGACGAGCGGGACATGGAAACCGTGCTCGCCAACTATGAGGGCAAGAAGAACGAAGGCGTGGACGTGACCTTCTGGGACCGCGACGAACTGCTCCGCCACGAGCCGCACGTCTCCGACAAGGTCATCGCCTGCCTCAACTTCAACGGCGACGCCAAGCTCAACCCCATGCGCCTGTGCTTCGGCCTCGCGGAGCTGGCCCGCCAAAAGGGTGCGAAAGCCTTCAACCGCACCGCCGTCACCGGGATCACCGTCAGGAACGGCGCGGTGCAGAGCGTGGAAACCAGCAGCGGCAGCATCGCCACCAAGAAAGTGGTGCTGGCCTCCGGCGTCTGGACCCCCGGCCTCGGCGACATGGTGGGCGTGAAAGTCCCGATCCGCCCCCGGCAGGGGCAGATCCTCGTCACCGAGCGCCTCGACGGGCTTGTGAGCAAGAACTACGCGGAATTCGGCTATCTGGCGGCCAAGAGCGGCAAGAAGCGCCCCGGCGTGACCCCGGAAATGGAGCAGTTCGGCGTGGCGATGGTGCTTGAGCCGTCCGCGGCGGGCACGGTGCTCATCGGCAGCAGCCGCCGCTTCGTGGGCATGGACACGACGCCCCACCCCGCCGTGATGCAGGCCATAGCGCAGCGCGCCAAGCATTTTTTCCCGTCCTTCAGCGGCGTGAAGCTCATCCGGGCCTACGCGGGCGTCCGCCCCGCCTCCCCGGACGGCAAGCCCATCATCTCCCCCACCCATGTGGAGGGCGTGTATGTGGCCGCCGGGCATGAAGGCAACGGCATCGGCCTGTCCCTCATCACAGGCAAGCTCGTATCCCAGATGCTGCGCGGCGAAACCCCGCTGGTCGATCTCGCGCCCCTGTGCATCGACCGGTTCGGCATGAACCCGCCGTCGCTGCCGTCGGCCTGACCGGAACGGCGGGAACGGTCCCGCAGGCAGCCCGGAAACGGGCATGGCTCCCGAGGCGGGCCAGCCGGAAAAGCCCGCCGCACTGAACCGGGGGCCCCGGCTCCGGCCCGGAAAGCGGACCGCCGGACCCTGCGAAGGCCGCCTTCCGGCAGGCCCTTGCCGGAGGCCGTCCCCCCTCCGGCGGAAAGCGGGCCGGAAGGCCACAGCAGGCCCCCCGCAATGGAAACGGGGCAAGGGCGGCGATGCCGGGGCAAAGGACGGCGGAAGGCCGCCCGGAAAGGGGGGTTCCCCTTCAGGGATTCCCCTCCCTTGGAAGCAGGCCGCGGGATGTCCCGCAGACAAGCAGCCGCAGCCGGTTCCGGCACGGAAACGACAGCGCAGGAGAGAGGTTTTTTCATGTTCAAGTCCGTTTTTCCCCCCCAGCGCGCACTGGTCACCATCACCTTTGAAGGCGAGGCCATACAGGTTGAGGAAGGCACGACCGTCGCGGCGGCGGTCCTCGACCGGGCGGGCGGCGAAACCCGCACCACGGCCCGCAAACACGACGGGCGCGGCCCGTACTGTCACATGGGCGTCTGTTACGAATGCCTCATGGAGATCGACGGCGTCCCAAACCAGCAGTCCTGCCTCATCCCCGTGCGGGAGGGCATGTCGGTGAAACGGCAGTCCGGAGCGCCTTCCTTCAGGACAGAGGAGAACAAGTGATGCGTACGCAATGGGATATCGTCATTATCGGGGCCGGGCCCGCGGGCATGAGCGCGGCGTTGCAGGCCACGCGGCACGGGCTTTCCGTCCTCGTCCTTGACCGGCAGGCCGAGCCCGGAGGCCAGATCTTCCGCAGCGCCGGTTCCGCCTCCGCCGACAAACGCAAGCAGATCGGGGCCGATTACGCGCGCGGCGAAGCCCTCGTCCGCGAATTCCGCCAGTCCCCCGCCACCTTCCTGGGCGGGGCGAACGTCTGGCACCTTGCCCCGGGCCGGGCCTATGTCAGCCATCAGGGGACGAGCCACGTCATGCAGGCGCGGCAGATCCTCATCGCCACCGGCGCTATGGAGCGCCCCGTGCCCCTGCCGGGCTGGACCCTGCCGGGCGTGCTCGGTGCCGGGGCCGCCGACGTGCTGCTCAAGTCCGCCTCCATGCTGCCCGAAGGCCCGGTCGTGCTGTGCGGCAACGGCCCGCTCATCCTCCAGACCGTCGTGCACCTGAAGCATTTCGGCATCCCCATCGCGGGCGTCGCGCTGACGGGCAGCCCCGCCAGCCTGTTCAAGGCCGCGCTGCGTATGCCCGGCGCGCTCCTGCGCCCGCAGTACCTGCTGCACGGCATGGGCATGGGCCTGCGCACCTTCTTCGGCGCGCCCTGCCACCCCGCCGCAAATGACATTTCCATCCGCAGGGACGGCGAAACGCTGACCGTGGACTTCACCAGCTTCGGCAAGCGCAAGTCCCTGCAAGGGACCGCCGTGCTCCTGCATGAAGGCGTGGTCCCGGAAACCCGCATCACCCGCCTTGCCCGCTGCCGCCATGCGTGGAACCCCCGCCAGCGCTACTGGCACGCCGAGACGGACGTATGGGGCAAGACCAACGTCTGCGGCATCCGGGTCGCGGGCGACAGCGCGGGCGTGCGCGGAGCCGACGCCGCCATCGCCAGCGGCGAGGCCGTGGCCCTCGACATCTGCCGCGAGCTCGGCGCGCTGACGCTGGAAACCCGTGACCGTCTGGCAAAGGCCGCGCTGTTCCGGCTGTACCGCTGCGACGCCATGCAGCCGTTCATGGAAACCTTTTTCGCGCCCTCCCCGTCGGCCCTCCTGCCCGCCGACGACGCCGTGGTGTGCCGCTGCGAGGAGCTGACCGCGGGCGAGCTGCGCCGGACCATCGAAGCCGGGTGCTACTCCCCCGACGGGCTCAAGTCGCAGGCCCGCCCGGGCATGGGCACCTGCCAGGGCCGGATGTGTTCCGCCGCCGTAGCCGAAATGATCGCCCACGCGCACGGCCTGCCCATCGAGACGCTGCCGCCCTACCACGCGCAGCCGCCCCTCTTCCCGCTCCCACTGGAAGAGCTGGCCTCCATGTCCATTCCACCCGAAGGATTATAGCCGTCAGGCCGTAATCTCTCATAAACGTTCGGGATTTCTTTTTCCTGCCACGGCCCGCGCCCCGGTTCCCACCCCACGGGGACCACGGCGCGCCGTCGGCGGGCGGGTATTCCATTCCCCCCGGAGTACCTGAACCGTCAGCCGGAGGCGCGTTCCCCGCGTGATCCGCAGGCCAAGCCGGAAGCGCTTCCCCCGCGTTTTCGTCAGGCCTTCCGCCGGAGGCGCTTCCCCCGCGACCTCCGGCGGACACATCGACGGCGAAGAACCCCTTACACCCCCGGCCCCCTGCCTCCCCACGGCAGGCTGTCCTTCCCCGGACCCCCCAACCCCTTCCACAGGAGCCTTTCATGGACGGTAACCTCTCGCTCATCCTGGCCTTTCTTGTGTCCATCTCGGTCGTCTTGGCGCTGGTCATCAAGTTCAAACTGCACCCGTTCCTCTCGCTGTTCATCGGCTGCCTGCTGATGGGCGTATGCTCCGGCCTTGACCCGATGGCCATCATCAAGACGTCCTGCAAGGGCTTCGGGGACACGATGGGCGACATCGGCATCATCATCCTGCTCGGCGTCGCCATGGGGCAGATCCTCCACGAATCCGGGTGCACCCGCGAAATCGCCAACACCATGCTGCGGCTGTGCGGGCGGGAAAAATCCGCGCTGGCCCTGAACCTCACCGGCTATATCATCTCCATCCCGGTGTTCTTCGACGCGGCCTTCGTCATCCTCATCGGCCTCATCCGCGAAATGGCCCGCGAAGGCAAGCTGGCCCTCAACACGCTGGTCACGGCCCTCGTCGTCGGCCTCACCTGCACGCACGCCCTCGTCATCCCCACCCCCGGCCCCGTGGCCGTCGCCGGGAACATGGGCGCGGACATCGGCTGGTTCATCGTCTACGGCGTGCTCATCGCCCTGCCCGCCTCGCTCATCGGCGGCGTGCTGTACGGCAAGTTCCTCGGCAGGAAGTCCCCCATTTTCCTCACGGACGAGGAGCCCGACGCCGCCCTTGTGGAGCAGGCCCTCGCCAAGTCCGACCACCCCAGCGGCGCGCTCGGCATCGCCATCATCTTCCTGCCCATCATGCTGATTTTCTTTGCCAACATCCTGAACGCCTTCCTTGACCCGGCCTCGTCCGCCAGCCGCGTCGTCTCCTTCTTCGGCAACACCAACATCGTGCTGCTGATCACCGTGTTCGTGGCGTATTTCTCCCTGCGCGAGCACCTCCCCGAACCTTTCGACACCGTGGTTTCGCGCGGCGCCGAATCCGTGGGCTCCATCCTCGCCATCATCGGCGCGGGCGGCGCGTTCGGGGCCGTCATCGGCGCGAGCGGCATCAGCACCGCCATCGTCGACGTCATGCAGAGCTGGAGCATCCCGGTCATCCTGCTCGGCTTCCTCATGAGCCAGTGCCTGCGCATCGGCCTCGGCTCCATTACGGTCTCCATCGTGACGGCCTCCGCCGTGCTCGCCCCGGTCGCTTCCCAGCTCGGCGCCTCCCCGGTCCTCGTGGGCCTCGCCATCTGCTGCGGCGGCATCGGCCTCGGCCTGCCCAACGACTCCGGCTTCTGGACCATCTGCAAGATGTCCGGCCTGAGCACCAAGCAGGCGTTCCTCGTCTACCCCATCCCCACGCTGATTTCCGGCCTCGTGGGGCTTGCCGTCCTCCTCATCCTGAACATGTTCGCAAGCTCCCTCCCCGGCCTCATGTAGCCGTACCGCGCGGGGCCTCGACGGGCCCCGCTCTTTTTTTCAAGCACTACTTTAAGGAGTCGTTATGGCAAAACTTCCCGCAAGCCTGTTCAACGACGTCATCGGCCCCGTCATGCGCGGCCCTTCAAGCTCCCATGTCGCCGGGGCCGCCCGCATAGGCGCCCTTGTCCGCCAGTCCCTCGGCGGGGATGTCCGCAGCGTCCTCGTCGAATTCGACGTCAACGGCTCGCTGGCCGAATCCTACCACGGGCACGGCTCGGACATCGGATTCGTCAGCGGGCTCCTCGACATCGACCTGACCGATCCCCGCGTCCCCGATGCCTGCGCCATCGCCGAGCGCGAAGGCGTCGAGGTGGCCTTCTCCATCCTCGACTACGGGGCCTCCCACCCCAACAACTACCGCATCGCCGCGACCGGCGGCGACGGGCGCACCCTCCATTGGGAAGCCGTCTCCGTGGGCGGCGGCATGGTGGAGATGCAGCGTTTCGAGGGCTTCCCCGTGAGCATCGACGGGGGCTACCATGAATACCTGCTGCTCATCGACGCCCACGCCGCCCCCCTCGAACAGGCCGCCGCGTCCGTGAAGGCCGTGGCCTCCTCCGACGAACTGCGGGCGGAAAGCGACGGCGCGCGTCTGCTCATCAACCTCAAGCGCGCCTCCGCGCTCGATGCGGAAGCCGTGGCCCGGCTGCGGGCGCTGCCCGGCGTGGCCGGGTGCACCGCGCTCGATCCCATCTTGCCCACGCGCTCGTGGGGGGGCTGCTCCGTCCCCTTCTCCAACGCCGCCGGGCTCCTTGAATACGCCAAGCAGGACGGCAGGCCGCTGTGGGAGCTTGCCGCCCGCTATGAAAGCGTGCGCGGCAACACCACCGAAGAGGACATTTTCAACAAGATGGATCGGCTGGTCGGCATCATGGAAAAGGCCGTCGAGGACGGGCTTGCCGGGACCGAGTACGCCGACCGCATCCTCGGCCCGCAGGCGCACCTGATCGACGCGGGACAGCGGAACAGGACGCTCCTGCCCAACGACCTGTTCAACAACGTCACCAAGTACATCACCGCGATCATGGAAGTGAAGAGCGCGATGGGCGTCATCGTCGCCGCGCCGACCGCCGGATCGTGCGGCGGGCTGCCCGGCACGCTGATCGGCGTGGGCCGCACGCTGGGACTGCCGCGCGAGGAGATCGTCAAGGCCATGCTCGCCGCCGGGCTCATCGGCGTGTTCATCGCGGAGTCCGCGACCTTCGCCGCCGAAGTCGCCGGGTGTCAGGTCGAGTGCGGCGCGGGTTCCGGCATGGCCGCCGCGGGGGTTGCGCTCATGCTCGGCGGGACCGTGGCCCAGTGCCTCGATGCCGCTTCGATGGCCCTCCAGAACATCACCGGCCTCGCCTGCGACCCCGTGGCGAACCGCGTGGAAGTGCCCTGCCTCGGCAAGAACATCATGTGCGGCTTCAACGCCGTGGCCTGCGCCAACATGGCGCTGGCGGGCTTCGACAAGGTCATCCCGCTCGATGAGACCATCGCCGCCGTCTACGACGTGGGGCTCATGCTTCCCCTCGATCTGCGCTGCACTCTCGGCGGCCTCGGCAAGACCCCGGCCTCGTTCGCCATCCGCAAGCGCCTGAGCTAGTAGAAAGATTGGGGAAGGGAGGGAAAACTTTTCTGAAGAAAAGCTTTTCCCTCCCTTCCCCAAGCCCCATCCCTCCCTTTCCAAAGACTTTTATTCTTATCGAATCCCTGTTGGCGGTCTTTTCCAACACAGATTCTTTTTGGAAAATACGAGTTCAAAAAGGAGCCTATTATGCTTGCATCCCAGTCGGTTTTCGTTGTGGACGCCCACACCACGGGCACCCCGATCCGCGTCGTCACCGGCGGCATCCCTCCCCTCAAGGGCGCTTCCGTGGCTGAAAAAATGGAAGACATGCGCCGGAACCACGACTGGCTGCGCACCTGCATCATGCAGCAGCCGCGCGGGTTCCTGTCCCTCGTCGGGGCCATCCTGACCGAGCCCTGCTCGCCCGAGGCGGACTATGGCGTGTTCTATATAGATGCTCTGACCTATCAGCCCATGTGCGGCGCGGGGACGCTCTCCGTCGCCAAAGCCCTCGTGGAGACGGGCATGGTCAAGCGCGTGGAGCCCGAAACCAAGATCGTCCTCGAAACCCCCACCGGGCTGGTGACGGTCTATGTGAAGTGGGAAAACCACATGGTCGCCAGCATCAATCTGGAGAACGTCCCGGCCTTCCTGTACCGCAAGGATCTGCACATCGACCTTGCCGGATACGGCGACGTTTCCGTGGACATCGGGTATGGCGGCAACTTCTTCGTGCTGGCGGACGTGCATTCCCTCGGCCTGACCATCACCAAGGACACGGTCAACCTCCTGCGCAGCCTCAGCAAGGACATCCTCGCCGCCGCCAACAAGGTCATCAAGGTGGCCCATCCGACGAACCCGGCGATCAACTACCTTGATCAGGTGCTCTTCTGCCAGAACGTCCCGGAAGAGGACGGCGGCTATCTGGCCCAGTGCATCTTCGGGGACGCGCAGGCCGACATCTCCCCCTGCGGGACCGGCACGTCCACCCGCCTTGCACAGCGGTACTTCCGGGGCCTCATCGGGCTTGAGGAAACCTTCGTCCAGAAAAGCGTCTGCAGCGGCGCGTTCCACGCCAAGGGGCTGCGGGAAACCACGCTGGGCGGCGTGCCCGCGATCGTCCCCTACGTGTCCTGCTCGGACGTCCACATCACCGGGTTCAACCACCTTATCGTGGAAGAAAACGACAAGCTGAAGAACGGGTTCGTTTCTTGGTAGCCGTGGCGGAAGGTTAGGGGAAACGTGCCGGGGGGAGCCTTTTGGGAGAGCGGGAAGCCCCCGCACAGATTCCCCTCCCGGCCCCTCTCCCTAGGCTTTCGTCCGGCGGGGGCCGCGCGGAAGGCATCCGTTCCGGTGCGGTCCGGCGAAAAGGCTGCTGAGGCTACCGGGAAGATCCGCCCCCTGCCGGAAGGCGTTCAAGGCTGTCCCCAACGGACCGTATCATAAGGAATAAAGCAAGGAGGGGCCCCGTTCCGGAACGGCCCGGACAGAGGGATGCGGCCTCACCCCACGGGTATATGCTCCCAAGGGATTGGCCGCCGCGTTTTTCCTGCGCCGGTTCCGACCGGGCGGGCAACCATCAACAGCGAACCCCTCCGCCGCCTTTCGGCGGGGAGTTTTGCGGAACCGGCAGGCGGGAAGCGCGCGCCGCACCGCCCTCCGGCCCTTGGATCTGAAAAGCCACTCAAACGATTAAGGAGATGCCACCATGACATTGCTGTCCCACGCCGACTACGAACGAATTGCCGCGAACCTGTCCTACCCGACCGAAGCCTTTATCGGCGGGACATTCGCCCCCGCCCTCTCCGGCGAGACAATGCCGACCGTCAACCCCGCGACGGGCAAGGAAATCGCCCGGGTCGCCTCCTGCGGGCGCGAAGACGTCGACAAGGCCGTAGCCGCGGCGCGCAAGGCTTTTGAAAGCGGGGCCTGGTCGCGTATGCATCCTTCGGAGCGCAAAAAAATCCTCATGCGCTTCATCGGGCTCATCGAAAAGCATCAGGTCGAACTGGCGGTCCTCGAATCGCTGGACAGCGGGAAGCCCGTCCGCGAATGCCTGCTCACGGATCTGCCGGAAACCATCGAGTGCCTCGAATGGCACGCCGAATGCGCGGACAAGCAGTACGGCGGCATCTCCCCCTCCGGAGACGGCAGGCTGGGGCTCATCGTGCGCGAGCCCGCCGGGGTGGTCGCCTGCGTCCTGCCGTGGAACTTCCCGCTCATGATGGTGGGCTGGAAGCTCGGCCCCGCCCTTGCCGAAGGCAACAGCGTCATCCTCAAGCCCGCCAGCGTCACCTCGCTCTCCACCCTGAAGCTCGCGGAGTTCGCCGCCGAAGCGGGCATCCCCGAAGGCGTGTTCAACGTGATCACGGGCCCCGGCTCCTCCGTGGGCGAAGCGCTCGGGCTGCACCCCGGCGTGGACGTGGTGTCCTTCACCGGCTCCACCGAAGTGGGCCGCCGCTTCCTTGAATACGCCGCCCGGAGCAACCTCAAGCGCATCGTGCTGGAACTCGGCGGCAAGAGCCCCTTCGTGGTGCTCGACGACGTGGCCGACTACGCCGCCGTCGCCGCGCAGGCCGCCGCTGCCGCCTTCTGGAACATGGGCGAAAACTGCACCGCCAACTCCCGGATCATCGTGCCCCGCAAGCGCAAGGACGCCTTCACCGAAGCCCTGCTCGCCGAGCTTGAAAACTGGCGCATCGGCGACCCGCTCGATCCTGAAAACAACCTCGGCTCCATCGTGAGCGAAGGCCAGTTCAGGACGATCATGGGCTACATCGAGAAGGGCAAGGCCGAAGGCGGGCATGTCCTCACCGGCGGCGCGCCCCTCGCCATCGGCAGCGGGCTGTTCATCCCGCCCACCATCTTTGACGGCGTGACCCCGGACATGACCATCGTCCGTGAGGAAATCTTCGGCCCCGTCACCGCCATCCTCCCCGCCGACAGCGACGAGGAAGCCGTAGGGCTCGCCAACGCCACAGCATACGGCTTGCAGGCCACCCTGTTCACCGAGGACGTCACCAAGGCCCACAAGTACGCCCGCGCGCTCCAGGCGGGCACCGTCTCCGTCAACTGCTTCAGCGAGGGCGACAACACCACGCCATTCGGCGGCTACAAGCTCTCCGGGTTCGGCGGCAAGGACAAGGGCCGCGAATCCCACGACCAGTACACCGAAACCAAGACCATCTTCCTGAACCTCGACAGATAGAGCCTCCCCCCACGCGGGCCGCTGCCCGCCCCGCCGGAACGTTCCCGTTCCCCGGAGCCCAGCGGCCCGCCCCGGCCGGAAGCCCCCGGGAAGGCGTATCCCCGGCGGGACATTCCGAAACGGTGATGGAACGGAAGCCCCGTGCGGCGGAAGGCGCAGGCCGGCTGGTTCGGGCGGGGAAAGGGAATCCCTTCAGAAGGGTTCCCTTCCCCGACGCCTCATTCAAACCCCTTCGCTTCCGTCCAGCCCCCGCCGAGCGCCTTGCACAGCCCGACCACGGCGGCGAGCTGGCGGCGGCGCGCCTCGGCCTGTTCCTGCCGGGCGGCCAAGAGCTGGCGGCGCACGTCGAGCAGGTCCATAACGCTGCTCAGGCCCGCATCGTACTGCTTTTCCATGATCTCGTTGCTGCGCGTGAGTTCCTTCACCCGCTCCGTGCTGGCGGCGAGGGCCTTGCGGCTGATGCGGTTCCCGGCGAGGGCGTCGCGCGTCTCCGTGAAGGCGTTCCGCACGCTCCCCACATAGGCCGCCCGCGCTTCCTCGTATTTGGCCTCCGCCATGCGCTGCTTCGCCGTGAGCCTGCCGCCCTCGAACAGCGGCTGCGCCAGCCCGCCCATGACGCCCCATATCCGCGCCGGATCGAGGAATACCCGATCCAGATGCGTCGAGGAGTAGCCCCCCTCCGCCGTCAGCGAGAAGGACGGGAAGAACGCCGCGCGCGCCGCGCCGATGCGGGCGTTGGCGGCCATGAGGCGGCCTTCGGCGGAGCGGACGTCCGGGCGGCGCTGGAGCAGATCCGAAGGGATGCCCGAGGGCACGTCCGGCGGCGGTGCCAGTTCGCCGAGCGTCCGGCCTTCCTGAAAGGCCCGCCCCGCCCCGTCCACGATCCCGGCGGGGCTGAACCCCGCGAGCACCGCAAGCGCGCCTTCGCAGCGGATGCGCCGTTCCTCCAGATCGTACAACTGCGCCTGCGTCTTGTCGCGTTCCGCCGCGAACCGCCGCAGCGTGGTTTCCGGCGACTGCCCGAGGCGGTAGCGCGTCTCATAGACCTTGCACGTCCGCTCGTAGGACTTGAGCATGTCGGCGGCGATCCGTTCCTGCTCCTGCAAGGTGCGGAGCTGGAAATACGCCAGCGCGGTTTCCGAGGCCACCGCCAGCCGGATCGTGTCGCGGGCGGCTTCGGTCGACAGCAGCTCGGCGCGGGCGGCCTCGTCCAAACGGCGGTACTTGCCCCACAGGTCAAGCTCGAAGCTCAGGAACCCGACCGCCTTGTACGCCTCCTGCGTCCGCGAGGCGTAGTGGTGCGCGAGCTCCTCCCCTTCCGTCATCAGGCGCTTGCCGTCCTGACTCCGCAGGCCCACGGCAGGCAGGCGATCCGCAAAGGCGACGCCCGCCGCCGCGCGTGCCTCCTCGACCCGGGCCATCGCCTGCGCGAGGTTGCTGTTGTGCGCGAGGGCGGCCTCCTCAAGGCGGTTCAGGGCGCCGTCATGGAAGACTTCCCACCAGCGTTCGCGGGTGAACAGCGCGCCGGGCTCGTCCGCCGCAACGGAAGCGGCGGGCAGATCCAGATCCGGGCGCTTGTAGTCCGGCCCGAGGGTGCACCCCGCCGCCAGCAGGCAGCACAGGAGCAGCCCCGCCAGCGGGAAGGCGGGGCGCGGCAGCCGCGACCGGACGGCGGCCCACAGGCGGGACAGGCTATTCCGGGCATGGGCGCGCACGGCGTGGGGGTGCGGGTCCACGCGACGGCTCAGGAGGGCGCACACGAAAGCCACGCACGCCACCAGCGACAGGATGAGGAAGAGATGATCGAACGTAAACACGGACGCCTGCTTTTTGATGGATGAGGACACGATGAGGAGCGCGTCGTGCCGGGACTGGGAGGGCGAGAGCCCCTGCCCGGCGAACAGCGCCGACCAGCGCGAGATGGAAGCCGAAGCCGCCGAGGAGCCCTGCGTCACCTGCGCGGCGATGAGGGCGAAATACCACTTGTTGAGGAGCACGCTCAGGGTGGTGATCGACCCCATGCACAGGCACATGCTGAAGAAACGCACGCTGTTGATGGCCGGGAGCGTCTGCGGCTGCTTCTCCGGCGGGACGTTGCGCAACAGGAAGGGCGTGGCCGAAGCGCTGCCCATCGCATAGCCGAAGCTCCGCAGGGCCAGCGGCACCGCCATGTGCCACCAGTCCGCGTTGGCGTCGAGCCGCGAGAGCAGGAGCCCGGCCCCGGCGATGCAGGCGATCCCGGCCAGGAGGAAGGGCTTGGGGTTGCCGTGCGTGGCGACCATGATGCCCGTCGGGACGACCGTCAGCACGAACACGCACAGCGGCAGCAGGAACATGAGCCCGATCTCCGACGGCGGGTAGCCGAGCACGTTGCGCATGAACAGGATCATCTGGATGCGCATCCCCACATGGCTGATCACGAGCAGGAGCGCCGCCATGACCGCCGGCCCCACGCCCTTGATGCGCAGGTTGCGCAGGTGCAGGAGTGGGGCCTCGGCGCTGAGGCAGGAGACGAGGAACAGGAACAGCGCGGAGACGGCGCAGAAGATCATGATCAGGATGAACGAGGAGTTCCAGCCGAAGGTCTGCCCGTAGCACACGGCGATGAGCGTCGGCACGGCGAAGGCGACGAGGAAGGCGAACGAGCACCAGTCGAACGGCGGCATCCCGGCGGGGCGGCTGTCCGGCAGCAGGAAGAAGAGGATCACAAGGCACGGCAGCGCCACCACGGGCGAGAGCAGGAACAGGGAGTGCCACGTCAGGAACTCCACGAGGAACCCGCCGAGCAGCGGGCTCAGGTTGGACCCGAACCCGATGAAGAAGCTCCAGATCGCCATCATGAGCCTGCGCGATTCCGGGGGCACGGCCACAAACAGGATGCGCGCGGAAAGGCTCAGGAACAGCCCTCCCCCGAACCCCGCCAGCGCGTACCACAGGGTCATCTCCGTGAGGGAGCCGGAGGAGGCCGCCCCCACCCCGGCCACGGACACCACGCACAGCGCGAGGAAGAGCGCCCCGCGCAGGCCGAGCCCGGCATGGATGTGGTTCACCAGCGGCTGGACCAGCCCCATGATCAGGAGGTTGCCGAGCGCCAGCCGCCCGAGGTCGATGAGATCCGCGTTGAAGTCGCCGGAAAGCGCCAGATAGGCCGAGCTGAGCATGGCCATGTTGGAAATCGGCAGCATCCCGCCGATGAAGGCCACAAGGATCAGGATGCCCTGCCGGGCGCTCCGGTGCGGGACCGAGCCGATTTCCGGCGCGGCGAAGAAACGGGCGAGGGCGTCCCCCGCCGCAATCAGGGAAGCAGGCATGGCATCACCTTCCGGGCCGTCGCGTTAGAGCTGGATTTCAATGGTTCCCTGCATCCCGATGCGGAACACCACCTCGGGCTCGCCGGGGTCCGTTTCCGGGCTGTCGAGGCGCGGCAGGGAAATTTTCACCGGGACGCGCTGCATGATCTTGGTGAAGTAGCCCGCGACGTTTTCGGTGGAAATCAGGGAAAACACGGAGCACGCCGCCGGGTTGATCTCATAGATGCGCCCGGAGAAGGTGCGGCCCGGATAGCCGTCGATGGTGAAGGCCACGTCCTGCCCCACGCGGATCTGCCCGATGCGGGTTTCCTCGATGCGGGCGTTGAGCCAGATGTCGTCGGTATTGACGAGCGTGAACAGCTTCTGCCCCGCCGCCACCAGTTCCCCGGCGCTCACGAGCTTCTGGGCCACGACGCCGTTGACCGGGGAAGGGATCACGCTGTCCTGGCACAGCACGTTGATCTCGTCGAGTTCGGCCTGCGCCTGCATGACCTGCGCTTCGGCGGCCCGGATGACTTCCGGGCGCGAGCCTTCCTTCTTGAGGGCAAGCTCCTCCTGCGCGGCGGCGACGTTGGCCTGCGCCGCACGGTAGGCGGAACTCGCGGCGTCCCGGTCGGCCTGCGTCACCCCGCCGTCGTTGCGGGCAAGCTGCTCCATGCGCCGGAAGTCGCGCCCCGCCCGCTCCAGCATGGCCTGCGCCTGATCCAGATGGGCCTGCGCCGCCATGATCTCCTGCCGCCGGAACCCGGCCTTGGCGTCCTCCCAGCGGGCCTTGGCAAGCTCAAGCGCGGCCTCGGCCTTGGCTTTGCGGGCCATGACGCTGCGGCTGTCGATGCGCACGAGCCCCTGCCCCTTGTGCACCGTGTCGCCCTCGTTCACCATGACCTGCACCACCCGGTCGGACAGGCGGGAAGCCACGCCGACAAGCGTCCCCTCGATGCGGGAGTCGTTGGTGATCAGGACGCAGTGGGTGCGGTACCACAGCCAGATGCCGCCGATGATCCCCGCGCACAAAACCACGCCGAACGCATACAGCACGGGCTTTCTGACGCTTACCGCCATGCTTCGCCTTCCTTCGGGGCAACGCCGCCGATGAATACGGACACCGCGTTTTCGATGTATTCATCCCGGACCAGCCCCGGGCGCTTGCGCCCGATCACCAGCGTCATGACGAAGCCGAAAATGAGGTTCCAGAACAGCGAGGAAACATACAGGCTGTCCAGCTGCCGGATGTGCCCGCGCCGGATCATCTCCTCGAAATACGCCCGCAGGCGCTCACGGAACGAGGTGACGTCGCTGACCAGCTCCGTGCTGTGCTCGTCGATCTGCCCGATGGCGCTGAAATAAATCCGCCAGATGCCGATCCGCTGCTCGGCGATGTCCATGTAGCGGCGCATGAAATGGCGCAGGTCGTGCTCAAGCTCCCAGCGGACATGCGTGGTGAAGACGTCCTCGATCATTTCCGCATACGGCGCCCGGCGCATGGCCGCCATCAGCATGGCGTACTTGGAAGGGAAATGCCGGAACACGGTCATCTCGCTGAGGCCGACGGCCTTGGCGATTTCCCGTACCGACACGGGGTTGTAGCCTTTCGTATTCATGAGCCCGATGGCCGCATCAAGGATGCGGTCCGCCGTGGAAGTGGTACCCGGTTTCGCCGTCATGCCGTCCATCCTGAAAGAAAAACGTTTTGCCCTCTCCGCCCCGGCGGGGAGCCGCGCGGGGGATCCTGACATTGCAAGCTGGCGGAGGGCCCCCCGCGAACCCGGCGGGCGGGCAGGGAATCCCCGCAGCGCGTGAGTTAGTATAACTAACATTCCGGACTGTCAAGCGGCCCCGCGCCCGTGTATGGCTCTGCGCCAAGAAAGGGCCAGCCGGGGCCGCTGCCCCGCGTACGCCGCCTTTCCTCCATACGGCGCAGGGATGCGCCCAACGCACGGAACCCCGCCCCCATAGAGGAAAAAGCACGGAAAAAGGGGCGCTCCATACGAAACGCCCCTCAAGGGTACGGCCTTCCGGCCTTCATCATAACGGGAACGCCGCCTTCCCGCCTTTGCCGCTTCCGGGCTTCCCGGCCCCTTCCGCGCCGTTTTCCCTGCTTCCGGAGGGCCCTCCCCACTACCACCAGAATTGCGGATAGCGCTGCGCCTTGGGGATGTTGTTCACGATAAGGGCGATGGCGAGCATGATCAGTGCCCCGAGCAGGCACGGCACGAAGGCGTACAGATAGCCGAGCTGGTGGATGCCCTCCCCGCCCGTGACCGCGATGAGCGCCGTGGCGCCTCCCGGAGGGTGCAGGGTTTTGGTGACGTGCATGAGCGCGATGGCGGTGGCGACGGCGAGGCATGAGGCCAGCCAGGGCGTGCCGGGGAACAGGAAGTAGCACGAGACGCCCACGAGCGCGGACAGGAAATGCCCGCCCACCAGGTTGCGCGGCTGTGCCAGCGGGCTGCGTATGGCTCCGAAGGCCAGCACCGCCGACGCCCCGAACGAGCCGATCAGCAGCGGGAAGCCCGAGTTGCCCGTGGCGTAGCGTTCCAGCAGCGCGATGCAGGCGATGGCCAGACAGCTCCCAACCCACGCGGAGAAGATTTCCCCGGCCTTGGCGCGGGGCGGGGACTGCTCGCCGCCCGCCATTTTCAGCAAAAGTTCTCTCACTGCATCACTCCAAAGGCATTGATGATATCGGTGCGCGACACGATCCCCACAGGCCGCATCCCGGCATCGACGACGGGAATCCGGTTGATCCGGCGCGTCCGCAAGAGTTCCAGCATGTCGCCCAGATGGGCGCCCTCCCCGACCGAGACGCACTCCCGCGTCATGATCGAGCCGACGGGGGCTTCAAGGTCCGCGCCGCTGACGCACCCCTGCCGCATCAGCGTGTGCATCAGGTGCATGACCGTCACCGTCTCCCCGCCGCCGACGAACCGGACGACGTCGCTTTCCGAGACGACCCCGGAAAGGCGCCCTTCCGCGCCCACGACGGGCGCGCCGGAAATGCGGTGATCGTCGAGGAAGATGACCAGATCCCGCACGGACTGCTCCTCGGCGACGCACAGCACCGGGACATGCATGATGTCGCCCGCCGTAATGGACGAGAGCAGCCTCCCCCGGGCTATCTTGTAGGCATGGGCGTAGATTTCTTGGAAATCGCGCGGGGTGACGTCCAGATACGCGCCGATTTCCTCCATCCCCTTGTAGATGTCCTCCCGGCCGAGCGGGAGGGGATCGCGTGAAGCCAGACTGATGTTCCTGTTCATGGGCACGCTCCTGTTGCAAGCATGAAGGCACGGTACCCCCATCCCCCCCGGCGTGATGTGACCGGGGTCACACCGGGGAAAAAGAGGCGCGCCGGATGGACGAAGCCCCCGCCGAGGCCTATAGTAAGAGGAAAACATCCCGCGAAAATGCGGAAAGGAGGCGGACATGGCGAGCGGCTGGGCTGGCGACGGAGCGGTACAGGATCAGATTCAGGATTCGATCAACGACGAAGTGGCGCGGGCGCGGCGCAACCTGCCCAAAGGCGAGAGCCTGCATTTCTGCGAGGAGTGCGGCGAGCCGATCCCCGAAGCGCGGCGCAAGGCCCTCCCCGGCGTGCGGCTGTGCGTGGCCTGCCAGGAGGAAGCCGACAAGGATCAGCGCGCCGTCAGCCTCTACAACCGCCGCGGCAGCAAGGACAGCCAGTTGCGTTAAAGAGTGGGGAGGGGAAGATTGGCGAGAGTTTTGGGGAGGGGAGGCGGAACCCTTCTGGAGAAGGGCTTCCT
>NZ_JNJP01000024.1 GCF_000701705.1 Bilophila wadsworthia ATCC 49260 | reverse complement strand
CGCTCGGTGATCTGCGACGCGAGGGGCGAGGCCGTGGCCCGCGCCGTGCGGCCGGGGCTGCTGGACGGGATGCGCGAACTGGAGGAGCGCGTGGAAGCGCTCTATGGCGAGATCATCCCCGAAGGCGAAGCCGACTATGAGGAAGACGCCATCATGGGCATCGTGCGCCTGAGCGATGCCGTCATCGGCCCGAAGCCCGAAGGCCGCAAGCCGTCGCTCTACCTCGTCAACGGGCGGCACCTCGTCGTCGGGCGGGGCAGGGCGGACGTGCGCCGGGTCATGATGGGGTTCGGGCTCTCGAAGCCCCGCATCCAGGGCATCAGCCCCGGCGAGAAGTTCGAGGACGGGCGCACCGCCGAGGAAATCATCAAGACAGCCGTGTGCGTCCCGGCGCTCATCGGACGCATGGAGGATTCATGAGCCGGAATCAGGCCGAAGAACTCGTAGCGGCTATCCGCCGCGCAATGATCCCGGATGACGGGTTGCCTCCCGGAGTCGGCGGGGACATCATCCGGGCCTTACGGACGGAACTGGAGCCTTTCATCCGGCTGGCGTCCGTCCCATACTGCGAGTACATGGACGAGAAGGCCGCCGCGATTTATTGCAGTACCCCTGTAGCAACCTTGCAACGTAAGCGTAGCGAAGGGAAAGGCCCGATATTCATTAAGGACGGAGCCAAAGTGCTGTATGCCCGCCGAGATTTGGACAAGTACATGGAAGCCAGAAAGGTCAGGACGTATGATGAATAGACTTGGCTGTTTTTTCAATGAGCTTCAAGGCATCCCATTTGGCGTCGTCGGTGAGTTTGGCGTACCGTTGCGTCGAGCGCAGGTTTGCATGCCCCACCAGCTTGCCGATGGTGTAAAGGGGGACATTCTGGCTGGCCAGCCACGAACAGAACGTATGGCGAAGCGTGTGGATCACCACTTTGAAGCGGGGATCGGTAACGCCGTCGTTCAGGCCGAGGATGTTTACGGCCTTGGTAAAGGTCTTGCTCAGAGAAGTGGGGTGAGGCGCAGCACCTTGGTTTGTCGTAAAAAAGAAGTCTCCATTTCGGGATGGGACAATGCTCCGCAACAGATTGGAAACCGTTTCGTCCATGAACGCCTCGCGCCTGCCCGTTTTCCCGTCGATGTAGATCAGATGGTGCTCAAAGTCCAAGTCTTGCCCGCGCATACGCAGAATTTCACCGACACGCATACCTGTGTGCAGAGAAATGACCGCAACACGATACACGCGGCAGGAAAGGATTTCGAGTACCCCGAGCAGGCGATCCGCTTCGACAGGCGTAAGAAAGCGTTGTCTCGCATTATCAACCGGGATTTGGCTTATTTTGGGAACCTGCCCCGAATACATACCCCATTCGATCATGCGTCTGAATACGTTGAGCATGTCCATCAAGATGGATTTGATGGTAGAAGGTGCAAGAGTACGCCCCAGAGTATAGCTTTTCCCCCTGTCAGTGCGGTGAATGGTTGTGGTTTTCATCAGCGTCGCCCTGAAGGTTTCAAGTTCAAGGCTCGTGATTTTGTGCAAAGGCGTATTGGCAAAAAAGGGCTCGATATGCATGGCGTAGTGGTATTTAAGTATCCGCTGACTGCCGCTCTTCAAGAATGGGAGGCGTTTTTCGCTGAAAATTTTCCACGCCTGACCGTATGTGAGGATCGGAGTTCTAGCTGTGTTCGGAAACATCTCTGGATGTCGAAACTGGCGAATGCGTTCAGCACGGAGTTCACTGGCAAGTACAGCGGTATAGCCCTCGCTCTTCCAGCCGACTTTTTCCCAGATCAGCTTGCCATCGGCCTTGTAGGTAAACTCGAAACAGGCATCAGGCTTTCCCTGATAGCGTCTCGTTGTGCTTGTGCGGACGTATACGCCGGTGTACTTAGTCTTCTCACGGATGGCCATTTGTGCTTACCTTTTGCTAACCCAAGATCAGAAATGCTAACTGAACAACTAACCAGACGCGCATACCACAACAAAGCATGTACAAATTGGAATGCTGTGATTGCAAGAGGTTGTATATTGCAGAAAGAGCTAGAAAAAGGCAATCAATTCTATGTATGCAAAAAATCCTTTTGCATCCGTGTAGCTCCAGAACAAGGTGAGAGGGGAGGCTCGAAAAAACGGTCCTTTGGTGAGTGGCTTTTTTCGTTTTATCCCATGCAAGGGAAGACGACAATACTGACCCCGCAAACAGTTATGACCGAAAAGGGGAGGGCACGGTGGATTCGGACAACTGAGAGGGGAAAAACCGCAGCCGGCATGTAAGGTGAGCTCCAACGATGATTCCTCTTGCCTGCGGGGGAAGAGACGCTTATTTAACACCTAT
Source organism: Bilophila wadsworthia ATCC 49260 (assembly GCF_000701705.1). Taxonomy (GTDB): domain Bacteria; phylum Desulfobacterota; class Desulfovibrionia; order Desulfovibrionales; family Desulfovibrionaceae; genus Bilophila; species Bilophila wadsworthia. The sequence goes on along the minus strand of NZ_JNJP01000024.1, from coordinate 47,732 downwards.
GAATACAACCGAAACTCCACTTTTCAAGCTGCGGACCGAATACGTCCCCACAGGCGATCAGCCTGCGGCCATCGAGCAGCTCGCTTCCAACATCGAAGCGGGCGTCAGGGATCAGGTCCTGCTTGGTGTTACCGGATCGGGGAAGACCTTCACCGTGGCCAACGTCATCGCTCAGGTCAACCGGCCCGCGCTGGTGCTTGCCCCGAACAAGACCCTGGCAGCACAGCTTTACAATGAATTCCGCGCGTTGTTTCCGGAAAACGCCGTTGAATATTTCGTCAGCTACTACGACTATTATCAGCCGGAAGCCTATGTTCCCGCGTCCGATACGTATATTGAGAAGGACTCGGCCATCAACGACGACATCGACAAGCTCAGGCACGCGGCTACCCATGCCCTGCTGACGCGCCGGGATGTTATCATCGTCGCGTCAGTGTCCTGTATCTACGGCCTTGGCTCTCCGGAATACTATGCCCGTTTGATCATTCCGGTCGAGGTCGGTCAACGTGTCAGCATGGACGCAATCATCACCAAGCTTGTGGATGTTCAGTACCAACGCAATGATATGGATTTTCACCGGGGAACGTTTCGGGTTCGCGGCGACGTGCTGGAAGTGATTCCGGCGTATGAGCACGAACGTGCCTTGCGTCTGGAATTTTTCGGAGACGAGATTGAAGCCGTCCGGGAGATCGACCCGCTGACAGGTGAAATCTTGGGGAATATCGGGAAAACCGTCATCTACCCGGCAAGCCATTACGTATCGGACAGGGATAACCTGGAGCGGGCCATGTCCGACGTCCGGGACGAGCTTGGTGAGCGGCTGCGCTTGTTCCAGTCCCAGAACAAGCTGGTTGAGGCGCAGCGCCTGGAACAGCGCACGCAGCTTGATTTGGAAATGATGCAGGAATTGGGCTACTGCACCGGCATCGAGAACTATTCCCGGCATCTGGATGGCCGCAAGGAGGGAGATCCCCCTGCCACCTTGCTCGACTATTTTCCGGATGACTTTGTGCTGTTCGCCGACGAGTCCCATATCAGTATTCCGCAGGTCGGCGGCATGTTCAAGGGAGACCGTTCCCGGAAAACGACGCTGGTGGATTTCGGCTTCCGGCTGCCGTCCGCTTTGGATAACAGGCCGTTGGAATTTCATGAATTTTTGGAACGTCTGAACCAGGTAGTCTATGTTTCGGCAACGCCGGGCAAATGGGAACTGGAGCGTTCGCAGGGGATCGTGGCGGAACAGATCATCCGCCCGACAGGCTTGCTTGACCCCGAAGTCGAGGTCCGCCCCGTAAAGGGGCAGATCGACGATCTGCTTGGGGAATGCCGGGCCCGTGTGGAAAAGCATGAGCGCGTGCTGGTCACGACGCTGACCAAGCGCATGGCCGAGGACTTGACCGAATATCTGAATTCGATGGGCGTTGCGGCCCGCTATCTGCATTCGGACATCGACACGATGGAACGCATGGCCATCATCAAAGCCCTGCGGGCGGGTGAGTTCGATGTGTTGGTGGGCATCAATCTGCTGCGCGAAGGCTTGGATATTCCCGAAGTTTCCCTTGTCACTATCCTGGATGCGGATAAGGAAGGTTTTTTGCGGTCCACCGGATCGCTTATCCAGACGTTCGGACGGGCGGCACGTAATGCCGGCGGAAAGGTTTTGCTGTATGCGGACACGGTGACGGCGTCCATGCGCGCGGCTATGGGCGAAACGGCCCGTCGGCGCGCGAAGCAGCAGGACTGGAACGAAACGCACGGCATTACGCCGACGACCATCAGTAAGCCGCTTGCCACTCCTTTTGACTCCCTGTACACCTCCTCAGGCGAAGGAAAGGGAAAGCGGGGGCGGGGGAAACAGGCCAAACAACCTGCGGAAGCCTCTGCATCCGTGGACATCACGGCCCAGAACGTGGCCCGGTATTTGAAGCAGTTTGAGCGCGAGATGCGCGATGCCGCCCGGGATCTGGAATTCGAGAAGGCGGCTGCCTTGCGGGATCGCATCAAGCAGCTTCGGGAACAGTTTTTGATTGCTTAGCCTCGGCAGCGGGGCAACGAAGGATGACGCCATGAATCAAGGGACGCTGCAATCCCTTTTGGTCGAGGATGCCGATAAAAAACGTTTGGAAGAGCTCCGTGCGTTTGTGATTTACCATAACCATCGGTATCATACGCTGGATGCGCCGGAAATCACCGACGACGAATACAATGCCGCCTTTCAGGAGCTTCTGAGGCTGGAAGAGCGGCATCCCGAATGGCGATCGCCGGATTCTCCGACGAACAGGATCGGCGGACAGGTGTTGTCGTCGCTGGAAACCAAGGCCCATACGCGGCGGATGTACAGCCTGGACAACGTGTTCGATGCGGAGGAGTGGCAGGGCTTTCTCAAGCGCCTGGACAACGCCCAGGAAGGGCTTGAGCATACTTTTTGGTGTGATCCGAAAATGGACGGCCTCGCCCTTGAGCTTGTGTATGAGAACGGGCGGTTTGTCGAAGCACTGACGCGCGGAGACGGCGAAGTCGGCGAACTCGTGACGGAGGCCATGCAGACGGTGCGCAACTTGCCCAAAGTGCTGCACGGCGATGCCCCTGAGCGTCTTGAAGTGCGGGGGGAAGTCATTTTCCGCAGAAGGGATTTCGCCTTGCTCAATGAGCGGCTGCGGAAGGAAAATCTCAAGACATTTGCCAATCCGCGCAATGCTGCGGCCGGCTCCATACGCCAGCTGGATACCTCGGTTACCGCGTCCCGTCCGTTGCGGTTTTTGGCGTATGGGTTTGGGGATGTCCGGTTCGGTGGGGTGCAGCCGTGGAGTACGTATGAGGAGGTCATGGGACGGCTCCGTGACTTTGGGTTCGAGACGCCGCCCGGAGGCCGCCTCTGCCGGGGTTCCGAAGAAGTGGAAGCCTATTACGCCTCGCTGAGTGAAAAACGGGAGTCGCTGGCGTACGAGATCGACGGCGTGGTCATGAAGCTCAATGACCTTGAGGCACAAGAGGCGCTGGGCTATACGGCGCGGGCTCCGCGGTTCGCCGTTGCGTGGAAGTTTCCGGCGCAGCAGGCGACGACCCTGTTGCTGGATATTACCGTTCAAGTGGGGAGGACGGGGGTTCTGACCCCGGTGGCCGAATTGGAGCCGGTGAACGTCGGCGGTGTGCTTGTCAGCCGGGCAACCCTCCACAATGAGGATGAAATCCGCAATCGGGACGTCAGAATCGGCGATCGTGTGGTGGTCCAGCGCGCCGGGGATGTCATCCCCGAAGTGGTGCGGGCCGTACTTTCGGAACGTGCCCCGGATTCGCAGCCTTTCGTTTTCCCCCATGTATGCCCGTCCTGCGGCCAGGCCGCGTCCCGTCTGGAAGGGGAAGTGGCTTGGCGGTGCGTGAATGTTTCCTGTCCCGCCATGATCCGGCAATCGTTGGCGCATTTCGTGTCCAAGGCCGGACTCGATATCGAAGGGCTCGGCCAGCGCTGGATCGAACTGCTTGTCGCTTCGGGACGGGTCAAAACCCCTGCCGATCTCTTTACGCTCAGGGTTGACGAGCTCTTGCATTATGAGCGGATGGGTGTAAAACTCGCCACCAAGTTTGTGGATTCGTTGGATCGGGCTAAAAAAGAAGCGACGTTGCAGCGTCTTCTTTGCGCGCTCGGCATCCGGCATGTGGGTGAGCAGACGGCGAAAACATTGGCGGCGACGTACGCCGATATGGACGTGCTGAGAGCGGCGAGCCCTGAAGAATTGCAGAATTTGCCGGATATCGGCCCGGAAGTGGCAAGTTCCATTAAGGCATTTTTTGACGACGAGCCCAACGTGGCCTTGTTGGCGCGGTTGCGGGAGCTCGGGCTGTGGCCTGTGCGCCAGGAGGCGGCGGTGGCTTCCATGCCAGTGGGACCGCTCGCCGGGCAGAAGATCCTCTTCACCGGATCGTTGTCCATTCCCCGCTCAAAGGCACAGCAGATGGCGGAAAACGCAGGTGCGGAAATCGCTGGCAGCGTTTCCCGCAGGCTGAATCTGCTGGTCGTCGGGGATGAACCGGGCTCCAAACGCGAAAAGGCTCAGGCATTAGGCATCCGCATCGTGGACGAAGCCGGTTTTCTAGCTCTGTTGCAGGCGGACAATGAGGTGACGGCGTCTTCTTCCGAAAACGCGGCACAGGATTCTGAATAAGGAAAGAGGGTGGGGAAAATGAGTCTTTCTATTATCGTGATGGGCGCTTCCGGGCGCATGGGTACGACCATTGCCAATCTTGCGAAAGAGCAGGGCATGACGCTTGCGGCCGTACTGGAACGTCCGGAAAGGCTGGACGCGCTGGCCCATTGGGGATGCCTCGCCGGAACGGATCCCGAAGTCGTGTACCCGCAGGTTCCCGGGGCCGTCGTGATCGATTTTACGGCACCGGAAGCGAGCCTTGCCAATGCCCGGTGCGCCGTCAAGAACGGCAACCCTATCGTCATCGGGACGACGGGCTTCACCCCGGAGCAAAAGGCGGAGCTGGATGCAATCGCCCAAAACGGACGGGTGTTTTGGTCCCCGAACATGAGCGTCGGTGTCAATGTCCTTTTGGAACTGTTGCCCGAACTCGTGCAGATGCTCGGCCCGGATTATGACTTGGAAATGGTCGAGCTGCATCACAACCGCAAGAAGGATTCCCCAAGCGGTACGGCGTTGCGCCTCGCCGAGTCTTTGGCTTCGGCCAGAGATTGGGACCTCAAGGATGTTGCCTGCTACCACCGCGAAGGCATCATCGGAGAGCGCCCCAAGAAGGAAATCGGCGTTCAGGCCATCCGCGGCGGTGATGTGGTCGGCGTGCATACCGTCTATTTCATGGGCCCCGGAGAGCGCATTGAGGTGACGCACCACGCGCACTCGCGGGAAAACTTCGCTCAGGGTGCGCTGCGTGCCGCGAGCTGGTTGCCAGGGCAGCCGGGCGGCAAGGTATATGCCATGGGCGATATCTTGAAGTCGAGGTTGAAATAATGTCGAGTATTCCTGCCAAGGATTGGAAATCGGTCTGGGAACTGCTGACCTCCGGCATCCGCGATTATGTTCGGAAAAACGGCTTCACGGATGTCGTTCTCGGCCTTTCCGGGGGCATGGATTCCGCACTTGTCGCGGCGCTTGCCGTCGACGCGCTGGGCAAGGACCACGTGCACGGGGTGATGATGCCGTCCCCGTGGTCGAGTGAGGGAAGCATTACCGATTCCGAGGCACTGGCCGCCAATCTGGGGATGGAAACGTTCACGGTTCCGATTTCGCCGATGATGGAAGCCTTTGAAAAAGCGCTTGCCCCCGCCTTTGCCGGAAGGGAACGGGATGTCACTGAAGAGAACATCCAGTCCCGCATCCGCGGCGTGATCATGATGTCGTTTTCCAACAAATTCCACTGGATGCTTTTGGCTACGGGGAACAAGTCCGAAGTGGCCGCCGGGTATTGCACGATGTATGGGGATACCTGCGGCGGTCTGGCTCCCATTGCCGACTTGTACAAGACGGAAGTGTACCAGCTCGCGCAATGGTTCAATGAGCGCGAAGGGATGTGCGCCATTCCTCAGAACATCTTCGATAAGGCGCCGTCGGCGGAGTTGCGTCCGGGCCAGAAGGATCAGGATTCTTTGCCCGAGTACGATATGCTGGATTCGATCCTTCATGCGTTGATTGAAGAATCGAAGCGGGCTGAGGATATTGAGCTGCCCGGCGTCACGCCTGAAGATGTCAATCGTGTGCAATCCCTTATGCGTAGGAGTGCCTTCAAGCGCCTTCAACTCCCCCCGCTGCTGCCTGTCGGTAACCATGCCTTCGGCGTGCATGTCCATATGTAACGGATAGATCGTTGATGCAAAAAAAGCCTCTCGAAATCCGGGAGGCTTTTTTTTGATCTTATGATCCCAAAAACGGGATAATCAAGCGCCCTTTTTGGCTTTCGCCGCTTGGCGCAGCCAAGAGTACCATTTTTCGAGCCCTTCGCCCGTGCGGCAAGAAACCTCAAAGAGGGCCAGATCCGCATTGAGGTGGCGGGCATGGCGGGCGGCAACCTCTACATCGAAATCCACATAGGGCAGGAGATCGATCTTGTTGAGGACCATCGCACTGGCACGGTTGAAAAGGAGTGGGTATTTTTCAGGCTTGTCGTCGCCTTCGGTTACGCTGAGCAGGGCGATCTTGGCGTCTTCGCCGCAATCGAATTCGACGGGGCAAACGAGGTTCCCCACGTTTTCGATGAACAGGATATCGATCTCGTTCAGATCGAAAGCACCTAGAGCTTCCATGACAAGGTTGCTGTCGAGGTGGCAGCCGCCGTCCGTATTGATCTGCACGGCCTTGGCCCCGGTGGCGGCGACGCGGCGTGCGTCGTTGTCCGTCTGGAGGTCGCCTTCAATGACGGCCATGCGAAATTCGGAAGCCAGATCCGTAAGCGTACGCTCCAGCAGAGACGTTTTGCCCGCACCGGGAGAGCTTATGAGATTCAGGGCAAGGATGCCGTGTTTGGCAAACTGATCTTTCAGGCTTGCCGCCAGCTTTCCGTTGGCTTCAAGAACATTACGAATGACAGGTATTTCCACAATAAGCTCCTTTATTCCGCCTCGATATGCTGGACGTACAGCTCGCGGCCCGTTTCCATTGAATGCCCGTATTGCTCGCCGCAGGCTGGACACGGCGCAAAGAAATGCTCTCCCTTGACGGCCGGGAAAGTATGTCCGCATTGGGAACACTTGAGAGTGATGGGAACCTCTTCGGTTTCCAGCACAGCGCCTTCGAAGTCGGTTCCCGCCGTAAGCGCCTCAAAGGCAAAGGAAAGGGCTTCCGGGACGATGTTGGAGAGTGCTCCATATCGTACCCGTACCAGTAGCAGACGATGGACGTCATGCTTTTCCATCTCTTCGCGGACAATGGATAACAGGCTTGTAACGACAGACATTTCGTGCATGGCAGAACTTCTCTGGTTGATTCCTGGGACAAGGCTCGGCAGTTTTTGGACAGAGGCACAGGGAAGAAGTGTAGGCGAAAAAGAGTGGTGAGTCCAGCCGGACGGATGAGAAGGGGAGACTTGCTTGACCGTTGTTCCTGGCGGGCGTAGGTCACATGAAACGCCGTCGGGCGGTATCCTTTTGAGGAGGGCATGATGCAAAAGATCGACGCGCATTCGCATGTGGGCTATTTCGGCGGGTGGGCCGACGTTGGGTATACGGACGAGCAGATGGTCGCCGAGATGGATCGGTACGGTATCGAAAAGTCCGTTGTGAGCTATATGGACAATACTGTAGTGGAGCAGGCTGTGAAACGTTTCCCCGATCGCTTTGTGGGGATTACGTGGGCCAATCCATACGAAGGGGACAAGGCCGTCGAAACGGTCATCCGCGAAGTCCGTGAGCACGGTTTTCAGGGGATTAAGCTGCATCCTCTTCTCAATGCCTTTACGGCTAATGACGCCGTGGTGCATCCTCTGATGGAAGTGGCGCAACAGATGGATTTGCCCGTATTCATCCATTCGGGGCATCCACCTTTTTCCCTTCCCCACAGCATCATTCAGCTTGCGGAAGATTTTCCAAAAGTACGGATCGTGATGGTCCACATGGGACATGGAAACGGCATCTATATTCAGGCCGCCATTGATCTTTCCAAGAAACACGACAATGTGTACCTCGAAACATCGGGTATGCCCATGCACACCAAAATCCGCGAGGCCTACAATACGGTCGGTAGCGAACGGGTTTTCTGGGGGAGCGATGCGCCGTTCCATCATTACCGGGTGGAAATGTTGCGAACGGAAGTCTGTGGATTGCCGGAGAGCGCTCTTGAGAATATTTTTTACCGCAATATCAAGCGGTTTTTAGCACTTTAGTTTAGAGCTACAAAGAAGAAAAGCCCCGCATGACGGGGCTTTTTCTCATCGGGAAGAGAAGATAAGCAGGAGCGCCAATGCGGTGAAGATGCAGGCGGTGATCCGGTTGAGGATGATCTGACCTCGGATGGAAGCGTTGAACCATTCGGCAAGCCTGCCGCCAAGGAATGAAACGCCTCCGAAGACGGCCAGCGTAGCGAGCTGGAAGAGGAGGCCAAGGGTGACGATCTGAAGCGGGACATTCCCGAGTTCCGGCTTGGCAAACTGTGGAAGGAAGGCGAGAAAGAAAAGTGTGACCTTGGGATTGGTAATGTTCATGATCACACCCCGCCGATACAGGGCCCAGTATCCGGGAAATGTACTTTGCTCCAGCCATGCCCTGGAGGCGCCGCTACGGAAAGAAAGCCATGCCAGATACAGCAGGTAGGCCGCCCCTGCACATTTCAGGACTGTAAAGGCCATCTCGGATGTTTGAAACAGTGCCGCAACGCCGAGGGCAACGGCTGCCGTATGCCCGAAGAGCCCGGTCATCAGCCCTAACGTGGTCACGATACCGGCCCGAAAGCCATACAGGGCGGACTGGGTTAAAACAAAAATGTTATCGGGTCCGGGGGCCAGCCCCATCACTATGGCGGTAACAAAAAACGCTCCGAGGGTTTCGAGAGGCAGCATGTTCACATTCCCTATGGCATTGATGTGTAATGACAGGCCGTATCTCTAATGCCTCGAAGCGGAAAAAGCAAATCCCAAACGAGCGGATCAGCCGAGCTCCATATGCCGATGCTCCACGGAAACAGTATAGTCTTGCCGTTTGAGTGCCCGCATGAGTGCCTCAGTCATCGCCACGGAACGGTGTTTCCCTCCCGTACATCCTAAGGCGATTGTGATGCGGTAGCGCCCCTCAGCATCATAAAGAGGCAGAAGAAAAGATAAAAAATCAATAAGCCGCTTTTTGAATTCTTTACCCGAAGGTTCACTGAAAACATATTCGGCTATGGCGCTCTCTTTTCCCGTCTGTGGCCGCAGTTCTTCAACGAAGTAGGGGTTGGGGAGAAAACGCAGATCAAAGACGAGATCCGCTTCGCGGGGGACGCCGTATTTGAATCCGAAGGAAATGAGATTGACCTTGATGGTATGAAGCCGCTCTAGGGTGCTGTTCCATTTGCGCTGAATGATCCGCCGCAAGTCATGGATGGAAAAGGAAGATGTGTCGATGACCTTATCGGCGATTTCCCGGACGGGGGCAAGGCGTTCCATTTCTTCGCGTACGGCTTGTTCCAAACCGACCCCCTCCCGTTCAAGCGGATGGGGACGGCGGGTTGTGGCATAGCGCCGCATGATGACGGCCGGATCCGCCTCCAGATAAAGGATCTTTGTGCGGAATCCCATGCCGGACAGCCGATGCAGCGCCTGATCAAGTTCGGCCATGAACTCGCTGCGCCGCTGATCGAAACCGAGAGCTATGCCATGAGAAGGCTCAACGGAGGAACTTTGCAGAAGGCGTACCATTTCGGGCATGAGTTCCGGAGGCACCCCGTCCGCTGTGAACAGGCGCATGTCCTCGAAGACATGGAGCACAGTACTTTTGCCCGCGCCGGAGAGGCCGGTGATGATGAAAATCGGCTTATCCGCATTCGTTTTGGGACATTCAGAAGCGGAGTCCGTCGGCTTTTCCGCGGCATGTTCAGGAAGGAGAGGCTGATCATCCGTCATGGTATTTTCCGTAGTAACAGTAAGCCCGTCCGGTGGAGACTCCCCGGACGGGCTTGTTGAAATCGCTTTGTGTACCGGCACAAGCCCTAGAAGATGGGATCTATCAGTCCAAGGTTACCGTTCTTACGCCGATAGATGACATTGATGCGATCATTTTCCGAATTCAGGAACGTGAGGAATTCAAAGTCATTTGCATCAAGCTGCATGGCCGCCTCGTCGGGGCTCATGGGCTTGGGAGAAAAATGGTCTCGCCCGGTGATCGTGCGTTCTCCATCTTCTTCCGTCACTTCAAATGTGTATACATCGATATCGTTAGCGCGTCCCTTACGATGGATTTCCTTATTACGGGAAACGAACTTCTTGACCTGAGCTTCCAGCTTATCAAGAACGAGGTCGATGGAGGCGTACATATCTTCCGAGACTTCGCTGGCGGCAATGTTGATGCCGTCACCGGTAAGCTGAACTTCCACGCGCTGGCGGAACTTATCGACCGCCATATTCACCTGCGCATCAAGAGCGGGATTCTTGCCGAAGAATCTTCCCAGCTTCTCCATACGGCGGCGGGCATACTTACGCAAATGTTCAGACGGCTCGAAATTCTTGAAAGTAAAGGAAATGTGCATGAAGCCTCCTTTGGCTGATAACCGGTCCGCACAGCGGATACCGAGATATCCGCAACGGACATTGCTTTGTCAGGCATGACTTCTTTACAACAGCCTTTTAGGGGTCCTGTCAAGGGTTCTCAAGCGGCCTCGAACGGCTAAAAATGGGCCTTTCTCCTGGACGAGGACGGAATATCCATTGCCATCCGGTACTTGGCTACCGTTCTCCGGGCTATGTTCACTTTCAAGTGTTCCTTGAGAATTTCGCCGATGCGTTCATCGGAGAGAGGATTTTTAGGATCTTCCTCGCTGATGCATTTCTTGATGAGCGCCTTGACGCTCTCCGAACCCACCTGGCTTCCGTCATCCAGCTCTAGCGCGCTGTTGAAAAAGAATTTGAGTTCGTACACGCCGAAGGGCGTTGCCACATATTTGTTGGTCGTGATGCGGCTGACCGTGGATTCGTGCATGTTGATATCATCGGCGATGTCTTTCAGGATAAGCGGTTTGAATTTGCTGATCCCTTCCTCAAAAAAGCCGCGCTGGTGTTTAACAATACTTTCGACGACCTTATACAATGTCCGCTGCCGCTGGTGCAGGCTTTTGATAAGCCACGCTGCGGAACGGATTTTTTCGTTGAAGTATTCTTTTTCCTTGCTTGACGCGTTTTCCGATGCGTTATCATACACAGGGCTCAAGTGCAGATTCGGCAGGCCGTCCTCATTAAGGACAATGAGGAATTCCCCGTCCACCTTGTAAACAAAGACGTCAGGGCTGACAAAGGTGGACACGCCTTCGCCAAAACTCGCTCCGGGCATGGGATCAAGGGACTGGATGATATCCAAATATTCCTTGAGTTCATCCATATCCAGCCGGAATTTGCGGAGCAGGGGCTTGTATCTGTGGGATTCCAGATCTTCAAGGTGATCGCGCACGAGATCGACAAGTACCTGATCCCTGTCATATCCCAATGCTTTTATCTGGATGAGGAGACATTCTTGCGGAGTTCGGGCGGCGACACCTACCGGATCGAATAGTTGGATGGCCTTAAGGACCGTCTCCACCTCTTCGACAGTGGGCCATGCTTTATCTTTCGCTTCGGCGGTCGAAGTCTCGCCAGCAAAATCCGCCCGCGCCATCTCCGCCATTTCCTCAAGAGATGCTTGAAGGTAACCGGAAGAAGAAAGATTTCCGATAATGATTTCACCGAGTTCTTTCTGGTCATCGGAGAGGGAGGAAAGGCGGAGCTGCCACATGAGGTGGCTTTCAAGAGTGGGGCTGGAGGCATATCTGGCCTCCAGAGAACTCATTTCTTCGGGGAGTTCATAGTCTCTGGGCTGGACTTGCTGCGGGGTACTTGCGAATTCTCCGAGATAGTCTTCCCAGTCTTCGGAGCGGGCCACTTCCCGATCGTATGTAGGCTCATCTCGCGGGGATTCGGGACGGACTTCTACGGGCGGCTCGTTGGATGGCTCATCCTGCATTTCTTCGAGGAACGGGTTTTCCAGCAGCTCGCGCTGGACCGTTTCCACAAGCTCCAAACGGGATAGCTGCAATAGGCGGATAGCCTGCTGCAATTGTGGTGTCATCACCAGCTGTTGTGAAAGTTTAAGCTGCTGTCTGAGTTCCAATGCCATGCAAATATCCCGTTGTCATAAGAGTCTGTCCAACCCGCAGGTACACCTTGTGAGAGGAGGGGAACCGACGGTAACCGTCAGGCGAAGAGCAACAGGGCATCTTTATGCCTTACATGCAGGGATTATGCCACATGCTTAGAGATGTTGCAAGAACAGGGACGCTTTTTTTCTCTGTTCTTTTCTCGGAGATGTTTATTGGATGAAAAAGAAATGAGAAAAAGACTGGTTATCGTATTCAACTCACAAAAAAAGATCGGTACCGGAGCACACGATCTTTTTTTATAATCACAGAGAATGACGGAATATGGCGTCTCAGAGCGAGAAACCTTCTCCAAGATACACGCTCCGGGCCTGTTCGTTATTGACGATGGTTTCCGGTGTCCCGGAAAGAACGACCTGCCCCTGCACCATGAGGTAGGCCCGGTCGCAAATCGTCAGTGTTTCACGGACATTGTGGTCAGAGATGAGAACTCCGATCCCACGATCGCGCAAGGCGCGCACCAAACCTTGGATATCACCCACCGCAAGAGGGTCAATGCCGGCAAACGGTTCGTCGAGCAGGACGAATTTCGGTTCCCGGATAAGCGCACGGGCGATTTCCAGACGCCGGCGTTCTCCTCCGGACAGGTGCATGGCGTGGGATTTTTCCAGTCGGGTGAGACCGAAATCTTCAAGCAATACATCCGCCCTTTCTTTCTGCTCCTTACGGGGAAGGCCCGTATGCTCCAGAATAATCTGAAGATTTTGACGCACCGTAAGTTTTCTGAAGACGGAACTCTCCTGCGGGAGGTAAGAAATGCCCACACGTGCGCGCTCATGGAGCGGCCACGTGCCAATATCTTGATCCTCAAGGAGAACCCGTCCGGAAGACGGTTTGATGATCCCGGTCAGCATATAGAACGAAGTGGTTTTACCCGCCCCGTTCGGGCCGAGCAAACCGACGATTTCCCCTTGGTTCACTTCGGGGGAAACACCGCGTACGACCTCACGTTGGCCGTACCATTTGCGCAAGTCAACGCCGGACAATCGGGCCATCAGCGGTTCCCTCGGATCGGGCTGGAGTTTTTAGAGCCGGAAAAGACAGCTTCGACGCGCTTCTTGGACCCGCCCATGACTTCGCTGCGGTTTTCTTCCGTAAAGTACTTGATGGTTTCCCCGGTAACGGTGTTTTCGCCATCAGTCAGGCGAGGATCGCCTTCCATGAGAAGAACGCCGTCATCCATCGTATAGGTTGCCTTCGCGCAAGTTCCGTTGCGGTTTTCACTCTTCATGCGCACATTCCGTTCGGCGACGATGCGATCGACGTCACCGGCTGCCATTCCGGCAGGCATACCGCCTTTTTCGCCTTCTTTCTTCTGGGCGTCGCCTTTGGGTGGCTTCAAATAAACCGTGATCCTATCGGCCCATATTTCAATGTCGGGACGTACCACATGGACGTTTTTATCAAAGATGACAAGTTGCTTTTCAGCAAGATAGGTCAATTGATCGGATGTGATCCGCGTTTCAACATTCTTGGCGGGTTTTGGGGGCGTCACCGGTGCCGCCCACAGCGGGGCGGAGCAGAAGAGGCTCAAACTCAGTGTGGTTATACCTAAAAAAAGTTTTTTCATGATGTTTTCCTAGCTGTAATCCGTTGGATCTATGACGGGCTTATTTCCTTGCAGGTTGAGGCTATTCTTGCTGTGGATTGGCTTGCGGTTCGCGCGGAGAAGGTGCTGCATTGGCGTTTGGGGCGTCGGGGCGGGGCTTGAGTACGACCAGCACGCCTCCCGAACCATGCATTTCGTTGGTAGCAAGATCCCATGTAAAAAAGGTGGCCGTCCCGGATGCCGTGGGGCTTTCAAGCGCAGCCCCCTCGGGGAAGGTCATGAGGCGTTTATTGGCGTCGTAATTCATGCGCGAACTGGTGATGACGTCATCATAGCGAGTGATGACGACATCATCCCAGAGCGTGAGAAAACGCTGGTTGTCGGTGATTTTCCCCAGCTGGGCCTGCACATCGAGAACATCGTCGTCGGGGTTGCTTGCGGAGCCTTCGCCGAGCGCATAACGGACGACGGGTTTGTCCACATCGATCGTGTCACCGTTCTGGGACATATGGGCCCAGCTCGCTTTGAGACGCCACAGCTCCAAGCCTTTATTTCCCTGGAACAGATTGATCCCCTTGATGGCCAACCCAGCCACTTCCTCAAGCGGATTGCCGGATTGCGTGGCGTTGCCTTGAAGCTTCGCCCCGTCAAGGGACTTAATGCCGCCCTTGTTGGCGACATCAAGCAATCTGCCGATCAGCGTTGTTTCTCCGCCACGTTTCGCGACGTACCAACCTCCGGCGAGAAGCGCCACCAGCGCGGTAATAAGCAGGATTCGTGAACGTTTCATTCCAAGCGCATCCAGTGCTCAAGCAGAGCTTCCCGTTTCCCTTGGCAAGTCAGCAGCAAGTCGACAAATTCCCGGACGGCGCCGCATCCGCCTTCTTTTTGCGTCACGAACTTCGCCAGTTTTTTGACGTCCGGCATGGCATTCGCGACGGCAGCGGGCAGCCCCACGCGGGACATTGGTGCGAGATCGACCCAATCATCTCCAAGATAGGCGATTTCCTGCCACTCAAGGGACATCCGTTTGCGCATCCCATCCAGAATAGTACATTTGTTGTCGGCCCCGCCATGATACTCGGCCACGCCAAGGACTTCCAGCCGTCTCACGACACAGGGCACATCCATGCCCGACAGGACGGCGACTTCAATACCCGCCGTTTTAGCCAGCCGGATGCCGATGCCGTCGAGGACATGGAACCGCTTCATGACCAGCCCGTTGGCGTCATAATAGAGGCCGCCGTCCGTCATGACGCCGTCCACATCCAGGACGAGAAGCCGGATGTGCTTGGCGAGGCTTTCAATCGATTCGCGCCGGGGAGTGGGAGAGTGGCCGGATATCCCGGTCCCATCGGGATAGAGAGTATTACAAGTCATAAGGAATGTTCCATATGGCTGAAAGTTGCTTCAAAAGCGCCGGAAGCTTGGCTACGGGCCAGCTGTTGGGGCCGTCGCACAGGGCCTTGTCGGGATCCGGGTGGCATTCCATGAAAATGCCGTCCACTCCCGCCCCTGCGGCGGCACGGGCCAATGTGGGCACGTGATGCCGTTCACCGCTGGAGCAGCTGCCTTGCCCTCCGGGAAGCTGAACGGAATGCGTCGCGTCGAAGATCACCGGGACGCCCAATGCCCGCATAATAGGTATGGAACGGAAGTCGACCACGAGGTTATTGTATCCGAAAGAGGAGCCCCGTTCCGTCAGAAGGATGCAGTCATTGCCAGCCGCGGTCACTTTATCGCGCACGGGGCCCATATCCCACGGAGCCACAAACTGGCCTTTCTTGACGTTGACGACGCGCCCCGTCCGCGCCGCCGCCAAGAGCAGATCCGTCTGGCGGCATAAAAAAGCGGGAATCTGAAGGATATCTGCTACCTCACCTACAGGTCCGGCCTGTTCGGGCAGATGGATGTCCGTCACAACGGGCAACCCCGTTTCCTCTTTAATCCGAGCCAGCCACTCCATGCCTTTGACCAGGCCCGGACCGCGGAAACCTTTCCCTGAGGTTCTGTTGGCCTTATCCCACGAACTCTTGAAGACGGCAAACAGTCCGGCTTCCTTGCTGGCTTCGGCTACGGCATGCGCCGTGTCCAGCGCCAATTCGAAACTTTCCAGGGCACAGGGGCCCGCAAAAATAAAGTGGTCCTTCCGAAGCTGACCATAGAGTTCGTCCGATGTCATCATGGGCATTCCTTAGCGTTGAAAGGAGTTCTCGCTTGGAGACGACCTTGCGGTCATTCCGGTTTTGTCGCCGGAATGACCGCAAAGGAATAAGCATTATGGAAGGGAAGTCTACTTCTTGCGAGCCAGGCAAGACGCACGGATGAAGTCTTTGAACAACGGATGGGGCTTCATCGGGCGGGACTGGAATTCGGGATGGAACTGGCAGCCCAGGAACCACGGGTGATCGGGGATTTCAACGATTTCCACCAGCGTGCCATCGGGGGACTGGCCGCTGAAAACCATGCCCATATCCGCAAGGCGTTCCCGGTAGGCGTTGTTGAATTCGTAGCGGTGACGGTGGCGTTCGTTGATATTGGCCGTTTTGTAGGCTTCGAAAGCGTGCGTCCCTTCCGAAATGGCGCAGGGATACGCACCGAGGCGCATGGTCCCTCCCTTGTCGCTTTCCGCATCGCGGCGCTCCACGGCCTTTTTGCGGAAATCGTACCATTCAGTCATCAGGTAGATGAGCTTGTCCTTGGCGAACGGGTTGAATTCTTCGGAGTTGGCTTCCTCGATGCCGACGACGTGGCGGGCGAATTCGATGACCGCGCACTGCATACCGAGGCAGATCCCGAAGAAGGGCACATTGTTTTCACGGGCATACCGGATGGATTCGATTTTCCCTTCGACGCCGCGGTACCCGAAGCCGCCGGGCACGAGGATGCCGTCAGCGCCTTTGAAGGTCTCTGCGACGTTTTCGGCGGTCACCTCTTCGGAATTCACATAGCGCAGATCCACGGCGACCCTGTTGGCGATGCCGCCATGCACCAAAGCTTCGTGAAGGCTCTTGTAGGCTTCCTTCAGTTCGACATACTTGCCGACGATGGCGATGGTGACCCGGCCCTGCGGATTCTTGACGTTGTGGACCAGCTCTTCCCACGGCTCAAGCTTGGCGTTGCGGGCGGGCAGGCGCAGCATGATGGCGACCTTTTGATCCAACCCTTCCTCATAGAGTTTCAATGGCAATTCGTAGATGTTGCTTACATCCACGGCGGAAAACACGGCGTCCTTGTCCACATTGCAGAACAGGGCGATTTTGGCGCGGAGGTCGGCGGGGACGGGCTCTTCGCAGCGGCAGAGGATGATGTCAGGCTGGATGCCGATCGAACGGAGCTCCTTGACGCTGTGTTGCGTGGGCTTGGTCTTGTGTTCTCCGGCGGAACGGAGATAGGGCACGAGCGTCAGATGGATGTACAGGCAATTGTCGCAGCCCAGTTCGGAGCGGAGCTGGCGGATGGCTTCAAGGAAGGGGAGGCCTTCGATATCGCCCACCGTGCCGCCGATTTCGATGATGGCGACGTCGGGAGCGGGATTTTCGGGCTCATCCTTGGCGAGGCTGAGGATGGCGTTTTTGATTTCATCAGTGATGTGGGGGATCACCTGCACCGTTCCGCCAAGGTAGTCGCCGTGGCGCTCCTTGGTAATGACCTTATAGTAGATGGAACCCGAGGTCGTGTTGTTTTTCTGGGAGAGCGCCGTATTGAGATAGCGTTCGTAGTGCCCCAAATCGAGGTCCGTTTCCGCCCCATCATCCGTAACGTACACTTCGCCGTGCTGATAGGGGTTCATGGTTCCGGGGTCCACGTTGATATAGGGATCAAGTTTTTGGATGGTCACGGTCAGCCCGCGCGTTTTCAACAGCGCGCCGATGGAAGCCGCCGAAAGCCCTTTGCCGAGAGAGGAAAGGACGCCACCAGTGATGAAGATAAACTTGGTCTTCATGAAAAACCTCGAGTTATGATTTTCCCGCCGTGACGGAGGGGATACAGTGTACGAAACTCGCTCTGAAACAGGATACATCAGAAAAGGAGAGAACGCGAACACAAAAAGCCCGCCTGAGCGGGTCGACATGCGGCTGGTTCTGTAACAAAAGCAACGCCTTTGATTGGGAAATGTGGGGACACTCCGTCTGTTCCAAAGCCGTAATTCCTCTGCTCCTCAGCAGGCCATTCAGATGCACGCAAACAATATCCGCCAACTATAGGCCGTTTTCAGAAAAAAAACAGCCATTGACTGAAAAGAAACACCCGCATAAAGTAAATCCCCCATTCCAGACTGGCTCCCTTTTTTTCTTGGCGAGGGAACCCAACTGGATCATGCAGGCGCGTTATCGCTTTTTCAGTAAGTAAGCTTTTAATTTTTATGCAGGAAAAGGGTGGACAATGAGTCAGGTCAACACGCTGGTCATTACCGGATACGGCACCAACTCGCATCAGGAAACAGCGCATGCCGCACGTCTGGCCGGTGCGGACAGGGCTGATGTGGTGCATTTTTCCGACATTGTGGCTGCGAAGGTCCGCCTGAGCGAGTATCAGTTCCTTGTTTTCCCCGGCGGATTCCTTGATGGCGACGATCTCGGGGCGGCACAGGCCGCGGCACAGCGCTGGCTGCATCTTTCCGACGCGGAAGGCCAGCCTCTGCTGGACAGCTTGAACCGGTTCGTCGATGCGGGCGGCCTCGTGCTGGGAATCTGCAACGGATTCCAGCTGCTCGTCAAGCTCGGCGTACTCCCCGCGTTGGACGGGAAGCGTTTTGAGCGGCAGGTTTCCCTCAGCCATAACGACTCCGCCCGCTATGAGGACAGATGGGTCCAGCTCAAGCCGAACCCCGACAGTCCGTGTATTTTCACCAAAGGATTGGCTGTCCACGGCGTGCTGCCGATGCCTGTCCGTCATGGCGAAGGCAAACTCGTGGCCCGCGATGCCGCGACTTTGCAGCGGTTGCAGGACGAAAACCTGATTGCTTTGCAGTATACGCATCCTGAAACGGGCGAAGCCACGCAGGAGCATCCTTGGAATCCCAACGGTTCTCCACTGGCCATTGCCGGCCTGACGGACCCGACCGGGCATATCCTCGGCCTGATGCCGCACCCCGAAGCGTTCCACCACGCCACCAACCATCCCGGCTGGACACGCGGGGAAGTCGCCGTGCCCGGAACCGCACTCTTTGCGAACGCTGTCCGGTACCTGCGCGAGAACCCAGTCAACCACAGCTAGGATGCGCCGGTTCGGCAAGACAGAGGAATTGGAAGCATGAAACAGTCGGAACTCATTGCGCTCATTGAACGGACGGCACCGCTCGCGATCGCCGCGCCGTGGGATAAGTCGGGTGTTCAGGTCGCTTCCGCACGGCAGGATATCAACCGCCTCGCCGTGTGCCTTGATCCGACGCCGGAATCCATCCGCATCGCGTTGTCCGGGGGGGCTGAAATGATTTTGGCCCATCACCCGTTGACGATGGAGGGGCGGTTCACCGATCGGCTGGACAGCTACCATGAAGTCCTTTCGCTGTTGTTTCGGGCCGATGTGCCGCTGTATTCGGCGCATACGTCCCTTGATGCGAATCCTTTGGGTCCGGTTTCCTGGTTGGCGGACGAGCTGGGGCTTTGCCGTATTCCTTCTTCTGACACGAAGGATGGCGAGGCAGGGCATGGAATGCCATTGCCGCTGACCGTGCTGGAACAGACGGGGACAATGGAGCGGGGCGGCGGTTCGTATGCCTGCGGCTTCGGCGTCGTCGGCGATTGTGCGGTTGACATGACCCCGGAAGATCTGAAAAAAATGTTGGCCCTATGGCTGGTGGGGAGTTGCCCCCGCTTGGCTGGGGCCTTGCCTGAGCGCATCCGCCGCATTGCCATCTGCCCCGGATCGGGAAGTTCGCTTGCGCCTGAGGCCGCTGCATGTGGCGCGGACTTGCTCATTACCGGTGACTTGAAGTATCATACCGCGCTTGATCTTCCCCTTCCAGTGCTGGATGTGGGGCATTTCAGCCTTGAAGAAGAGATGATGCGGCGTTTTGCCCTGCAATTGAAAGAGAATGTGTCTGATGTCGCCGTGCAGTTCGTGCCCGCGCAGGATCCTCTTGCGCCGTTTTCCCCCACAGACTGAGGCGTAATCCGTTATCAGATTTCAGGAGAAGAGTTGTGAGCCTTTATCTCGAACAAATCCGCCAACTCGTGGCCCTTCAGCGCGTGGACGATGCCATCCATTCCGTGGAGATGGAACTCGAACAGGCCCCGAAAGAATTGGAAGATCTCAAAAACCGTTTCGCCGCCACGAACACGCAGCGCGAGCGGGTGCTGGAAAAGCTTGCGCATTTGAAGGAACAGGAAAAGCGCATCACCGGCGAACTTGATGACGACAGCAGCCGCATCAAGAAGAGCAAGAACAAGATGATGCAGGTATCCAACTCCCGGGAATATCAGGCTATGGCCCGGGAAATGGACAATATGGAAAAGGTGAACCGTTCCCGTGAAGAGGAACGCACCGCCTTGTTGGAAGAAAAGCTGCATCAGGATAACGCTCTGCAGGAAGTCGACGCTATATGGGCCGACCTCAAGGCCGAGCTGGAAGCCAAGCAGATCAGCCTCGAAACGCGGCAGGACGAAGCCCGCAAGCGTTTGGATGAGCTGGCTCAGGTGCGTTCCGAAACTGGCTCCGCTGTGCCGCGTCCCGTCCTTGACCGCTATGAGTTCATCCGCCGCCGTCTGTCCCATCCCGTGATCGTACCCGTGACCGCCGGGGTCTGTTCCGGTTGCCGGATCATGATCCCCCCGCAGACGTTCATTGAACTGCAGGGAGGCCATAAGATCATCAACTGCCCCAACTGTCAGCGCTTGATTTACTGGGTGGAGCACTTCAACGAAGAGACCAACCAGACGGCTGATGAAATGGCGCACCACGCCGAATAGTTTTTGAGTTTTCGGGAGCCGGATGGATTGTCGCCGCGTCCGTCGCGTTTCGGCGTGACGGACGGAGAGGAAAGTCCGGGCTTCACAGGGCAGGACGCTGGGTAACGCCCAGGGGGAGTGATCCTCGGAGAGCGCCACAGAAAGCAAACCGCCGCCTTCGGGCGGTAAGGGTGAAACGGTGGGGTAAGAGCCCACCAGTCGGCACGGTGACGTGACGAGCTCGGCAAGCCCCGTTCGAAGCAAGACCAAATAGGGAAGCGGATCGGCCCGATCAACGCTTCCGGGTAGGTTGCTTGAGGGTACAGGTAACTGTGCTCCTAGAGGAATGACAGTCGCCATGCCGCCCGCAAGGGCGGAGTGGTACAGAACCCGGCTTATAGTCCGACTCCCGATTTGAGGCTCCGGTGACGGTTTTTGCATATGCAGACTTCACCGGGGCTTTCTCGCATTCAGCACACAAGTGAGGTCATTCATGGCGTGGACACTTCTTCTCGCGGCGGGGCAGGGGAACCGGTTGGCTTCGGCCACAGGGGGGCTTGCCAAGCAATTCTTGGATTGGAAAGGCGCTCCGTTGTATTGGGAATCGGCGCTCGTCTTTTCCCGATGCGCGCGCGTGGAGGGGCTTGTTTTCGTGTTTCCGGAAGCGTGCATCGACGAAGAGCGCGAACGGGTAGCGGGCCTGATGCGGAATGCGTCCCTAGGGATTCCTTGGAAGGTTGTCGCTGGCGGAGCGTTGCGTCAAGACTCCGTCCGAAACGGCTTGTCCGCTTTGCCGGATGATTGCATGGAGGTCCTGATCCACGATGCGGCAAGGCCGTTTGTTTCGCCCGTGCTGGTCAACCGGATACTGGACGGGCTGCATGGTGAAGCTTCGGGGGAGTGTGTCGCCGCATGTATCCCCGGCATTCCCGTGGTGGATACCATTAAAGTGATGGATGAAGAAAAAAAGGTCGTTGCCACACCTGATCGGAAACATCTGATGGCGGTTCAGACCCCGCAAGGTTTTTCCCTCGCTTTTCTGCGGGCTGCCCATCAGCGTGCGGAACAGGAAGGCTGGGTTGTCACTGACGACGCCAGTTTGCTTGAACTGTGCGGACACGCCGTGCATGTCGCGGAGGGAGAAGCGGGAAACAAAAAAATTACCACGCCCGAGGATTTGGAAATGTTGCGGATGACAGGAGAGCGTATCCCGTGTGTCGGTTACGGGTATGATGTCCATAAGTATGCTGATGGCAATGAAGCGAGACAGCCTGCCCGGCCTATGCGGTTGGGGGGGGTGCCCATTGCCGGTTCGCCGGATGTGCTGGCCCATTCCGATGGAGATGTCTTACTGCACGCGTTGATGGATGCCTTGCTTGGGTGTATCGGGGCGGGGGATATCGGAACATTCTTCCCTGATTCCGATCCTGCATTCGACAATGTCAATTCGGCTGTGTTGCTGGACACGGTTCTGGAACACGTCCAGAAGGCCAATGTGCACATTACCCATGTCGATCTGACTGTCATTGCTCAGATTCCCAAAGTCGGCCCGCATAGGGAAATGATTCGGCGGAATGTGGCAAGGCTGCTCGGGTTGGACATGGGAGCGGTAAATGTGAAGGCGACGACGGAGGAAGGGCTTGGTTTTACAGGTGAACGGCTGGGGATAAAGGCCGTCGCCGTGGTTACGGGGCTTCGTGGCAATAGAGACGCATAAAACTTAAAATTATGTAAAATTTAATATCCCGACAAGTATACTGAAAATAACAGATAACCCTCTGGGTTGAATGAAAGTTCCATGTCGTTCTTGTAAAACTTTGTATGTTGGTGTAACAAGCAGTACGGGCCCTTTCCGTGGGGTAATTCTAACCTTTTTCGCATCGTGAGCCGTTATGAGCGACCTTCAGCAGGGCATGGACTGTCCTTGGTTTTCTTCTTACGACAAAGGTGTGCCGCATGACATAGTCATCCCCGAGGGAGGGCTGCAAAATATTCTCGACACTGCGGCGGAAACATACGGACAGCGTGAAGCCATCGTCTTTCAAAATACGCATATTTCCTATAGGGAATTGAAAGAATTAGCTGAAAAACTGGCCGCTTCGCTCCGGCGGCGCGGGGTCAGGCCGGGAGATCGCGTTTCCATCATGCTCCCGAATCTCCCTCAGACATTCATCGCATTCTGGGGTGTCATGAAGGCCGGAGCGGTCGCCGTCATGACCAACCCTCTCTATATGGAATCCGAGCTGACGCATCAGATCAAGGATTCCGGCGCAAAACATCTCATCACCCTTGATATTTTTTGGCCCAAGATCGGGGCTCTGCGGGAACAGCTCGAACTGGACGTCTGTTATGTGACGCGTGTCCGTGATGCGCTGAAATTTCCCTTGAGCTGGCTGCAGCCGTTTTCGGCCCGGCGGCAGGGTACATGGGTTCCCGTTCCGTTTGACGGAAAAGAGGTCGTAGCGTGGAAGGACCTTTTCAAAACGACCGAGCGCCTGAGCGTGGAAGTGACGGATGCTCATGAGACCATCGCCTTGTTGCAGTACACGGGGGGGACCACGGGGCTTTCCAAGGGGGCCATGCTGACCCACGCGAACCTATTGGCCAACCTTACCCAGCTGATGGCGATCATTCAGCAGCCCCCGGAAAAGGAACATGTGTTTCTGGCCCTGTTGCCTTTGTTCCATGTGTTCGGTTTGACGATTACATTGTTGCTGCCCGCAAGGATGGCCGCACGAGTGGTCCCCATGCCGCGGTATGTCCCCGCCGACATGTTGGAGGCATTCAAAAAGTACCAGTTCACGGCGTTCATCGGCGCTCCTTCCGTCTATATTTCCCTGTTGCAGCAGAAAAATCTGGCCCAGTACGATCTGCACCATATCATATTCTGTATTTCGGGATCAGCCCCCATGCCTGTCGAATGGCTGAAGAAATTTGAAGAAGTGACGGGCACGCCCATTACGGAAGGCTTTGGGCTGACCGAGGCTTCGCCCGTTACCCATGCCAACCCCGTGTTTGGGAAGCAGAAGCCGGGTTCCATAGGTGTGCCGGTTCCCGGAACCCTCGCCCGTATTGTCGACACGGAAGACGGTGAAAGGGTTTTGGCTCACAATGAGATCGGGGAGTTGGTCATCAAGGGGCCGCAGGTTATGAAGGGCTATTGGAACCGCCCGGAAGAAACCGCCCGGACCATCCGCGACGGCTGGCTGTACACCGGCGATATCGCCTACATGGATGAAGAAGGTTATTTCTACATTGTCGACCGTAAAAAGGATTTGATCATCGTCGGTGGTTATAACGTCTATCCTCGTGAAATCGATGAAGTCCTCCACACGCACCCCAAAATTCGGGAAGCCGTTACCGTGGGCGTTAATCACCGCTCCCGTGGTGAAACCGTCAAGGCGTATATCGTCCCGGAGGAAGGGGCGAATCTGACCGTACCGGAAGTCGTGGCCTTCTGTCGCCAGAAACTGGCTTCCTTCAAGGTGCCTCGCTTGATCGAATTCCGTGAGGAACTGCCGAAGACGATGGTCGGCAAAGTGTTGCGGCGCATCCTGCGGGAAGAGGAACTGCACAAGAGCGATACGGAACAGGATAAAGAACAGCTTGTCCCCGAAGAAACCTCGAAGGAAGAGGTTTCCGCTCCGGAGGCTGGAATCGGAGAAAAGGAAGCAAAAACGCAGGGCGAACCCGAGAAGACGGACGGAAACGCATGAGACTGCTTCTTCAACGGGTCCGTGAGGGAAAAGTCACCATTGAAGGTCAGAACGTGGCATCCATCGGCAAGGGCTTGGTTGTCCTCGTTGGTTTTGGCCCGGAGGATACGATTGATCTGCGCGGCGGCAAGCTCTGGAATACGCTGATCGAAAAGATGGTGGGGCTCCGCATTTTTCCTGATGATGAGGGGAAGATGAACAGAGGGATAGAGGAAGCCGGCGGAGAAATCATTCTGGTTTCCCAGTTCACGCTGTACGCGGACTCGCGAAAAGGGCGGCGCCCCTCGTTCCACCTGTCGGCGCCTCCGGGTGTGGCGGAACCGTTGTTTCAGCACTTTGTGGAAGATGTGCGATCCAGGCTGCCGGGACGAGTCCAGCAGGGTGTGTTCGCTGCGGACATGGACGTTTCCCTCACGAATTGGGGGCCGGTAACGCTCTTATTGGACTCAGCGGATTTTTAGCGGATAAGCGAATGTGACAGCCCAAAACAAAAAGGACGGCTCGTTGAAACGCCGTCCTTTTTGTTTTGAGTGATTGGGGGATGTCAGCTGTTACGCTTTGAAAAGCTGGGTGGAGAGATAGCGCTCGCCGGTGTCGGGCAGAACCGTCACAATGCGCTTTCCTTTCCATTCCGGTCTGTTCGCCAGAAGAAGCGCCGCCGCGACGTTGGCGCCGGATGAAATGCCGCAGGAAATGCCTTCTTCCGTCATGACGCGCCGGGCCATTTTGATGGCTTCCAGGCCGGGGATAGGCAGCACTTCGGTCAGCAGGGAGCGATCCAGCAACGCGGGAACGAAACCGGCGCCAATGCCTTGAATAAGGTGCGGCCCTGCGGGATTGCCCGAAAGGACGGCCGATTCCGCAGGCTCGACAGCGAACAGCCCCACCGAGGGAAGGTGTTCGCGCAGGTAGCGCCCTGTCCCCGTGATGGTTCCGCCTGTGCCGACGCCCGCAACAAAGGCATCCACCGTTCCGGCGTCCGAGAGGATTTCCGGACCCGTCGTGCGGTAGTGCGCTTCCGCATTATCCGGATTGGAGAACTGATCCAGAAGTACATAGCCTTCCGTGGCGGCCAGCCGCTGGGCTTCCTCAACGGCCCCACCCATACCCTTCGCGGCGGGGGTGAGAATGAGTTCCGCCCCAAAACCGCGGAGCAGGGCTTTGCGTTCGTCACTCATGGATTCCGGCATGGTCAGGATAAGCTTGAACCCCATGCATGTGGATACGACCGCCAAGCCGATGCCGGTGTTTCCGCTGGTCGGTTCGACAATGGTTCCGTTCGGCTTGAGGGTGCCCTTTTCGAGAGCCCCCTGAATCATACGGAGGGCGGCACGGTCTTTGATGGAGCCTCCCGGGTTGCGGGATTCGACTTTGACCAGAATCTCCGCGTCAAGACCTGCGGTCAGTTTGGCGAGCCGTATCAGCGGCGTTTTTCCGATGCTCTGCAACAGATCCATAACGTTTCCTTTTGCTCCGAGAGCAGGTTACAGGACGGAATGATATATTTTTTCCAATTCGACACATCGCGCTTCGACGGAGTAGCTTTGCCCTCTGCGGGCGCTGTTCGCTCCCCACAGTTTCCGGCGCTCAGGATCAGAGGCCATTTCCTGTAAGGCTCGCGTTAAGGCTTCCGTATCATCCGGCGGAACCAGCAGCCCATTATTTTGAGCTATTTCAGGAACTCCGCCCACTGTCGCCGCCACTACGGGCAACCCCATGCGGATGGCTTCGAGAAGCGTATTGGGAGCCGAGTCCATATTCTTTGAAGGGAAGACAAATGCATCGGCTATTTGGAGGTAATCGCTGACGCGTTCGGTCTGCCCTATGAGACGGACTTTTTCTCGGATTCCCAGCGTATCGCAGAGAGGAAGCCAGAGATCGGGGTTGGCTCCCACCATGACCAGATATGCGTCAAGGCAAGCGGAGGAAAAAGCCTTCAGAAGCGGTTCTATCCCCTTGGCAGGATTATTGTTTCCCACATAGGTAAAGATAAGGGCTTGCTCGGGGATGTCCAGTTCCTGTTTTACGGCGGAGGCGGGGCGCGTGGGAATCACGCGATCATCGGGAATGCCGTTTGGGATGACGTGGATTTTGTGCTTGGGGCAACACCAGCTGATTGCCCGGGCACAGGCTTCCGAATTGGGAAGGAAGGCCTTCATTGAAGGCGAAAGGTAGGGGAGGGGATTACCCGGGCGGTATATGACGCCGCGATGTGCGACGCAGGCCAGCTTCCGGTTCCGCCAAAACAGGCCCCACCATGCAACGCGTTTTACAGCCTTATTGTGAAAGGCGTGAACGATGGTCGGCGTATCCGGCGAGGGGAAGAGGCTTTCCACATAGGTACGGTGTTGCGCCGGATCTTCCGGCAACATATTCCAGAGGGGATTGGATGTCGCATTGGGCAATTCCCAGAGCGTCGAATCATGGGGGAGACAGAGTGCCACATCATGGCCCCGTTCGCTCAACCCCTGGGCTTGGTAGACTGCTTGGCGTGTACCGCCGCTGCGGTTGCTGGACGAGGTAATGATGATTACGCGCATGACGTCCTCTCTTTCGGAGCGCTGTGTGTGAAAACGCGTTTGCTCAGATAAGATGGCGAAAGATATCGGTATAGGTGTTCCGCATGAGCAGGGCCAGCTTGAGCCGCTGTGCCGCAGTGTCTCCAGGCTTGCGCCGGAAGAGGGAAACGATATGCCCGCTTACGGTCGTAAAGTCCGTATCGCCGCGCTCCCCGAATTTGTCGATATACGATCGCACGAGGAGATCAAAGGCGTTGGCCTGTTCCCGTTCTTTATTGGTATGTGCCTGTTCGTATAGCCCAAGCATGAAACGTTCGAAGAGGAACTCGCCATCGGAGGGGAATGAGCGTTTCAGCCCAAGACGCCAGAGGCCGATACCCATGGCGCGCAGTTCCCGGATGGCCCGTTTTCTCTGGCGAAAATGCAGTTTCCGTATGCCCAGGAGCTCGAGCTCCTGGGCAAAATCCATACTTTCCAGTATGGCGGAGAAGTTTCCCAGCACCTCTTCCGTCATATCGGGCAGAGAGCCTTGAGAGACTGTTGACACAATCCGCTCCGGAATCAGTCGGAAGGTTTGTCGGAAGAACGTTTGCGCCCCTTAAAGCCGCGGCCGCCTTCGCGCTTGCCTTCCTTGGAGAATGGCTGGCCTTCGCGTCGGCCGCCTTCTCGGCGAGGACCGTTTTCCCGCGGGCCGCGCCGCCCGCCGCCGGTATGGGGCTTGGGGGGCCGCGCTGCACCCTCCGATTCCTTACGCGGCGTACCCGCCGGAAGGAATGCCGTGGGGTTGAGGCTCTTCTGGTAACAATCATCGAGAAGCAGCGTCAGCAAATGCCGTTGTTCCGGATCTTCCGCGATGCTTTGCACCAGCGGCTCAAAACGCTTCATGCGTTCACGTTCCAGCCCGTTGAGCTGCCGGAAACGGGCTTCGAGGAGGGCCGTAACCCGCATACCGACCGCATGGGCGACTTCTTCGTCCGTAGGGGCCATGTGTTGGGTGAGCGGTACCTTGAAATACTTGGCGATCCGCTGGAGTTCCATTTTTTCCATGATGTCGACGAGGGAAATGACCACACCGGCGGCTCCGGCGCGCCCGGTGCGTCCCGCCCTGTGGATGTAGGATTCCCTGTCGTCCGGCGGCTCGTAGAGGAACACATGGGAGAGTTCGGGAATGTCAATGCCGCGTGCGGCCACGTCCGTGGCGACGAGGAACCGGATGGTGCCCTTGCGCAGCCGGGAAAGGACATCTTCGCGGCGGCTCTGGGACAGGTCGGCGGACAACTCGTCGGCGTTGAATCCAAAGCCTTGCAATACGGCGGTCACGAAGTGCACCGTAGCCTTGGTATTGCAGAAAATGATGGCGGAGGCCGGGTTTTCGACTTCCAGAATCTTGATCAGCGTGCGATCCTTTTCCATGCTCTTGCATTCGCAATAGAGATGCTGGACTTCCGCCACATGGATCTGCGTCGTGGACAGGGAGAGCATCTGGGGATCGGTCAGGAATTCTCCCGCCAGCTTGAGCACATGGGGCGGATAGGTAGCCGAGAACAGCATCGCATGGATGGACGTTTCGGGCAGGTACCGCTGTATTTCTTTCATATCCGGATAGAAGCCGATG
The DNA here is from genome assembly GCF_000701705.1 of Bilophila wadsworthia ATCC 49260. GTDB lineage: Bacteria > Desulfobacterota > Desulfovibrionia > Desulfovibrionales > Desulfovibrionaceae > Bilophila > Bilophila wadsworthia. The sequence goes on along the minus strand of NZ_JNJP01000024.1, from coordinate 19,612 downwards.
GAAAGCATACGGTCGGCTTCGTCAAAAATCAGAGCGGAAATATGATCAAGGTTGAGCGTGCGCCGCAGGAGATGGTCAAGCACACGGCCTGGCGTCCCCACAACAACGCTGACCCCCTGACGGAGCGCGTCCATCTGCTTGCCGTAGCCGACTCCGCCATAGACGGCGGCCACGGTAAAGCCGCTCCCTTTGAAAAGCGTTTTGGCTTCCTGTTCCACCTGAACGGCAAGCTCGCGGGTCGGAACGAGAATGAGCGCCTGTACGGCGGGCATGGCCGGGTTCAGGCGGGCCATGAGCGGAAGCAGGTAGGTTCCCGTCTTACCGCTGCCCGTACGGGACTGGACCATGAGATCCCTTCCTTCGAGCAGATAGGGGAGAGCGCGGGACTGCACGGGCATAAGGTTGTTCCACCCGGCCTTGGCGCAGGCTGTCTGAAGCAATTGAGGCAGATCGGCGAGGGAGACTTCCGGGAGGGCGTTTTCGGGCTCGTCGACGGAGATGATTTCAGAAGACGTCTGGATGGTGTTGGAGGGGTGAGACTTGGCTTTGGCCTTCTGGGCAGCCGGGGTGGCCTTGGCCTCTTGCATTTGTTCGGTCATGTGATGTCCAAAAGTGAAAAGGTGAAACGAGAACTCCGGGCTCCGGGAACGTCCCTATTTGATAGGTATCGGAAAGCCGAATCGACATAGCACGATGGTTGCCCGGTACGGAGCGGAAATTTTTTCAAACAAAAAACGGCAAAGGCGTTACGAGGGATTGTCTCGTACGGTCTCCGGCAAGCAGAGCCGACGGCATGTTGGGCAGCCAGTCGAAAAAAGAAAAAGCCAAACCTCAGCAACGCAAGCGAAGAATGATAACAGACCTGCCACACAAGGCAAGCTCTGAGAGAGGCCGTTTCGTGGGTATTTTCCGGAGAGCAGAGCCCATGAAGGATCTCGTTCCTATGATAACACCTCTTCTAAGGGCTTGTTCCAGCGCAACGAAGCATATTCACCCTCAACCCATTGGATGGATGAGGGCTGAATGCCGAGTTTCTCCCAGCGGGGAAGCAGGCTCCCCTTATGGCCAGAGAAAAAGCCTTGGCAATATTGGGGGAAGAAGAGTTCATCCGGCGGCAGGAAGCCGTTCAAAGCGAAATGCGAACGGACCGTTTCGAACAGCGCTTCACTTTGGATGATATTGCCGAGTGCCGGGTGGCGGGGCCCCGCCAATACGGATTCATCCAGTTCGCGCTCCGGGGCGAGGCTCAACCGGATGACGGGGATTCTCCGTGCCCATGCAGAGGCAAGGGCTTTCCCGAGGGTGGTTATGGTCGTGTCCAGTTCCCAGGGCGCATATTGGCCTATCCTCCACCGTTCCGCCAGCGGCGTACCATCCACGACGAGACAGGGATAAAAACGCAAACAGGAAGGAGAAAACGCAAGGGCCTCTTCCACATCTTCAGAGAAGCGTTGCGGAGTGGAGCCGGGCATACCGGGGAGTAGCTGGATGCCGAGTTTGAGGCCGCTTTCCTTGATCAAACGGCAGCCTTCCCGTGCCCTATCGCCATTGTAGCCCCGTTGCACGTCCAACAGCGCTTCGGTATGGAATGACTGTATTCCCAGCTCAACAAGATCCAGTCCCGCATGGCGCAATGCCTGCAACCGATCCGGGCGGAGCGCATCAGGGCGCGTCGAACACCGGACCCGGCATACGATGCCTTTTTCTTTGGCTTGCATGGCCAACGCCAGACATTCCATCTGGAGGCGTTCAGGGAGAGCGGTGAACGTACCGCCGTAGAAGGCCAATTCGATGGGACGAGAGGCCGTCCGCTCCATGTGATGCGTCTCTAACTCGGACAAAAGATTGGCAAGAGCTTGTGGGTATGGTAGGCAATCAGAAGGTCGCGTGTGCCCCGTCTGCTTGTCTTGAGCGCAAAAGAGGCAACGATGTGGGCAGCCTGCAAAAGGCAAAAAGAAAGGGACGATGGCGGGACGCTGTCGCGGGTCTGATGAGCCGGGGTTGCCGACCGGAAAAAGGCACTCGCGCGCATGGCGTCCCGTGGAAGAGTTTTTTTTCATACCTGTTGATTTGTTTGGTATTAGACGATAAGTGTTGGTATACCTTGGCGCTTATCGATTTGTACACAGTGTTTTGTTCAGAGACTATTCCACAGTTCACCGTGGAGGTCGAGCCCGAGGTAAGAAAAAGGAGCCGCTATGCCTGCATCACAACATGAAGATTGTATTTTTTGTAAAATCGCACGAGGGGATATCCCTTGCACATCCGTCTTTGAATCCGAAGAGCTGATAGCTTTTCTGGATATCAGCCCCGTCAACAAAGGACATACTCTGCTTGTTCCTAAGGGGCATATGGAAACGCTGTTCGATATGCCCGCTGGTATAGGCGAAACGTTATTTGCTGCTATGAAGCAGGTGGGATCTGCCGTTATGAAGGCGACGGGTGCGGAAGGTCTGAATGTCGTTCAGAATAACTATTCCGCTGCGGGGCAGCAAGTTCCGCACGTGCACTGGCATCTCATTCCTCGTTTTGCTGATGACGGTTATACGGCGTGGCCGCAGGGAGCATATCAAGATATGCAGGAGATGGCGGCCCTTGCTGACGCCATCCGGGAAAAACTATAACCGACGATTTCAAGGATGAGCAGAAAAGGGTCATATTCTCCCGCTGTAGGCGTGCAATCTTCTTGAACTATAGATAAATAGAGAGTATACTTAGGGACAGGCAAACCTCGTTTCGAGTGATAGTGCGTCTTTGGGGGAAGATGTGTCCGAAAAGGAGCGAGAAAAGTGGTTTTGCCTGTTTTTCTTTACAAAAAAACTGTGTAGGGGCCCGATAGGAGCGACGACGGGTTGCACAGGGCGTTGAGAAAAGCATATTTGGGAGTCGGCAACAACGAAGAGTCTCCAGTTCTCCTCAAGAGAGGCCTTTCGTCAAAGGGCATTGCGACGGAATGTCTCGCGGAGGAAACGATACTTGTGGAATGCTCTGGATGCTCGAACATTTTGGGAAGTATGGAGGAACTATGAACAGAGCACTGACCAAAGCGGATATTGTAGAAGCCATTTATGAGAAGACCGACAGAAATCGCGCTGATGTGAAGAACACGGTGGAAATTCTGCTTGGTCTGATGAAGCAGGCCATCAAGAAGGATGATGCCCTCTTGGTGAGCGGATTCGGGAAATTCGAGGCTTACGACAAGGAAGCGCGCAAGGGCCGCAATCCTCAAACGGATGAAACCATTACGCTCCCTCCCCGCAAGGTGGTCGTGTTCCGTCTGTCTCGCAAGTTCCGTGCGGAATTGAACGGCGAGGAAGTTGAAGCCTAGCCCCTTTTAACGTTGAAAGATATGTATGGAGAAGGGAGGGAAAAGTTTTGAAAAAAGCTTTCCCTCCCTTCTCTCGCTCTGCCTGTGCTGAGTACGTCCTTCCCTTTCAAAGGCTTTTGTACCTGTCCCATCGCTTCCGCATTTCCCGCTTCCCGGCACAGATTGCTTTGGAGGAATACAATAAAGCGCCCTCTCATGCATCATGAGCGGGCGCTTTTGTTATGGGTATGGGCGGTTCAGCTTCGGATCCAGCCCTGTACGATTGGGGCATTGAGAAGCTGTTCGGCAATCAGCATGTTTCCCGTTTTTCCCGGATGGAGCCCGTCATCCAGATCGGCGACGTATACGGCGGGGAGCCCTTTGAGAAGATCAAGATAGGCGACACCGAGATCGAGGCAGAGCCCGGCATAGGTTTCGTTCAATTTGTTCAGCCGTTCCAGGTGATTCGGGTTTTTCACCGGGGGAGGCCCCATCATGAGGACCGGAGCTTCCATCTGCGCTTCGGAAAGAATGGCTTGGGCGTTTTGGGTGCTTTCCTGCATAGGGACAGCGACATTGCCGTTGGGAGCCGCCATGTCTACGGTGCCGAAACAGAAAATCAAATAGGGCACGGTGGCGTCATTGACACGGGAGCGGTATTCGGAAGCCCAGCGTTCTCGGATTTGAAGGCTCGAATGTTTGCGGACGCCCAGATTGTAGAAGGTGGAAGGCGGGACGGGAAGGCCGGCGCGCTGGGACGCCAATCCGGCAAATCTTCCGATCCAGCCTCCGGCAAGGGTATCGTTGACCCCCAGAGTGATGGAGTCGCCAAAAAAGAAAAATGTTTTCACAGTCCTCTCCTTGTTTCAGCAAACCAGTCTGCATGATTCCTGTGTTTCCTGCCGCAGCAATGCCTCTATCCTTTCTCTGCCACATGCAGGCAGACAATGCCCGAACACAACGGAATATGGTAAATCCGTTTGAAACCCGCCGCGCGCATTTCATCGCTCAAGGCATCCGCCGAGGGGAATTCGATGATGCTCCTGGCGAGGTAGGCATAGGCACCGGGATCTCCGGAAAGCCTGCCGACGACAGGCAATATCCTTTTCAGATAGAAATTGTAGATGCCGAGCCAAATACGCGTCTTTCCCGTCCCAAATTCCAGGATACAGGCCCGGCCTCTGGGCTTGAGGACTCGCGCCATCTCCGCGAAGGAGGCTGAGCGGGGGGCAATGTTGCGGATGCCGAAAGCCATGGTGAGGCCGTCCATACACGCGTCGGGGAGAGGCAGGGCTCGTGCGTCGGCCCCGACGGAAAGAACGAAGTCTTTGTCTTCTCCCGAAAGCTTCTTTTGCCCATGCACCAGCATGGGAGGGCAAAAGTCCATTGCCAGCACCTGTGCGGCGGGGTGGCGCTTGCGCACCGCTAATGTAACATCCAACGTACCCGCAGCAAGATCGAGAACCCGCTTTCCTTCCGCCTGCCCGGGAAGTACGGCATCGGCAAGGCATTTTCGCCAGCCTTGGTCCAAACCCAGGCTTAAGAGCCTGTTTAGCGGATCATACCATTTGACGATACGGGCGAAGAGCCCCGAAACTTTTGCCGCGTGTGCGTCGGTCGCCGTTCCGGTTTTTTCTTCAAGTAGTTCTTGAGAGTTTTCAGCGTTCACTGGTGTCATCCTGTGTCGCGTTGTCTTCCAGCGTATCGAGAACAATCTTGTAGATGGCGGGGAAATGTTCCGCAAAGTTGCTCGGAGAAATACGCTGGGTTTCGATGAATTTGACGATGATTTCTTTCGTAACCTGCAACGCTTCTTTATTTTCTTTACCCATGAGTACCCCTCACGGTTCAGTGTCGGAAAACCCGTCCGTTGGGGAATGGCCTTGACCACAATGGACAAAACCGGACGGGGAAAACAGGAAGAAACAGGCCATGCTCCTCCCCGTTTTTTTCATACATATCACGTAAGCGTATTCCGGTCGAGCGGTGTAGCCTCCACCAGGTCGGCAAAAGTCCGCATATGGCATGGGGCCGTATCAATAGTGTTGGTTTCTACCGCAACTGAGCCGGATCAAAGGAAGAGGCGTCTTCCTTTTGGGGAAGACGCCTCAATACCAAAGATGTTGCGGTGAATTATTCGAAGGTTTCCGTGCCGGTGTTCAGCTCACTGACATCCTCATTCTCCGCGAAAGGCTCCGTATTCAGATCCCCTTCAAGCTTGGAAACGAGCAGGGCACCCGTGGCATCGCCGAGGACGTTGATGGAGGTGCGGATCATATCGAGCACACGGTCGATGCCAGCGATCAGGGCCAACGCTTCCAGCGGGATACTGATCTGGGTGAAGACGAGGCTGACCATGATAAGGCCAGCCCCGGGGACGCCGGCTGTGCCGATCGAGGCGAGAAGCCCCATGAGCATGACGGTAAGCTGGTCGCTCAAGGTCAGCGGGATGCCATACACTTCGGCGGCGAAAACAGCCGCGACGCCCATATAAATGGCGGTGCCGTCCATATTGATGGTATTGCCGAGCGGGATGGAGAAGCTGGCAACGCCCTTGGAGGCCCCGAGGCGGCGTACGGATTGCAAGTTGGTGGGAAGGGCCGCCGCGCTGGAGCACGTCGTAAAGGCGATGAGCCACGGTTCGAAAACGCCGCGGAAGAACGTGGGAAGCGGGATACGGACCACATATTTGACCAGCGGGCTGTAACAGATGATGACGTGCAGGACGGACGCGATGGCCGAGACGAGGATGAGCTTGCCGAGAGGCAGGAGCACCTTGAGGCCATGCTGGCTGACGGTGTAGGAAATGAGGCCGAACACGCCGATGGGGGCATACATCATGACCATATTGGTCATGCGGATCATCACGTCGCCGATGAGTTCAAAAATACGGAGCAGCGGTTTGCCCGTTTCGCCGAGGGAGCTCAGGGCAAAGCCGAAAATAACGGCAAAGAAGATGACCTGCAGCATGTTGCCCTTGGCGAGGGCATCTATGGGGTTCATAGGCACGATGTTGAGCAGGGTCTGGATCAGGCTGGGCGGCGTAATCTGCTTTGCCTCCAGGCCTTTCGTGGAAAGATCCAGCCCAATGCCGGGCTGCATGATGTTGGCGAGGAACAAACCGATGGCCACGGCCACGCCCGTGGTGAGGAAGTAGTAGACGAGCGTTTTGGTGGCGACGCGCCCCAGTTTGCTCAGGTCATGGATGCCCGCGGCCCCTGCAATAATCGTGGCAAGGACCAGAGGCACGACCACCATGCGGATCAGGGTGATGAAAAGCTGCCCGAACGGGCGCAGGTAGGCGGCGGTAAACTCGGCGGAAGTCATGCTCCCGACGATGACGCCAAGGACAAGCCCGATGACCATCTGCACCGGAAGGCTCATTTTGGAATGTTTCTTTGACATAATCTCCTCCCCTCTACGATTGATGTAGTCAAAACGGCTGCCTGCAAAAGGGCAACCAAGGTACGGCTCTACGGTCATAGACAATTGTGGCGCAAAGGACAAGAACTAATTGTTTTTCTATTTATTAAATAAAGTAACTAGGTTGAAAGATTGTAAATCGGTATTCCATACACAATATGCCGCGCACGGAGAGGTGATCTGACCAAAAGGGAAAAGGGGCTCGTCCGGCAGGGTTGACAAGTGCACGCAAACAGGCTCAAAAAAGAACCATGCAAAGAGAAGCCTTCACCCGGTGCGTTCCCGGATGGTCTCGGTGCTTCTTCAAGCTTTCATCCGAACGGAGACGATATGAGCACAGGACAGATGGACAATAAGACCTATGACGTCATTTTTGTCGCTCGCAAGAATGCGGAAAACAAGAATGCGGGAATGATTGCGGAAAATGTGGACAAGGCAACCGCCATTCGCTTCGCCCAAAGATATTGCCACCGTAACGAAGATAACGAAGGCGTGATGATTGCCTATCACGGAACGACGGTTCAGCCGGAAGGCTCGGAATGGTGGTTCCACTAGGACCTGCTGCTTCGCAGAAAGAAACAAAGACAGCCCGGAATCCTTTCGGGCTGTCTTTGTTTTGCCGTGCGTATGCTGCGGGCGTTAAGGCGGCGGATGGAGTTATTTCAACGCGGCCTGCGCAATGGCGGGGACGCTTTCAACCAGCAGCGTCGTCACCTTTTCGGCGTTTTGCTTGAAGACGAGAGAGACTTCCTCCCAGCTTACCGGGGCTTCGTCCTCCTTCCAGCAGTCGTAGTCCGTGGACATCGCCACGGCGGCATAAGGGATGCCCGCTTCATTGGCAAGCGCCGTTTCCGTGGAAACGGACATGTTGATGACATCGGCCCCCCACATCCGGAACATGCGGGATTCCGCCTTGGTGGAGAAGCGGGGGCCTTCGATGGTGACGACGGTTCCGGTGGGATGGAAAGGGAAATCGTTTTTGCGGCAGCCGTCGATCAGGATTTGGCGAAGAGAGGCGTCGAACGGTTCGGCCATGGGCGCATGGACGGGCTGGCCCGGCTTGAAATAATCGTGGAACGTCATTTTCCGCTGTTTGGTGAAGTCGATGAACTGATCGAGGATGACGAGATCGCCGCGCCGGATTTCCTCCCGGAGGGAACCGGTCGCCGTCGTTGCGAGGATGTGCGTGCATCCGGCATCTTTGAGGGCCTGGATGTTAGCCCGGTAATTGACTGAAGAGGGCGCAATCGTATGGCTGCGCCCATGACGCGCCAATACGGCCACGGGAATGCCCGCGATTTCGCCTTCCCGGAGCGGCGAGGACGGCTCGCCCCATACCGTGCCGGTAAATGTATCCCGCGCGTTGGTAAAAATGTTCAGGTTGTCGAGGCCGCTGCCGCCGATGATGCCTACTTTGATGCCCATGATCAGTCCTTTGTCATGTTCAGGGAAAGAATGAGGTTGAGGGTGGAGGCGATGCTTTCACCGTACGCGAAAACACCTTCGTTATGCCCGGCCGTTACAAAGATTCCTTCGGAAGGAGAAAGCTCTTCCGTGATCAAGCGTGCCACTTCGCGGGAAAGGGCGGGGGTTCCGTAGGCGACGGATTCCGGAGTCCGGGGGAAGCCTTCCGCCAGCAGGGACGTAAAGAGGAATGGGCTGTGGATGTGGATGACGCAGCGCGCTTTGTTGGCCGCGCCATAAACGGCCCCGTGCGTCATGGACTCCGAAGAGGCTTGGACGGGGCCGAAGGATGCCACGGTATTTTCGAGGGGGTCAAACGCGCGGACGAGGCTGTAACCTTGTTTTCCCAGAAGGCGGCTGGAGCCCGTTCCGCTCCCGCTGATGAGAAACAGGTTCCCCGCCAGCCGCAAAGAGACGTTCCCGTAACCGATGCCGGAAGGGTAAACGCCGATGAGCCCCGCGTCATGAAGCGTCGTGCGCGCCGCATCCAGCTCGGGAAAAAGCGTCAGCGCATCAAGCGCCGTTTCGCGTATTCCAGCGGGCAAGGTACGGAGGGACGTCTCGACGTCTCCCCTTGTATGGCTCGCTTGGTACTTGACGACGCCGTCAATCGGCTCAGCTGTCATGGCGTGCCGTTCCTGCGGATTCGGGATACAGGGAGTCGATGCCTTCTTGAGTAGCCTGACAGACGCCGCGTTCGGAAATGAGCCCTGTGATGAGCCTATTCGGGGTGACGTCGAACGCCCAGTTTCGGGCGGGGGTTTCGTCCGGACAAATCTGGACGTCAAGCACGCTGCCGTCGGGCGTTTTCCCACTCATGATGCGGACTTCCGCAGCTCCGCGTTCTTCAATGGGGATTTCCGCCACGCCGTCATCAAGGGAAAAGTCGAACGTCGAGGAGGGGAGCGCCACATAAAAAGGAACGCCGTTGTCGTGCGCCGCCAGTGCCTTGAGATAGGTACCGATCTTGTTGGCAGCGTCGCCCCTGCGGGTAACCCGGTCCGCGCCGACGATGACGATGTCCACCTGCCCGTGCTGCATGAGATGCCCGCCCGCATTGTCCGCGATCAGCGCGTGGGGCACGCCGTGCCGGGAGAGCTCCCACGCCGTGAGGCTTGCACCTTGGTTACGGGGACGGGTTTCGTCGACCCACACATGCACGGGAAGGCCCGCGTTGTGCGCCGCGTACACGGGAGACAAGGCCGACCCGTAGTCCACGAAGGCCAGCCAGCCCGCGTTGCAATGCGTCAGGATGTTGACGGGGGCTCCGTTCGCTTTCTTTGCCGCCAGCGCTTCGAGCAGCGTTTTTCCGTGTTCGCCGATGCGCTTGCACGCCTCGGCGTCTTCGTCGGCGATGGCTTGGGCTGTAACTTTGGCGATATGCCGCTTTTCTTCCGGGGAACTTCCCCGCGTCATGGCGGCAAGCTGGCGGTCAACGGCCCATGCCAGATTGGAGGCCGTGGGGCGGGTTCGCTTCAAGGCGGTTGCGGCGTCGGACATGAACGTGTCGAAAGCTTCAGTGTCCTTCGCGGGAGCTTCGCAGGCGGCAAGCCACATGCCGTATCCGGCTGTTGCGCCGATGAGCCCCGCACCTCGGACGAGCATGTTCCGGATGGCGTCACAAAGCGCACTGAACGACGTGATCGTCGCTGTCTCGAAACGATGGGGCAACACATGCTGGTCAATGACATGCAGGCGATCCGCCTCATCAAGCCAGATCGTCCGATACGCTTTCCCGTCTATGTTCACTTCCTTAGTCTCCCTATCGGATATTTTTATGTCTCATACCCGTAGGGTGGAAGGAATGTCCAGAGGCGGACAGTGCGGGGAAAGAGGGTTTTGTTGCGGCGGAGCGGTCAGTGTGGGGGACGGAAACTTCTTGCACCAGAGCGGTGGCCGATCCGCCGTGTGCCCCGTTGGTGTTTGAGCAGGCATGGAAAAGAGCGGGAAGAGTTTTCCTCTCCCCGCTCTTTGGGTCAGCGTGCAGGACGCTCAGGCAGGCAAGGGAACATACCGCTCAAGCGAGATCTCAGGGTTCTGGAATACGGATTCGGGACACGCCGGACGGCCGGGCACGCCCCATGCCTGAAGCTGATGGAGCGCCATGTCCACCAACGTGTCCAGCCGCGACAGCAACAGGGGGCTCAGCGTGTTTCCATAGGTCATGTCCAGAGGCTGGGCTCCGATCAGCCGGATTTCCTCCGGGAGGCAGTCCTTCAGCTCCGCAAGGGCCAGCACTTCGGAAAAGCTGTTCTGGTGTAGGCTCATCTTGTGCGCGCTCAAATAGGCCGGGATGCCTGTGCTGTCCTTCTCGACGGTGGTCCCCGGCTGGAGCCCGAAGTCCACGGCGTCCAGCAACAGCAGGCGCGTGGCCCGCTCCACGAAGGCCAGCAAGGGGTGCCCCTGTGTTCCGGCATCCACTATTTCCACGTTGTCGGGAAAGGCATACCGCGAATAGAGCCGTTCCGCGACCCGGACGCCGAAGCCTTCATCCCCATAGAGGATATTGCCAAGCCCCAATACGACGATCCGTTCCATGATCAGCCTCCCTTTCCTGAGCGCAGCAGCCGGAATCCGCTGAACATGGTCGAGACGAGCGTGGATTTGCCCATGATTTCTTCACGGATGACCATATACAAGTGAATGATGATGAAGCACATGAGGAACAGCATACCCAAGCGGTGGTAGCTGTGCAGATCCCGCCCGCTGTCGCCGATCCAGTAAATGAAGTCCACCACCAGATGGAATGGCTGGAGGATGACCGAGTCGGACGATTGGACGTACATGCCGAAGCCCGTCAGGATCATGATGATGAGCAGGTTGATGCAGGTCATCATGCCGAGCTGGGCCAGCGGATTGTGCCCGATGTGCTCGCGCGGGGTCCTGTCGAGAAACAGGTACCAGCGGAAGTCCGACAGCAGGTCCAGCCACCAGCTTTTTCTCCAGAACGGAATGATGAAAACCTGTCTGGAGTATTTGTTGCCGAAGAACGCGAAGATGATGCGCCAGAGCAGGCCGATGGTGATGATGAATCCGGCGATGAAGTGGGCCATGCGGGTATAGCCCATGTAAAAGAGATAGGTCGGGTCGCCGTCCAGCGAATGCCACGGCTTGCCGATGATGTACCCCGTAGGGATAAGCACGAGAAACGAGAGCACCATGCTCCAGTGCCAGATGCGGATCGGCAGCTGGAAGACATAGATGGGTTTCTCTTCCTGAATAGGTTCGTTCATGGCGTTCTCCTTAGTCCATATGGACCGTCAGCAGTTCGCTGCCGTCCGGCCCCAAGACGTGCGTCGCACAGGCAAGGCAGGGATCGAAGCTGTGGAGCGTACGCAAGATTTCCAGCGGCTGCTTGGGCACATCCATCTTCGTGCCGAGCAGGGCGGCCTCATACGGGCCGAGCTGGCCGCCGTCGCTGCGCGGTGCGGCGTTCCATGTGGTAGGGACGACACACTGGTAGACGTCCACCTTTTTGTTTTTGATGACCGTCCAGTGCCCGAGCGCGCCGCGGGGGGCCTCGGTGAAGCCGACGCCGCGGGCTTCCTGGGGCCATGTGTCGGGATCCCACTTGTTGGTGAAGACGGCGGTGCTGTCGCCGTTCTTGAGGTTCGTTATGAGCTTGTCGAAGAAGACCTGCATGGTGTCGGCCGCCCAATGCGCTTCCTGCGCTCTGGTGAGGATGCGGCCCATAGTCGATTGCAGCGACGTGACGGGCGCCCCGATCCGGGCACACAGATCGTCGACGCGGGCGACGATGTCCGGCTGCTTGAGCTGGTAGGCGATAAGCGTCCTTGCCAGCGGCCCCACTTCCATCATGTTGCCGCGCCAGCGGGGTGTCTTGATCCACGAATAGGGCGCGTTTTCATCAAGCTGCTTGATGTCCGTCCTGCTCCCCTTGGTGGCGGGTCCAAGCTCGAAGTGAGGCACGGTTTCGCCCTGATAGGGATGCAGGGAGGTAACGCCCTTGGGATACGTGTACCACGAGCGCCCGACTTCTTCACGGATCTGATCCTCGTCGGACAGGTCGACGGGCAACACTTCATTGAAGTTGCCGTTGATGATTGCCCCGCCGGGGATGAGCAGGCTTTTTTGCGAGTAGTCGTTGGCGATGGACGGAAACGCACCATACGCCAGCAGCGACTGGTTGGAGAGGCCCGTGCCGAGGTGCAGCCACTCCGGATAGAACTTGGCGAGGGCGATGCTGTCGGGGACGAGCACCTGCGCCGAGAATTCACGGCAGCGCTTGATGATCGACAGGACGAGCTCTAGGCGTTCCATGTTGATGACGTCGGCCCCGCCCTTGCCATTGATGTTGAGGGCCAGAGGCACGCCTCCCACCAACCAGTTGGGGTGGGGGTTCTTGCCGCCGAAGACGGTATGGATCTGGACGACGTCTTTCTGGAAGTCGAGAGCCTCAATATAGTGGGCCACCAGCATGAGGTTGGCCTCGGGCGGGAACTTGTAGCCGGGATGCCCCCAATAGCCGTTCTTGAAGATGCCGAGCTGACCGGTGGAGATGATGCGGACCAGCTTTTCCTTTACGGAGGCGAAATAGCCCGGAGAGGATTGCGGCCACGGGGAAAGGCTTTGGGCAAGCCTGGACGTTTCCTTGGGATCGGCCTTGGAAGCGGAAACCACGTCGATCCAGTCCAGCCCGCCGAGCTGGTAGAAGTGCACCAGGTGGTCATGATACCATAAGGCCAGCTGCATCAGGTTGCGGATGATGTTCGCGTTGTCGGGGATGTCGATTTTGAGCGCGTCCTCGATGGCATGGACGGAGGCGAGTGCGTGCGTGCCCGTACAGACGCCGCAGATGCGTTCCACAAAGGCCCAGATGTCTCGGGGGTCACGATCCTTGACGATGATTTCCAGTCCCCGGAACATGGTCCCGCATGAGACGGCATTGGTGATCACGTTGTCGTCGTTGATGTTCACCTCGCACCTGAGATGTCCCTCGATGCGCGTAACCGGGTCGACGACAAGACGCCGCCCCGAGTCGTTAACGGTGTATCCCTGCGTTGTGTATTCGTAGGCCATGATCAGTTCCTTTCAGAAGGGGTGGAATCGTTGGAAGCGGGTTTTTCAGCCTGTGCGGTCTTGGTTTCCTTGGAGCAGTCGCTGTCCTTGCCGTAGCGGTGCTTGAGGTGCACGGCGGTACTGATGGCCGCGTGCGTCACCACGCCGGCACCGATGCCGGCGACGGCGGCCACGCCCACGGTTTCGGCAGTCGTGTTGGTTCCGAATTGGGGAATGTTGGTGATGCGGCTGTAGAAGGAACCGTGATCCCAGAAGTTCTGTTCGGCACAGCCGATGCAGCCGTGGCCGGACTGGATGGGATAGGAAACCCCGTTGTTCCACCGGGTGACGGGGCACGCATTGTAGGTCGTCGGCCCCTTGCACCCCATTTTATAGAGGCAGTAGCCGAGGCTCGCCGCGGCGTCGTCCCAAGATTCCACAAACTGGCCCGCGTCGAAGTGGGCGCGGCGTACGCATTGGTCGTGCACGCGTTTGCCGTAAAAGACCTCTGGGCGTCCCTGAGAGTCGAGTTTTGGGATTTGATCATAGGTCAGGATGTAGGCGACGATGTTGCTCATAACGTCCGGGATGGCGGGGCAGCCCGGGACCTTGATGATCGGCTTGTCGTGAATGACTTTGTGGATAGGGGTCGCCTGAGTCGGATTGGGGCGGGCAGCCTGCACGCATCCCCATGAGGCGCAGGTCCCCCATGCGACGATGGCCTTGGCTCCGGCGGCTCCGCGCTGGAGTTTGTCCATGAAGGGACGCCCTCCGTCGATGCAGTACATGCCCTCTTCGCCAAGAGGCGGATTGCCTTCCACCGCGAGGATATAGCGCCCCTTGTAGGTGCTGATGGCTTCTTCGAAACATTCCATAGCCTGATCGCCCGCAGCCGCCATGATGGTGTCCTGATAGTCCAGCGCGATCATGGAAAGGATGATGTCGGAAGCCAAAGGATGCGCCGAACGGATAAAGGATTCCGTGCAGCAGGAGCACGAAAGGCCGTTGATCCAGAGAACGGGCAGATAGGGTTTGGTTTCCATAGCGTGGGCGATTTCGAGGTGGCCCATTGGGCCAAGACCCAAGGCAACCGCCGCCATAGAGCAGAATTTCAGGAAATCACGTCGACAGATGCCTCTGCGGCGCAGCACTTCGTACTGGGTTTCCTCTGGGTTGAACATGGATACATCCTTCTTTTGGTCAGCGTTGTGTTCAAGACGGGTCCTTGGCAAAAGACACATCCGCACGGACGGCTTCTTTTTCTGCCGTACCTGTTTCACACTGAAGCCTTTTCGGGGATGTCCGTCAACCGCATGATAGCTGTATCCCTATGATAAATGCGGGATTGGAGGCGTTGAGGCGTTAGAATGTGCCGAGAAAACAAAAAAGGCATACCGTTTTTTCCGGTATGCCTTTTCCCTGACGAGAGAAGGGGAAGGGTTAGCGCGCGCCCTTGGGGAAGAGCACCACGCCGATGGTCTTGAGGATGATCCGGACGTCCAGCAGGATGGACATGTTTTTGGCGTAGTACAGGTCATACTCCAGCTTGCGGCGGGAATCCTCGACGGAGGAGCCGTAAGGGTAACACACCTGAGCCCAGCCGGTGACGCCGGGCTTGACCGCGTGGCGCAGGCTGTAGAAGGGGATTTCCTTCTCCAGTTCCTTGACGAATTCAGGGCGTTCCGGGCGAGGTCCGATGAGGCTCATTTCCCCTTTGAGCACGTTCCACAACTGGGGCAATTCGTCGATGCGGGTCTTGCGGATGATTTTCCCCACCTTGGTGACGCGCGGATCGGATTTCATGGCCCAGACAGCACCGTTTTTCTCGGCGTCGGTACGCATGGAGCGGAATTTGTAGACGGTGAAATCCTGCCCGAACAGGCCCACGCGACGCTGCCGGTAAATGACGGGGCCGGGAGATTCCACACGGATGGCAATGGCGGTGAGAAGCATGATGGGCGATGTGCAGATCAGCAGGCCGAGCGTGGCGAACAGGTCGAAAGCCCGTTTGAGGCGGCGCAGGGAACCTCGGGTATTGAGCGAAAAGCCTTCTTCCGTGAGCAACCATTCGGAGCTGATCTGTGAGACGGGGAGCCGGTGCACCATATGTTCGCAGAAGGAGCGGACATCGACGATCATCTGCCCGTGCAGTTTGGCATGTAGCAGTTCGGTAGCGATGTCTTCGTCGATGGGGGCGTCGGGCAGCAAGACAATCATGGTGACGTTCTGCTGTTTGGCGATTTCCTCAACTTGCATGGGGGTGCCAAGATAGGGGATTTCCCTGTCGTTATCGCAGTCGCCCACATAACCGACGATGTCGGCGTCGGTCAGGGATTCGGAAATGGTCTGGCGTACCTTCCCGGCACGGTCGGTCCCGATGAGCAGGATTCTGGCTTTATGCACAAAGCGGCCGATGTGCTTGTAATAGAGCGCACGCCAGCCAAGGCAGAACAAAAGGCACAAGCTGAAGAGCAGCAGCAGTGTCCTGCGATCGAAACGCCAGTGCTGGAACGCATAAAATGCGGAGGCGGAAGCGATGGCGCCAAGGAAGAAGGCTATGAGGACCCGGCCTGTGGTGTCCTTGAAATCTTCAGCCCCGACGTTATAGGCATCCAGCACGTAAAAGAAGAAAAGATAGGAGACGACGGTGAACAGCGACGCCCCTGTGTAGTCGTCCAGAACGGAAAGATCCGCAGGCAGCATAAACCACCCGGTAATGCTGAGCGCCGCAAGGATGCAGACGGCATCCAGAACTTTAAACAGCCCTTTGCGATAACCGCTGATAAGCAAGGGAAACCTCCAGTGAATCCTCGTTACGAAACCAACTTCATGACGCTGAGGATAAGATCGGCAGCCTTGCGGGCATCCAGTTCTGTTTCCGCAATGAACCTTCCTTCCTTCCCCATACGGGCCGTCAGAGCGCTATCCTCCAAAAACGACTCCAACGCCTTTGCCAAGGCCTCGGGGGTCCGTACAGGCACGAGAAAACCATTCTTCCCGTCGACGACCACGTCCCGGCATCCGGGAACATCGGTTGCCACGATGGGACGTCCCATGCTCATGGCTTCCATGAGCGAACACGGCAAGCCCTCCCGCCAGGAGGGGAGAACGACAACATTCGCCTGCCCGACATAGGGGCGCACATCACGCGTGACGCCGAGGTATTCGATAATACCTTCCCGTTCCCATCCCTTGACCGTTTCAAGAGGGACTCCGCCCCTGGAGCTTTCGGGAGCACCCAGAAGCTGGAAACGGGCATTGGGATGCCGTTTCTTTACCAGACGGGCCGCTTCAGCATATTCATACAATCCCTTGGCTTCAAGAAGCCTTCCCACAAGAAGGAATGTAAGGGGGGCTTCGGGAAGAGGCGCCACGGCAAACTTGTCCGTATCCACTCCCGTACCTTTGGTCATGACGACATGGGCACCGCGCGGCAGGCAATACCAATCCCGAAACGTCTGGACATCGTCCGTATTCTGAAAGAACACGGCATCGCTAAAAGAAAGCGAAATACGATAGAGGGAGGAGGCCAGATACGTGAGCATCTTTTTTACTGGGGTGTTGGCCTCAAACATATACCCGAGCCCCGTAATCATGGCGTAGCGGGATCGGATGCCCGCCAAAGCTGCCATCGGAATACCGTAAATGACCGACTTGATGGTGGACGCATACAGGATATCGGCGCGTTCCTCACGGAAGATCCTGTACAGGGCAAGGCAAGTTTTTAAATCATGGACTGGATTCAGCCCCTTGTTGTCCAAAGGATAGTTGCGGATACTCGCCCCAAACCCCTTGAGGGTGGCTTCGGCTTCGGAATCGCCCGCAGGGACGAGGCACGTTACCTGATGCCCTTCTTCCTGTAGGCGGGAGATGAGCACACTCCAAAAGCTGACCAGAAAACTGGCCCTATTATTCATAATAATGATGTTCATGGCGGAAGAGTATAGCAGTGCGCCGAAGAGAAAGGAAGAGGGATAGGGGGCTTTCCCGCAGAAGGGAAAGGATCAGGTCCGTTTTTTGGGCTGTGCCGCCTGCTGGAAGAGGCGCCCGCGTACGACTGATGTTTGGCCGAACTTGTCTTGAAGCTCGTCCATGACCTTGTCCAGCTTGGTGCGGCGTTCTTCGTTGGATTGACTGTCCTTTCCGATGGTAGGGAGCCGCAATTGGTGCGGCGGGCTGTCGAAACCGGAGACGCCTACACCGATGAGCCGGATTTTCTCCTCAAGACGCATGTGATCGAGCAGATCACACGCTGTTTCATAAATGGTTTCCGTAGCGCTGGTCGGGGCATCAAGCGTGATCCTGCGGGTCATGAGCCGAAAATCTGCATATTTGATTTTGAGCGTGATCACGCGGCCCTGAAGCTTTTGTTTCCGTAAGGTGCGCCCTATCCGATCCGCATGGCGGAAAAGCCAGCTCTTGAGGAAGCCTATATCGCGGGTGTCGATGTCAAACGTCGTTTCGGCGCTTTCTGATTTGGGAGGCGTATAGGGTTCCACTTCGCGAGGGTCAATACCTTGTGCCCGTTCGTAGAGGGTTATGCCGGCTTTTCCAAAACGGCGCTCCCAAAACACTTTGGGATAACGGGGGACATCGCCTGCAGTGCGGATGGCAAGACTTTGGAGCTCTCTGACCATTGTTTTTCCCACACCCGGTATTTGTTCCACTGGAAGCGACTGAAGGAAGGCGGGCAGTTTATCTGGGTAAAGGATGCTGAGCCCATCAGGTTTGTTCAGATCGGAAGCTATCTTGGCAAGAAACTTGACGGGGGCCAGCCCGATGGAACAGGTCAATCCTCCGGTTACTTCCTTCACTTCGCGTTTGATGCGCCGGGCCATGTCTTCCACAGGGCCAAAGAGCCGTTCCAGCCCCGTCGCGTCAAGATAGGCTTCATCGACGGACGCTTTTTCGACTCGGGGGGAATACGAGCGCAAGACATCAATGACGGTTCGGGAAACCTCGGCATAGCGTGCCATACGCACGGGAACGAGGATAGCATGAGGGCAGAGCTGCAATGCCTGTGCTATGGGCATTGCGGAATGGACGCCGAACTTCCGGATTTCGTAGGAAGCCGCACTGACGACTCCCCTGGGACCGCCTCCGCCAACGATGACCGGTTTGCCGCGCAGTTCAGGATGGTCTTTCTGCTCAATGGAAGCGTAAAATGCGTCCATATCCACATGCATAAACCATTTCTGCATATATCAAGTTGTCCTTACAGTATTTATTTTCCTGATTCGTTTTGTGTCATTTCTTTTTGCTAACCTATTGCTAACCAGAGTTTTTTTTCAAGCAAGGTTAGCTCTCTCCCCACATCCCCTCTCACAAAAAAAGCACGCCCACAAGAGTCCTTTGGGCGAAGTCTACAGCCATATCCTTCGCGGGTCCTTCCGGGCTGGCGAAGAAAACAACGGCGGTTCGACCCCATACTGTGGCTACGACTTGCGAAATGAACTCCCCAAAATAACGAGATGTTTTCTGGGGATGTTAGCTGCTGTCTAAAATGTTGGCATATTTATTTCAAATAAAATTAAGGTGTTATAGTGAAAAAGAACAAATATGCCGGGCAGGTCAAAAAGCGGTGTGAGGCCGAAACGCTCAACGCCTCAGAGAAAAATATGCTTGCAAAGGTAGAGCAGGATCGGACGCTCCGCCAATCGCTCTATCATCCGATAGAGGTTACGGCTCCTGACATTCCCGTGGATGAGCTGCTCGCTTACATGCAAGAGAACGGCATCGGTGACGCCAAGCTCTACAACCGACTGCACCGAGGGTTGATCGTTTACGTCAAGCACTGGGAACGCTTCCTCGTCTGGAATCGCCACCACTGGCGCGAAGACGATTGGAACGAAGCCTATCAGTCTATCGAAAATGTCTGCGAGCGGTACCTGAAAGCTGCGGACAAAAAGCAGCAGGAGGCCGATTCCGTTTCCGATGAAGAAAAGGACTTGAAAAAAAAGATACAGGGCATAGCCGACAAGGGATACCGTCGGGTGGATCGGCTCCGAAGCAAGACAGGACAGGATGATCTGCTGGTCATGACGCGGAGGACACGCCAGCCCCTGTTGATCATGCCGGACTTCATCGACAAGCAGTATTACTCCCTGCCTTGTCCGAACGGCGTTGTTGATCTTCGCACGGGAGATCTTCGGGATGGGCGCCCGGAGGATTACCTGCTGAATGCCTGCCTGACCGAGTACGCGCCGGACATGCTGGAGCTTGAAGACCCCTGCCCGGAGACGAACGCTTTTCTGCTCCGGAGCATGGACGGCAACCAGCGGCTTGTCGATTTCATCTGGCGGCTCCTCGGCTACGGCCTGATCCGCGACCGCAAGGAGCATGTGTTCATCATTTTTTGGGGCGAGCATGGGCGAAACGGCAAGGATACCCTGATCAAGC
>NZ_JNJP01000023.1 GCF_000701705.1 Bilophila wadsworthia ATCC 49260 | reverse complement strand
ATGTGCACATGATCCACACACAGGTGCCCTTCCAATATCTTGCAGCCTCGGCGGTTGGCCAATTCATGAAATACGCCCACCAACTCCTCACGAATCTTGCCGTACAAAACCTTTTTCCGGTATTTCGGAATCCACACTATATGATACTTACACTCCCAGACCGTATGACTTAAACTTTGTAATTGCTTCATAAAAAGCCTCCTTGTTCTGCCTTGAGCGGTTCGGACAAGGAGGTTTGCTGTTTTAGGGAATTGTCAAACTGCAGGAGCCCCCCGGCTTAGCCGGGGGATCACGTCAAGGATTTGACCTTATCGAATCCCTCTTCACCGCTTTCCCCTTTCAGCAATGCATGGGAAAGGGTGATGGGTGGAAACCACGCTGTTTCAAGCGGTTAACATCGTAAAGAAAAAGGCATCTCTTCCTTACGGGAGAGATGCCTTTTCCAGACTGAGTGGGGGCTATGCTTGACGATCTTGCGCACTAGCGTTGTGGTCAGGCCACCCTGTCAGTCAAAACGTTGGGAAGGGAGTCGAAAAGCTGTTTTCTTGGCCCCCTTTCCTTGCTCACCTTACGCGCAAAAAACTAGTCGATCTTGGCGAAAGCGGCAGCCACGGCGCCACAGATGGGGCACTTGTCGCAGGGGCCTTCCTGCGTGTAGCCGCACACGGTACAGACATAGAGGTCGCCGGTGATGGAGGAAGGATCGGCAAGGGCCTTCTTGTAGAGGTTGGCGTGCACTTCTTCAACCTTGTTGACCATATCGAAATACTTGGCGATGCGATCCTGGCCTTCTTCCTTGGCGTCGGCGATCATCTCAGGATACATCTTGGTGAACTCGTAGGTTTCGCCTTCGATGGCGGCCTTGAGGTTGGCGGTGGTGTCGCCGATCTTTCCGGCATTGCGGAGGTGGGCATGGGCATGGATGGTTTCAGCTTCGGCGGCGGCGCGGAACAGCTTGGCAACCTGAGGCAGGCCTTCCTTGTCAGCCTGTTTGGCGAAAGCGAGATACTTGCGGTTAGCCTGAGATTCTCCAGCGAAAGCGTCCATCAGATTCTTTTCGGTCTTGCTCATGGGAAGTCTCCTTTGGGGATAGTTAGGTTATGTAGAGTGTGTTGCTTACGTTCTCAATCAGGAACGATTCCTGTTTATAAGAATCCAGCCCTCTTGTAAAGCCTTATCTGTACTTTTTTCAAAAAAAAATATCGTCCCGGAAAAAGTACAAGAAATACGGTGATGACGGCACGCAAGCTTGACCCGCCGCCCGTCAGACGCTACACCTTGTTCCCATGTCTGTCTCCTATTTCATCCCGGATCTGGCCCCAGAAGACCTGCACCGCTGCGAAGAAATCGTCCGCCGCAGCCGGTTCATCGTCAGCCTTGCCCATACGCCGACCCCGGAGGCGGCCAAATCCTTCATCGAGCGGATCAAACAGGAATTCCCCGACGCGACCCACAATTGCTGGGCTTACGCCGCCGGAGCGCCCGGCCAAACCAGCAAGGTCGGCTACAGTGACGACGGCGAACCGCACGGCACGGCGGGCCGCCCCATGCTCACCATGCTGTTGCACGGCGGGGTCGGTGAGCTTTCCGCGGTCGTGACCCGCTATTTCGGCGGCATCAAGCTCGGAACGGGGGGCCTCGTCAGGGCATATCAGGGCATGGTCAAACTGGGCCTCGAAACCCTGCCCACACGCGAACATATGATCCCCGCGCGCGTCGAGGTGGTCCTCGACTATCCGCATATTACGGTCTTTCGCCGCCTGCTGCCGGACTACCGGGCCACCGTCGCCTCGGAAAACTTCGGCGTGGACGCCACCTACGAACTGCTGCTTCCCGATCAAAACATCCCGGCCCTCGAAACCGCGCTGACGGAACTCACGGACGGGGCAGTGCTCATCACACGGCTTGATGACGGCACCATGCCACCGGAAACACCGTAGCATGTCTTTCTTTGAAAACATATTGCTTTCAGATGGTATCCGGTTCTTCAAGAGGCTGCGGACAGGGCTTTCGATAAAAGTAAAAGTTTAGAAATAGAGGGGGAGCTCCACGCCGACAGGCTTGCGAAAAGGAAGCTCTTCTCCCCAAAAGTTCTCCCCCAATGCCTCCATGCCTTTCAAAAACAAGTTTCCCTGATCCCTTGCAAGTTTTTCCTCTTCCGACGCAGCGCAGGGCTGACCACCAAAACCGTACTGGCTCGCGCGGCGACTCTTCTTCCGCTCTTCCGCAAAACGAAAAGCCTTTCGGAGATGTTCCGAAAGGCTTCCGTAGGGAACCGGTAAACGGATTCTATGCCAATGCGCCGATCGCCTTGGCGAACGCGCGTACCTGCTCTTCAGAGGTATTGAAGCTGAGCATCCAGCGCACGGTATGCGCGGACGGCTCAACCTCATGGAACATGTACTGCCGCTGCAATGCGGCTATGTGCTCCGGCTTCATATTGACGAACACGCCATTGCTTTCCACAGGATGAGCCAGCTCCACGTGCGGCATACCGGAAATGAGATCCGCAAGCAGACGGGCCATATTGTTGGCGTGCCGGGCGTTTTCCAGCCACAACCCGTCCTTGAAATACGCTATGTACTGGGCCGCAAGGAACCGCATCTTGGAGGCAAGCTGGAGGTTCTGCTTGCGGAGGGTCACGAAGTCCCGCACGAAATCCTTATTAAAAACGACGACGGATTCGGCCATCATCATGCCGTTCTTCGTGCCGCCGAAGGACATCATATCCACGCCGAGATCCTTGGTGAAGGAACGCACGTCACAGCCGAGCGCAACCGCGGCGTTGGCGATGCGCGCACCGTCCATGTGCACGAACAAGCCGTTCGCGTGTGCCACGTCGACAATGGCCTTAATCTCTTCCGGCGTGTACACCGTGGCCACTTCCGTGGACTGCGTGAGCGCCACCAGACCGGGCTGGCTGTGGTGCGGGCTGCCCATATCTGTCAGGTATGCGGAAAGAGCCCCTGCGGAAATCTTGCCGTGCACGGAGGGGATGGGGGTCATCTTGCAGCCCACGACGGCCTCGACCGCCCCGCTTTCCGAGGTCTGCGTGTGGGCCATGTCGCTGCACAGAATGGAGTGCCACGAGCGTATCATGCGGTTGAACCCGAGCACGTTCGCGCCCGTGCCGAGCGGGACGAGGAACACGTCGACGTCATCGCCGAACAGCGCCTTGAAGCAGCCCTCGGCTTCGGCGGTCCACGGGTCGTCGCCATAAGGCTCCGCCGCGCCCACGTTGGCCTTGTTCAGGGCCTCCATCACTTTCGGGTGCACGCCACTGGTATTGTCGCTGGCAAAAGTGCAATCCATCTCGCAGCCTCCTTTAGGCAGATGAGCTTTGGAAAGGCATGGAGGCGTTGGGGAGGGGAGGAGAAACTTTCTGGAGAATGGGAGAGCACCTCCCGCATTTCTCCTCCCCCCTCACCCCCTTCCCTTCAAAGACTTTTGTGTTTATCGAATCCCTGTCCGCAGCGTTCCTTGGGGCAGACTGTCTTGAAAGCGGTACCATCCCAAAGTTGAACGGCCCTAGGATGAACACCGCCGACGGTACGCTTCCGCGTAGACAGCCAACGTCTGTTCGAGAAAATCCTTGTCCCGGAGGGACATAATCCGCTCGGAGCAATGCCCGGCCAAGTCCCGCCGCCAAGCCTCATCCGTCGCCGCCCGCCGCAGCACGCCAGCCAGCGCGTCCACATCCCCCGGCGCAACCAGTGCCGACGCGGGAAGCAGATCCGGCATGACCCCCACTGAAGTGGATACGAGCGGCCGCCCGCAGGCCATGATCTCAAGCGCAGCCCTGGCGATGGTTTCGGACCACAACGAGGCGACCACGCCCACGTCCAGCGCGGACAGGCAGGCCGTCACATCCGGGACTTTTCCAGTGATGGTCACATACCGCTCCATGCCCGCCTCGCGGATCCACGCCTCAACCTCTTCCTGAAGCGTCGCGGTGGAAAAGCCGAGAAGCAGCAACCGGATGTTTCGCACACCTTCGCCCACAAGCTTTGCCAGCGCCGCGATGGTTTCCCTTTGCCCCTTCACGAGGTCAAACCGTCCGAGCAGGCCGACGACGCATTCGTCATCCGTAAAGCCATACCGGGCACGGACTTCCGCCCTGCCTTCGGGAGCAAACCGGAAACGCTCCGTGTCCACTCCGCCCAAGATCATATGCAGCCGCTCAGCGGGTACACGCATCTTTTCCGCAAAATGCCGGGCCATCACCGAGTTGGTGGCAACAACCGCGTCAGCCACCCGCGTATGTAAAATTCGGTTGGGGAGGTTCCCCTTGGGCAGCCGCTGATCCCCTCGCGTGCGGACAAGCGCGTATCCGCCCATGCCCTTGAGCAGCCCCCAGAACAAAAAGGATTCTCCCCGGTGGCAGTTAACCACATCGGGCCGGAATGCGCGGACAAGACGCCCCATGTCACGGATGAGTCCGGGGAATTCCAGCGGATTCTTGGCATTCAGCGGCATAGCCAACGGGCGCAATCCCATTTCCTCGGCCTTGGCGAAGGTTTCCGTATCGGCCAGCGCCACGACGCGGCTTTCATGCCCCGCAGCATTGAGCAAACGGGCGAGTTCCAGCCCATACCACGCTGTGGCGTTGAACCAGCGGACATTGACGACCTGAATAGAACGGAAAGAAGACATGGGCATTCCAGAAAAAGAAAGGTACTCAAGGGACTTTTGCTGTAACACAAGCCCCGGGCAGGGACAAGGAGCGCCTCCGCGCCGGACGCCAAAAAGCGGCGCCCGTAATGGCCGCCGCTTTCAGGAGCAAGGGGAGGTGAAACCTTTCTTTCGCGGAATTACATCTTGTTGATATAGGCCGCAAGATCCAGAAGCTGCTTGTCGGACAGCGGCTTCAATACCTGCTGCATACCAAGCAATTTGGCGTCGGTGAAGGTGCCGCTCTGGTACGCCTTCATCTTGTCCATCAGATCGGATACCGACTTTCCGGCGAGTCCGTTGCCGTTCAGCGTATGACAGGGGACACAGCTATCATACAGGGTGGCACCTTCGGACGGGTTGCCGCCATCGGGCCACGTCTGAGCCTGCGCCGCACCCGCCGCTACGAGCAGGGGAAGGGCCAACACGCACGCATATTTCATGAAACCACGCATAGAGATTCCTCCTCGGAAGAAGCTTTGGTTTCGCCCAGAATACGCTGCGGCATCCTTCAATCAATGATTATAAGGAGATATAATAAAAATGCGGAAATATTTCAAAAGAAAAATCCCCTTCATGCGGCTTTCCAATCCAGCAGACTCTCCCTTTTTCACGAAACACCGATAAAAAATTCCTGCCTAAGATCCATGCTTCACAGTGACCCAACACCCCAACCTCCCAATCAGCCAGAGCATCCCTCCAGCCCCTGCAACCAAATCCAACGAACGGCATACGATAAGGCGCACAACCTGCGAATAAGGATTCGATAAGGACAAAAGTCTTGGGAGAGAGGGGGTGGGTTTTGGGGAGGGGGAGGGAACCTTTCTTCAGAAAGGTTCCCTCCCCCTCCCCAATATTCCTTCCCCACAACACCCTACCCGTGCAGCATCCCAGCCAGCGTGCCCAACGCGTCCGCCAAAGCTTCCCGCGTACGCACGCCGCCGAGCGCCAAACGGACGCCCTGCTCCGGCGAGGCATGGTTGAGCGCGAACAGGTCACTGTCCGCCACAATGATCCCACGCTGGCGCGCGGCTTCGGCAAAAGCCACCGCAGCCCACGGATCAGGCAGCTTGAGCCAGCAGAAAAACCCCGTAGTCCGCGTCTCCAGCGGGAAGCCATCCAGCAACTGACGGGCCAGCGCATTCCGCTCCGCCGCCTCACGGCGCTTCGCGGCCAGCACGCGATCCGCCGTGCCGTTGCGGATCCACATGGTCGCCAGTTCGGCCATAAGCGGAGGAGCCATTGAAATGGTGTAGGAAATCGTCCGCTCCAGTTCGGCAAAAACGGCATCCGGCGGGCACAGATAGGCGATACGCAGCCCACCGCTCAGGGCTTCGCTCGTGGAGGCGATGAAACAGCAGCGCTCCGGAGCCAACGACGCCAGCGGCGGCAGATTGTGCTCCAAAGAGAGGGCGTACACGTCGTCCTCAATGATCATGACATCATAACGCCGGCAGATCTCCACCAGCTCCCGGCGGCGGTACTCGGGAATCTGCGCCAGCGTGGGGTTCTGGCAGGTAGGCATCAGATACAGCCCTTTGATGCCCCCGGCCCGGCAAGCCGCTTCCAGCGAATCGGGCAGCATCCCCCCCTGATCCATCCGGACGGGCGTCAGGTTGAGCCGCAGGCGGCGGGCAAGCTGCTTGAGGAGCGGATAACTGAGCTGCTCGGCGGCGATGCGGTCACCGGGATTGAACAGGGACGCGAGTACCGTTAAGAGCGCGTGCTGCGCTCCCGCACAGACAAGGAGGTTCTCCGGCGAAACAGCCAGCCCGTACCGCCCCGCCCAATGAGCCCCGGCCTCGCGGTGCCGCAACAACCCGCGCGGCTGCTGATAGTTGCTGAGTTCCTTCAAATCGGCGTAGCGGGACAACTCGGCCACGGCCTCGTTCAAATCCGGATTCAGATATTCGAAAGGCGCGATGAACCCCAGATCATGCATCCTGCCCGCGCCCTCGTACACGTCCACATCGTGGCACGGCGCGGTCACAAAGGTCCCCCGCCCGGTCACACCCACGGTCAGACCGCGCTGCGCGGCCTCGGCGTAGCCCCGGCTTACGGTCCCGATGGTCACGCCGAGCGCTTCGGCCAATTCCCTGTGCGTCGGCAGCGATTCGCCGGGCGCAAGACAGCCATCCTCAACGCCCTGCGCGATGGCGTTGGCAACGAGCATGTACTTGGCCTCTCCGGGATGTTCCCGCGCCTGATCCTGATACAGTCGGAGCAGTTTCATACGGCTGGCCTACAAGACCTCCGGAGCGTCGTCAACAGGCCTTTTGCGCCGGGCCTTGAGCGCATCGAGCAGCGCCACCGTCACCCGCAAGCCCCCCTTGCCGCGCCCGAGCTCCACGCCCGGCTTGGCCATACCGTGATAATCCGAACCGCCGCTGAGCCCGAGGCCGTACCGGGCCGCCAGCTCCACGCAGAACCGCTCGTCACGCGCGGAGTGCTCGCTGTGATAGGCTTCAATGGCCCCAAGCCCCGCCTCTTTGAGCCGGGGGATGATTTCGTCGAACCATGACGGCGGGCAACGGATCAGCATGGGATGCGCGAAACTCACCACAGCGCCGAGATCCGCCATGAGGCTTACCCCTTCTTCCGGGGTGAGCAGGGTCCGGGGCACGTATGCGGCACCGTAATAGCCGAGATACAGCTCAAACGCCTGCGCGAAATTGGACACGATACCGCGTTTCTGGAGCACGCGGGCGATGTGGGGGCGGCCGACCGATTCGCCTCCGGCCTCATCCAGCACTTCCTGATAGCCTATATTGATGCCAATAGACCGGAGCCTATCAAGTATCTTCAGATTGCGCTCTTCCCGGTGCCCACGCAAGCGGGCCAGCTCGGCATCCAATGGGGCGGAATGCCGGGGCAGCCACAACCCGAGCAGGTGGATTTCCCCATACTGCCCCTGTACGCCGAGCTCGCACCCCCGGATGATCTCCACGCCGTACTCGCGCCCGGCCGCTTCCGCTTCATCAAGGCCGGAAACCGTATCATGGTCGGTCACGGCAACCGCCGCGAGCTTCAAGGAAGCCGCCCTGCGTATCAGATCCCGGGGGGCGTCCGTTCCGTCGGACGCCGTAGTGTGCGTATGCAAATCAACAAAACGGGGCTGCATGTTTCCTCCTCATCGCCGCCCTGCCGGAAGGCGGCTTGTCCTCCGCAACGGAAGGCGTTACACTCTTCATTTATACGTCAACACTGCGCCAAGGAGACGCTTCATGGCTCTGAATCCCGAACTGCTTGCCCTGCTCGCCTGCCCCGTGTGCCGGGGAGAGCTGGAACCTGTGGACAACGAAAGCGGACTGGAATGCCCGGCCTGCGGTCTGGTTTTTCCTGTGCGCGACAATATCCCCATCATGCTTCAAGAAGAGGCCATCCGCAAGGATGACTGGGAGCGCGGACAGCGCAAGAAACAATCCCGCTGAGACAAGAAAAGCATGTCCACCCGGACATGCTTTTCCTTTATGAAAAAACGACATTTCCGATCCAGTCCGGGATGTCCCCGCAATCCCTCAGCATCCCTGCCCTGTTCCCCTAAACGGCATGAAGCCGGATATTCCCGGTTCCGCCGCTCTTTTTTCCATGCGGGACGGGCTGCATACGTGAAGCTTCGGGGTATACGAAACCTTTCCGGAAAGCGGGCTCCATCAATCAGAATAATTGGGGAACAAGGGTTCCTTCACGGACATGCTGCCGAGGAAGTTCCCCATATAGCGGGCATTGAGCGTCTTGATATACGGGGCCTCGTCCTTGGGCATAGGAGCCTCCCCATACTGGACGTGGAACACCTTGGCCGCCCGTTCGCGGAACGCCTGCACAGCCTCGTTGTATACCGGCACTTCGGAAACGCCCTTGAGCGACGCGGGGAGCGGTTCGCGGTATTCCAGGATAAGCTTGGACCGCCTGAAATCATTCAGGCACGCGAAACGCTGCACCAGCCAGTCAAGGGAAGCCCACTGATCCTCGGGCGCGAACAGGGGCGCAAAAGGATCCTTGGCCCCGTTGACGATGCGGACGCTCCCGTAGAAGCTCTCTCCGCCAAACACGGTCCCCATGTTCTGCTGGGCCATAGGCCCGCTGAAGGACAGCGGGTCCCATTCCCAAGCGTTGCTGGGCACAAAGGAAAGGGCCACAATGGCTACGGGAGACGCGGCGTCCGTTCCGTATACGGAGACAAGGGTTTCCGGGAACTGGTAGCCTTGATCCGTATTCAGGAACGGGGCGATCTGACCGTGCGCAAGCATCGGCATATCCACAACGCTGACGGAAACGTCAGGCCGTGCCGGGGAAACCAACGTCGAGCCTTCAAAGCCGCGGTAGAACGGCGTACAGGCGGAAATCGCCACAACCATACACCACAACAGGAAAAAACGGATCGTTTTCATAGCTATCTCCAGATGGATGACTTATGAGATCTTATTCCTGATAAATACGCCCGAACCCCTGAGAGCGCCACTCTTTTTTTGGGCACTCCGGAACCGATGCCTCTTGCCTCCAGCACGCCGCCATTCCCATATGAACTGATGAGATATATTGGGAAAGGGAGAGGCAGCTTTTCTGGAGAAGAACGTTCCCTCCCATTCCCAAACCGGCCAGCGCGGAGAACACCGAAAAAACGAGAGGCCCTCTCCGCGGGAAAGAGCCTCTCGAAAGAGCCGGATGGATCTGCCTCTGCAATGCCGGGCAGCGGAATGCAACCGCTCCGCCCGGTTTAGTTGGCCTGCTTGCGGATGAACGTAGGCAGCTCGATTTCCTCTTCCTCGAAGATGAACTCTTCGCGGCCGGGATTATGCGTCGTCTGTTTGGAGAGCTGATCGCGATCCCGCAGGAACGTGGGCACAATGCGCTCCTCATCCGAAAAGTTACCGACCGTACGGGGCATACGCATACGGGGCATCGCGTGCTCCTCGGCAAGGGCCTGCTTCTGGTAATTCAGCCCGGAATGGGAAGGCTGCTGCGGCTGCTGAGCCGGGCGCTGCTGGGGCCGGACGGTAGCCATATTGGCCTGCCCGCCCTGCACGACCTTCGGCGCGGCGTTGCCTTCGATGCCCGTAGCGATGACGGTGATGCGGATCTCGTCCCCGGCATTCTCGTCGGTGGCGCACCCGATGATGATGTTGGTATCGGCTTCGCCGAGCGCGTCATTGATGTAGGCGGACGCGTCGTTGAATTCTTCAAAGAGCAGATCTTCGTTGGCCGTAATGTTGATGAGCACCGCCTTGGCCCCGGCAATGGACACATCTTCCAGCAGCGGGCTGGTGATGGCCTTGCGCGCGGCTTCGATGGCGCGCCCTTCGCCCACGGCGATGCCGGCGCCCATCATGGCCAGGCCGGATACGCTCATGACCGTGCGCACGTCGGCGAAGTCCACGTTGATGAGGCCGGGAACGGTGATAAGGTCGGAAATACCCCGAACAGCCCGGTGCAGCACGTCGTCGGCGCATTTCAGCATATCGCTGAGTTTCGCTTTCTTGGGCGCAATGGTAAGCAGCCGGTTGTTCGGGATGGTGATCAGGCTGTCCACGTTCTCGCGGAGCTCGGCGATGCCCTGCTCCGCGGCGCGGGCGCGTTTCGTGCCCTCAAACAGGAACGGTTTGGTCACGACGCCCACCGTCAGAGCTCCCAGTTCGCGGGCGGCCTGTGCCACGATGGGGGCCGCGCCGGTCCCGGTTCCGCCGCCCATGCCCGCGGTCACGAAGACCATGTCGGCATCGCCGATGGCGTCCTTGATCGCGCCGATGCTTTCCTGCGCCGCATCGCGGCCCACGTTGGGATCGGCCCCGGCTCCAAGCCCTTTGGTCAGCTTCTCGCCGATCTGGAGCTTGATTTCAGCCTTGGAGCGAAGCAGCGCCTGCGCATCCGTATTGGCGCAGATGAAGGAGACACCCTTCAGGCCCGCCATGATCATGTTCTGCACGGCGTTGCCGCCGCCACCGCCGACACCGATGACCTTTATATTCGCGGGGGGTGTATCCGCTTCAAATTGCATATCCATCATAGCTCCTCCTCAAAGAGAACAACGTGCTGACCGCCCAGACGTCAGGAAATTTCGGAAAACCACTTTTTCATGCGCGACAGGATCGAATTGAATACATTCCCGTCGCTTCGGATACGGAATTTCTGCTCCATGCCTTCCTTCTCCGCGCCGAAGCGGAGCAGGCCCATGGCCGTGGCGAACTTGGGACTGTTCACCATATCTTTGAGCCCGCCCACATTGCGGGGATACCCGATGCGCGTAGGCAGGTTGAAGACTTGTTCGCCGAGCTCCTGACAGCCCTGAATGAGGGCCGTCCCGCCCGTGAGCACCACACCCGCGCCGATCATGTTTTTGAGACCGGAACGCACCAGCTCCTGATCGAGGAGCGTGAGGATTTCCTCCATGCGGGGTTCACAGATTTCCGCCAGCACCTGACGCGACAGGCGGCGAGGTTCCCGCCCGCCCACGCTGGGCACTTCGATATACTCATCGGGGCGCACCATTTCGGCAATGGCCGCACCATGCTTGATCTTGATCTTTTCCGCCGCAGCCATAGGCGTGCGGAGGCCGAACGCGATGTCGTTGGTCAGGTTCTGCCCGCCAAGCGCCAGCACGCCCGTATGCTTGATGGAATCGTTGGCGAAAATGGCGATGTCGCAGGTCCCGCCGCCGAGGTCGATGAGGGCCACGCCGATCTCGCGCTCCTCTTCGGTGAGCACGGCCTTGGCCGAGGCGAGGGATTCCAGCACGATGTCCGACACGTCAAGCCCGCTCTTATGGCAGGAGCGCACGATGTTCTGAGCGGAAGTGACCGCACCGGTCACGATGTGGACCTTCACTTCCAGACGCACGCCGGCCATGCCCATCGGATCGGCAATGCCGCGCTGATCGTCGACGATGTATTCCTGAGGCAGAATGTGGATCACCTCGCGGTCCAACGGGATGGCGACCGCCTTGGCCGCATCCAGCGCACGCTCGATGTCGCGGGGCGAGACTTCACCGCCCTTGACGGCAATGACGCCGTGGCTGTTGAACCCCTTGATGTGACTGCCGGCGATGCCCGCATACACGGATCGGATTTCACATCCGGCCATCAGTTCGGCTTCTTCAAGCGCCCGCTTGATGGATTGCACCGTCTGCTCGATATTGACCACGACACCCTTCCGCAGCCCGGTGGACGGACTCGTGCCGATACCGACAATATCCATCCCGCCGTTCTCAGAGGGTTCGCCCACCACCGCACAAATCTTGGTGGTGCCAATATCAAGGCCGACTATCAATTCAGATTTGGACATGCGCTACTCCTTGGCGCGTTTCGCAATGCATGTCGGGATATTGCGTCATCCCGATCACGCGAAATCAGACCCGAATCCATCATTTCGGGAGGCGCTGCGGCGTCACCCTGCTCATCACTGCTGTTCTGAGCCAGAACAAGGGTGTCTTTTTCCGCCCTGTTTCACAGTCTGAATACCCCGGATACAGCATATTTTCCGTAAAAAGTCTAGAAAAAACCGCTACTCGCTCTTAGACATTCTCAGGTTCTACAACCCAGACGTTGCCGTCGGCGGCCCAAACTTCCCGTGCCGTCTTCAACTCGCCGCGGCGGGCCAGATCGGAAAGGACCAAACTCAGCCGACGCAGATTGGCATCCCAGTCCTCAGCGGCGATGCACAGCACCAGGTTCCTGTTTTCGATAAAGACTTCAAAGCCCTTGGCCGCGCTCACTCGAAACAGGGAAACGCTGGCCATGTTCACAGGCAGGTGCGCGGCCTGAAACGCGCGGGAAAGCTCGTCCATCTGGGGAAGCAGTTCCTCGCCGCCGGGCAGGATCTCCAGCGTCGGCAGCGACAGGAAATTCCCCACATTCACGGGCGCGATGATCTGCCCCCTGTTGTCCGCATAGTACAGGACGCCGTCTTTGAGCATCCAAAATGCGGGGATGCGTTCCCGGATGCGGATCTCAAACGCATCCGGCAGGCGGCGCTTCACGGCCACGGACAGCACCCACGGATTGTCGCGGAGGCCCTGCTCCACGTCCGCGATGTTGACGGTCAGGCTGTTGACGCCCGATTGCAGGTTTGCGGCCTTGAGCACTTCCTCGCGCGAAAAATGGGTCGTGCCCCGGATTTCAACGCGCTTGATGGCGAAGAACTCGCTGGTCGTCGCCATGCGGTGCAACTGAAGGCCGCCCACACCGAGCCCGACGAGCAGCGCCGCCCCGAGCCCAAGGCCAAGGGTCCAGCTGAGGGCCGACTTCACATGGGCGAAAAACGATCCGCCTCCCGAAGAAGGGGCTCTCCGCTGCGGGCTGGTGTAGCTGTTGCGGGCGGGACGCCTGTTGTTGCGCTTCGACGAACTCAGAATACCCACAATTTCACTTCCGTCTGCAATTGGATCCCAAACCGTTCCCATACGGCGCTCTGCGCCGAACGGATGAGCTCAAGCGCGGCGTCCGCGCTGCCCTTACCTTCGTTGACCAAAAAATTCGCATGGATCTCGGAAAAGCACATGCCTCCGAGCCGCTTGCCCCGGAATCCGGCCTCGTCAAGCAGCTTGCCCGCCGACGTCCCTTCCGGGGGGTTTTTAAAGACGCACCCCGCGCTCCACGAACGGACCGGCTGCACCCGCAGCTTGCGTTCGATATTGTCGCGCAGGGCCGTGCGTATCGCTTCCGGTTCCGCCGGGCGCAGCGCCAATACGATACCGGAAATCGCAAACCACGGCTTCCCGCCGTCCCTCAAACCGAAAAAACGGTATTCACAGCGCACGTCCTCACGTCCCAGCGTCCGAAAGCCACGGTCCGGGGAAAACACATCCACGCTGCGCAGCACCGTGCCCATGTCCATCCCGTGCGCCCCGGCATTCCCGGCCACCGCGCCGCCCACGTCGCCCGGCACCCCGGCCATGCCTTCCAGCCCGGACAAGCCGTGTTTCATGCACCAGACCAACAGGCGGGGCAGCTTTACGCCCGCGCCGACCCGTACGAGCCGCAATCCGCCGTCCTCGCCGATCACGGCGGGCGCTTCGTCCATGCCGCAGCGGACGAGCACAACGGGCAGCTCGCCATCGGCGGCGAGGATATTCGTCCCGCCGCCAAGCATGGCCACGCGCCCCCCGATCCGATCCGCCGCCTCGGGCAGCGTTTCCAGATCCGCGGCGCTTTCAAACGTGGCGAGTGCCAGCGCCCGGCCCCCCAGGTGCAGGGAGGTCAAAGAAGCCATGCGCGGCGACGCAACGATCCGTACCATCGGTTTTCCTCTTTCCCGTTTGTTTCGCAGGAGAACGACTCTGTTGAATATTATTTTTTACAGGGAACTAAGCCCGTTCACCTGATAAAAGGCCACTTATCGGGGCACGCGCCCCCTTTTGCGCCTCAAGCCTTCAGAGCGGAAAGGATGCCTCCGGCGGCAAGGGGCCGACTGCCCCTTGACCCCGTCCGGGGGGCGAGCGCCCCCCGGCCCCCGGCAGTACCGGAAACGCCGCTGCGTTCCCGATTTTCACAACAATCTCTCCCGGTGCCGTACAACGGGACTCCCGTCGCGCAGCCTCCCCACCAGTCAACGTTTTTGCGGGTGGGGGGGCCGGGGGAGGACGCTTTTTGCAAAAAGCGCCCTCCCCCGATGGATCTTCTACTCCAACGCGAGGAAACGCGGCCCGACAGTGGTCACATTGCCCGCGCCGATAGTCAGGAACAGATCCCCGGGCTTGAGGATATCCGGCAACGCGGCAACCATCTCATCAAAATTCTGAAAATAGCTCACGTCCGCGTCCGACACCTGCCGGATGCCCTGCGCAAGGTTCTGCCCGTTCACGCCGGGGATGGGCTTTTCCGACGCGGGATAGATTTCCGTCAGCAACAGTTTGTCCACCGTACCGAGCACATGACAGAATTCGCC
This sequence comes from Bilophila wadsworthia ATCC 49260, assembly GCF_000701705.1. Classification (GTDB taxonomy): domain Bacteria; phylum Desulfobacterota; class Desulfovibrionia; order Desulfovibrionales; family Desulfovibrionaceae; genus Bilophila; species Bilophila wadsworthia. The sequence goes on along the minus strand of NZ_JNJP01000023.1, from coordinate 36,068 downwards.
GAACAGCGCCTGTGTCCGCGAGAAACGGTGCGGCTGAAACGCCACCACAACCCGGCGATCCGGGTAGGCAGTACGGGCCGTCGCCAGCGTCGCGGCGATTTCCACAGGATGGTGCCCGTAGTCGTCCACGACAAGGATGTCGTTTTTTTCGCCCTTGTGCTCGAAACGCCGCCCCACCCCGCCGAAACGGGCCAATCCCTCGATGCAGAAATGCGGCTCGATGCCGGCATCCAACGCCACGCCGATGGCGGCAAGCGCGTTCAGGATGTTGTGGCGGCCCGGCTGACGCAACGTCACCTCACCAAGCTCTTCGCCCTTGATGAAGACCTTGAAACGGTTGATAACCCCACACTCCAGCACTTCCGCCCGGATGTGGTTGCCGGAGCCAAACCCGTAGGTCACGACGGGACGCTTCACGCGGGGCAGCAGACGCTCCACGCCGGGGTCGTCGCCGCACACGACGTTCAGCCCGTAGAACGGGATCTGGTTCATGAAACTGACGAACGCCTCGTCGATGGCTTCCTGATTGCCGTAGTGATCCAGATGGTCGCGGTCCACATTGGTCACGACGTTGATGATCGGCAACAGGCAGAGGAACGAGCCGTCGGATTCGTCGGCTTCGGCGATCAGATACTCGCCCTGCCCCAGCCGGGCGTTGGCCCCATAGGCGTTGATCCGTCCCCCGATGATGACCGTCGGGTCAAGGCTGGCGGCGTCGAAAATGGCGGCGGTCAGCGAAGTCGTGGAGGTCTTGCCGTGTGTCCCGGCAATGGCGATCCCGGTCCGCAGGCGCATAAGCTCCGCCAGCATCTCCGCACGGGGAATCACCGGGATGCCCTTCTGGCGGGCGGCGACCACTTCGGGATTGTCTTCCGCAACCGCGCTGGACTTTACCAGCACGTTGACGTCATCCACATTCCCGGCGGCGTGCCCGATATGGATATCCGCCCCGAGCGAGCGCAGGCGCTGAACCACGGGGCCGTCCGCCATGTCCGAGCCGTGCACTTCATAGCCGAGATTCAAGAGCACTTCGGCAATACCGCTCATGCCCGAGCCGCCGATGCCGATCATATGGATTTTCGTAAACTTGGTACGCATCATCGTTTCCTTTTTCAGCTCTGACGGCACAGCGCAAGAACGCCCTGCGCCACTTTGGAGGCGGCATCGGGACGCGCGCAGGTGTGCGCCATCTGAGACATCGTGCGCAGCGTGCCGGGGTCCAGCAGCAGGTTGATGAGCATCCCCCCGGCGTCCAGATGCGGGAGGTCTTTTTCCGCCACCAGCAGCGCAGCCCCTTGATCAACCATAACCTGAGCGTTGTATGTCTGATGATCGTGAGTCGCATAGGGGAAGGGCACGAGCACGGCGGGTTTTCCGGCTACGACCAGTTCGGCCACGGACGTCGCCCCGGCCCGGCACAACACCAGATCGGCCCACTGATACGCCGCGGCCACATCTTCGATAAACGGCGTCACGCCCGAAGCGTCGACACCGTGCGCCCGATACCCGGCAAGCACGCGCTCCAGATCAAAAGAGCCGGTCTGATGCCGGATTTCGATCCCGGCCTTCGTCAGCCGTTCCAGGCTGGCGAGGATCACGGAATTGACGGCTTTTGCCCCCTGGCTGCCGCCCATGACCAATAGACGGCGGGTACCGGGATGCCCAACAGCGTTTTTCCCGGACTCCACGATCGCCTCGCGCACGGGGTTGCCTGTGAGCTGGCTCTTTTTCGCGTCAAAAGCCCCGGTCACGTCCGGCAGAGACAGGAACACCCGTTTTGCCAGCTTCGCCAACATGCGGTTGGTCAGGCCCGGCATGGCGTTTTGCTCGTGCACCGCGATGGGAACGCCGGAAAGCTTGGCCGCCACCAGCGACGGGAAGGAGGCATAGGCCCCGAAACCGATCACGGCGTCGGGCCGGAAGTCCTTTACGATAGCCCTAGCCATGAACACGGCGCGGAAAAGCCCCCACAGCGCGCCCACGGAACGCAGGCCGCGCCCGAGCACGCCGCGCACGGGCAACCCCCGGAACTCCAGCCCGGCCTGTTTCGCCAGCTTGGCCTCGGAACCGTACTGCGAACCGACGAACAACAGCTCGGCGCCTTCGCGCCGCAACTGTTCCGCCACGGCCAAAGCCGGAAAAATATGTCCACCGGTTCCGCCGGTGGTCAGAATGATCCGAACGCCCATATCCTTTCCTGTCACCGCGCCGTGCGGGAAAAATTCAGCAGCAAGCCGATGCACATCATACTCGCAAGCAGGCTACTGCCGCCGTAGCTCAAAAACGGCATAGCCACCCCCTTGGGCGGCGCCATTCCCATAACCACGGCCAGATTGAGCGTAGCACCGATGGCCAGCACCAGCGTCACGCCGAAAGCCGAAAAACGATCGCGCAGATCCGACTGCCCCATGATGATCTTGTAGCAGCGCATGAACAGCATGGCGAACAGCACCATGATCAGCGTCATGCCGAAAAAGCCGAGCTCCTCGCCCACCACCGCCATGATAAAGTCGTTGTGCGCTTCGGGCAGATAGAACATCTTCTGCGAACTGCCGCCCATGCCCACGCCGAAGAAGCCGCCGGAGCCGAGCGCGTACAGGGACTGCACAAGCTGATACCCCGCATTCTGGGCATCCGCGAACGGATCGAGAAACGCCACCAGACGCCGGGCGCGGTACGGTTCAAAGATGATCAGGGCCAACGCGCCAGCCAAGCCCACGCCGATGGCCATAAACAGATAAATAAACCGGGTCCCGCCGATCAGGCACATAAAGAACAGGATCAGCGAAAGCACCACGGCCCCGCCGAAATCAGGCTGGGCCAGCAGCAAAAAACAAAATAGGGCCGTCATGGCGAACGGCGGGATAATACCTTTGCTGAACGTCTTCACCAGCTCCTGCTTGGTGCTCATGAAGTAGGCCAGGTAGAGGGCAAGCGCGATCTTGGCGAACTCCAACGGCTGGATGGAGAAGAATTTCACCGAAATCCAACGCTGCGCCCCGTTGACGCGCGCGCCCAGCGGACTCAGGGTCACAAACAGCAGCATCAGTACAAACAGCAGGAACGGATACTGGAGTTTGTACAGGATGTGGCGCGGCACAGCCGCAAGAACCCACATTACAACCCCGCCTATGACGGCATAAATGAGCTGACGCTTGAAAAAGAAATACTTGTCTCCGTTGATGCGTTCCGCCACCACGCCGCTGGCGGAGAGCACCATAAGCAGGCCGATGCACAACAGCATAAGGAACAGCGCAATCAATCCCCAGTCGTATTGGCCGACAGGGGCGCTCTCCTGCGTCGGACGGAATCCTGACGAGGGAACACGGCGACGGGCCATTGTCATGCGAGCACCTCATGGACGACGCGCTTGAAATCTTCGCCGCGCCGCAGGTAGTTGGGATATTGGTCATAGCTGGAACACGCCGGAGCCAGCAGCACCACATCGCCTTCATGAGCCAGCGCGGGCTGGCCGTCCTTGCCCGCCACTCGGCGCAGCGCCTGCTCCAAGGTGCGATCCCACGTCACGGGCAACGTATCCCGCCACGCGGGTTCGAACCGTTCACGGCTTGCCCCGAACAGAGCGACGCACCGGGCATGTTCCTTCAGAAGCGGGCACAGGCCCGGCAGATCCCCACCCTTGAACTTGCCCCCGGCGAGCAGCACCACAGGCCGATCGAATGACGACAGCGCCACCCGCAAGGCTTCCACGGTCGTACACTTGGAATCGTTGACGTACTGCACGCCGTTGATCTCGGCGACTTTTTCCAGCCGATGCTCCAAGGGCTGGAACGCGGCAACGGCACGGGCCGCGGCTTCCTCGGTCACGCCGAATTCGCGACAGGCCAGCCATGCCGCTTCGGCATTGCAGCGGTTGTGCGGGCCCATGAGCTGCATATCCGGGAAACGGTCCGATTCCGTATAATGGATTTTCCGCGCCTTGATTCCGTACTTCCCGGCAAGCTCATCCATGCCGTCCTGCAGCACAGCGAGATCCGTCTCCGTCTGGTTGGCAAACAGGCGCATCTTGGCGCTGATGTACTCGTCCATGTCCTTATGGAAGTCGAGATGGTTCTCGCTGATGTTCAGCAGGATGCCCACGCGCGGGTGCAGCGTCGAACAGGTCTGCAACTGGAAACTGGACAATTCCAGCACCACTACATCCGCCTTCTCGCCGGACAGGATATATTCGGACAGCGGCGTGCCGATATTGCCGCCCGTAAACACCGTAAGCCCTTGTTCCTTCAACATGGCCGCGCACAAGCTGGTTGTCGTGGTCTTGCCGCTGGTCCCGGTCACGCCGAGCACCGGCTCGCCGGAAAGCTGGCGCCATGCCAGTTCGGTTTCGGCCATGATTTCCGGCGGGGTGCCGTCGGGCAGAAATTTGCTGATGACCGCAGCGGCCACACCGGGGCTCGGCACGACCAGCTTCGCATCCCGGAACTGGCTCGGGGAATGTTCGCCGCATACGATTTCCACTCCCGCGGACTCCGCCCATTCCGCGAAATCAGCCGGGATGCGATCCAAAGAGCGATCCAGCAGCCGCACCCGCGCACCAAGCTTGTGCAGCAGTTTGGCGGCGGCCACGCCGGAAACCCCGGCTCCCACAACAACCGCGAGGTCGCCCGGTTTCACCGCCGGTGCAGGCTTCGTGAACATTTCGTTTGCAGCTTTCATCATGACTCCAGAATGATGCCTCCGGCGGCAAGGGGCACCGCCCCTTGATCCCGCCGGGGGGAATGATCTCCCCCGCCCCCCCTCGAAGCCGCCGTGAACCGTTTTCTACGAAATCGGTTCAAATGGTTCCGAGCGCGCCGGGAAGTTCTCTCTTCAATTGATTCGGGAACAATTTTCCCCTGCCTCATCGCCAAACGCTTTGGAGGGGAAAGGAAGCCGAAGCAGGCGGCCTTTCTTCAAAGCCGTAAAGGGAATGTCTTCCCGGGTCATCTCAACTTCAATGCCGACAGCGCGATCAGCCCGAGCATCACGGAGATGATCCAGAACCGGATGATGATCTTCGATTCCGGAATGCCTTTCATTTCATAGTGATGGTGCAGCGGGGCCATGCGAAAAATGCGCTTCCCGCCCGAGGCCTTGAAATAGCTCACCTGCAGAATCACGGAGAGGGTTTCCGCCACGAACAGGCCGCCCACGATGAGCAGGAGCAGTTCCTGCTTGCAAAGCACCGCGAGAAAGGCCAACACGCCGCCGAGCCCGAGCGACCCCACGTCGCCCATGAACATCTGGGCGGGATAGGCGTTGAACCAGAGGAACCCAAGCCCCGCGCCAGCCAGCGCACTGCAGAAAACAGCGACCTCGCCCACCCCGGAAATGTATTCAAGTTGCAGGTACTGGGCGAACCGCACATGCCCCGTGATGTAAATATACACCGAAAACACCAGCCCGGCGACGACCATCGGGCCGATAGCCAGCCCGTCGAGCCCGTCCGTCAGATTCACCGCGTTGGAAGTCCCCACCATGACCAGCATGGCGAACGGGATGTACCAGTACCCGAGATCCGGGTTCAGGGTCTTGAAGAACGGGAACGCCAGCCGCGTGGAATAGGCCGGTTCCGACACCAGCAGGAGCATGGCGATCCCGGCCACCAGCATCTGACCGGCAAATTTCGCGCGCGGGCTGAGACCTTTGTTCTGATGGTGGGATACCTTCATAAAGTCGTCGATGAACCCCACCGCCGAGAACCCGATGAACACCAGCATGGTCATCCATACATAGGCGTTGGTCAGGTCCGCCCACAACAGCACGCTCACGCTCACCGCGAACACGATGAGCAGGCCGCCCATCGTGGGGGTCCCGGCCTTGCACTGGTGCGCCTTCACTTCCTTGAGGATTTCCTGACGGCACTTGATGGCCTGCAGCCAGCGGATGAAATAAGGCCCGACGAGGATACTCACCGCGAGCGCCGTCACAAGCGCCCATGCGGAGCGGAAGGTGATGTATTTGAAAATGTTGAGGATGGAATAGTCAACGCTCAACGGATACAGCAGGTTATACAGCATGGGGTTCTCCCGCCTGTGCCTCCGTAAAGGCTCTGACCAACGTTTCCAATTTGTTCGAACGTGATCCCTTGAACAGGATCACGCCCCCACCGCTGCCGAGATCACAGGCGGCAAGGCCCTTGAACATATCCTCGGCGGACGTCACCGGGCAGAATGCGCCTCCGTAACGTCCGGCGTGCAACCCGTCTTCAAATTCTTCTAGGTGCCCGCCCTTCCAGCAGACAAGGCGGGGCTTGATATCCGCCACAAGGCGGCCCAGATTGCGGTGCTCATCCTCGGAAAGCGAACCGAGTTCGCCCATTTCGCCGAGCACGCACACAAGGGGCCTGTCCGCGTGATCCCCGGCCATTTCAGCGGCGGCCTCCAACATCCGGGAAAAAGACAACGGGTTGGCGTTGTAGCTGTCGTCGATGACCAGCCAATCCCCGGCCCTCGAACAGGCAAAGCGCTGTTTCGGCAACGCGGCCCCGGCGAATCCGGCGGCGATTTCCTCGGCGCCCAGCCCCAGGCGGTGCGCCACGGCGGCTACGGCAATGACGTTTTCCGCACCGAACGCCCCACGGAACGGAGCCTCCACATCAATGGAAACGCCGTCCAGCCACAGCCGGAACAGCCCTTTGTCCTCGCCCGCCGGTACGACATAGGCCGCACGGTAATCCACTTGGCGCCCCGAGGTGGAAAAGAAGACCAATTCCTGCCGTACGGCACGGGCTTCGCGGGCGAGATCGGGATAATCGGCGCTGATGATCGCCGTCCCGCCGGGTGCGAGGTGCGCAAGAAGTTTCGACTTGTAATGCGCCGTCCCCCGATCGCCAAGGCCGGCGGCATGGCCCGGCCCAACATTGAGGATCAGGGCAAGATCCGGCTCAAGAATGGCCCCCAGTTCGTCCATATCATTGGGGTGGCTGATGCCCGCCTCCATGACCCAAAACGCTTCCTCGCCGGTCGCCGCCAACATGGACAGAGGCAGGCCGATCTGGTTGTTCAGGTTCATGTGCGTCTTGGCGGTAGGCCCGCGGCGGCTCAGGACCTGCGCGAGCAGTTCCTTGACCGTGGTTTTGCCCGCCGTGCCGGTGAGCCCGATCACCCGGGTCTCGCCGAGGCGCTCGCGCCAGCAATGCGCCAGCTTCCCAAGCGCCTTGACCGTATCCTCAACAAGGATGAGCGGGACGGGCGGCACGGCATCGAACGGATTCCGGGATACCAGCAGCGCGGCGGCCCCGGCTTCGATGGCCTTAACCGCAAAATCGTGCCCGTCGAACGTTTCGCCGGGGATGCAGACGAACAGAGAGCCGGGCTTTACCGCACGGCTGTCCGTGCCCACGCCTTCCACGATGCCGCAAGGCGCGGCTCCCGCCACGGCGGAACCGTCCACGGCGCGGACAATCTCTTCAAAACTCAGGCGCATCCCAGAATCTCCCGGACGGTTTGCTGATCGCTGAACGGATGTTTGACATCGCCGATCTGCTGCGTGCTCTCGTGCCCCTTGCCCGCGATGAGCAGGGCGTCGCCGGGGTGCAGGAGCTCAAGGCCCTTTTCAATGGCCCGGCGGCGATCCGGATCGGCAAACACTTCGGCGGCACCGGAGAGGCCGGGCATGACGTCGGCCATGATCGCCTCAGGCTCCTCGTGGCGCGGATTGTCGGAGGTAAGCACGGCCACGTCGGACAACCTGGCCACGGCTTCGCCCATGAGCGGGCGCTTGGCGCGGTCGCGGTTGCCCCCGCAGCCGAACACGGTGACGATACGCTTGAAGCCCGCCCCACGCAGCGCGTTGAGGACGTTGATCAACGCGTCGGGCGTATGCGCATAGTCCACAAAGACATCGAGATTCTGCGGATTGAGGATGCGCTCCAAACGGCCCGGCACGCCGCAGAACGTTTCGAAACAACGGAACGCTTCGGGATCGAGGCCGAACCCGAGGGCGACGGCCTGCACGGCAAGCAGATTTTCCGCATTGTAATTGCCTACCAGCGGCGACGTGAATTCCCATTCGCGGCCTTCAAAACGAGCGTGCAGGCGCAATCCGGCGGTCGTACTGGAAAGGACTTTCCCCTCAAGGTAGCGCCCGGAGGCACCGGAGGCCGTCAGGCCAAAACCGATGGCTTCGGGGGCCATGCCCGCCAGACGGGCCCCCCACGGATTATCCGTGCCGATGGCCATCACGCGATCCGCGAAAGGTTTGCCGTCCCCATCAAGGAACAGCTTGGCCTTTGCCTTGAAATACGTTTCCATATCGTGATGGTAGTCAAGGTGATCCTGCGTCAGGTTCGAGAACACGGCCCCGCCGAAGCCGACGCCCGCGACGCGGTTCTGATCCAGCGCGTGCGAAGAAACTTCCATGAAGGCCATGTCCACACCGGCGGCACGCATGTCGGCCAGCATGGTGTGCACGTCGAGGCAATCCGGAGTGGTCATGGGCGCGTCCTCATGATGCCCCGGCCAGCGATAGGAAACCGTACCGAGCACGCCGGTCTTCTTCCCCGCGGAGGCGAACAGATGATCGAGCAGATAGGTCGTGGTGGTCTTGCCGTTGGTCCCGGTCACGCCGACCACGGGGAACGGGAGAGAGGCCGTGCCGTACCGGGCGCGGGCCAACAGCCCAAGGGCCTGGCGGGGATCGGCACAGTCGACGACTTCCGCTTCGCCGCAGTTCCCGGCGGATTCAGGGCGACAGACCACGTACCCGGCCCCCCGCGCCACGGCGTCGGCAATGAACTGAGAACCATCAGCACTGCTGCCGGGCAGAGCCACAAAAACACAACCGGGGGTCGCCTTGCGGGAGTCGATGCACAACTCCATCCCCTGCGCGGCCACGCGGGATTCCAGTAACGAAAGCGGATACATTCCCATTATTCCTGCTCCGAAAGCCAAAGAACGCATGACGTGGGGGCCGAATCCTTCCCCGCCCAACGCACGCCCGGTTCCGGCGTTTGTCGTACCACTCTTGAACCATTGCCCTTGATGACAGGGACAAGCCCCTGCCGGGCAAACATTTCCACAGCCCGCCGCACGGACTGCCCCACCACGTCCGGGACCGTTCCCGAATCCCGAACCGGCAACGCCGTCTTCTTCGTCGCCAACTCGCTGCGGTACTCGCCGAGCACGGTCTTTTCCTTGCTCCCCCGCCGCACCGCACGGGCGCGGGCCCGGGCCTCGGCCTTTTCCTGGGCCTTGATCTGCGCAGGGGTCAGCGCGCCGGGGTCCGGCAGCGAGCCATGATACGCCATGACCCGCGACGTCACGGACTTGAACACCGGTGCCGCGATCACGCCGCCGTATTTCACTTTCGACGGTTCGTCAATAAAAATGACCACCAGATATTGCGGTTTTTCGGCGGGCACGAGCCCTACGAACGACGCGGTGCGCTCTCCGCCATATTTGCCGCGAAACGCCTTCTGCGCCGTACCGGTCTTGCCCGCCACGGAGACGCCGGGGATGGCGGCACGCTTGCCCGTGCCCTCATCGACGACCTCACGCATCATGGAAAGCACTTCCCGCGTGGTGTTCTTGGAAAAAATACGCTGGTCCCCTCCGCCCACATCGTCGGTGAGAACGATCCGCAGGGGTTTGTACACCCCTTCATTGGCAAGCGTCAGATAGGCCTGCGCCATCTGGAGCACCGTGACCGAAAGGCTCTGTCCGAATGAAGAGGAAATAAGGTCGGCCTCGCTCCATTCGCGCGCCGGGCGCAGGATGCCGCGGCTCTCGGCGAGCTGGACGCTCGTGCGTTCGCCGAAGCCAAGCCGGGAAAGGTAACGCTGGTACTTGACCGCGCCGAGCTCCAGCCCGATTTTGCCGCAGCCGATATTGCTCGAGTTGGCGAGGATCTTCGCCACGCTCTGGATGTTCTGTTTCGGGCGGCTGTCGTCCCGGATGGTAATGTACCGGCTTTTCCACAACCCGTTTTCGCAATTGAACGTGGTATCGCGGGTGACGACCCCTTCCTGGAGCGCCGACGCGATCAAAAACGGCTTGAACGTGGACCCCGGTTCCAGCGCGTCCTGCGCCAGACGGTTGCGGTACTCGCTCGGACGGTACTGATTATAGGAATTGGGATTGAAAAAGGGGAACTGCGCCCAGGCGAGGACATCGCCGGCGGCCACATCCACCACAAGCACGCCGCCCCATTTCGCGCCGAACTCGGTGACGGCCTTGGAGATTTCCTCCTCGGCGATGGACTGCACCTGCAAATCGAGGGTCAGATGCACATCCTCGGCGGGCTGCGCCTCATAATTGCTGTTCACGTAGAATTCACGGCCCGAAGCATCGCGCCGCACGGCCTGACGCACGGAAAGGCCGCCAAGCTGCTCGTCAAACGAACGCTCAATGCCTTCAAGCCCCTTGCCGTCCATACCGACGAAACCGAGCAACTGGCCAGCCACCTGACGGTAAGGGTAAATACGCTCGAATTCGCGGGACAGCTCGACGCCCGTAAGGTCCGCCTGCCGGATGGCCTCGGCCGTGGCGTCGTCCACGCGGCGGGCAATCCAGACAAAGCTGCGCTTTTTTTCCAGCAGAGGTTTGATCTGATCGACCGGACGCCCGAGCACCCCGGCCAGCGTCGTCGCCGTGGCCTCTATGTCCGTGATGATGCTCGGATTCGCGTATACGGAACAGCACTCCACGCTGCGGGCGAGGATATGGCCGTTGCGATCGGTGATCATGCCGCGGGGCATGGCCACGGTTTCGGCGGCCATATGCTGCCGCCTCGCGCGTTCGGCAAGAAAGGGACCTTCCCAAAGCTGGACATACCCGGCCCGGACCCACAGCGCACCCCACACAACGAAAAAAAGCACCGCCACCGTACGGAACCGGACGCTGTTCCAGTCAATGGACGCAAACCATGCGCGAGGCCCGCCTTCCGAACGACGTCGGTTGACGGCCTGCGAAGAAGCTTGTCGAGTCGTGCGCTTGCGCGCGCCCAGATATGCCATAGAAACCTGACCCCTGGCCCGCTCGGGCGGAGGCTATTGTACCCCGGCTTCAGGCCCCGGATCGGGCATCCGCCGAATCTGACCGGGTTTGGCCTCGCTCATGCCGAGCTGGATGGCTTTACGGCGCAGTACATGCGGAGCCAACAGCCTATCCCGTTCCACTTCAAGTTTGGTTTTGAGGACGGCGCGCTGCTCCACCTCATTCCTGAGCTGACGGATGGAGTATGCCTTATCCGTACGCTCAATGCTGAGCCACACCAGCGCGAGCCCCATAAGCAGGCTCAACAGCAACGAAATGATGAAGGCCAGCAGCCAGCCGCTCGACGACATCTGGCTCATGCCCGCTCCCGCCCTTCACGCCCGTGCCGGGCCAGGCGCGCGGCGCGCTTGGCTTCGTACCGCAGGCGCGCGGCCTCTTCGCCGGAGTCCTCATCGGCCTGACGGGCATGAGGATCCAGTTTTTCCGCCACACGCAGCTTGGCGCTGCCCGCGCGGGGGTTGAGCATGAGCTCCCGTTCGGAAGGGCAAACGGGCTTCGGGGTCACAAGCAGGGCTTCCGGCGCATGATGGCACACGCACACGGGGATGTGCTTGGGGCAGATGCAGCCCTGCGCCCATGCCTTCATGCGGTGTTTCACCACCCGATCCTCCAAGGAATGGAAGGAAATGACCGCGACGCGCCCGCCCGGCTTCAACCGGCCGAGGATGGCGTCGAGGAACCGTTCCAGTTCGCCGATCTCGTCGTTGACCGCCATGCGCAGCGCCTGAAACGTGCGCGTGGCGGGGTGGTTCCGGGCCTTGGCCCGCCATGCCGCCGGATAGGCGCGCTCCACAAGAGCCGCCAGTTCCCCGGTGGTTTCGATGGGCTTGCGCACCCGCGCCTCCACGATGGCCCGCGCGATACGCCCGGCCTGCGGATCTTCACCGTAGCGTTCGATGATGTCCTTCAGATCCTCAAGCTTGGCCCGATTCACAAGGCGGCTCACCGGCAGTTCCTCGGAATCACGGTCCATGCGCATATCGAGGGGCCCATCGGAGCTGAAGCTGAAACCGCGTTCCGCCGAATCGATCTGGAGCGAAGAGACGCCGATGTCGATGAGGGCCCCGTCGACGGCATCCCAGCCGATCCCGTCCAGCGCCGCTTCGAATTCACTGTAGCGGGTGTGCACGAGATGGACGCGATCCCCGAACGGAGCCAGACGGATACGCGCAAGCTCAAGGGCTTGCCTGTCCCTGTCCAGACCGCACAAAAAGCCCTCGCCACCCGTACGCTCCATGATGGCAAAGGAATGGCCGCCCATGCCGACCGTGCCGTCGAGATAGCGCCCGCCCGCTTTTGGGGCCAGCGCGTCCACCGCTTCGTTCAGCAATACGGAAATGTGTACGGATTCAGGAGAAGGCATGGAAGTATCGGAATTCATTGGTTCGTTTCGTCCTGCTGCAAAAGCATAGCCGCCCCTGCGGCCGACGTGTTCCGGCTGCACGTCATAAACAGCGTGTCCGGGGATTCTTAAAAAGAGAAGTCGATGCCGCTTTCAGCCAGTTCATCGGCCACATCGTCAAAATCCTGTGAGAGCAGAGCCTTGAACCGGGCCTGATCCCATATTTCAAACTTGTCGCCCTGTCCGACCACGACGGCGTCGTGTTCGAGCCCGGCATATTCCACATGCGCGCGGGAAAGGCGTATCCTGCCTTGCGCGTCAAAGGATTGATCCTCCGCGCCGCCGAGCACCAGACGGCGAAAGTCCCGGATTTTCCTCGAACTGTTCCGGAGACGACCAAAACGCTCTTCCAGTTCGTTCCAGAGGGGTGAGGGATAGCCGACAAGGCAGCCGTCATATGTCGTCAGCACAAATGTACCGTCCGCTGAAGCCGCCGTCAGCGCATCCCGAAACTCCGGGGGGAGCATCAGGCGGCCTTTGGCATCAAGGCTTCTATAGGACTGTCCGCGAAACAACATATCCGGCCTCCGGGGCCCTTTTGTCAGGATACTCCACTTTTTCCCACTTTCCCCCACTTTGTCGTCCATTCCACCCACCTTGTCAAGAGGGTGACAAATGTATAAAACCATATGTAATTATTTATTATACAAAATATTTTACCCGTTACGAAAGCGGCCCCGGCGTCCGTCACGGGCTTTCTCATTCCCACCGGAACGCCGAAAACCTCGGCGCTTCCTCGTCCGGCGCGCTCCGGGCCGACCACATGCGCGGCCTCTCCGCATCTTTTCCTTCCTGAAAAAAGAGGCTAGTTTCTGCCCCATGCCGACGAAGCGGGACCGTCCCGTGCCGCGCCGGCGGGACGCCGCCCGGCGTCCATCACCCAACCCACCGCAAAGGCATGATAATGCGCTTCCATTCTTTCGACGACGTACAAGATCATCTCGACGCCCTCGGGCTCTTTCACATGGACTTCGGCCTTGACCGGATGCGAAACGCGTTGGACGCGCTGGGGCTGCTCACACCCCCGTTCGTGACCGTGCAGATCGTCGGCACCAACGGCAAAGGCTCCACCTCCACCTTCCTGTCGTGCGTCGCCCGCGCGCATGGGCTGAAAGTCGGCCTCTACACCTCGCCGCATTTCGTCACCCCGCGCGAACGTATCCGCATCAACGGGACGATGCTGCCCGCGGACCGCTGGCCCGTGCTGGCCGACCGTGTCATGGAAGCGGCACCCAACCTGACTTATTTCGAATTCCTCACGGCCCTCGGCCTGCTCGCCTTCGCCGAAGCGGGAGTGGATCTCGTCGTCATGGAAGCGGGGCTTGGCGGCCACTACGACGCCACAACGGCCATGCCGGTACAGGCCGTCTGCTTCACGCCCATAGGCATGGACCACGAAAAAATCCTCGGCCCTACCCTGACGGACATCGCCTCCGACAAGTCGCAGGCCATGCGCCCCGGTGTCCCGGCCTTCACCGCACCGCAGGAAGCCGAGGCTCTCGACTGCCTTCTCCGCACCGCACAGGAAAAAGGCGCGGAACTCCGTGAAACGGCCTCGCTCCCGTTTCCGCAATCCGCCCTCGGGCTCGCCGGGCCGCACCAGCGCGTCAATGCCCGGCTGGCCATCGCCGTATGGGACTGGCTCGCCGATCAGCACCATTGGCCCAATATGCCCGAAACCACCGCCAAGGGGCTGGCTTCCGCGCACTTCCCCGGACGGTTCCAGCGCATCCCGGCCTGCAACGGCCTGCCGCCCCTGATCCTTGACGGCGCGCACAACCCCCACGGCCTGCGTGCGTTCGAAACGGCAGTCCGAGATGCGGACATCCAGCCCGCCGCCGTCATCTTCTCCTGCCTTGCGGACAAGGATATTTCCGACATGCTGCCGTTTATCCGCCGCATCGCCGGGGACGCGCCACTGTTTGTCCCGACGATTCAGGACAACGAGCGGGCCATGAACGGTGAAGAACTCGCAAAACTCCTTGCCGAAGGGCGCGGGCCAGCCATCACGCAGCCGACCCAGCGCCTGAGCCTCGCCCTGAAAGAAACGGCCTCCTTCGTTCCCGCCGAAGATGCGGACAGGCACCCCGTCCTTTTGTGCGGCTCCTTGTATTTGCTCGGCGAGTTCTTTAACCTTCACCCGCAAACGCTGGAGCAGGAGCTTGTCTAGCGAGAAGGGGAAAAAGGAATAGAGAATTGGGGAGGGGGGAGAAATTTTCTGGAGAAAGTTTCTCCCCCCTCCCCAACCCCGCCAACGCGGCCCGCCCCCTTCTCTTCAAAGACTGTTGTGTTTATCGAATCCCTGTTCGCAGCCATCCCTAGGAGCAGGATATTTATTATAATGATGCCTCGTTCGAAGTTCATCCCGCCGGATGCGGCATCAGAGCAGGTGGGAAGAGCCTTCCTACAGTGGACGCATCCTCCCACACTTTTCGCAGGAAAAAACATGAACAACCTCTTTCGCTCCCTGCCTTCGGTCGACGCCTGCCTGAGCGGACTGGAAAACGCCGCGCCCGTACTGTACGCAACGACGCCCCGCCCATTGCTCCGGTCGCTCACCAACGCCTTTCTGGACGGCTGCCGCAGAGACATCAAGGAAGGACGCCTTACGGATTCCGGACAGCTCGGCTTGGACGCCCTGCTCCCCCGGCTCGCCGCCTTCGCGGAAAAAGAGGCCGCACCGCGCTTCCGCCGCGTGCTCAACGCCACCGGGGTCGTCATCCATACCAATATGGGCCGCTCCGTCCTCGCGGACGAGGCCGTGAACGCCATCCTCAAGGCTTGCCGGGGGTACTCCAACCTTGAGCTGAACCTTGCCACAGGGGAACGCGGCAGCCGCTACAGCCACGTTGAGGAACTGCTCTGCACGCTTACGGGAGCCGAGGCCGCCCTTGTGGTCAACAACAATGCCGCCGCCGTTCTGATCACGATGGACGCGCTCTGTTCCGGCGGCGAAGTCGTGGTCGCCCGGGGGCAGCTTGTGGAAATCGGAGGCAGCTTCCGCATTCCTGACGTCATGGAACGCAGCGGAGCCACCCTGCGCGAGGTCGGATGCACCAACCGCGTCCACCCGCAGGACTACGAAAACGCCATCAACGAGCGCACGGTCGCCCTCATGCGCGTCCATACGTCGAACTACCGCATCGTCGGCTTCCATGCGGACGTGCCCGTTGAAGAACTCGCGGACATGGCGCACCGGCACGGCCTCCCGCTCATTGAGGATCTGGGCAGCGGCAGCTTCCTCGACTTCACCGCAGCCGGGCTGCCCGGCGAACCTACCGTGCGTTCGGTGGTTGCCGCCGGCGCGGACGTGGTTACCTTCTCTGGTGACAAAGTGCTCGGAGGCCCGCAGGCCGGGATTATCGTGGGCACGAAGGCGATCATCGAGAAAATCAAGCGGAACCCGCTCAACCGGGCCCTGCGCGTCGACAAGATGACCCTCGCCGCCCTTGAGGCCACCCTACGGCTGTATCTGGACGAGCAGCTCGCCCGGAAGCGCATCCCCACGGTCGCGATGATCACCGCAGCGCCGGACGAACTCAAGCGCCGGGCCTCGCGTCTGGCTTCCCGCCTCCGCAAGGCGTGCGGGGACAAGGCCGAAATCCGGCTGGCGCGGGGAGAATCCCGCGTCGGCGGCGGCTCGTTCCCCGAGAACGCGCTGCCGACAACGCTCGTGCGCGCCGTACCCACGGGATGCACGCCGGAATGCCTCAAGCAGCGCCTGCTCGAAACCGTTCCGCCCCTAATCGGACGCCTTGAGGATCATGCCTTCCTGCTCGATCCGCGCACGCTGGCCGACGAGGAACTGCCCATGGCCGCCAATGTTATCGCGGCTGCGCTGAATCAGGCGTGAGCACAATAGCGGCCTACCCGGACACGGCTTCATGGATAAGGCCCCGGACTCTCCCGCACGGAAAGGGGGAGCAGGAAAACCATATCACGACGTTCCAAACCATAAAGGATAGCATACATGAGCAACGAATTCGATTTCGACACCAAAAACGGCTGGACACACTACGCCGATGCGGCAAGCCAGGAACAGATGGACGTGCTGGCCACCCGCTACATGGATTTCCTCTCCCATGCGAAAACCGAACGCGAAACCGTGGATCTCGTGGTTGAAGCATTGAAGGCTGCCGGATTTTCCGAAGATTTCAAGAAGGATCTCGTGTTCCGCACCTATCGGGGCAAGGCCGTCTTCGTGGCGCGCAAGGGCAAGAAGCCGCTCGCTTCGGGCGTGCGCCTCATCAGCGCCCACACCGACGCCCCGCGCCTTGACTTCAAACAGCGCCCACTTCAGGAACAGGTGGGTATCGGGCAAGCCAAGACCCATTACTACGGCGGCATCCGCAAATATCAGTGGCTGGCCCGGCCTCTCGCCCTGCACGGCGTGATCATCAAAGAGGACGGCACGTCCATCAAGGTCGTGCTGGGCGAGGACCCCGGCGATCCGGTGTTCACCATCGCTGACCTGCTGCCGCATCTGGCACAGAAGGAAGTCACCAAGACCGTGGCCGACGCCTTTGACGCGGAAAAGCTCAACGTGATCCTGGGGCACAGCCCGCTGCCTTCCGCTTCCGATACGGACGAAACCGCAAAAGAACAGAAAGATCCGGTCCGGGCGAACATCCTCGCCCTCCTCAACCGTAAGTACGGCATCCGCGAAGAGGATCTGATGTCCGCCGAACTGCAGGCCGTGCCCGCCGGCCCTGCGCGCTACGTCGGCCTTGATGCCGCCCTTATCGGCGGCTACGGTCAGGATGACCGCGTCTGCGTGTTCACCGCGCTGTCCGCTTTCTTGGACGCGCAAGCTCCCGAACACGCCAATTGCCTGATCTTCTGGGACAAGGAAGAAATCGGCTCCGAAGGCTCCACAGGCGCGCAAGGCCATTTTCTTGAGTATTGCATGGAGGATCTCACGGAAGCATGGGAACCGGGAACCAAGGTCCGAGACGTCTTCCAGAACTCCACGGCCGTTTCCGGCGACGTGCACGCGGCCACCGATCCCGATTGGCAGGAGCTGCACGAAAAGCTCAACGCCTCGATCATCGGGCACGGCCCCACGTTCTGCAAGTTCACCGGCTCGCGCGGCAAGTACGGGGCCAACGACGCCCACCCCGAGTACATCGGCTGGCTGCGCGGCGTGCTCAATCGGAAGAACATCCCGTGGCAGATGGCCGAACTCGGCAAGGTCGATCACGGCGGGGGCGGTACGGTAGCCCTCTATCTCGCGGCCTACGGCATGGACACCATCGATCTCGGCCCCGCCGTCCTCTCCATGCACAGCCCCTTCGAGCTGCTTTCCAAGGCCGACCTCTACTCTACCAAGCTCGCGTATCAGGCCATTTTGGAAGCGTAAGCCGAATGCCAAGACTTTGGGGAAGGGAAACGTTCTGAAAAAGGGTGAGCCCACGTTTCCCCTCCCCAAACCTGCCAGCGCGGCTCGCGCCCACCCCTTTCCCTCCAAAGACTTTCGGCTTTATCGAATCCCTGTTCAACGTTTTCCCTCGCTATGCAGATCTGTTTGGTTCAATATATCAAACGCCATGACATGATGAAAAAAAACGCTGAAACGGGGCCAACCGCAATTTGTTGGCTGTAAGTACAGCCGCCCTTTTCCGCGCTATCCCGTTCCCATCCGACAGGAACTCCTGCCGAGCAGCCTCCCCACCAGCCGAAAGTCTTGGGAGTGGGAGGGATGGGGTCCGGGGGGAGAGAGGACCTTTCTGGAAAAAAGGTTCTCCCTCCCTTCCCCGGTCTTCTTCCCCACCCCCTCAAAAAATAACGCCTCGACATCCGGAGCAAACCTTTTACAATCATGTATAAAAATAACATGATAGTTGCTATTGCGCTCTGGAGGACCCCAAAGGGGCATTGCGCTGAGGCCGAAGACAGCGTACGGAGACGCGAAATCCTTTTGCCCTCGAAACGCCCCATGACCGAAGAACGCGAATCAGCCCCCAATCAGGCGCCCGACACGGATCAGGCGACGCACCAGCGGCCCCCGCAGGCTTCGCTGGCACGCCGCTATATGGGCAAGCTGCTGGCGAACATCGCCACCGTCCCCGTCTATCTGATCATGGAGGCGGTGCTCCCGCGTGCGCTCGGGCCGCAGGTCTACGGGAACTTCAACTTCTCCACCAGCGTGTTCACGCAGCTTACCGGCTTTCTGGACATGGGCACGTCCACCTGTTTTTACAACGCCCTGTCCCGGCGCCAGTACGAAATGCCGCTCGTCGCCTTTTATGGCCGGGTTTCGGCGCTGGTATTCCTCGTTACCATGCTCGCGGGCGTCTTCCTGCTTGTCCCGGGGCTTGGGGATATGCTTTTGCCCGACGTGCCGCTCTGGTACGCTCCGCTGGCGGCTTTCTACGGCTTTCTGCTGTGGGGGACGCGCGTGGTGCGCTCCATGAACGACGCCCTCGGCCTGACCGTGCCCGGCGAGCTTCTGCGGAGCGGGGTCAACCTGCTCGGGGCCATCATCATTCTGGCGCTGTTCTGGTTCGGTTTCCTGAACGCGGGGAGCCTGTTCGGGCTGCAATATCTGATGATGGGAAGCATCGTGATCGGGTGCCTCGCCATCATGCGGCGCTCATGGGCGCATATCGATCTCAGCCTCACACGCGACCAGCGCCTCTCCTACACACGCGAATTTTCCGACTACAGTATGCCGCTGTTCGTGCAGGCGCTGCTCTCGGCGCTGGCCCTTTCCGCCGAACGCTGGGTGCTCCAGTGGTTCGACGGCAGCACACAGCAGGGCTATTTCGCGCTGTCCCAACGCGTCAGCGCCGCGTGTTTTCTGTTCGTATCCGCCATGACCCCGCTGATCATGCGTGAACTCGCCATTGCCTGGGGCAAGGACGACCGCGAACATATGGGGCACCTTCTGACCCGGTTCGCACCGCTCCTCTTTGGGATCGCGGCATGGTTTTCCTGCTTCACCGCTGTGGAAGCTTCCGTGCTCGTGCATATTTTCGGCGGCGCGGAGTTCGCCGCGGCGCTCGTCCCCGTGCAGATCATGGCCCTGTATCCGGCCCATCAGGCTTACGGGCAACTGGCAAGCTCCGTTTTCCATGCCACCGGCAAGACCAAGGTACTGCGGAACCTTGCCTTTATCGAGCACTTCGGAGGCTTCCTCCTCGTATGGCTGCTGGTCGCGCCGCAGGACATGCTCGGCATGGGGCTCGGCGCAACGGGCCTTGCCCTCAAAACCGTGACCACGCAGTTCATCATGGTCAACCTGCTGTTCTGGATGGCCTCACGGCTCATCCCTCTCAATTTCTTCCGCAACCTGATGCTGCAAGGGCTCATCCTCGGCTCGCTCCTCGGAATCGCATGGGTCTGCAAACAGGCGACGGGGATCTATTTTGCGGATGACGCCCATCAAATCATACGCTTCTTCCTCTCCGGCATCCTCTACTCCTTCATGTCCTTCGGGCTCGTGGTCACCTGCCCGTGGCTGTTCGGGTGCTCATGGCAGGATTTCCGGGAAATGCTCATCCGCCTCCGACTGATCAAGAGAAAAGCCTGATCCGGCCGCAGAACACATAAAAAAGAGCCTTGCAGCAACACAAGGCTCTTTTTTATGCCCTGATTAAACGTCAGGACTCTCTATCCCGCCAGCTCCACACATCCGGCAGGTTCTCCCGCCGCGCAGCCTCCCCGCCAATCCAAAGTCTTTGCGGGAGATGGGGTAGAGTTCGGAGAGAGGAAGAGGGGGCTTCTTCAGAAAGCCCCCTCTTCCCCTCTCCGGTTCTCAATATCCCTCACTATCCACGCCACAGCGGACTCAAAATCCGCAGCAACGACACGCCGAGGCGCGCCCGGAACCTCGACGATACCGGAAACGGGCACGGGATATCCGGCCTTCCGGGCATGTTCCGCGCCGTTCCCGCTCAATACGAGCAGCCCGGCGGACAGCCCGGCATTGGCGGCGAACCCCAGATCGTCCAGCTTGTCCCCGATCATGAACGTCGTTTCGGGCAAGAGCCCGTGCCGATCCCGGAGCTCATCGAACATACCCGGCAGGGGCTTACGGCAAAAGCAAGACTCTTCAGGCGCGTGCGGACACCAGACGGCATCCGTAAAAGCTACGCCATACGGCTCCAAAAGTTCCTCAAGCCGTTTTTGGCACGCCACGACAGCCTGTTCAGTGAAATACCCCCGGCCCACGCCGGATTGGTTGGACACCAAGAAAAGGCGATGCCCCGCCTGAACCAGACGCGACAACGCCGGGCCGACGCCGGGCAACAGGGCGACGCCGGACGGTTCCGAAAGGTAATGCTTATCCTCAATGAGCGTGCCGTCCCGATCAAGAAGCACCGCACAGGAAACCGACATGAAAAATCCTCCGGAAAAAATGACGGAACAATGACGTAAAACAACGCGGGAATGTTGCGGAAATCAAGCCTTCAGAACCCGTGGTTCCGCGATTCGGTTCTTGACACGCTGTACATCTTCCTGCAAAAGAGGACGCTTAGAATATGGAGGATGGGAACGGCGCGCAAGAAAAAGATGGCGCGTTTTTCCTCATGCGGTTTGTCGCCGTGGAACATTTGCAACATCTGGAGGAGCTGTCGGTATGATCCGTCTTTTCAGTGCGACCCTGTTGTCCCTGCTCTTGTGTGCTTCTCTGGCCAATGCCGCCGAAAAACCCCTCATCGTGGCTTCCGACGCGACGTGGCCTCCCATTGAAATGCTTGACGAAAACAAGAACGTGGTCGGGTATTCCATTGACTACCTGAAAGCCGTCGCCAAAGAAGCGGGCCTGAACGTTGAATTCCGCAACACCGCGTGGGACGGCATTTTCGCCGCCCTGGAATCCCGTCAGGCCGACATCATCGCCTCTTCCGTGACCATCACCGACAAGCGCAAGAAGGCTATGGGCTTCTCCGATCCTTACTGCGAAATCCGCCAGGCCGTTGTGGTTTCCACCAATTCGGACCTCAAAAACCTGAAAGAACTGGACGGCAAGAAGGTCGGCGGCCAGATCGGTACCACCGGCCTCGTGGAGACCCTGCCCAAGGCCAAGTCCAAAGCCATCGTCAAGACGTACGACGAAGTGGGCCTCGCCCTCGAAGACCTCGCCAAGGGCAACATCGACGCAGTGATCTGCGACGATCCGGTCGCCAAGTTCTACGCCAACAAGAAGCAGGAATACGCGGGCAAGCTTAAGGTTGCCTTCATCACCGACGATGTGGAATTCTACGGGTTCGCCGTCCGCAAGTCGGATACGGATCTCGTGAAGAAGCTCAACGAAGGCATCAAAGCCGTGAAAGAAAAGGGTATCGACAAGCAGGTCGTCGAGAAGTGGATCGGCAAATAAGCGGCCGTAACTCTCATCCTTAATCGTCCTGTTGCGATTCTATACCGGCAGGGGAGCCCTCTCCCCTGCCGCCCGTTTGGTAAGGCCCCTGTTTTCGCGCGTCGCCCGGGCGCGCCGCAACTTGCAAGGCCCACATCGCGGCGCACGCATCTCATGCGGCGTTTGCCGGAGCCTGACACATTTTAGGAATACTTATGAACAACGCTCCCAACATTCGCATTGAGGTTACGGAGGGCGCACAAATCCCTGATCCAAGGGATCGCAGGCTCCTCAATGCTTGGACATTGGCGTTCTGCGTTGCCGTGGTGGCGCTCGTCACCCTCTGCGCCACGCAGCCGGAACCCTATCTGGAAATCGTCAAATTCCTTCCCGACGGCTTGATCATCACGTTTGAGGTGACCGTTCTCTCCCTGCTCTGCACGCTGCCCATCGGGTTGCTCACGGGTCTCGGACGCCTGTCCCGCAATCCCGTCATCAACCTGATCGCATCGACCTACGTGGAAATCATCCGCGGCGTGCCGCTGCTCGTTCAGCTTTTTTACATCTATTACGCCCTCGGCCGCATCATTCAGGTCCCGCCCATGGTGTCGGCGGTCATCGCCATCAGCTTCTGCTACGGCGCCTACATGGGCGAAGTCTTCCGCGCGGGCATCCTCTCCGTCCCCAAGGGACAGACCGAAGCCGCCCGTTCGCTCGGCTTCAACAACTTCCAGACCATGACGCTCGTTATCCTCCCTCAGGCCATGCGTACCATCCTGCCGCCCATCGGCAACGAATGCATCGCCATGCTCAAGGATACCTCTCTGGTCTCCATCATCGCCGTGGCCGACCTGCTGCGCCGTGGCCGCGAATTCGCTTCGCAGACCTTCGACTATTTCGAGACCTATACGGTCATCGCCCTCGTATACCTCATCATCACCCTGCTGCTCTCCAAAGGCGTGAGCATGATGGAAGGGAGACTCACCTACTATGACCGCGACAGAAAGTAACGAAGCCCCCATCATCAGCATCCAGAACGTGTGGAAGTTCTTCGGGCAGCTCACCGCATTGCACGATGTCAGCTTCGACGTGCAGCCCGGCGAACGCGTCGTGATCATCGGACCTTCCGGGTCCGGCAAGTCAACGCTGCTGCGCTCCATCAACCGCTTGGAAGTCATCGACAAGGGCACCATCCTTGTCGAGGGGAGCGACATCAACGCCCCCGAGAACGACATCAACAAGATCCGGCAGGATCTGGGCATGGTGTTCCAGAGCTTCAACCTGTTCCCGCACAAGACCGTGCTCCAGAACCTGACGATGGCGCCCATGAAGCTCCGCCATATTTCCAAACACGAAGCCGAGGAGCGCGCTCTCCAGCTGCTCAAGAAAGTGGGGCTGTCCGAAAAGGTCAACGTCTACCCGAGTATGCTTTCCGGCGGCCAGCAACAGCGCGTCGCCATTGCCCGCGCCCTCGCCATGCAGCCCAACATCATGCTGTTCGACGAACCTACGTCCGCGCTCGATCCTGAAATGATCGGCGAAGTGCTCGACGTTATGGTCAAGCTCGCGCAGGAAGGCATGACGATGGTATGCGTCACCCACGAAATGGGTTTTGCCCGCGAAGTGGCCGACCGCATCGTCTTTATGGATCAGGGGCAAATCCTTGAAGTGGCGCCTCCGGCCAAGTTCTTCTCCGATCCCGAGCATCCTCGCCTACAGCAGTTCCTCAAGCAGATTCTGTAGAGAAGATTGGAGGGGGAAGGAGAACCTTTCTCCAGTAAGGTCCTCCTTCCCCCTCCAAACCTCCCCCCTTCCTCTCCCACGACTTTCGCGTTTATCGAATCCCCCACTCGGGTTTCCCACTCATGGGAACCTGTGTTATGGCATTGGGCCTATTGGTATTTATTGGAACAATGAGGAGTCAGGGCAACAAAGGCATTGGGGACATATTTCTTTCTGGAAAGCTCCGTGTGGAATAAAAAAGCGCAAGGGAAATTCCCCTTACGCAGACTATCAATCAGCCGTTTCTAAAAAAACGGAGGAAGAGCGTGCAAGGGATACCCACCTTACCAATCTTCCTCCGTTCTTTTTTGGCTTGGAGCTTTTCGACTTTGAACTGTTTCAAAAACAATCCGCTCTCATCCCTTACTTTGAACAACCGCAACCGCCGGAAGATGTACCGTCGGACTTGTCCGAGCAGCATCCGGTCTTCTTCCCATAGGTCACTTCACCGGTTCCCATGTTGAAGTTGACTTCGACATCTTCGCCTTCGGGCGTGGTGACAACCGTGCTCTTGCTGGCCATGCAGTCAGGGCTCTGATTCTTATCGTCTTTCGTATTATTGCAGCAGCATCCCATTGTCTTGCTCCCTTGGAGTAAAAAGTGTTCGCGCCGCGCGCGTCGAGCGTCATTAGCCTTAGCGTTAAGTATTTAGGATTGGTTCTTAAGAAGTCAAGTTCCCAGAGCATGATTCTTTCCCATACGCTGCGAATCTCTCACAGCGGAGCCTCCTCCGCGACCCAACCAGTTAGAAAGCGTGCACAATCGCTGGCTCCCCCCCGGCTCTACAGCTTCACAGAGCGGATGAAATGGGGTATTCTGCAGTGAATATGATACCTGTACACAGCCCGTTTTCATCCGGGAAGAGACTCTGGAGGGTGGCATGAGCAAGCCGAACCGCTATCGGACAGACAAAGACGATGACCGCGAAACAGAACCGTCACACAAGGGGCACCACGGGCTGGCCCTGCTGATTCTTATCCTGCTCGCGGGCGTGGTGGTCTGGTTTTGGCTGGCCCGAGATCCGGAGGCAAGGGAAGAATTCTCCAACCGTATGGCAAACCTGAGAGAATCGGCCATCAACCTCGCCGCCGACCTGATGAGCAGGACAACGACACCGCCTTCTCCTCCAGATGTCGGAGCCGTCGCGGGAAACAGCCTGCCCGGAGCGCCGCCCAAATACCGTTCTCCCATCGAAACGCCTGCGGAACTGGACGAGGCGCTTGCGGAACAGAGGCCGGTGCAGCCGGGCGGAGCCGAAGTACGCGGCCCTGTGGCCCCCGGAGAACAGGTTCCTCCCGATGCGGGGCGCAAGGACGATCAAGTCGTGCGCATCGCCTTTATCGACGATTTGGCTTCATGGCTCGTTTCCCACTATGTCCCCGCAGCGACCCCGGGCCGGAGCGGAAGGCTTTCCGCAAGCCTGCAGGGAGCAAATCTCCGTTATGGGATGGGGATGACCGGCCTCGCATGGATCGGCGATGATCTGCCCGCAGGACGTACCGCAGCGCTGAACCATCTCTTCACGCCGGGTATGCTGGACGCCATTTATCGGCTGTACGTCGACCGCTTCATGGAAGCCGTGAACCGCAGCGCGGCTACCCCCCTGCCGAGCGGCGAGGCTCTCTCGCCCGCCCAGCGGAGCGAGTTCTTCAAGCTGTACGCCCGGCAGTTCCGTGGTGTTGCCGGGGCGTTGCAGGCGCTTGCCTCCATGCCCGACTTCAACCGCCAAATGGAAAACCTCAGCGCCGCGGCCCAGCGTGTCGTGGACACCAACGCCCAATACTCCGAATTGACATTCGCCGCCGATGAAGCCCGCTCCAACGGCGAGCTGACCAGATACTCGACATTGCGCCAGCAAATGGCCGCCAAGGGCCAGCAGTACCAACAGGCCGTCATCGCCCGCGAACAGGCCAAGAGCGCTTTCGTGCAGGCCCTCAAGCGGACCCCGGAGGCCCGGTATCTGGATGATGACGCACTGCTCTTCATCGCCTCATGGATCGATCGGCGCACGCACAACAACCCGGAAAAACTCACGGCTGCCAGACAGGCCGCAAACCTATTCCGCGATCTGGCGGGGCACTTCGACGCCGCGGCCGCCAACCCAGGAGCCTCTCAATGATTTCCCGCTGCTTCCGCTTTTTTCTCTTCCTTCCGTTGCTCTTGCTCGTAACGGTCCCCGCCCTGGCCCGCCAGACCCCGGAGGCTGTCTTGAAGGAAATCCAGACAGCCATCGACGCCAGCGATCTGGCGGCCTTTGAGCGGCGCGTCGATGTGGACGCCCTGCTCGACCAAAGTTCCTCAGCCCTGATTGCAGCGCTGCAAAAAGCCGGACAAGTCGATACATCCGGCCTCCCTCCCATGCTCGCCCTGATGGTCGCCTCTGTGCAGGACCCGTCGATGGCGAAGCAGATCAAAGGGTTGCTGGTTCAAGAAACCGGAACGTTCACCCGTTCAGGCATCGAATCCGGCTTTTTCGCCGGAAAACCCAAAGCCAACGCAAACCCCAAAGGCCTGCTCGCACCGCTTTTCGGCAACGTCTCCACGGGGCGTAAAGAGCTGCGCCCACGCGGCGCATCCCGCAAAGTCAACGGCAACGTCATCCTTCCCGCAACCATCCATGATTTCGGCAACGGGCGTGACTACAAGGTTGATCTGGGCATGAGCCCCTCCGGAGAGAGCTGGAAGGTCACCAGCATCGCCAACATGGACAAGCTCGTTTCCCGCCTCCAGAAGGAAGCTGCGGAATAGCGGACCCATCCAGACAACGCTTACAGAGTCCCATAGAAAAACGCCGTCCCTCCATGTGGAGGAACGGCGTTTTTCTTTTGAAGAATCAGCTAAAGAATCTGGGGAAAACTTCCCTTTTGGAAAAGCTTTTCCCCATCCCTTGCTTATTTACTCATGGCATTGATGAATTCTTCGTTCGACTTGGTGCCGCGCATCTTGTCGAGCAGGAATTCCATGCTGTCGATGGAAGACATGGGTGCAAGGATCTTGCGGAGGATCCAGACGCGCTTGAGTACGTCGTCGGAGAGGAGGAGATCTTCCTTACGGGTTCCGGTACGGTTGATGTCGATGGCCGGGAACACGCGCTTTTCGGCGAGATGGCGATCAAGATAGATTTCCATGTTGCCGGTGCCTTTGAATTCTTCAAAGATCACTTCATCCATGCGGGAGCCGGTATCGATGAGCGCCGTGGCGATGATGGTCAGGCTGCCTCCGCCCTCGATGTTGCGGGCCGCGCCGAAGAAGCGCTTGGGCCGCTGAAGGGCGTTGGCGTCCAGACCACCGGAAAGCACGCGGCCGGACGAAGGCGTCACGGCGTTGTACGCGCGGCCAAGGCGGGTGATGGAGTCGAGCAGGATGACCACGTCACGCTTGCGTTCGACAAGGCGCTTGGCTTTTTCGAGCACCATTTCGCAGACCTGCACATGGCGCTGCGGAGGTTCGTCAAACGTGGAGCTGATGACTTCGGCATTCTTGACCGTGCGCTCCATATCCGTCACTTCTTCGGGACGTTCATCGATGAGCAGCACGATGAGATAGACTTCGGGATGGTTCGCGTTGATGGAATTCGCGATGCTCTGGAGCAGAATGGTTTTACCGGTCCGGGGAGGCGCGACGATGACCCCGCGCTGGCCGCGCCCGATGGGCGACATGAGATCGATGACCCGGCAGGACAGATTTTTCTCGCCGTTTTCCATGATCAGCTTGCGATCGGGATAAATAGGCGTGAGGTTATCAAAAAGAACGACGTGGCGGGCGTTTTCCGGGGGTTCAAAACCGATTTCCTTCACCTTGAGCAAGGCGAAATAACGCTCCCCTTCCTTGGGAGGCCGTATCTGCCCGGAAACCACATCACCCTTGCGCAGATAAAAGCGCCGAATCTGAGAGGGGGAAACATAAATATCGTCCGGGCCGGGCATATAGCTCGACAGTGGGGAACGCAAAAAACCGTAGCCGTCAGGCAGGATTTCCAGCACCCCGTCGCCGTAAATGGCACCGCTCCGGGACGCACAAGCCTGCAACATCGCAAAGATGAGTTCCTGCTTCCGCATGGAACTGGCGTTTTCGATCTCGTACTTTTCCGCAAGCTCCATGAGCACGGACATGCTCATGTTCTTCAGTTCAGTAAGGCTCATCGTTGCGCCTTCCTGAACCTCCTCCGTGGCAACTTTCTTCTTCCGCATACGTTCCGATACTTGTTTTGGGAGTGAATGGAAGTTCGCCCGGCGTGTCGCCGGACGTTATGAGTCCTGCCGAACGGCAAGACGGTATTACACGGCACAGCCGCATCAAACGCTGATTAAGATAGGGGAGATGTGTGATTGAAAAAGGCAGGCATGCACCATGAAAGCGGCGCAGACGTTTTCCTAGCGTAACTTCCTTTTTTTGGCAAGGGGATGAGAATAGATTTGGCCATATTTTCCGGTTTCCGGCGTGTTCACCTCCCCTTTTCCACCTTCAAGGCTTTGAGAAACAATCTGAAAAAGGCGACATACCCTTTTTACCCTTATGATAAGCCGCATCCCTATCGCCGCACAGAAAAAAGGAGAGGCCTTTCGGCCCCTCCCCACTTATACCGAAAACGGCAGACTAGTGCTTGAAGATGGAATCCTTGGATTCGTCTTCCTTCACCAGCTTGAACAGCACCGGGCTGAGCAGCAGGATGGCGATCAAGTTCGGGATGGCCATGAGCGCGTTGCAAGTGTCCGCAAGCAGCCACACCACATCAAGCTGCGTAAGCACGCCCACCGGGATGGCGATGCAGTAGACGATCCGGAAGGGGATCTGCGCCTTGTCGCCGAAGAAATAGATGGCGCAGCGCTCGCCGTACACGCACCAGCCGAGGGCTGTGGTGAAGGCGAAGAAGGTCAGGCAGATCGTCACCGCGATGCCGCCGATGCCGGGAAGCGAGGTTTCGAAGGCGGCGGAGGTCATGGCGGCCCCGGTGAGGCCGGAGGTCCACTGGCCGGTCACAAGGATGGCGAAACCGGTCATGGTGCACACGATGATCGTATCAATGAAGGTATCAAGCATACCGATGGAAGCCTGCACCAGCGGTGAAGCGCTGGTCGCGGCGGCGTGAGCCATAGGCGCGGTACCGAGTCCGGCTTCGTTGGAGAACACGCCGCGGGCCATGCCCATTCGGATGGCCATCATCACGGTCGCACCGGCAAAACCGCCTTCGGCGGCCGTAGGCGTGAACGCTTCGGCGACAACCCAAGCAAGAACGCGGGGAAGCTGGTCAATGTGCAGGATGATGACGATAAGGGAGATGAGGACGTATATCACCGCCATGGCGGGCACGACCTTACCGGCCACGGCACCGATGCGCTTCACGCCGCCGATGAGGACGGCTCCGGCCAGCAGGAAGACGGCGATGGCGGTAAACCACGTCGGGATGGAGAGGTTGGCCTGTATGGCTTCACCGATGGAGTTGCCCTGTACCATAGCGCCCGTACCGATACAGGCGACGATGCCGAACAGCGCAAAGCACGAGCCGAGCCACATCCACTTGGGTCCGAGCCCGTTTTTGATGAAGTACATGGCGCCGCCCACCCAGTTTCCGGCGGGGGTCTTTTCACGGAAATGCACGGAAAGGAGCACTTCGCTGAACTTGGTGGCCATACCCACAAGGGCGGTCACCCACATCCAGAACAGCGCGCCGGGGCCGCCGATGTAAATGGCTGTCGACACGCCCACGATGTTGCCGGTCCCGATGTCGGCGGCCAGCGCGGTCATCAGCGCGTTGAACGGAGAGATTTCGCCCTGCTCGGACTGATTGGAACGCCCGGCCCACAGGTTTTTGAGCCCTCTAAAAAAATTGCGGAATGTGAAAAATTTCAGGCCGACAGTCAGATACAGGCCAGTACCGACCAGCAATACCAGCATCCCCGGTCCCCAAACCACGTCGTTGACTGACTTCAGCCATGCCATGAAAGCTTCCATTTCTCCCCCTGATAAGGATAAAGCGTTAGAAAGCACGCTTCCGCACGTCACTCGCATTGCTGCTCATCAGCGCAGGACACTATGATGGTTTGCGCTGAAAACGGCGAAAGCAATCGCGAAACAGGAGAAATGGAAAAGGCTTTAATAAGCATAAGAAAGCACTACTGTCCATCTTTAAACAGCATTTGATATATGTTTCACTAAAGGAAAAAGCTTCCCCAAAAGCATCTTTCCATAAAACATACTATGCTTGTCATCTATTGAGGGTCCCAATACCGTCAATATGTGACTCTCTTCCACTCCCCCTGCGGGCTTTTTATCCATGCAAAGCCCTCTTTGCTTATTGTTAGTCAAAAAAAGATAGCAGTGCAAGCCTTTTTGCATATAAAAATACTCTTCTCTATCAGCGATATACAGATTGTTTACTCAATGAATATAGATTGGGCAAACAATGAATCATCATTCCTTATCGAAATCACTAAACAAGGCTTCCGCACGTTTCTTGGCAAAACTTTCGACATCCGCATACCATTGCTGAAAACGCTGAACCAGCTCCCGCCCCGCCGGAGTCAGCGAGTAACCGTCGCGCTTGGTCCCCGAAGCGTCGACAAGCGTCTCGCCCGCGATGCGTTCGGCCTTCTTTATCTTGCCCCACGCCCCGCGGTAGGACATGCCGAGCTGTTTTGCGGCCTTGCTCAGCGATCCGAGTTCGTCGACAAGCTGGAGAAGCTCCACACGCCCCCTGCCGAAGCCTTCCCCATCTTCGCCCTCCAGCCATAGCTGCACGTGGATGCCCTTGCGCCTTACGACCTCATCCAAAAATTCCATGTCGCTCTCCGTCTCCGTTTCAGTGTCTTCCTGTCCGCCGCCCGCCATGCGCACGGCCAGCCGGGCCAGCAGTTCCAGCGCCCGCCCGAGGCACGTTTCATCAAAATCAAAGCGGTCGCTGTGGTGCCCCGCAGCCCTGTCCGTCCCGACCTGCAGGTAGGAAGCCAGCCCTCCCGAGGCCTGAACCCTGCTCATCAGGCAAGCGAAATCTTCCGTCGCCCCGAAACCGCTCATCGGGATAACCGTCTTCCAGCCACCCATCGCTTCCGCGACCGTAGCAATAAGGCGGGCAAGCTCCGGGCTGCTCCCTCCCCCGGAACTGTTCCCCACAGTCCGCCACTCGCAAGCGCAGCCCCACAGATCGGCTGAAGCGCGCAGGATACGCTCGGACTCGGCGGTCATGTAGGCGTCCAGTTCCGTGGTTTCTCCCCGCGTTTCCATGAACAGCCTCGCGGAAGCGGGGATGACGTTGCGGGCCTCTCCCCCTTCCAGCCTGCCCACGGCGATACGGGTGCCGCCTTTGCCGTTCCGGGAAATGGCGTGCAGGTTCACCACCGCCGAACAGGCCGCCAGCAGGGCATCCTTCCCTTCCTCCGGCGCGGCCCCGGCATGGGCGGGCACTCCGGAGAAAAGGACATCGCGCTTGGTGGTGGCCAGGAATCCTTGCGTGCCGCATATCAATGAGCCCGGCCCCTCGGCTTTGAAACCGATATGGAAACCGAACAGCACATCCACGCCGTCCACGGCTCCGGCCTCCGACATCGGGAGGGCCCCGCGCGCCCCCTCTTCGGCGGGCTGGAAGATCAGGCGTATCCGCCCCCGCAGGTGCCGCCGGATCGAAACAAGCACTTCAGCCAAGCCGAGCCCCACGGCGGCGTGCCCATCGTGTCCGCACGCGTGCATCAGACCGGGCCAGCGTGATGCGAACCCCTCGCGCACGGGCCTATGGCTCTCTTCCGCGCACTCGGCGACTTCGTTGCAGTCCATATCGAACCGGAACGCCGTCACGGGGCCGGGGCCGCAATCCAGATCCGCCCAGAACCCCGTATAGCCGTCCCCCATGCCCGCAACCAGCTCGGCATCGGCTCCATGCTCAAGCGCACGCTCCCGCGCCGCCGCAAGAACAGCGGAAGAAGGGACGCCCATCCTCCGGTCGGAGGCGCAAGCGGCTTCGCCCATGCGGATCGCGTACCCAAGCTCGCGCAATCGCCTGATGATCAAGGCCGCCGTGCGGAATTCAGTCCAGCCGGCTTCCGGATGGGCATGGAAATCGCGCCGCCACGCCGCCAGCTTTGGGAGCACAGCGGCAAGCGCGCCATGCAAAAAAGGCAAAGAGGAAACCGACATAGACGTTACCTCACCGGGACTTCTCGGCCCCCTAACGGTTATAACAAAAAATGGTAATAGAATATCAAAGTGTTACGACAAAGGAAATAACCTGTCAATTTTCCCGGAACCATTGTCCCATATCCCCGAAACGGTTCCCATCCCGGAAGGAAACGGCACGCTTCACAAAAATGTACACTTCCAATATACCTGAAACCATGAAAACCTCCCTTGCTTTGAAGCCCTTCTTCATATAATTGACAAGAAAATGTCGACAAAAGGGAGACAACGACATGCACAAACATTTGCTCGCGGCTGTTCTCAGCCTTGCTGTGGCCATGACGGGCGCTTCCGCCCTTGAAGCCCACGCCAAGACGACGTTCGTTACCATCGGCACCGGCGGCATCACCGGCGTCTACTACCCCACCGGCGGCGCGATCGCCAAGATCGTCAACGCCAAGAAGGACAAGTACGACATCCGGGCCACCGTCGAATCCACCGGCGCGTCCGTATTCAACATCAACGCCATCATGGCGGGCGATCTTGAATTCGGCATCGCGCAGGCCGACCGCCAGTATCAGGCCTACAACGGGCTTTCCGAATGGGAAGGCAAGCCCCAGAAGGATCTCCGCGCCGTGTTCGCTCTGGCTCCCGAAGCCGTCACTTTCGTCGCCGCCGAAGATTCCGGCATCAAGAGCCTGAAGGATGCCAAGGGCAAGGTCGTCAACATCGGCAACCCCGGCTCCGGCAACCGCCAGAACGCCATTGACGTTTTCGAAGCCGCCGGCATCAATATCGAAAAAGACCTCAAGGCCGAAAGCATCAAGGCCGCCGACGCACCCCGCATGTTGCAGGACGGCCGTATCGACGGCTTCTTCTACACCGTGGGCCATCCCAACGGGAATATCAAGGAAGCCACCGCCGGGAAGCGCAAGACCCGCATCGTGTCCATCACCGACATTGAGCCGCTGGTCAAAAAGTTCCCCTACTATTCCCTGACCAACATCGACATGGCCCAGTATCCCGAAGCCACCAACGCCAATGAAAAGGTCACCACCGTGGGTATGCTCGCCACCTTCGTGACCTCAGCCAAGGTGCCGGACGACGTCGTGTACGCCATTACGAAGGAAGTCTTTGAGAACCTCGACGAGTTCAAGAAGCTCCATCCCGCCCTCGAAGGCCTGACCCGCGAGACCATGCTCGAAGGCCTGACGGCCCCCATCCATCCCGGCGCCCTGAAGTATTACAAGGAAGCCGGCCTGATGAAGTAGGCTGAGGAACACCCCGTTCCTCCCTCCGCTTCACCGTGAAGCCTTTCGGCCGGGATTGGACATATCGCCCAATCCCGGCATCCTTGCAATCAGCCCGAGTTTATCCGGGCGGCGCCCCGCGTCGCCGTCACCTCAGATCACGCCGGGAGTCACATGCCCCACAAAATGATAGAGCACATCGAGCAGTCCCCCAACGGGGATGACTACAGGGAAAAGCTGGTAGCCGCCGAGCACGGCCTGCGCGGCGATACGGTAGGCATCACCCGCATCATCACGATGATCCTCGCTCTCTGCTGGTCCCTGTTTCAGCTCGCCTCGGCGAGCATCCTGCTCCTTGATACCGTCTATATCCGGGCCATCCATCTGGCCTTTGCCATCAGCCTCGTCTACTTCAATATCCCCATGATCAAAATCTCGGGAACCTCATGGCGCTGGGATCTGCGCATCCTGCTCGCCATGAACCGGGTCACGATCCTCGACTACCTGCTCGGGATCATAGCCGCCGTCTCCGCGCTGTACATC
Source organism: Bilophila wadsworthia ATCC 49260 (assembly GCF_000701705.1). Taxonomy (GTDB): domain Bacteria; phylum Desulfobacterota; class Desulfovibrionia; order Desulfovibrionales; family Desulfovibrionaceae; genus Bilophila; species Bilophila wadsworthia. Next base: position 2,684 of record NZ_JNJP01000023.1, on the reverse strand, counting down.
GTGCTTGACTACGAAGGCATCGCCTCGCGTGCGGGCGTGCCCACCACACGCGACATCATCTTCGGCCTCATGCTGGTCGTCCTCCTGCTGGAGGCCACCCGCCGGGTTATCGGCCCCGCCCTGCCGATCATCGCCAGCATATTTATCCTGTACGTGTTTACCGGGCCGCACCTGCCCGATTTCCTTGCCTTCAAGGGCGCATCCCTGTCCCGCTTCATCTCCCAGATGACGATGGATACGGAAGGCATCTACGGCGTGCCGCTGCACGTTTCGGCCACCGTCGTCTTCCTCTTCGTGCTGTTCGGGACAATGCTCGAACGGGCCGGAGGCGGCAATTTCTTCATCCAGCTCGCCATCAGCGGGCTCGGACGTTTCCGGGGCGGTGCAGCCAAGGCCGCCGTCCTCGGCAGCGCCCTCACCGGCGTGGTTTCCGGTTCGAGCATCGCCAACGTGGTCACGACCGGGACCTTTACCATCCCGCTTATGAAGAAGGTGGGCTATCCGCCCGAAAAGGCCGCGGCCGTGGAAGTGGCCTCGTCCATCAACGGCCAGCTTGCCCCGCCTGTCATGGGCGCGGCGGCGTTCATCATCGCCGAATACGTCAACGTCCCCTACATCGAAGTCGCCAAGGCGGCCGCCATCCCGGCCTTCGCCGCCTATGCGGGCCTGCTCTGGATCACCCACGTGGAAGCTTGCAAGCTCGGGCTGCGCGGCCTGTCCAAATCCGAACTGCCGTCTTTCTGGACCACGCTCAAAGAGGGGCTGCACTTCCTCATCCCCATCTGCATGTTGCTGTATGAGCTCATCATCATGCAGCATTCCGCCGAAATGTCCGTGTTCCGCGCCATCGTGGTGCTCGCGCTCATCATGCTCGGCCAGCCCGTCGTGAAAGCCTTCGTTCACAAGAAGTCCAAGCGCAAGGCCCTCAAGGAAGGCATCAAGACGCTTCTCCTGTCCCTGTCCGCCGGCGGCAGCAACATGGCGGGCGTCGCCATGGCCACGGCTTCGGCGGGCATCATCGTCGGCTGCGTCTCGCTCGGCCTCGGGCAGCAGATCACGTCCTTCGTGGAGATCCTGTCCGGCGGCAACATCTTCCTGCTGCTGCTCATCACCGCTCTGGCGAGCCTGCTCCTCGGCATGGGTCTGCCCACCACGGCGAACTACATCATCATGGCGTCTCTGACCGCGCCCATTCTGGTGCAGCTCGCCTCCGGCATCGTGGTCCACGGCGTGGCGCTGGCCGTCCCGCTGATAGCGGCGCACCTCTACTGCTTCTACTTCGGCATCCTCGCGGACGACACGCCGCCCGTGGGCCTCGCCGCCTACGCCGCTGCGGCCATTGCGGACACGTCGCCCATCGCCACGGGCATTCAGGGCTTCCTGTACGATATCCGTACGGCCATCCTGCCCCTGATGTTCATCTTCAACCATGACATCATCCTGTGGGGCATCGACAGCGTGCCCGAGGGAATCTTCCTGTTCTTCATGACGGTGCTCGGCTGCATGTCCTTCGCCTCGCTCACGCAGGGCTGGTTCATCGCCAAAAACACCCTGCCGGATGCCCTGCTCCTCGCGTGCTCCACGATCATCATGCTCTACCCGGCCCTGCTGACGGGCTTCTTCCTGCCGCATGATCAGCGGTACTGGGGTTACCTCATCGGCATCGGCATCATGGGCCTGCTCGCCTACATGCAGCACGCCCGCACCACGCAGACCACGGAGGCCGCAGCATGAGGACCAAAACGCCTTTCCGCCGCAAGCGCTTGATCTCGCGCGGCTCTTCGTCCTCCACTTCCGTCGAGGTCAAAGTCGAGCGCGAATTGCAGTGCTCCCGCTGCAAGGCCATCTTCCCCGACTATCTGGCCCGCTGCCCTGAATGCGGCAGTGAAGAGTGGATCGGCCTCGTGGAGGTCAACCCCTATACCCGGATGCCGATGGAGACGTTCCTGAAAGCCTGCGGCCACCTGCTCTGGCTGGTGGGGACCATCGGTTTTCTCGTCCTTCTCTGGCAGACGGACAGCCCGGATGCGGAAACCAACAAGCTGTTTATCTACGGGGCGTTCCTGCTGCTCTTTTGCAGCGTGCTGTTCTCCGCCGCCTACTTCGGCATGAGCGAGATCATGCGCCGCATCCTCCGTATGCAACGGCGGCTCCGCGCCTTCCACGAAAACTACCGCGACGATCAACCCGGAAGCGGCCACACCCGCGCCGTCCAGCACAAGCTCGCCGTCCGCCGCGTGCAGGGTTACGGTTCGCCTATTAACAAGATGCAGTAGGAGAAAATCGGGGGAAGGGAGGGGAAACCTTTCTTCAGAAAGGTTTCCCCTCCCTTCCCCCGAACCCCCATCCCTCCTTTTCCCAAGACTGTCAAAACCCCCGGCAAAGCCGGGGGCTTGAAACGCGGTAACCGCTCAAAGCGGTTTTTGCTATTCGCCTACGGCGAATTACAGCAGCTTAAGCTGCTCCACCTTCCTGTCTTCTTTTTCCTGGTTCCCTATGTAGAGCCGAATTTCCCGTTCTCCTACTCCTACCGTGCTTACAAAATATCCTCTCGCCCAGAAACTCGCTCCTGTTATTTTACAAACTTTTTCAAAATGTTTCGCTATCTCAATAGCGCTTTTTCCTTTTAAATAGCCCACTACTTCTGCCACCCCATATTTAGGTGGAATCGACAGTAACATGTG
>NZ_JNJP01000022.1 GCF_000701705.1 Bilophila wadsworthia ATCC 49260 | reverse complement strand
GTCTGGGGGAAGGGAGGGAAAACCTTTCTCCAGAAAGGTTTTCCCTCCCTTCCCCCAGTTTTCTTACGTCAGGAGCAGCCACCATGCTGGACAGGCAACAAACGGGTATCGTGTTCAATGTGCAGAAATTCAGCGTCCACGACGGCGAAGGCATCCGTACGCTGGTGTTCTTGAAGGGATGCCCGCTGCATTGCCCGTGGTGCAGCAATCCGGAGTCGCAGCGCCGCGAGCCGGAGCGCGCCTACAACCCCACGCGCTGCCTGACCGCCGCCGTATGCGGGCGGTGCGCCAAAGCTTGTCCGACCGGGGCCGTGAGCATTGTCGGCGGGCTGGTTTGCTTTGACCGCTCGAAGTGTACGGGCTGCAACGCCTGCGTGCGCGCCTGCCCGAGCGGGGCGCAGACGGTGTACGGCGAAACGCAGAGCGTGGATCAAATCCTGAGCCGCGTGGAAGAGGACGGCGTGTTCTATACGCGATCGGGCGGCGGGCTCACCCTGTCCGGGGGCGAGGCGCTGGCGCAGCCGGATTTCGCGCTGGCCCTGCTGCGCGAGGCGAAGAAACGCCATATCCATACGACCATCGAAACCTGTGGGCACTACCCGACCGACGTTCTGGATCAGGCCTGCCGGGTGCTTGATGCCCTGATTTTTGACATCAAGTGCCTCGATTCAGCCCGCCACAAGAAGGCCACGGGGGTGGGCAGCGAACTGATCCTCAAGAACATCGGGCACGTATTCGAGCACTTCCCGGATCTTCCGGTGCTGATCCGCACGCCGGTCATCCCCGGTTTCAACGATACGGAAGAGGATATTCTCGGTATTCGTGAAATGATTCCCAGGAAGGCCAATATCCGCTATGAAGCGCTGACCTACCACCGCATGGGGCAGCCCAAATACGGCTACCTTGGGCGGCGCTATGAGCTGGAGGGCGTGAAGGCCGATGAAGCCTTCATGAAACGGTTGAACATTATGTTGAAATCCTACGAGAAATAAGAACTTTCATTTTTCTTTAGGCCGTATTGAAGCGTCTGTACCGTTGCCCCTGACCCCTGACTGTACTGGGTTCAGGGGCTTTTTTTGTACCTCGGGGAACTGCAGGGGAGAAGGAAAAAGGGGCTGGAAGCTGTGTTTTTTTGCATTCATGGAATGATGAACTGTGCAAAAATGCACATATTGATGGTTTCAAACCTTTGATTTGCTGTTATATGGCTGTATTAGGAAGGAAAAGAGGAGTGTGTTTTTTTGCAATGCGGAAGGTGCGTATTCGCATCATGGATTTGAAGCGCTTCCTGTGATGAAAAAAGAACATGTTATTTAAGTGTATTATAAGCATCAAAAGAATGGATGGAGGACAATATTCCTGCGGACGGGAACGGAAGGACGGTTATTCGCATGGCAAAGGCTGAAAAACAGCAAGACGGAAGCCGAACCTACGGAAAAGATGAAAATAAAAAAGATGAAAAAAGAGTCTGTTAGGTAATTTTATCCGTTTTATAGCAGTAAGGAGTCTTGTTAAATGTTTTTTGTTTCACAAATGGTCCGCCTCTTGCTTTAGGGAAAGCAAAGATCGTCGTCAAGGCGTCACGCCAGACATTCATGCAAAGGGGACCATCGTGAAGATCATCGACTTTCGTTTCCGTCCGAACATCCCTTCCACCGTACAGGGGATGATCGACCATCCCGTCTTCGGCGAGATGCACGCGCTGTTCAAATTCCATGAGCGCGCCCGCTCCCAGCCCATTGAAGACATCGTGCGCGACATGGAAGCGCAGAACGTGGTCAAGGGCGTCATCACCAGCCGCGACGCGGAAACCACCTACGGCATCGCTTCCGGCAACAAGGGGGTTATCCCCTTCCTCGAACAGTATCCCGACCGTTTCATCGGCATGGCCGGGCTTGACCCGCACAAGGGAATGGACGCCATCGACGAGCTGGGGCTCATGGTCGAAACCCACGGTTTCCGTGGCGCGGCCATCGACCCGTTTCTCGCCAAGATTCCGGCCAACCACGCAAAATATTATCCGATCTATGCCAAGTGCTGTGAATTCGACATTCCCGTCGTGATCAGTACGGGCATGGCGACCCTGGTGGACGGGGCCGACCCCGAGCATTGCCACCCCCGGTATATCGACGCGGTGGCCCGGGACTTCCCCAAGCTCAAGATCGTAGTGAGCCACGGGTGCTACCCGTGGGTGAACGAGATCATCATGGTCGTTCAGCGCAACCGCAACGTCTATCTGGAGCTTTCCGAGTACGAGCAGTCGCCGTTCTCCGAAGGCTACATTCAGGCCGCGAACACCATGATCGGCGACAAGGTGATCTTCGCCAGCGCCCATCCGTTTCTCGACTTCAAGGGGCAGATCGCGCTGTACAGGAAACTGCCTTTCAGCCCGCAGGCGCTTGAAAACATTTTTTACAACAACGCCGCCAAGCTCCTTGGCCTTTGACGGTGGCCAGCGGGCAGGTTCCCTCGTATCTTGAGAACCGTTGAACCGCCTTCCCGTTCTGTCGGGGAAGAGCCCGTCACGGTGCTGGCCAACGCCGCATTGGAAAGCTGATTTTGGGAGAGGGGGCGGTACAGGGCCGCCCCCGTGCCGGAAGGTCGGGGGGCCGTCCGGCGCGGGAATGAAACAGAGGAATCTCCCACAGGGGGAGACGGGCTTTGTCCCGGTTTGCAGCATCATCTCCATTTCGGGGGAAAAAAGAGGAGGAATTGCATGAGACGTTTTCTTACGGCCTTCGCCGCGGCTGTCCTGATGCTTTCGCTTGGCACCGCCAACGCGGCGGAATACAAGAAGATGACCATCCGTGCCGCTACCGCGAATCCGCAGGGCAGCCTACATGTGGTCGCCATCGACAAGTTCAAGGAGATCGTCGAGAAGGAATCCAACGGCGCGATCACCGTACAGACCTTCTATGGCGGCTCGCTCGGCGACGAACAGGCCAACGTCAAACAGCTCCGCAACGCCGAGATCCATCTCGCGGTGCTGGCGGACGGGAACCTGACGCCCTTCGCGCCGCAGGCCGGGGTGTTCATCCTGCCGTACATGTTCCCGAAGATTTCCGACGCCGAAAAGCTGTTCGGCAATGAAGCGTTCATGAACAAGACCGCCGACGCCATCGCCAAGCAGAGCCGTACCCGGCCCCTGTCGTGGCTTGTGGGCGGCTACCGCATCATCACCAACTCCAAGAAGCCCATCAACACGATGGCCGACCTCAAGGGCCTGAAGATCCGCGTTCCCGCCGTGGAGCTCCAGCTTGCCGCCTTCCGCTCGTGGGGCGTCGAACCCCATCCGCTGGCGTGGTCCGAAACCTTCAACGGGCTTCAGCAGGGCGTGGTCGACGGGCAGGAAAACCCCCACGCCATCAACCGCGACCAGAAGTTCTGGGAAGTCCAGAAGTACATCACCAACATCCATTATATGCTCTGGGTCGGCCCGATGCTCGTGAGCGACCCGTGGTTCCGCAAGCTCGACCCGCAGACCAAGGCCCTCGTGGAAAAGGCCGCCAAGGAAGCCGCTGCCTACGAATGGAAGTGGTCCGCGGAACAGGATGAAATCGCCCTCAAGGAATGCCTTGCTCGCGGCATGGTCATCAATGACGTGTCCGACGAACCCGCCTGGACGGAGGCCGCCCGCTCCGTGTGGCCGCAGTTCTACGACAAGGTCGGCGGCAAGGCCGTGGTGGATGAAGCCCTCGCCATCATGCAGCAGTAAACGGACGCCCGGCGCGCGGGTTTCGGCTCCGCGCGTCGTCTTCATTCCTTGGAGGACGTATGTCTTTTTTCAAGCAGCTCTACGACAACTTCGAAGAGGGGGCCTGTGCTCTGTTCGTCGCGGTCATGGTTCTCTGCCTCTTCCTTCAGGTGGCCATGCGCATCGCCGTGGGGTCGTCGCTGGCGTGGACGGAGGAGCTTTCCCGCTACAGTTTCCTCTGGGCCGTGTATGTCGGGGCCGCCCTTGCCGTGAAGCGCGGTGGGCATGTCCGCATCACCGCACAGTTCATGTTCCTTCCGACCCGCTGGCGGCTCGTGTTCCGCGCCGTCGGGGACATCATCTGGATCGGCTTCTCCCTTTATGTGGCGTGGATCGGGCTCGCCTGCATCGAAGAGGGCCTGTATTACCCCGAAGTGTCGCCTACCCTCGGCGTTGTGAAGGCGTGGGTGGAATGCATTATCCCGTTCAGCTTCGTGCTGGTGAGCTGGCGCATCGTTGAGGAATACGTCGTGCGCTGGCGGAACGGCACCCTCGGAGAACTGGTTCGTTACGAGGAGGCAGCCTGATGACGCCCCTAGCCATTGCCCTCATTGTCCTTGTCGCCATGTTTCTGCTGGGGCTGCCGATCTTCATGTCCCTGATCATCTCTTCCGTGGTGGCGATCCTCGCGGGCGGGGACATCCTGCCCCTGTCGGTCATCCACAACTCGCTTTTTGACGGCCTGAACCTGTTCCCACTGCTCGCCATCCCCTGTTTTGTGGTCGCGGGCACGCTCATGGAGTTCGGGAACATCACGCAGCAGATCGTCGACGTGGTGAAGCAGCTTGTGGGCCGCGTCTACGGCGGCCTCGGCATCACCACCATCCTCGCCTGCACGTTCTTCGCGGCCATTTCCGGCTCCGGGCCGGGGACCGTCGCCGCCGTGGGCACCATCCTCGTCCCGGCGATGGTCCGCAACGGCTATTCCAAGGATTACGCTTCGGCGGCGGCTTCTTCCGGAGGCACCATCGGCATCCTGATCCCGCCGTCCAACCCGATGATCATCTATGCGATCCTCGGGAACCTGTCGGTGACCGCCATGTTCACCGCAGGGTTCATCCCCGGGTTCATCGTGGCCTTCGCGATGATCATGACCGCCTACCTGCTGGCGAAGAGGAACGGCTTCAAGGGCGACGAGAACGCCGCGCCCTTCAACATGAAGTTTTTCCTCAGGAGCTGCGGCAACGCCGGGTTCGCGCTGGCGACGCCGTTCATCATCCTCGGCTCGATCTATACCGGCTGGGCGACGCCCGTGGAAGCGTCCGTGGTCGCCATCGTGTGGGCGCTGTTCGTGGGCATCGTGATCAACCGGGTACTCAGGCCACGGCACATCTACCGGGCCCTGCTGGAAGGCGCGATGACCTGCGGCGCGGTGCTGCTCATCGTGGGCGCGTCCACCCTGTTCGGCAAGATCCTTACCTTTGAGGAAGCCCCGCAGCGCCTTGCGTCCATCGTGCTCGGCATTTCCGACGATCCCCATCTCGTGCTGCTCATGATCATCGGCGTGCTGTATGTCCTCGGCATGTTCATGGAAACGCTGGCGACCATCATCATCCTCGTACCGGTGCTCCTGCCCATGATCCTCCAGCTCGGCATCGACCCGATCCATTTCGGCATAGTCCTTGTGGTGACCAACAACGTCGCCATGCTGACGCCGCCGCTTGGAGTCAACCTTTTCGTGGCGTCGCGGATAGCGGGCATCTCGGTGGAGCGCATCTCCGTCGCGGTCATCCCCTACCTGATCGCGCTGACCCTGTGTATCCTGCTGTTCACCTACGTCCCGGCGATCAGCACATGGCTGCCCAGCCTTATGGGGTACGGGCAGTAGCCCCGGCGGAGGCGCTTCTTTACGGTTCCGCCCGGCTTCTCCGCCGGGCGGATTCTTTTCCATTATAGTAACAACTTATGATTTCTTGCTTTTCGGCATGTGATGGGGCATAAGGAGAAGATGCTTCGAGAAACGATTCACAAACTAAGAACGGACATGTAATGTTGCAAGAGTATCTTGATCAGCTTTTTGACGCCTTCAAAGAGGGGATCTGCATCTCCGACGTGGAAGGGACCGTCGTGCATTTGAACAGGCGCCATGCCGAAATCACGGGCATCCCCCGCGAAGAGATGCTGGGGCATTCCGTGATGGAGTTCGTCAAGCGCGGCAGGCTCGACGTGGTGCTGAACCCGGAGGTCATGCGGACGGGGCAGCCCGCCACGCGCGTGCAGACCGTTTCCGACGGGCGGAAGCTGATCCTCGAAGCCAATCCGGTTTTCGACGCGCAGGGCAAGCTGGTGCTGTGCATCACCTTCCTCCGCGACGTGACCATGCTCTCCGAGATGCGGGAGCAGATGAGCGTCCAGAAGGAACTGCTCGAAGCGTTCCAGCAGCTCAGTACCGCCGGGGACGCGCAGGAGCTTTCCCGCAAGACGCCGAAGCTGTTCACCAGCAGTGCCATGATCAAGCTCTACGGCGAGGTGAACACCATTGCGGAGACGGACGCCACGGTCCTGCTGCTCGGTGAGACGGGCGTGGGCAAGGACGTCATTGCCCGCCGTATCCACGCCCTGAGCCTGCGCAAGAACAAGACCTTCATCAAGGTGGACTGCGGAAGCATCCCCGAAAACCTTATTGAAACCGAGCTGTTCGGCTATGCGGCGGGCACGTTTTCCGGCGCGAGCAAGACGGGCAAGATCGGCCTCATCGAAGCGGCGGCGGGCGGCACGCTGTTCCTCGACGAAATCGGGGAGCTGCCCATGCCCATGCAGACGCGGCTGCTCCGGTTCCTTCAGGACTGGGAGATCATGCGCGTGGGTTCCACCACGCCGAAGCAGATCGACGTCCGCATCGTCGCCGCCACCAACAAGAATCTCGAACGCGCCATCGCGCGCGGGGAATTCCGCAGTGATCTCTATTACCGGCTCAAGGTGGCGGTGATCGCCATTCCGCCGTTGCGCGACCGCCAGGCGGACATTCTGCCCCTCGCACGCATGTTCCTGCGGTTTTACGGCAGCAAGTACCATCGACAGCTGGCGTTTTCCGAAGAAGCCGAATCGCTGCTCCTCGACTACAAGTGGCCGGGCAATATCCGCGAGCTGGAAAACCTTGTGCAGGGGCTGGCCGTGACCAGCAAGGACAGCGTGATCCGGGCCTCGGATGTCCCCATTTCGGGCGTGGCGAAGCCTGCCGCATCGGCGCGCAGGGACGGCCTCGATTTTGAACTCGACGGCAAGACATACAAGGAGATCATGAAGGACCTTGAGAACAAGGTCCTTTCAGCCGCGATGGAACGTTACGGCAGCATCACCGAGGTCGCCAGGCACTTTCAGGTCGACCGCAGTACGATTTTCAGAAAAGTGAAGGAATTGGAGAAAGAAGGGAAGATGCAGTGACGCTTGGGGCTGGGGAGGTGGCCGCTGTACCTCGGGAATACATCGGGTGGGGCGGCGATGCTGGCTGTCGGCGTCTTCAGCCCGTTTTATCGCCAGATAGGGAAAGGGCGGGGTATGGATTGCCTTCGGGGAATGCCGTTCCCGAACTTGAAGCCACCCGTGAGGGAGCGCGTCAAGACGGAAAAGGGAGGATGCCCGGCGTTGTTCGGGGGCCTCTTTACGTTCGCCAGAAGTTTTTTGAGCCCCCGGTGCTGTTTCGAAGGCTCGCCAAGCCTCCGTTTTATGGATACGGCGCGTGCTGCGGACGTAACCAAGAATGGAATACAGTCAATAGGATGTGGAGGGGGAAGCATGGATTCGGCCCTCCCGCCGCATGAAGGCAGCCCGCTGAACTCCAGCGGGCTTTCCTTTTTCTGGCTATCCCATCATCCCCGCTAGATACTTTTCAGGGATACGGTCTGGAACCCGTCGGCGCTCCGCCCGTTGGGGTATTTCCTCTCCGCCGTATCCGTTCGGAATGCCGTCATACGGTTTCCCAGCTTTTCCGTCCGTAATCTACCGCATTTGTTTGAATAGCATTCGCAACCTCCAGTCTTTTCCGCGCTCGAAGGGGCGGCGTGCTATCCCACACGGAGGCGCTTGTCCCCCTCTCCTGTTTCGCCGGAAAAACAGGCGGGTGAGCAGAGGCTTCCGTTGTCCTTCCCCCTCGGCATTTTTTCCGGCTTTTTCTTTCGCCTTTCACAGCGCGCCATCCTGTCAATCTTCCTTTTTCCGTTCCGCATCCGTTTCCTTGCGCGGGCAGGTTGCGGTCCCATCCTGGGATCCTGGCGGTGTGTTTTCGTGCCCTGAATGCCTGTCGGCAAAGGAGTCCGGAAACTGCGCTGCCGTAACTGTGCGGCATACCTGACTGAAAATAAAGAGAACGGCATAAAGGGCACTGTATTTTCATGTGGTGAGAATTTTTTCTCAATGAGATGCGAAAAGAGAATTCCAGGATGAGAATAATGTGCCTGCAATGATAAAAAATCTGTAACAATAGTGAGATGCGGAGTATGCGCCGTATGGCACAAAAATCGCATTAGAAAAAATGTCCGGTTACACGGAGAAGATGTGAAACCTTTTATGATAACAGGAGAAGTTTCATGGAATGGAATCCCGAAGTTGTACGCCGTGTTCGTGGGGCCATGCAGGACAGGGCCCGCTCTCAGGCCTGTCTGTTCAAGGCGTTTTCCTCAGTAATGACCCGCGAACAGGCCGAAGCCCTCGCCCGTGAGGGGATTGCCGAATACGGCCGCATCCGTGCCGAGCGCGACGGGCGCAAGCTGGCTCCCGAAGACTGGATGAACGAACACTACACCATGATGGGCGGCGTATTCGAGACGGAAATTTCCGACACCGAAGAATACTGCGAAATGAAGATGCACTACTGCCCCCTCCTCGAAGAATGGAAAAAGATGGGGCTTTCTCCTGAAGATCAGGATCTTTTCTGTGACGTGGCTATGGAACTGGATCGCAACCGCGCCAAGGAGCACGGCATCCCGTGCGATATCGTGGAACGCCTCGGCAAGGGCGACCCCTTCTGCCGCGTCGTGCTGTGGAAAAAGAAGAAGGATTGACCGGGACGGCGGGCTTTTTCGCCTGATCGCCCGACTCCCCGGAAAACGGAGGGTATACGCTCCCGCTTTCCGGGGGGCGGGGCCTCAACAACACAAAGGAATTCCATGAAAAACCTCAACGATATTTTTTCCGGCGCGGTTCTTCTATGCCTTTGCGCGGTGGGGGCTTACGAAGTGTCGGCCTCCATCGCCCCGTCCGATGGGGAGGTTGTCGGGGCGGATGCGCTGCCCACGCTGGCCCTCGGCGGCATGGCGCTGTGCGGGGTTTTCCTCATCCTCCAAGGGCTGCTGAGGAGCCGGCCCGGCCGTAGTTGGGGAAACCGATCCGCCGTCATCAAGACCCTTCTCTTTTTCGGTTTCTTCGTCATGTACCTGTCCGGCATGATCTGGCTCGGCGACCGGCTCGTGGAGCAGAGCTGGTTCCCGTGGCCGCACAACGGCGGATTTACGATCTCCACGTTCCTGTTCCTGCTGTTCTCCCTGCCCCTTCTGGGACGCCGGAATCCCGTTGAAATCATGGGAGTGGCGGCGCTGACCACGGGAGCGCTGCTGTATGCCTTCGGATACTTCTTTCAGATCATGTTGCCGTAGGAGGACACGATGTCCGAGGTTTTTGCTGGGATAGAGGCGGCCTTGAGTTTCGGTTCGCTGATAGCCAACGTCACCGGGGTTTCTTTGGGCATCCTGTTCGGGGCCATGCCGGGCCTGACGGCGGCGATGGGCGTAGCCCTGCTCATCCCGCTTTCCTTCGGGATGCCGCCCGTGGAGGCTTTTTCCATGCTGCTCGGCATGTACGCCGGGGCCATTTACGGGGGATCGATCACGGCCATCCTCGTCGGCACGCCGGGCACGGTGGCCGCCGCCGCGACCCTGCTCGAGGGCCCGAAGCTGACCGCCAAGGGGCAATCGCGCAAAGCGCTGGAAATGGCCACGTTCGCCTCGTTTTTCGGGGGCATCTTCAGCGCGGTCGCTCTGGTGACCTGCGCGCCGCTGCTGGCGACCGCCGCCATGTCGTTCGGCCCGGCCGAATATTTCGCACTGGCCGTTTTCGCGCTCACGGTGGTGGCGACCCTGTCTTCAGGGGCCATGTGCAAGGGGCTTGCCGCCGCATTCGTGGGCCTTTTCCTTTCCACGGTGGGGATCGATCCGGTTTCCGGCGATTTCCGCAACACGTTCGATGTGCCGGAACTGTTCAACGGCATCTCGCTGGTGCCCGCGCTCGTCGGGCTTTTTGCGGTATCGCAGGTGCTCCTGTCCCTTGAGGATGTCTTCCTCGGCAAGAGCGGGATCGTCAAGGAGGGCAAGCTGTCCAATCAGGGGCTGACGCTCAGGGAAATCTGGTCGAACAAGTTCAACCTGCTGCGTTCCTCGCTCCTCGGCACGCTCATCGGCATCATCCCGGCTACGGGGGCCAGCGCCGCGACTTTCATAGCCTACGGCGAAGCCAAGCGCTTCTCGAAGCATCCCGAAGCGTTCGGCAAGGGGACGCTGGAAGGCGTGGCCGCGACGGAAAGTTCCAACAACGGCGTGACCGGCGGGGCGCTCATCCCCCTGATGACGCTGGGCGTCCCCGGAGACGTGCTCACCGCCATCCTGCTCGGCGCGCTGATGATCCAAGGCCTGACGCCCGGCCCGCTGCTTTTTCAGGAGCACGGCGCCACGGTCAACGGCATCTTCGCGAGCTTCTTCGTCTCCAACATCCTCATCCTTGTGGTCGGGCTCATCGCCGTGCGCATCCTCGGCAAGGTCGTCCTCGTGCCTACGGCGATCCTCATGTCCGTCGTGCTCACGCTGTGCGCCATAGGCAGTTTTGCGGCCAACAACTCCACGTTCGACATCGGCGTAATGGCCGCCTTCGGGCTGCTTGGCTACCTGATGCTCAAGGCGGGGTTCCCCCAGCCGCCCATGCTGCTCGCCATGATCCTCGGCCCGCTCGCGGAATCCAACTTCCGCCGGGCCCTGTCCCTCTCCCGCGACGACTTCAGCACCTTTTTCACCAGCCCCATATCCTGCGCCATATTGGCCGTCAGCGCCTGCGTCGTCCTCAAAACCATTTGGGACGAATACAGGGGATGCAAGCGCGAGGCGGTCTGATCCATCCACACTTTTTTCAGGAGGAGCCTTCATGAAGAGGAATCTGTCCCGGATGTTCCGCACCGGCGTTGCCGCAGCCGCGGCCCTGCTCTGCGCCATGCCGTTCCAAGCTGCGGCAGAAGACTACCCGAGCCGCCCGATCACCCTGATCATGCCTTTCGGCGCGGGCAACGCTCCCGACACCGCCGCCCGCATTATCGGCGACTACCTGCAGCGCAAGCACAACATCACGCTGCTCATCACCAGCAAGCCCGGCGGCAGCGGCATCCCCGCCACGCTCGAAACCGTCCGCGCCCGTCCCGACGGCTATACCATCAGCCTCACCTCTGCCAACGTGCTGACCGTCGTCCCGCAATACAAGAAGTGCGGCTTCACCTATAAGGATCTGGCCCCGGTGGCGCAGGTCAACGTCTTCACGATGGGCTGGGGCGTCCGCGCCGATTCCGGCATCGCCAGCGTGCAGGATCTCATGGACAAGGCCAAGGCCGAACGCGGCAAGTACAGCCTCGCCAGCCCCGGCGCGTTTACGGCCCAGCGCTTCTACCACGCCAACGTGATGAAGCTGTTCCCCGAATCCGACCTCCCCTATGTGGCCTACAACGGCGGCGCGGAAATCGTGACGGCGCTCCTCGGCAACCACATCTCCGCAGGGTTCACGCCCGTGGTGAACTTCAAGCCACACAAGGACATCCGCGTCATCGCCGTGTGCGGCGCCCAGCGCGATCCCAACTATCCCGACGCGCCCACGTTCAAGGAAATGTTCGGCGACGGTTTCGTGTTCGACTCCGTGTACGGCATCGTGGCCCCGCTCAAGACCCCCAAGGATCGCATCGAACGCCTCCAGAGCCTGATCAAGGAAGCTCTCAGCGATCCCGACGTGCAGGCCAAGTTCGCCAAGGTCAACATGACCACCAACTACCTCCCCGCCGACGAATTCGGCAAGGTCATCGAAGGGTACTACAAGCTCTTTGAGGAGCCTATCCGCAAGGCTAAGGAAGCCGAAAAGAAGTAAAGGCAAGCCCTTCGTCAGGAAGCCGTCCTCAGGGGCGGCTTTTTTGTTTGGGGCCAGCACGGGCGGCGTCAAGGGGGGCCTCCCTTCCGCTTGGCGGTTTTCGCCGGGGCGCGGGAGGCGTCCGTATGCCGAAACGCCCGGCAGCCGTTTTTCCCGCGGACAGCCACGGGCGCATCTGGGGATGGGTATCGCCCGCAACCCGATGAGGCCCTTTTGCAGGGGGAGGGCGGAAACGGCGGAGCCCCTTCAAGAGCAGGCGATGGAGGCCCGGTTCCGCTCTTGAAGACATGCGAAGGGCCTCCCCCCGGCGCAGCGGTGCTGTTGCATGAGAAGGTCCCGGCAGCCCCCGCCGTCCAAAGGCAGCCTCTCAGAATCGGTTTCCGCCACCCGCTTCGGGAACAACAAAAAAATACGGCTTCTCCTTTTTTCCACCTTTTCGCTTGTCTTTTTCTCATGCAGGTGAGAAACTCAAAAGAGTAACTATAAAAGTAAGATACATCGATAAAACATATAGATTTGCCTATTTGGAGACACCTATGAGATCGGAAATCCATGCCGCTGTCCCCCTGTGGATCAACACCCCTCTCGAACCTCCCCTCCCATCGGGTTCCCCCGTCACCGAGCGTTGGCGCCTTGTGCAGAAGCATCTTCCCCCGTTGGCGGAGCTGCTGGACGTGGAAATCGTGATCATGAACGCGGAAGGCTACTGCGTGGGGGGAACCGGCCCCTACCTCCGCGGTGTCGGGTTCCGGATGCCCGCGGACAATGCGCTGACCTACAGCCTGCGTTCCGGCCAGAGCTCCATGGTGCTGACGCCCGGCAAAGAAGAAGTCTGCCGTACCTGCTCCGGCAAGGGGGCCTGCGCGGATGTGGCCAATTTCACGGGGCCGGTGGTGATAGAAAACGAAATCGTCGCGGTCGTGCAGATCGTGGCCTTCACCGACAATCAGCGCGCCGAGCTGCTGATGAAGTCGGAAAAGGCGTTCGAGCTCATCAGCCAGATCATCGGTTTCGCATGGGCCCGCGGACGCGACGTGGAATCGCTCCCCGAACAACCGCGCGATGACCGTTTTCCCAGCATCATCGGCGAGAGCAAGGCCATCTTGCGGCTCAAGGCGGCTATCCTGAAGGCCGCCGGCACGAACGCCACCGTCCTTATCCAAGGGGAGTCGGGGACGGGCAAAGAGTTGATCGCGCAGGCGGTCCATGACAACAGCCCCCGCCATACGGGGCCGTTCGTCGCCATCAACTGCGGGGCCATCCCGGAATCGCTCATGGAAAGCGAGCTGTTCGGCTATGAGCCCGGCGCGTTTTCCGGCGCGAACAGCGGGGGCCAAAAGGGGCTTCTGGAACAGGCGCACACGGGTACCTTCTTCCTCGACGAGGTATCCGAAATGCCCGTGTCGCTTCAGGTCAAGCTGCTGCGTGTCTTGCAGGAGCGCGTTGTCCGGCGCGTCGGCGGGAAGGTCAACCACAGCGTGGACATCCGCATCATCGCCGCCAGCAACAGGAACCTTCGTGAACTGGTGGCGCAGGGGGCGTTCCGTGAAGACCTGTTCTTTCGGCTGGACGTGATCCCCCTGTTCGTGCCCCCGCTCCGGGAGCGGCAAGGCGACATCCGGCTGCTGGTGGCCCATTTCCTCCAGTCGTTCAGCCGCGAACGGGGCTGCACCTACCGGGTCGCCACCGAACTCATGCACGCTTTCGAGGCCTACCCGTGGCCCGGCAACGTGCGCGAACTGAAAAACTTTGTGGAATACGGGGTCGGGTTTTGCGAGCACGGCGTCCTGACGCTGGATCTCATGGATTCCCGCTTCAAGACGGCAAGCCCCCCCTCCCGTCAAAACGGAAAAAGGTATGCTGTCCCCACCGCCGGGGCCTGCCCGCGATACGGCGGAATACGACAGGATCATGCAGCTCCTCGGGCGCTACGGGCAGCACACGGAAGGGAAAAAACGGACGGCCTCGGAACTGGGGATCAGCCTTGCCACGCTTTACCGCAGGATGGGGCAGCTAGGCATCACGGCGAGAAAGCACGCGAGATGACTGAGGGCTCGCCTTTTCGCATGGATACGGCGGCAACCGCCCGCCCTGTCGCAATCCCCTGCATGGCGGGCCATTGCCTGTTCCAGGCCTTGGACGCCTTCAGCAGGCCTGCGCAAAGGAGAGGGAGGGGCCGCCTTCCCTTCCGTCATTTCCCCCCCAGCCCGCCTGGGGCAAAACATTCCGGCTGTGCCTCCTCCCATGCGTTGCCGGGGGACATGGCGGGGAGGACGGACCGCGCGGGGATAAGCGAAACGGGCGAACCCGTAAGGATGGGCGGGAGGATGGACAGGATGCCTGTCGCTATATCGAGCGAGATCGCCCCATGCAGGAAACAGCCATAGCGGATGGGGTGGGCGAACGGCTTTCCCTTGAAGGGGATCCGGTTTTTGAGGCCCCACAGACCCCCTATAAGAAGATGCCTTCTTGGGGGGGAATGCGGCAGGCGGGTTGCGGCGAGGCAAAAACGGTGAAGGCGCATTGAGGAGTGCCATCAAGCGGTTTCGATTTGCAGCGGACAGATTGGGAACGCTTTTTCGGGTACGAAAAAAAGGACTCATGATTATTCATCATAAGTCCTTCAAAATTCTGGTGCGGCTGGAGAGATTCGAACTCCCGGCCTACAGGTTCGTAGCCTGTTGCTCTATCCAGCTGAGCTACAGCCGCATCACGAGAAAGAGGTATAGTCGGACGGCCCGGTTCCGTCAAGCGTTTTTTGGGGAACTCTCGCGAAAAAAATCTCTCCTGTGCGGAAAAAATATTTTTTTCACTATAATATCATGATATTATCTGTTTTTATCTTCTTGAAAAAAGACAAGAAGCACAGCTTCCGTATGAGGCTGCCGGGGGATTGGGCCGAGGGATTCAATGACAGCGGGAGGTTGAAGTGGGAAAGGGGAGGGGCGTACTCCTTTGGAAAGCGTCCCTCTCCCTTCCTCAATGTGTCTAAAACTCCGGCGGAAGCTGGAGCATTTCCTCGTACGTGAACACGGGGCCGTCCACGCACATGTAATGGCTCCCGACCTTGCAGTGCCCGCACTTGCCGATGCCGCAGTGCATGTTGGTTTCGAGGGCCGTGTAAATGTCCGAGGGCTTCATGCCGAGTTGCATGAGGTCGCGGGCGACGGCCTTGATGCGGCGGGCGGAGGCGCAGATGATCGCCGAGGTGTTTTTCCAGTCGAGGCCGAGGCCGGGCAGCAGGTCGTTGATGTAGCCGATGTGCGCATCCACCTGATCCGTAGGCTTGGAGAGCGAGTAGTGCACCTCGACGCCGGGGACTTTCGCCCATTCGCGCAGGTCGTCCTTGAGCAGCAGCCCGTCATAGGTCGAAGCGCTCGCCATAATGGCGATGCGCCCGAAGTCCGGCTTGTTTTCGATGGCCCGGACCAGCGTTGCGCGCACGGGTGCATGGCCCACGCCGGAGCCGACGACCAGCAGATCGCGTCCCTTCAGCGTCTCGTAGGGCAGGGGCACGCCGAACGGCCCGCGTAGGCCCATCATGTCCCTGACCTTCAGGTTGTGCATGGCCGTGGTGACCTTGCCGACCTTTTTGACGTAGAAGGTGAAGGCATCCTTCACGCGGTCGCTGAACGGCACGGAAATGGCGATTTCCCCCGCGCCGAACACGGTCAGCATGAAAAACTGGCCGCGCAGGGCGGGGCGGCCTTGATTGGGGCGGTCGCGGTAACGGACCGTAAACCGCTTGATGCCCTTGGCTTCCTCAAAAATATCGATGATCTCCGCTACGAGCGGCGTATACGGCTGAGGGTCGAACAGGCGTTCCTCGCGCTCGTAGTGCACGTTGACCGCCGGGGCGGGGGCTTCCAGCACCTCGTGGGGCGTCCGTTCCTTCATCCGGGCCATGATGTCCACCATGTCGATGGATGCCGGGCAGACGGCCGCACACCGCCCGCATCCGGTACAGCCCTTCATGCCGAAGCGCTCTTCGATATATTGCAGCTTGTCGTAGATCCGGTAGCGCACAGCCGAAGTCTTGGAGCGCGGGTTATGGAATTCCGCGTTCCGGGTGAACGATACCGACTGGCACGAGTCCCAGACCCGGACGCGGGTGCCGGAATGGGGCGTGTCCTGCTCCTCTTCGGTGGTGAAACAGGTACAGGTGGGGCAAACGCGCGTGCATCCGGTACAGGCGATGCAGCTTGAGGCGATGGCGTCCCATTCTTCGTCCTTGAAGTGCGCGGCAAGCACCTGCCGGACCGTGGACGTGTCCAGCGTGCGGCGGAACGTCTTCAGCGCGTCTTCCTGCAACGCTTTCTTGCGTCTGCGGCCCGTGAATTCGAGGTCGCGGTACAGGAGCGGCGCGACGTGCGACAGGAGCGCCTTGCCCCGGTCCGATCCCGCCTCCACCCAGTACCAGTCGTTCTCTCCCTTCTCCCCTTTCTTGTGGTCGGGCCCGTAATCCGGGGTCAGAAGCAGGTCATACCCCTTGCCCGCCTGCATCCCGTATTCGGTGTGGGCGGTGATTTCCGCGAACGGCCCGGTTCCCATCGAGGCGCAGTAGCATTCCGGCCCGGCCTCAAGGCAGTTCACGGCGACGATGAACACGTGCTGGCGGCGCAAATGGTAATTGATGTCGTGGTGCTCGCCGAGAAAAAAGCGATCCATGTAGGCCAGCCCGTACGTGTCGCAGGGCCGCAGACCGAACAGGATCTTGTCCTCTTCCTGCAAGGATGACGAAGACGGCGCGCTGATGGCGGTACAGGTCTTCTCGTTGCCTTCCCAGCGGAACAGCTCCTCGCGCTCGCCGAAGACGAATCCCTTGGGTGCGACGATCAGGTTGGTGTATTCGTCCGGCTCCATGAACCGGACCTCTTTCCGGGTACGGCGCGACCAGATGCGCATCTGCGCGTTGTCCGGGCTTCCGCTCGGGACGAATACCGAATACCGCGCCGACCAGCGCGTCAGTATTTCGGGGAGATCCGATGCTTTGAACTTGAACATGAGGGCTCCTGGGGGAAAGGCGGGAATACGGGGGAGGGAAACCCTGCTGGTGAAGGGGTATCCCTCCCCCGCGCCCCCACCTTTTCCAATATTTTCGACTGGTGGGGAGGCTGCGCCCCATTTGTTTCAAAAACCTTGCTGATTAGTTGAATACACAGCAACTCTTTATTCCAAAGGAAAAAACCGCGAACAGGGATTCGATAAACACGAAAGTCTTTGAAGGGAGAGAGGAGGGGGCTCGGGGGAGGGGAGAGAGAAACTTTCTCCAGAAGGTTTCCCTCTCCCCCGATATTCCTTTCCCCTACTTCGCCTCCTCCACACGCACGGGCGTGAGCTTCAGCGCGGGGATTTTGACCGTGGGGTCGAGATGCTCGTGGCTCGTGAGCGCGTTGGCGGGGCTCTCCGCGAAATGGAAGGGGAGAAAAACGGTTCCGGGCTGGAGATCCGTGGCCGTCCGCAGGCGGGCCACGATGGAGCCCTGACGCGACGTCACGCGCACTTTCCAGTTGTCCTTGAGCCGCAAGGCCGCCGCATCGTCCGGGTGCATGTCGAGAAATGCCTCGGGATACTCGCGGTCCAGCGCCCACGAGCGCCGGGTCATCGTGCCGGTGTGGTAGTGGTGCGAGACGCGCCCGGTGAGCAGCGTGAACGGATAGGTTTCATCCGTGGCGTAGCCGAGATCGTCGGGCACGTCGTTGACCGTGAACAGCCCGCGCCCCCGCGTGAAGGACGCGGCGTGCAGATAGGGCGTGCCCGGATGATCCGGGGTCGGGCAGGGCCAGCACAGCCCCTGTTCCTCGGCAAGGCGGGTATAGTCCATGCCCGCGTAACTCGGGACCACCTGACGGATCTCATTGAAGATCTCGCGGGGCGAATCGTAGTCCGCCCGCCCGCCGAGCGCGTTGATCACGTCGCACAGGATGCGCCAGTCGGGGCGGGTGCCGGGCAGGGGGGGCAGGACTTCGTTGATGAGCTGTACCCGGCGTTCGGTATTGGTGAACGTCCCCTGTTTTTCGAGATAGCTGGCCGCGGGCAGGATCACGTCGGCAAGCCGCGCCGTGGGCGTCATGAAAATGTCCTGTACGATGAGGAAATCGAGGTTCCGCAGCCCTGCTTCGACTTTTGCCGCGTCCGGATCGGACTGCATGGGGTTCTCACCCATGATGTAGGCCGCCCGGATGCTCCCGTCGCGCATCCCGTCCATGATTTCGGTGAGCTTCTTGCCCTGCTCGTCGGCGAACGGGCCCCAGAGCCGGGCGAAACGCTGGTGCCCCAGCTCGGAATCCGCCTTGACGTAGCCGGGCAGGGTTTCGGGGAGCGCGCCCATATCGCAGGAGCCCTGCACGTTGTTCTGCCCGCGCAAGGGGATGAGCCCGGTGGAAGGCCGCCCGATCATGCCGCAGAGCATGACGAGGTTCGCCAGCGCGCCGCAGGTTCGGGTTCCCGTTACCTGCTGGGTGACGCCCATGCAGTAGAGGATGATGGAATTGGGCCCCTTGGCGTACAGCCGGGCCGTTTCCCGGATGGCTTCGGGCTGGAGGCCGGTGAGCGGCGCGGCCCATTCCGGAGTGCAGCCCTCCAGCGAGGCGCGCAGTGCGTCGAAATGCTCCGTGCGCTCGTTGATGAAGGCGTTGTCCTGCCCTTTTTCTTCAAACAGGATGACGTGCATCAGCGCGTTGACGAGCGCGAGGTTGCTGCCCGGACGGATGGCGAGGTGGATGTCCGACAGCGTTGCCACGGGCGTACGCCGAGGGTCCACGGTAATGAGCTTTGCCCCGCGTTTCTTGGCCGCCGTGATGCGGGCGTAGGCCAGCGGATGCTGCGCCGACGTGTTGGAACCGATCACGAGGATGGTGTCGGCGAAGCGGATTTCCTCAAGGCTGTTGGTGGCCGCCCCGGACCCGAACGCTGTAGCCAGACCGGCTACGGTGGGGCTGTGTCAGAGGCGCGCGCAGTGATCGATATTCGGAGAACCGATCACGGCGCGGGTCAGTTTGGCGGCAAGGTAGTTCTCTTCGTTGGTGCAGCGCGCCGAGGCGAGCATGGCGAACTTGTCAGGGCCGTGCGTGCGGAGCACCGCGCGCAGATGTTCCGCAATGGCGCGGTAGGCTTCGCTCCACGAAACGCCTTTCAGCGTGCCGTCTTCCTGACGGAGCAGGGGCTGATCCAGCCGATCGGGATGGCGCGCAAAGCCGTGCCCCTGCCACCCCTTGGAGCACAACATGCCTTGGCTGACGGGATGATCCGGCTTGGGCAGGACGCCGGTGATGCGCCCGCCCTCCACGGTCAGATACAGGTTGCACCCGCATCCGCAATAGCCGCAGGTCGTCAGAACTTTTTTCATGCTCCACCCCGAAAATTGTTCAGTTGACCAATCATAGATCCGGCGGGTTTCGCTTACAAGCCTTTTCGGAGTTTGTGCGGAAAATTTTTTACGATTTCGATTGTTTTTATCGCATAAGCTTTGTTTTTCACCAAATTTCCGCCCTCTTCTTCCTACGGTGTGCCGCAGGGTGCCCCCTCGTAGCCCTTTTGCCGTTTTTCCCTTTAGGGTCGGCCTGTTCCACGCCAGATCCTTTCCGCTCCTTGCTTCTTCCACCCGCTGACATCGTTCAATCTTTCTTGCGGCGCAATGCCGCGTAGGGTGCAGCTCATGAAGCAATCACCCCTACATCCCCTTTTGTTGTCCGCGGTGGCGGATTCGCTCCGCCGGCCTTTCCCGGAGATCCGGCTTCTGCCCGACGGCGCGTTCGCCGCGCGCGACGGCAGGCCCGGCACGCTCACGGGAGGAAACCTCAACGCATGGAACCTCTCCGGTCCCGGCGCGGAACATGTGCTCGACCAATGGAGGCGGCGCGAGACGCCTCTGGCCATCGACTATGAGCACCAGAGCCTCAACGCCCGCCACAACGGGCAGCCCGCTCCGGCCGCAGGCTGGATCGAGTCGCTCCGGTACGAGCCGGGGCAGGGGCTGTTCGCGTCGATCCGGTGGACGGAAGGCGCCAAGGCTTTCATCGAACAGGACGAATACCGTTTCATTTCCCCGGTGTTCTCCTTCAACCCCAAAAACGGCGACGTACTGGAACTGAAAGGCGCGGCCCTGACCAATGTTCCCGCGCTTGACGGGCTTGGCGCCGTCGCCGCGACCGAGGATTTCCCTCCATCCGACACCCCTCAACCGGAGACAGCCATGAATGCGCTCAATCGGCTGAAACAGCTGCTCGGCCTGCCTGAAGACGCAGCCGAGGAAACCTTGCAGGCGGAATTGGACAAGCTCGAATCCCTGCTCACGCCCGCGAATCCCGCCGCGTCCGATCTGCCCGCTTTGCCCGGACAGCCGCCTTTTCCCCATCAGGCAGATCCGCTGCCCGGCAACGCCCGGCCCACGCTGTTCGACTTTTTGCAGGCTTGCCATCCTCAGGCGGCCCTGACCTCTCTGGTACGCGCCAACACAGCCCTGCGCGATCAGCTTTCCGTGGCGCTCAGCGTCACGCAGGGGGATCGCGTGGCCCGGAGCGTCGAAACCGCCGTAACCGACGGGCGCTTGAGCCGTGGGCTTGTCGGCTGGGCCACCGCGCTGGGACGCCAGAACCCGGAGGCGCTGGAAACCTATCTTGCCGCCGTTTCGCCCATTGCCGCGCTCTCGTCGTTCCAGAGCACGGGCAGCCGCCCCGCGCTGTCGGCTCCCGCCGCGTCCCCGCTCTCCGATGAGGAGCGCTTCGTCTGCGCCCAGCTCGGCCTGAGCGAGGCCGAGTATCTCGCTGTACGGGGGTAAGGGAGAGCCGGGGAAGGTCGGCGTCGGGATGGGCGGCTTGAAAAGCTGTTTCTTTCGCGTCCGTCCTCCGGTTTGGAAAAGTGAAAAGGCAGGGGTTCCTTCCGCATCATCTTCCTATCAGCGAAGGCTTTTAGGGAGAGGGGAGGGAACCAGGGGGAGAGGACACGGCGGTTTCCTTTGGAAAAGGCCCGTCTCCTCTCTTCAGAACCGTTTTTCATCATGAGGATATATCAATGGCAGTAGTGACGAGTTCCCTTGTGTCGGCCCTGCGTGTGGGGTTCCAGCGTGAATTTCAGGATGCGCTTTCGTCCGCGCCGTCCCAGTGGGACAGGCTGTCCACCCGTGTGCCGAGCAGCTCGGCGGGCAATACGTACGGCTGGATTGGCCAGTTCCCCAAACTCCGCGAATGGTCCGGCGACCGCTCCTTCAAGAACATCAAAGAGCACGGCTATTCGGTGATGAACAACCTCTATGAGGCCACCGTGGACATCCCCCGCACGGCTGTGGAGGACGACGACATCGGCGTGTATGCCCCGCTGTTCCGCGAAATGGGCTATGCCGCCGGGACGCATCCCGACGAGATCGTGTTCGGCCTCCTCAAGAACGGCATGTCCGGCACATGCTATGACGGCAAGGCGTTCTTTGCCGTGGATCATCCCGTGTACCTGAACGCGGACGGCTCAGGCGACGCCGAAACCGTCTCCAACTGGCTGCGTCCCGCCGCTGTGGACGGAACGGTCACCGACGGGACGCCGTGGTTCGTGCTGGATGTCTCCCGCCCGCTGCGCCCGTTCATCTTTCAGGAGCGCACCGCCCCGGAATTGCAGGTCATCACCAATCCGGACAACGACTATGTCTTTATGAAGGACAAGATCCCCTACGGCATCCGTTACCGCTGCAACGGCGGGTACGGCTTCTGGCAGCAGGCCGTGTGCAGCACGCAGGAGCTGAACGCCGCCAATTTCGCCGCCGCCCTTGAAGCCATGCAGAGCTTCCGCGCCGATGGCGGGCGTCCCCTCGGCCTCGGTTTCGGCGGTGAGGCCGGGACGATGCTTGTCGTGCCCCCGTCCCTTCAGTCCGCCGCCCGCCGCGTCGTTTCCGCCGAGCAGGACCCCGACGGCGGCAGCAATATCTGGTACCGCGCCGCGACGCTGCTGGTCAGCCACTGGCTGATTTAGCGGAGCGAAGGCGTGGGAGGGGCTTTTCTTGTGAAAGTGCCCTTCTCTGGGCTCCCCCGCACGGCGTCAGCCGGAGGAGAGGCGGGGGAGTCCGCCTCAGCCGAACAAGAATGGGCGGATTGCCGCCGGAGGCATTTCTTTATGGCATACGCCACGCTTGATCAGCTTGTGAGCCTGTTCGGGGCGGACGAAATCCGCACGCTTTCGGACAGGCAGGGCACGGGCGAACTCGACGAAGCGGTCATTTCCGACGCCCTGGAGCGGGCATCCTCGGAAGTGGACAGCTATCTCGCGGATCGCTATGCGACGCCGCTTTCGGACTCTGATCCTATTCCGCCCGTGGTGGTTTCGGTTGCCGGGGACATCGCCCGGTATCGGCTCACCGGGGGCGACATCCGCGACACCGATCCCATCCGTGAGCGTTACACCAAGGCGCTTAATTGGCTGCGCGACGTCGCGGACGGCAAGGCTGGCATTCCCGGCCTGCCGCCTGCGGGAACGGAAACGCCGGGGGCCGTGTTGCTCGAACCGGGCACCCGCCCGTGGGATGGGGTGACGCCGTGAGCCGCACGCCGATGGAGGTTGAGGACGCGATTCTCGAACTGCTCCAGCCGCTCAGGGAAACGCCGGGAGCAAAGACCGTAGCGGCGTTTCAGGGACAACCGGACAAGGATACATGGGCCCGGCTGCGGCGCGGGTTTCCGGCGGTGCTGGTCCTGTACGCGGGGTCTCCCGCGTTCACGCCTTCGGGCCGCCGCCTTGAGGAACGCATGGAGTTCGAGGTCTACGTCATGGATAAAAGTTACCGATCGGCAGCAAACGGCCAAAAGCCGGAACCGGGGCACCCCGGAACCTATGCGCTGCTTGCCGCGGCCCGGGAACGGCTCCTCGGCGTGCCGCCCCTTCCGGGCATGGGGCCGTGCCTGCCGTCCTCTATCCAAGGGTTCGTTCTGGATGGAGCCAGCGTCTACCGCATGACCGTTTCGACCATACACAATATTGCACTGTAAGGATTGGATATGACTGCAAGTCCGCAGACAAGGAATTACCTGTACGGCAAGGGCGAGCTGTTTTTCCGCGCCGTAGGGAGCGAAGGCTACGACCATCTCGGAAACGCCCCGGCCTTCACCATCAGCCTGACCGAAGAAAAGCTGGAGCATTTCAGCTCGATGAGCGGCACGAAGACCAAGGATCTCCAGCTGGTCACCCAGAAGGGGGCGGCCGTGGCCTTCACGCTGGAGGAATTCACCACCGGAAACATCCTCCGGGCCTTCAAGGGCGCGGCGGTGGCGAAGCAGATGCAGGCCGCCGCGACGGTGTCCGGCCAGTCCGTCAACGCCAACAAGGGCCTGTATACGTTCGTCGGCAAGGAGAAGCTCGGCTTCACGCGTCTGGAGCACGGCACGGTGACCGGAGGGACGTTCGCGCCCGGCTCCTCCGTGGTGGGCTCGACGTCCAGCGCCACGGCGACCGTCGCCTATGTAACGGACGGGGTTTTGGAGTGCGTAAACGTGCGGGGGACTTTTGTGCCCGGCGAGGAGATCGCCGCCTCTGCAATCAAAGCCACGCTACAGGGGATCGCCCGCGTCGCCGATGTGGTGCTCACGGACAAGGCCAGCGCGCCGACCGTCCGCTACCGCCAGGGCGTCGACTACGATCTCAACGCCCGCACCGGATTGCTGCGCGTCCGCGAATCCTGCTCCGCCGACACGGTGTTCCTGACCGCCGATTGCGAGTCTTCCGACGAGCAGCTTGTTGATGCGCTGACCGCCAGCGACGTCACCGGCGAACTGCTGTTCGTAGGCCAGCCCGATCAGGGGCCGGGGCTTGTCGTGCAGTGCTGGAAGGTGACCCTTTCGCTCAGCGGCGAGGTCGGCCTCATCAGTGAGGAACTGGCCTCCATCCCCATGACCGGCGAAGTGCTCGCCGATGATCTGAACCATCCCGAAAGCCCGTTCTTCCGGGTGCGCTATCTCGGATAACCGTAAAACATATTGTGAAAATGAGGGAACCCTTCCCTGAAGAACCGCGTTTCCTTCTTTTCCAGTTTCGTTTCCAAACGGCAGGGACCTACTCCGCGCCGCCTCCCCACCAGTCGAAAGTCTTGGGGAGGGAGGGGCGCGGGGAGGGAAACCTTTCTTCAGAAAGGTTTCCCTCCCCCGCATCATTTTTTTCCCGACAAGGATACCCAATGCGAAAATCAGCTGAATTCACGATGGAAAACGACAAGGGCACCCTGAGCGTGCGCCTTCAGGAACTGACGGTGCGCGAAGTGCTGGATATGTGCGAGCAGTTCGGCAAGGGCCCGCTGGTCCACGATTTGGAGCGGCTGCTGCCGAGGATGTCCAACCTCACTACCAATGACCTCATGGACATGACGCCCGGCGAGCTTGAGATGCTGTGGGAGCAGGTCAAGGAGGTCAACGCGGCTTTTTTCAGGATAGCCGGGGCGTTGGGCTTCGGCAGGGTGCTGGAGGCGTTCCGGGCTCAGTTGCGCAGCGATCTGATGGAGGCGGCTCTGAACGGGAACTCCTCCGTACGGTGATGCGGCTGGCGGGGGCCGGGCACAGGGACGTATTCGAGTATGGGTGGAGCGCGTTCGTCGAAGCGCTTGAGGCCGAGGCGCAGCGCCGGGACGAACGCATGAAGGACGCCGCCCTTGCCCTGCGTGTGGCGCTGCATACGGACGGGCGGCAGTTCAAAGCCTTTCTGGAAGCATAGGAGCGGGACATGGGACATGGCGGCTATACGCTGGAACTCAGCCTCAAGGATTCGGTTTCCGCGGGGTTGAAGGATATGGGCCGGGCGCTCTCGAATGTGCGGGAACTGGTGGGCTCGCTCCGGGCTGATGTCTCCGCGCTGAACAAGGAGTCGGGGCAGGCCGTTTCCGGGCTGGATCTGGGGAAGCTGGCGGAAGGGGCCGCCGATCAGCTGGAAGGCCTGTCCAAGGGGGCGCTTCAGGAGTTGGATGCGGCATTCCGGGACAGCGGCAAGACGATGGCGGATTACTATGCCGAGCGGCGGCGTCAGGCGGGAGAAACCGCTGACATGGAGCGGGAAAACGCTTCGGAACAGGCCGAGCGGATGGCGCAGGAGCTGGAAGCCCGGAAGGACGCGTATCAGGCCGAACTGGAAGCTTTTGTGGCGCATGGGCAGAACTGGGCTGAGGCGCAGCAGGCACAGGCGGATCGGGAAGTGTCCATCAAGGCCGAGCAGGCGGAGCGCGAGAAGGCGATCGACGCCCAACGGCTTGAAGGGGCGTTGTCGCTGGCTGGCGGCATGGCGGACGCCATGAAGCAGGTCTACGAGTCCGGCCTTGCCCAGAGCAAGGGCGTGTACCAGCTGTATCAGGCACTGGCCATCGCCGAGGCCACCATCAGCACCTACAAGGCCGCTCAGGCCGCGTACGCGCAGGGCATGGAGTGGGGCGGCCCGGTGGTGGGCGCAATCATGGCCGCCACCGCCGTCGCCGCGGGCATGGCCCGTGTTGCCGCCATCAAGAGCACGCCGCTGAAAGGGTTCGCGTTCGGCGGGCTCATCGGCGGGCAGGATAAAGGCGAGCGGGCGGACAACGTGCTGATCCGCGCCACGCCCGGCGAATATATGCTCGATAGGCCCACGGTACGCCATTACGGGGTATCGGCTTTGGAGGCGCTGCGGCGCAGGAGTGTCCCCCGCGAACTGCTGGAGCCGTTCGCGTCGCCGCGTCTCCCTGCATCGGGAGGCAAGCGCACGGCCTATGCCCTCGGCGGCGAGATCGGAAACGGTTCCCTGACGGAAGGCGGCAAGGCGTCCGGCAATGAGGGGCTGACCGTGATCAACGTTATGGATTTTCAACGTGAATTCGATCGGGCGCTGGCTTCGACGCGGGGGCGGCGCGTGCTCATCAATATTTTGGGCGAGGAAGGGATTGCGTCCTGACGCCCTGTGCGGGCCGTGCGCCTGAGGAGGAAAGCAATGGCATTCAGCGGCAAGATAACGGCGGCCAACCATGCCGATCTTTTGGCCAAAATGACGAACTTCATCACGGGCGATCCGGGCACGCCGGGCCGCGACTGGACGGTGGCGCGTCAGGATTCGCTGACGTGGGGCCCGGCGACGGTCTTCCGCAATACCGGGCTGTCCGGTTCGGAAGAGGTATACGTGGGGCTTTGCGCCGCCACGTATACCGACGGCGTGAAGGGCGGGCTTGTCTGCAAGGTCTACAAGGCCTTCGACAGCGCGCCGGGCGGAACGGGGTTTCTGGATACGGCCTACGGCAACGGGACGGGGCAGAACGGGACCCATGCCTTCCTGCCTTGCTGGAATGCCGCCATGAACGTCTGGATCTGGAGCAACAAGGCGCGCGTCGTGATCGTGGCTGAGTGCAACGGGGTATACGCCAACGCCTACCTTGGACAGCTCCGGCGTTTTTCGCTGCCGAGCGAGAACCCGTGGCCTTTGGCCTGCCTGACGGACGGCTACACGAGCCTGTGGCAATACACGACATGGCACGACGCCATCACGAGCACGGGCTCGCGCGATGCGGATTTGCACAGGCGGAATCTGGCATTCGTACGGCGGGGCTCTTTCCCCTTGGCAACGACCTTTTCTTATTATCACGCCTGTCATCAGATTTGCAGGCCGGACGGCGTATGGACTTCGCACTTCGCCATTTGCCCCACGACCAGCCTGCTGGGCTCGTCGAGCGGCTATGAGACGGACATGAAGATAGACACGCAGGGGACGGGGATCGTGTTCCCGGAAGGGACGCCGCGCCTGCTCCTGCCCATGTACGTCATCCAGCTTGAGAACACGGGCGACTACACCGGGGCGTCGGCCATAGGCGAGATGTACGGGGTGCGCTGGGCTCCCGACTCGCTGGCCGGCATTGAAAGCGACGTGGACGGCTACATCCTCTTCCCCGACGTCAACCGGGTGGAGTGGCATAGCTTTATGGCCATAGGAGATGAATGATGGCGCAGCCCTGCAAGGTTTTCAGCTACACGAACGTAGGGACGGAGAAAGGCGTGCTCGCCAACATCGCCAGTGCCGCCCAGGCCGGGGGGTGGGCGGTGGACAAAAACGCCGTGGACGCCGACGGCGAACTGTATCTGCACAGTGCGGGCGGCGGGAACCGGCGGCTCTTTTTTTCGCTGCGGCTCTTGCAGGCGCACGACAACGCGGAGCGCTTTCTGCTGGCCGTGCACGGCAATACGGGGTTCGACGCTTCCGCGGCATGGGACGCGCAGCCGGGCCGGTTCACCGAAAGGCTGGCGCACGGCTATTGCTCGCGGACGACCGGGAAACCCATCTGGCTCAGGACCCCGGGGAAATACAGCATCACGTCCACGGGCTGGTGGATCCTGCCGCCGGTCGCCGAACAGATCGTGCTGGTCTGCCCGACATTCGTCATGACGGCGATGCGGGTGGTCTACACGTTTTCCGACGGGGCCAATACGCCGTATTCGGGCTGGGTGCCTCTGATGTTCGGAGCGGCGGACGGCTTCGATGCCGAGACGGAACTCAACATGGTGCTGTGGTCGGCGTGGAGCGCGAACAGCGCGATGGGGCTCATGCTTTCCGCGCTGTACGTGGCCCAGCGGGACGTCAACAACGAGTATTATTTTTGCAACAACAACTACGGCAACGTGGGGCTGCTCTGGAAGGGGGCCAATGCCGAGAAATTCCCGCCCGAGGGGACCTACGGCTACAGGACGAGCCCGCTTGCGTCCAGCGTGGTCCGCACCAGCGTCACCGTGCGCAATGTCATCGGGCGGGTGAACACAGACTACTGCCTGACAGGGACCGTCAACGCGGGCGGGAAAACCATAAACTATACGCATAAGGGCGGGGTCTGCGCATCGGTCCCCCAGTACAACGCGGCGCTCCTCCAGAACAGCGGGACGCTCCGGCACATGCTGATCAAACCGCTGCTGTATGTCTGCAACGGCGCGGACGTGCGCCTCGCGGGCGAGCTCCCGTATTGGGCGGTCAACCTGCATGGGCTCAAGCCCAAGGATCGCATCAGCATCGGGAGCCGGGTGTTTATGGTCCTGCCAGACATCTCGGACTCGGATGAGATCGGCCTCGCCGTTGAGGTGGAGGCATGATTTTCGAGGTGCTGTGGCCGCGCGCGGGCGGCGTCCCGGAGTGCTCGTACAGCGTCCCCGGCACGTCGGGCGCGTGGATCGGCGACGCCCCGCACCGGGGGGACGAAGTGCGGCACGAGGCCACGCCGCTCCCCCGGCCCTCGGGGCACCGCATGGCCGAGAGCGTTGCGGACCTCATTTACGGGCAGATCCATCTGTATCCCTCGGAAGTCCATCTGGGGCTGCTCTCGGGGATGGAGGCGCTCGACGTGGTGCTCTGGAACGCGACGTTCGCCCCCGTGCAGCTCGTCGGCGTCAACAGCGCATCGTCCGCGGGCACGACGCTTTCGGGGTTCCGTCCGGGGGTGCTGCCGCCTACCGGCGCGCTCAAGGGCCTTCTCACCGTGTTGTCTTCCGGCCCGGCGCAGCAGGATACGACGTATACGTTCGTTACCGGCATCGGGGAGCGGAGCCTGACGATCACGGCGTCGCGCGTGCTTCTGTTTCCGTTCTGGCCCGATTGGTCGGATGGTTTGGAGATCGATTATGCGTTCGACACCGTGCTGACGCGGGGTGAGAACGGCGACGAGCAGCGCCGCCCGTTGGCGAAGCGCCCCCTGCGGACGCTCCGTGCCACGATCTGGGGCGACGGCGTGAACGGGCAGCGGCTCCACCACCTTGTCCAGCACGGGAAAGATCGCGTGTTCGGCGTCCCTTTGTGGCAGGAGGCGCTGGACGTGACGGGGATCGACGCCACCCGGCAGGTGCTCATGCTTGGGAGGGATTTCAGCGACTGCTGGAATCTGACGCGGCTGTGCGATTTGATCATGCTGCATGAGCGCCGGAGCGGTACATTCATGGCTTGCTCCCTGCTTTCAAGGGACCCGGCGGGCCGGACGCTTTCCGTGACCGCGCCGGTTTCCGATGTGTTTGCGGGTGGCGCCACGCGGCTGGTCCCGCTGTTTACGGGTATCCTGACGAGCGCGGAGCCTGCCGTGGTTTCCGACGGGATGGAAACGTGGTCGGTTGAATTCCGGGAACTGGCGGGCGCGCAGCCTGCGCTGGGGGCGTTGCCCAACGCTCCTTCCGGGACGGGCGCATACCTCTGGCCGCACCGTCCCGACTGGTCGGGCGACGGCGTCGGCGGCACGTCGTCCCTGTTGCGTACGCTGCGTACCGTGCGCGGCGGCGTGATGGAACTGGGCGTCCGGAGGGATGTGGCCTCGTCGACGCATCGCCAGAAGTACCTGTTGCGGGAGCGGGAACTCGCCGACCTGCTGGATCGGGCCACAGCCCTGCGGGGGCGGTGGAAAGCGCTGCTGGTGCGCGATCCGCGTCAATATTTCACGCTGACCCGCGGGTCCACGGCGGACAAGGCGATCCTGTACGTACGGGACAACGGCGCGAAGGACGGTTTCATCCCCAACCAGCGGCTGTGGATCGCCTTGCCGGGCGGGGATGTCCTGCTCCGCCGTCTCGTGGCCGTGGAAACCGCGAACGTGGGGGAACTGGCGCTGCATCTCGGTTCCGAACTCGGCGTGACCGTGCCCCCGGCCTCTCGGGTGGGCCGGGACTACTTCGCCCGTTTGGACACGGACTGCGTGGCCATCCGGCACGAATCCGCCGGGGTTTCCCGGTGTGAGTTGTCGTTTTGCACCATACCGGAGGAAAGCTGATGCGCACCGTATTGCCTCAGATTGTGGAACTCTACGAAATCATAGCCGATACCATACATACGCTCACGACCTCGCGGGAGCCCGTCCTGTGGCGCGGCGCGGAGTGGACGCCCGCCGCCATCGAACGCGGCGAACTGCGGGGCAGCGTGGACGGCAAAGCCGCCACGGTGACGCTGACGGCGTGCATGGATACGCTGCTCACCCGGTATCTGGCTTCACTGCCCATCCTGCCGACGCGGGTGAACATTTATGAGCACGAGCCCGAGAGTGGGGATACGGTGCAGGTTTTCGGCGGCGTGGTGCTGGAGGTGATCCCGGGGGCGGACGCCACGCAGGTTTCGGTCAACTGCCTTTCGTCAAGCTGCATCCTCGATGCCATGCTGCCTCGCATGATCTACTCGGGACAGTGCCAGTTCGTGCTGTTCGATTCAGGGTGCGGGCTGGCGGCGCAGTCATGGGGAGTGACGGCGTCCGTGTCCGTGGATGGGTATCTGCTGGCGTCGCCGTCCTTCGCCGCGTACCCGAACGGGTATTTCACGCGCGGGTATGCCGCGGCGGGAGGGGATTTCCGGTTCATCGTCGCGCATGGCGGCGATACGATCACGCTCCAGCTGCCCTTTGATTCCCGGGTGGGCAACGGGGGGACCGTGACGGCGTACCCCGGATGCGACGGCTCGCCCGCCACCTGCCGGGACCGTTTCGGCAATTCCGCCCGTTTCGGCGGCTGCGCCTCCATCCCGAGCCGGAACCCCGCCGTCTGGGGATTCAAATAGGAAACCGGAAGGGGATGCTTCAGGGGAAGAGGCCTCTTTTCCCTTTCCAAAGGAAGGACCGTTATGCACTATTTCGACAACGAGGCCGCGTGGGAAGCCTTCCGCGCGGAGGCGGAGTCATGGCTCGGGACCCCCTACAGGCATTTGCAGCGGTGCAGGGGGCGCGGCGCGGACTGCACGCTGTTCGTCGGGCAGGCGCTGCTGGATGCCGGGCTGCTGACCCGTCTGGAGTACGACTACTATCCCCGTGACTGGCACGAGCATACGCGGGACGAATACGTGCTGGAGGCCAGCCACCGGCATATGCGCGACTACTTGCGTCCGGGGTTGGAGATGGCCTCCCTGCCTGTGGGTACGCCGCTCCTGCGGGGCGACTGGCTGGCGTTTTCCACTACGGAGCGCCGCGTGACCAACCATTGCGGTCTGGTCTGGCCCTGCGCCGACGGCGGGTTTCAGATGCTGCACGCCATCAACGACCGGGGCGTATCGTTTACGCCGCTCGGGAACTGGTGGCTGAGGCGCATGACCCGGCACTTCCGCATCGTCATTGCCGAAGCGGAGGTGGCCGCATGGGCGTAGGGCTTATCATCGCCGCCGTGACCATCGGGGCGACCGTGGCGACGACGCTGTTCGCCAAGGGCCCGCGCTCCACGAAGGGGGCGGACATGGCCCCGGCCAATCTCGACGCCTTCCGTCTGACCACGGCTGAGGAAGGTACGGTCATCCCCCGCGTGTTCGGCACCGTCAGGCTGCCGGGAAACCTGCTGTACTACGGCAACCTTTCCAGCGAGCCGGAGTATGAGGAAACGACCGTGGGCGGCAAGGGCGGCAAAAAGAAAAAGCAGAAGGTGCTGCAAGGCTACCACTACCGTATGGACGTGTGGCAGGGCATCGGCATGGGGCCGCTGGAACTTGTCGGCGTATATCAGGACGACCGGCTGCTCACGGAGCAGGGCGGGGCCATCTCGTGCGCCGAACAGGTCTGGAACAACGGCACGGGCGCGTTTTATCCCGCGCAGGCCGGGCCGTACGCCAGCCGCCTCCCGGGAGTGTCCCATATCTGGCTCCGGCAGTTTTATCTGGGCTTCAACGTATCCATGATGCCGACGCTGCATTACGTGGTGCGGTTCTGCGGGGATATCCCGCTGGAACACGCCATCCTGTCCAACGGCGTGAATCCGGCGGCGATCATCCTCCAGCTGCTCCTTGATGCCGGGGCTTCGTGGTCTTCCATCGACAAGCCGAGTTTTTCCGCCGCCGCGTCGTTCTGGGCACAGAAGGGCTATGGCCTGAACATCGTGTTCTCGCGTCAGAAACCCGTACGCGATCACATTATGCAGGTGCTCGGGGCGGTGGGCGGCTGGCTCATCGAGCGGGCTGACGGGACGCTGTCCCTGCGGGCTCCGGAGCCGGATGTGGCGCCCTCGGCGACGCTCGGGGAAGGCGACTTTCTGGAAGGTTCCTTTTCCTTCAAGCGGGCGGCGTGGGATACGACGTGGAACGATCTTTCCGGCAAGTTCACCGACGCGGCGCAGGACTATTCCGAGCGTGCCGTGACCGCCAACAACGCGGCCTCCATCCAGCTCCTCGGGCTGCGGCGCAAAAAGAGCGTGGACCTGACCGCCTTCACCGACCGCAGCGCGGCGCAGCGGCGCATTGAGGAACTGCGGGATGTGGAATCCTACCCGGCGGCTTCGTTCTCATTCGACGTGTCGCGTGACTATGCCCACATCGAGCAGGGGCAGATCCTCGAGATCACGCACTCGCGTTTCGGCCTTTCCGGGGTACGGGTGCGCGTGCTGGAAGTCGTACGCGGGAACCTGTCCGAGAACCGCATTTCGATTCAGGCCAGGCAGGTTGTGGAGCGGCTGTCCGGAACGTTCGTTCCTCCGGGGGAAACCCTGCCCGATCCGATGGCTCCTCCGACCGTCGTGTACCCGCCGGTCACCGGCATCCCGCCGTGGTCGGCTCCGGACCTCTCGCCGGTTCCCTTGCGGCACGCGCGGCTTTTCGAACTGCCGCGAAACCCGGAAACCGGATCCGAGCCCGTGGTGCTCGTGCTGGCGGCGAGGGAGCTGCTTTCCGAGGAAGGGGTGCTGGTGGAGCGTTCCGCCACGAACGCCGACTACAGCCCCGTTGGGCTGCTTTCGGCTCCGTGGGCGCAATACGGGACCCTTGCCGAGGCGTATCCGGCGAGTACGCTTGCCGTGGACGACACGCAGGGGCTGCTGTACCGGCCCTATAAGGAAGATCCGGCCTTCGGCCCGGTCAGCCGGACGGATCTGTTCGGGGCGCGGCGCATGGCGCTCGTCGGAGACGAATTGATGCTTTTCCAGACGGTCGTGCTTGAGGGCTCCGAGACGACGCGGCTCTCCGGCGTGGTGCGGGGCTACATGAATACGCCCGTCCAGGCGCACGCGTCGGGAGCGGCGATATGGGTATTCCGGAATCCGGGCGAGGGAAACACGGTGCAGGGACTGCCCATAGGCACGCACAACATCAAACTGCGGCCCGTTTCGGGAGACGAGGTGCTCGGCGCGGATCGGGTGGATCGCCTGTCTCTCGCCGTGACCGGAAAGGCGATGGTCCCGTGGCCCGTCACCGGGCTGCGGGCGGTACGCACGGGGGATTCCGTCGCCGTAAGCTGGAGCCCGGTGGACGTTGCTTTCGGCGGGGCCGGGACGCGCACCGAGAACGAGAACGAGCCGGTGCCCGCCGGATTCTCCGGGGATTTCGTCCTTACGGCGGCGGGTACGGAGCATGTGGTCAACGGCACGTCCATCACCCTTACGCGCTCGGGACGTTTCGCGCTGTCCGTGACGGCGCGGCAGCTCGGGTATGTTTCCCCAGCGGCATACGTCACCGTGGAATCGCAGGACGGGGAATACGTGGCCTGAGCCGGGCATTCCAACGGATAAGAACGCAACGGCATGTTTCCCGTGGCCGGAGTTCCGGGCCATCCGGCCCTGCGGCCATTGGGGGGAGCGGACCGGCGAAACAAGCAAGGAGAAGACGCAATGGCGAGTTTGACCCCGACCGGGCTTGAAACGATCACCTATGGGCAGCAAGGCTGGAATGCCATCGTGACGGCGAACATGCAGCGCCTCAATACATGGCTCGGGAAGCTGCTCCCGTTGATGGACAGCCGGAGCCGCACGGCGGGGGCCGTCCCCGTGTGGAACGCCGTCAACGGCAGCTGGGAGCCGTCCAATGCGGTGCAGGCCCTGCAAACGGAACTGGAGGCCCTCAAGTCCCGCGTGGCGGCGCTGGAGGCAGCGGCGGAAGAGCCGCCTTCCGCCTAGAATAAAGGCCGTTCCTGAGAGATCAGGAGCGGCCTTTGCCATATGAGCCGGAAGGTCTCGGAAGGAAGGAAAGAGAGGTCCGGCGGGGAGGCTGGTCAGTTCACGCTTTGGCGGAACTATTTTTCAAGGCAGGCTTTCACGGCCCCGAGAGCGGCTTCGAAGTCGACGTCGTGGGTGACTTCCTTGACGATCTGTTCGTAGGCGATGACGCCGTTGGCGCAGATGACGAACACGGCGCGGCTGAGGAGGCGGAGTTCCTTGATGGCGACGCCATAGGCCGTACCAAAGGAAAGGTCGCGGTGGTCGGAGAGGGTTTCGACGGCGTCGACCCCGGCGGCTCCGCACCAGCGGGTCTGGGCGAAGGGCAGGTCGCAGCTGATGGTCAGGATGCGGACGTTGTCGGAAAGCTTGGCGGCTTCGGTGTTGAAACGGCGGGTCTGCATGTCGCAGACGGGCGTGTCGAGGGAAGGAACCACGCTGATGACCAGCACTTTGCCCTTGTAGTCGGCCAGCGTGCGCGGCGTGAGATCATTGGCGAGCACGCAGAATTCCGGGGCCGCTTCGCCCACGGAAACGCCTTTGCCGATGAGGGTCAGGGGATTGCTCTGGAAAGTGATGATGCCGGTGCGTTCCTCAATCATGATAAGCCTCCATCCCCCAAAAAACGGGAGCGTAGTGTTGTTCTGTGTTGTGTGAAAAACGATACCGCAAACACGATAGGATGTAAATAGAAATGATTCCTGATTAAGAGAAAATCACGGAACATATCATGCTCCCTTTTTTTTTTGGGGGCGGCGCAACGATGGCGGGTGTTTCATCAACGAGAGTGGGAGCGTCAAAACGGATCTCGAAACCTAAGGTGGCGGATAAGATGAAGCGCGTGGGAAGGAAGGTTCGGGGAGAGGGAGGCGTGTGACTCTTTGAGGAAACGCCACCCTCTCTGGGGATCAGGCATTTTTCCGGCAGGCGGCGGCGAAGCGGGCGGCCCAGTGCGGGACGGCTGGAGCAAAGAGGTGCGTGTACGCCGCGAAGGTGTTGCGGACGAGGAGCCCGTCGCGGCTCTTGAGGTTGTCCGGGCCTTCCGCCGCAAGCCCTTTGGCGCGATGCCCCGGTCCGGACATGCCCACGCCGGGCGAGAGGCGCAGGGTCGGTTCCAGTTCTCCGAGCGCGACGCAGCGGGAATAGTGGAACTCGTGCCCGCGCAGGAGAGCGCCTACCGGATGGAACGGGTTTTCGGCTTCCACGGTGGCCTCCACATAGCCGAGGCCCTGCGGACGCGGGCAGAATTCCGCCCGTGCGGGGAAAATCCCGGTCATGGGGTACTGCTTCCCGTTGATCTGCAACTCCTGGCACAGGACCATGAATCCCCCGCACTCGGCATAAATGGGCATACCGCGCATGGAGTATTCCCGGATTTCCGCCAGATGCGGGGAATCCGCGAGGCGTTCGGGAACCATTTCGGGGAATCCGCCGCCGAGATAGAGCCCGTCAAGGCGATCGCCGGGCCACGGTTCGGGCGAGAGCAGGCTCAATTCGACGAGTTCGGCTCCGGCCCGGCGCAGGGCTTCGAAATTTTCCTCATAATAGAACCACAGGGCCGCATCCCGTACGAAGCCGATGGTCACAGGCGTTACGGGCGGAAGGCCGGAGTGGATCAACGCTGAGGCGGACGGTTTCCTTGTGCTGGCTGGTTCCGGCGGGCGAGAGGGCTCCATGCCGGAAGACGCGCTTTCGGCGGATACCCGCTCATTATGGGGCTGCGTAGTATCGCCGGGGGCGATGAACGTTTTTCCGAGATCGGTATCCTCAGCCGTCGCATCGGCACTCTGAGGAGCGTTGCCGGAGCCTTCCCGAAGGGTGCCCGCTTCCCGGAAAGCGGCATCCTCTCCACCTTCCCAGAACGGTTCGACGTCCCGCAGATCCGGAGCGGAGCGGGCGAGGCGCAGGGCCGCGTCGATGTCCATGTGGCGTTCAATAAGCCCGGCAAGGGAGTCGAGGGCGGCGAGCAGGGAGGCCCGGCCCAGAGCGTCCGGAGTTTCGTCGTGCATGGAGACGAGCCCCATGTGCCGCTCGGGAATGGGGTTTTCGGCAAGCCGGGGGATTTCCCCGAGGACGGGGATGCCGGTGTATGTTTCGATGCTTTGCCGGATGAGGGCGGCGTGCCGCGAGGAAGCCACACGGTTGAGGACCACGCCCGCGAGATTGACGGGCTCGAAGTGGGCCAGCCCGGCAATGACCGCGGCGGCGGTGCGGGTCATCTTGGTGACCGTGAGGGTAAGCAGGACGGGCGCGCCAAGAGCGCGGGCGAGGGTCGCGGTGGAGCAGCTCCCCTGCACGTCGCGCCCGTCGTACAGGCCCCGGTTGCCTTCAATAATGGCAAGGTCGGCATCGCCGAATGAGGTGCAGAAAAGCGCGCGCAACCGGGCATCCGTCAAAAAAAAGGGATCAAGGTTGGTCGGCGTGCGTCCCGAAGCGAGGCCGAGCCATGCGGCGTCGATGTAGTCCGGGCCTTTTTTGCAGGGTTTGACGCGGAGGCCGCGAAGCGTCAGGGCCCGGGCGAGGCCGAGCGAGAGGAGCGTTTTCCCGCCGCCTCCGGAAAGGCCGGAGACGACAAGGCGGGGCGCAGTGATGGAGGGGAAAGCGGCATCCATGTTTATTCCTGAATGCGCAGGGCGCGTTTGGCTTCCCGGACTTTCTCCGGATCGTCGTCAAAGACATACCCGCGTTCAAGCAGCCGTGTCGTGTACACGCGGTTGTAGAGGAACGCCCAGATGATGGCAACGAGCCAGAAGGATGACGCGCTGAGGATCAGGACAATGACCCCGGTGATGAGATCGCCACGGAATATGGCGGGAAAACCGCTGAAGAACAACGTCGTCCAGCTGAACCCGTAGAATCCGGTTGTGATGACGCCGGACTGCGCGTGCCTGAGTCGAATGTTTTGGGCCATGCCGTCTCCCGGAAAAGAAAAGGGAAGGAATCGCTTCCTTCCCTCAATATTCCCTCCCGTTCCCGGCAAAGCGGGGACGGGAGGGAAAGGCGCGGAGGAAAGCTCCCCCGCAACCGTTAAGACTAGTTTTCGCCTTCGGAAGAGGCCTGCTTGCCGGCGCCCTTCAGACCGTACATGGTCGTGGAGCCGGAAGACCAGTATTCCAGAGACTCTTCGGACACGAGCACGGACAGGACGTTCTTGACGTCGCGGGTGCCCTTGGCGGGGAAGAGTTCAAGGAAGTCCTTGAAGTAGTACTTGGTCTTCGCGCCGGGACGGGACATCTTGTCCTTGAGGAAGTTGATGACAATTTCCTTGTCTTCGGCGGTGACTTCAGCGGCGGAAGCAGCTTCGTGGGCTTCGCCACCGTGGGCGGCGAGGGCCAGTTCAGAGAACTTGAACTGGGTGCTCTGGCGCCAGGTGTAGTAAGCCGGATCGCGGAAGTCGTCGATCAGGTGATGGGTGAACTCAAGGCCGGTCAGTTCGAAGAAGGATTCCCAGCCGATGCGTTCGGCCCAGTCGCCCAGACGTTCGTACTTGTTGGCGTTTTCGGAGTACACTTCCACGATGTGCTTGATCGTGCTGGTGAGGGTGTTCCAGCGGGGCGGTTCGTTGGGAATGTACGCCACGACCACTTTGGAGAACTTGGGCATGGAGATACGGTTGGAAACCTTGCCGCCGACCATCAGGGCGATGCCGTCGCCTTCGCCGTCGGAGATGGGCAGGGCGGGGCACATGGTGTAGCAGTTACCGCAGTACATGCAGCGGTCCTGCTTGATGGCCACGGAGTTCACCTTCTTGCCGTCGTGTTCGCTCTTGACCGGGCGCACGGCGGCGGTGGGGCAGGCGGCGACAGCCAGCGGGATTTCGCAGAGCTGGTCAACCCACTGGTCGTCGATCATCGGAGGCTTGCGGTGGATACCCACGATACCGATGTCGGAGCAGTGCACGGCGCCGCACATGTTGATGCAGCAAGCCAGCGAAATGCGCACGGGGGCGGGCAGACGCATGTTCTTGAACTCTTCGAACATGGTGTCCATCACAGCCTTAACCGGGCCGGAGGCGTCGGTGGCGGGGGTGTGGCAGTGCACCCAGCCCTGGGTGTGCACGATGTTGGAAACGCCGGCGCCGGTGCCGCCGATGGGGAACTTGTAGGAGCCGGCGGCGAACTTGCGGCCCGCCAGGTCTTCCTTCAGGGCCTTCAGGGTGGCTTCGTCGGTCACCATGAATTCGATGTTGTTACGGGTCGTCCAGCGAACGTGCCCATCGCAGTACTTGTCGGCGATTTCGCAGATTTCGCGGATGTTGGTAACGGACATCGTACGGGTGCCGCCACAGCGCACGGTGTACACCTTATCGCCGGATTCGGCGACGTGCACGAGCACGCCGGGTTCCAGGATTTCGTGGTACAGCCATTTGCCGAAGTTCTTCTTGATGACTTCAGGGAAGAACGAGTCGTATTTGCGGGGGCCAATATCGGAGATACGGCCTTCCATCGGCTTTTCAGGATTGTAGCCGGAAGAAACAAACGCCATGGTAATTCTCCCTTCTCTTTAGCGTTGATGTCTGGAGCGGTAAGCAGCCAGGTCACGGTTCCAGCCGCCGGGCACTTCTTCTTCCTTGAAGAAGATGTACGGGTTGGAACGCGGTTCCTTGACGTGCTGAGCAAGAGCGGGGATTTCGGTGACTTCAAGCAGCTTCTGGAAGGACAGACGCTTCATGGTTTCGCCGAGACGTTCGCGGTTCTTGCCTTCTTCCATCCACCAATCCCAAATCTTTTCAATGATTTCTTTGACTTCGGTGTAAGGAGCTTCAACCGGGACGAAGGGAACGAGCAGGGAGCCCATCTGAGCGCCGTCAACGACCGGGGCCTTGGCGCCGCAGAGGATGGACGCGCCGCGTTCGTCGCCGATGTGCAGGGCGCGGGGCATGGTGTTGATACAGTGCATACAACGCACGCATTCGGCGTTGTTGATGAAGAGGCGGCTGCCGTCCCATTTCATGCACTTGGAGGGGCACAGGTTGATGACTTCGGCTTCGATGTCGAACTTGCCCCAGTCACGACCGGCGTGAGCACCGGCGTTGGGGGCGAATTCGCCGGCAACGTAGGCTTTCACAGCTTCCTGATCGATCTTGATGTCGTCCTTCCACGTACCCACGACGGCAAAGTCGGAACGGGCCATAGCGGCCACGCAGCCGTTCGGGCAGCCGTCGAACTTGAACTTGAACTTGTAGGGGAAGGCGGGACGGTGCAGCTCGTCCTGATAGTCCATGGTGAGCTGATAGCAAGCGTCCTGCGTGTTGTAGCAGGCATATTCGCAGCGGCTCTGGCCAAGGCAGGCGGCAGGCGTACGGAGGTTCGAACCGGAACCGCCGAGGTCGACGTCAAGCTTGTGGGTGAGATCGTAGAAGATCTCTTCAAGCTGCGGGGTCTGGGTGCCGATGAGCACGATGTCGCCGGTGGAACCGTGCATGTTGGTCAGACCGGAGCCACGGAGTTCCCAAATGTCGCACAGGCCACGCAGGAATTCGGTGGAGTAGTACTTACCGGAGGGCTGAGCCACGCGGACGGTGTGGAAGTGAGCCACGCCGGGGAACATTTCGGGCTGGTCGCAGTAACGGCCGATAACGCCGCCGCCGTAACCGAACACGCCCACGATGCCGCCGTGCTTCCAGTGCGTTTCCCCTTCTTTATAGGAGAGTTCAAGCACGCCGAGCAGGTCGTCGGGAGCGTCGGCGGGAACCTGAAATTCCACGTTGTCGGGGTTGGCCGCTCTGTATTCAGCTTCCTGCTTGATGTCGGACACGAAGCTGGGCCAGGGGCCAGTTTCGAGTTGATCCAACAAGGGAGTTGGATGTTTGATTGCCATTGCCTTACCTCCACTTGGTTTGGTTGGTAACCGCATTGTGGTGCGGCTGAGCGCCGCGGGATATTCTAAGACGGCCCGGGCGCAAACGCGCGAGCCTGATCTCAGTTATCTTACTTCTTGTTAAAAATACCATGCAGTTCTTGTTTGTGTCAAGGAAGGCTCGAGAAACACAGTGTCATCAAAGGATTTTGTGCACATTTAGCCCCGCGGAGCCGGGAACTCGTGCAAATGGCGCGTGATTAGGGCACGATAGAGGATAGAGTGAATTTCTGCACCAGTCCGGAAAGGGCTTTTGGGGAGTTGAAAACCGTTTCCCTCTTTGTCTTTTTTGTATAAAAAGTATGTTTAAACAGTGTGATAGTTGTTGACGGAAAAAGTTGTGCAAAGAAGAACGAAAAAGATTTAGTGATTTTTTGAACAATATTCTGGGAGCTGAGTATGTTTTCCCTTTAATACTAGCTGATTAAGCTGCTTTTGGGCCAAGGTCCAACAGGACGCACGAAAAGGCTCCCATGAAAAACAGGGGAGGTTGTCCCAAAAGGCGCGGTGTGGAGCCCCGAAGAGTGGCGGGTGCCGGGCATACGGAAAGGCGCTTGCGGAGGGCGGCTCAAACCGTCGTTAGCGGGTGTTTTCGGCGACCAGCGTGGGAAGGCAGGCGACGCTCGCTTCAGTGTGCCTGGCTCTGGCTTTGCTCAGGGCGTGTTGCGCATCCCGGTAGCGGGTGAAGGGGCCCTGGCCGACGAAGTATTGCGTGCGGCCGTTGGGAAGGCGTTCCGAGAGGATTTTGAGTTCGCCGGACCGGTTGCGGGAAGTCTGCTTGGTGAGCTTGGAGGAGCTGGCGGACGAAAGCGTTTTGAGCTTGTTTTGGGCGTCCTTGAGCGTGCGTGCGCTGGCCAGCCGCAGGT
The DNA here is from genome assembly GCF_000701705.1 of Bilophila wadsworthia ATCC 49260. Taxonomy (GTDB): domain Bacteria; phylum Desulfobacterota; class Desulfovibrionia; order Desulfovibrionales; family Desulfovibrionaceae; genus Bilophila; species Bilophila wadsworthia. The sequence continues at coordinate 10,623 of NZ_JNJP01000022.1, read as the reverse complement.
AAAAGGCGTTGTTCCGGAGGACCGGGATGCCCCGCTTGTCGGCGACGACCTCGACTTGAACGGAAATCACGCCGCGCCGGATCATGTTCAGCTTGCTGGCGGCGGCCCTGGAAACGTCGAGGATGAGTTTTTTCTTGCCCGGCCCGCGGTCGTTGATGCGGACGAGCAGGTTGTTCCCATTGGAAAGGTTGGTCACGCGGACAATGGTCCCCAAAGGAAGGGAGCGGTGCGCCGCCGTGAATTCGTTCTTGTTGTAGCGTTCCCCATTGGCTGTTTTCTTGCCGTGGAACGAGTCGCTGTAGAAGGTGGCTCCCCCGGTGAAGACCTCAAGCATGGGGCCCGGAGATCGGCCTTCCGCCTGCTGGACGGCGGCCAAATAAAAGGGAAGAGCCAAGAGCAGCAGGGTGATGGCTCGTTTTATCATGCGTATCCTTAGCGCTGCGGCCCCGTACGGCAGGCCTCCCGCGCCTGGCGGAAGAGAAAGGGCCTTGGTTTACCTCGTGATGGAGTGTGGAATTGTCATATATTTCACCCAGACTACGGATTCTGTCAACCCCGGCTTTCCATGCGCCCTCAACAAGCCTCTTAAGGCAAGGAACATGCGGGCTTCCGGGCGTACCGACACTTGGGCCGGCGCTCCGTGGGCCTTGACCTGGCGCTGAACCGGATAGTATCGTGTTTTCGGCCCTTTCGATGGGCTTTCACCCGCTCCCGCCCGCCGGACGTTTTTCCGCGCGGAGGCGGCGGACAACGGCTTACCGGGAAGAACTATGCTTGCCATCCTTGACTACAAGGCGGGGAACCAGACCAGCGTGCGCCGCGCGCTCGATCATCTGGGCATTCCCTGCGTCATCACTGCCGATCCCGCCGTCGTGGACAGCGCGGCCGGCGTGATTTTCCCCGGCGTGGGCGCGGCCGGACAGGCCATGCGCCACCTTCAGGATTCCGGCCTCGACGCTGTGCTGCGCAATGTCGTCTCGTCGGGCAGGCCCCTGCTCGGGATCTGCCTCGGCTGCCAGATCATGGTGGCCCACAGCGACGAGAACGACACGCCGACCCTCGGCCTCGTGGAAGGCCGTTGCGTGCGTTTCGACGAGCATTTGGAGGAAGGTGGGGCGCCTATCCGCATCCCGCACATGGGCTGGAACACGATTTCCCGCAAGCAGGAGAGCCCCATCCTGAAGGATGTCCCGGCTGACGCGGCCTTCTATTTCGTGCACGGCTATTATGTGGAGACGGCCCCGGAAAAGGTCATCGCCACAAGCTGTTACGGTACGGAGTTTTGCGCGGTGTATGGGCAGGACGGCCTGTGGGCCATCCAGTTCCACCCGGAAAAGAGCGGGCGGCCGGGATTGAAGATCCTTTCCAATTTCTATGAATGGTGCATGGCACGCAGCGCGGGAGGCCGGGTATGCTGACGAAACGGGTTATCCCTTGCCTTGACGTGCGCAACGGGCGCCTGACCAAGGGCGTCAAGTTCGTGGGCAACGAAGACATCGGCGATCCGGTGGAAACCGCCCGGCAGTATTACGAGGCCGGGGCCGACGAAATCGTCTTTTACGACATCACGGCTTCCGCCGAGGCGCGCGGGATCTTCCTCGACGTGGTGGAAAAGGTCGCCTCGGAGATTTTCATCCCCTTCTCCGTGGGGGGCGGCATTTCCACGGTACAGGACATGCGGGCCGTGCTGCTCGCGGGCGCGGAAAAGATTTCCGTGAACTCCGCCGCCGTGAAGCATCCTGAAATCATTTCGCAGGGCGCGGACGCGTTCGGCTCGCAGGCCATTGTGGTCGGCATGGACGTGAAGCGGGTTCCCGTCACCCCGGAAATCCCGTCCGGATACGAGATCGTGATCCACGGCGGGCGCAAGGCCATGGGAATCGACGCCATCGAGTGGGCGAAGCGCTGCGAGGCGCTCGGCGCGGGCGAACTGTGCGTCAACTCCATCGACGCCGACGGAACCAAGGACGGCTATGAGCTGACGCTCACCCGTTTGATCTGCGACGCCGTGCGTATCCCCGTCATCGCTTCCGGCGGCGCGGGGAGCCCGCAGCACATGGTGGACGCCGTGACGGAAGGCCGCGCTTCGGCGGCGCTCATCGCCTCCATCGTGCATTACGGCGAATATACGATCGGGCAGCTCAAGCAATACATGGCGGATCGCGGCGTGCCCGTCCGCCTGACGTGGTAGGCATGTCGGGCCTGACGACCGGCCTTGTCCGGCGTGATCTGCTGGATCTGGAGCAGCGGCTGCGGGACAGTCTGTACCGCGTGCTCCCGTTCGAGGCACACGCCGTCTATTTTCCCCGCCAGACCCGTTCGAAGGAACCGGAATGGCTGCCGGACGAGGGAAAGCTTTTGCTGCCGCTCGTCCGGCACGGGGAACTCCTCGGCGTGTTCATGGCCCGTGTGCCCGACGCCGAGCGCGTGACGGCGCTGCTGCCGTCCCTGCCCGGCATCGTCGATCTGTGCCTTGAGAATCTGGAGCTGTACAAGGCCGGGCGGCTTGATCCCCGCTCGGGGCTTGCGACCCATGAAGTGCTGTTGGAGCGGCTCACGCAGGAAACCGGGGCCATACAGTCGGCGTTCGCGCGGGAGTTCGGGCTGGAAAGCGGCGAAGGCAGCAGCCGGGGCGGTACGCTCGGCCTCATTGTCGTCCGGTTCGACGGCGTGCGCGAGGTGGCCCGGAATATCAGCTACGGTTTTGCGGATCGGCTCGTGGGCAAGCTGGTGGAGGCGTTTTCCGGCCAGCTCCCCGAGCAGGCGTTCGGCGCGCGCATCGGCGACAGCGCGGTTGCGGTGTTCCTTCCCGAAGCCACGCGCCCCGAGTGCGAAAACCTTTCCGCCGCCATCCTGCGGGCGATGGAGCAGGTACGCCTGCCCGATCCGCTGATCGGCAGGCAGTTCGGCGTGCAGCCCCATGCGGGCTATGCGCTCTATCCGCAGGATATGGACGGGACCCGCCAGCGCAGTTCGGAAGAGCACGGGCGTATCCTGCTGCACAAGGCCCAGCTCGCGGCGGAAGTGGCCCGCACGCGCGGCCCCGGCGGTTTCCAGGCGGGCCGGGTCATGGGGTACGGCAGGCTGCTTCTCGAAGGCGGGCACATCCGGCAGGTGATGCCCCTTTCGCGGGTCCTGACCTCGCTCGGCCGGAGCGTGGGCGCGCGGGAAGGCCAGCACTTCTCGGTCTGGTCGGTGAACTACGCGGTCAAGGGCGGTTCCGGGGACGAGTCCCTCCAGCCGCTCTACAAAGGCGAGATCGTCCTGCTGGAAGTCCGTGAATCGGAATCCGTGGCGGAGATCCTGCACCTTGGCGATCCCGCGTGGCCGCTTGAGCCCGACGACGCCCTGACGCTGCTTCAGGAGGAGCAAAGGCTGAGCGTGCAGAACGCGGCCCCCGAAGGGCAGGACGACGGCGTGTTCCACCGTCCCGATCCTCTGACCGGGCTCCTGCGGCATGGCGATTTCCTTGCCCATCTGGCGCGGGCGTGCAGCGAGTGTGAACGGTTTTCGCTGGCCCTGCTGCACGTGGACATGGCGCGCCGCGACGGTGAATCTTCCGGCGCGATCCAGCCCATGACGCAGCCCGAGCACATTATGGCGCAGGTGGCCGATCTCGCCCGTTCCGTATGCGGCAGGAAGGTGCCCGGCGGACGCTTCGGGCTGAACAGCCTCATCTTTTTCCATCCCGATCTGGAGGCGGAACCGCTCCGCGAGCTGTACGAAAAGCTGTGCGCCGACATCGCCTCGCGCCTCGGCGTGCGCGCGGGCGTGGGGCTGGCCTGCTGGCCGTTCCTCGATCTCCGGCCTTCGGACATGATCGAAGGCGCCCGCAAGGCGCTCGAATACGCGCTCCTGCTCCCCGCGCCGCATATCGGGCAGTTCGGTTCTCTCGCCCTGAACATCAGCGCGGACAAGCGGCACTGCCGGGGCGACGTGTTCGGGGCCATCGAAGAGTATAAGCTTGCCCTGCTGGCCGACGAGGATAATGTACTGGCGTGGAATTCCCTCGGCGTCTGCCTTGCCTCGCTTGGGCGCCATGCCGAAGCCCGGCGCTTTTTCGAGGAGGCGATCCAGCGTACCCCGGACGATCCCGCGCTGGCCTACAACCTCGGCGCGGTCTGCCAGAGCCTGCACGACAACGAGGCGGCTGCGGAGCATTTCCGCACCTGCATCCGGCTGTCGCCCTCGCATCTGTATGCGCTGATCCGGCTCGGGCAGCTCGACGAGGCGGAGGAACGGCTTGAAGAGGCCCGCGCCCGGTTCGAGTCGGCGGCGGCCCTCGACACCGGGAGCCCGCTCCCGTACCGGCATCTTGCCCGTCTCGCCCTGCGGCTCGGCAAAGCGGATCAGGCCCGCGAACATCTGCACCAGGCGTTGCTCCGCAATCCCCGAGATGTGGCCGCCCTCAGCCTTATGGCCGACCTCTACCTTGACGGCGGCGAAGATCCGGAGCTTGCGGAATCGCTGGCCCGCCAGAGCGTGGCCCTGCGTCCCGAATATCGGAATGGCTGGCTGGTGCTTTCCCGCGCCCTCGAAGTGCAGGGCCGTCTGTCGGACGCCCGCGAAGCCTTGCTGAAGGCCGGGGAATTGTAGAAAAGCCAGATTGGAAAAGAGGAGGGGGCCTCTTTGCGGAAGGGGTCCTCCTCTTTTCTCCTGCCACTGCCGTTACTCTTCTCCGCTCTCCGCCGCCCTTTCCCCGTACTTCTCCGCACGGCCCGCGCCCCTAGGCGAGGCTTGGTTCTTTTGCAGGCGAAAGGGCTTGCTGCACTGCTCAAGCTGAAGCGGCTGCAAGGGGCGGCGAACCTCATTCCTCCGTCTCTTGGGAGGCCTTCCGCCTCTGATCCGGGGCGTATTTTTTGAGTGTGCCTTCTTTTTCCAGCGTACTGCACAGGATATAAAAGGGGTAGATGAGGGCCAGCCCCGCCACGGCGCCCAGCTCCACGGCCTCGATGAGCGACAGGTCCGCTTCCCGCCGGGCACAGATGATGGGGGCGAAGACGACCCCGAGCAGGACGTGGAAAAGGCAGGGAAGCCAGCTTTGCGTGGGCAGCAGAAGCAGAGGGATGGAGAGGGCGGCCCCGGGGATGAGCCCGATCCAGAGGGGCGGGGATTGATGCGTCATGGCCGCGTAGGTCAAGCCCGCCAGCAATCCTCCGTAGGATATGACGAAGAGGAAGTAGCACCGGCGCTTGAGGCGCGCGTAGCTTGCAAGCTCGGACCGTATGGAGAAGCCCATTGCCGTCTCCTTGGCTGCGTTGCGTCGTGGCCCGCTGCGTTTGGCGGCAGGGGCGGGGTTGAGGCTCTGCGGCAACCCGTCAGGCTAGCCCGCCGGTTCGTCTTCGGGCTGCGCCGCTTGCGGAAGGACGACTCCCGGATACGCGGTCATTCCGGCCATGAAGCCCCAGAGCATCGTGGGAATCAGGCCGAAATCCAGCCCTTTCAATGCGGCGGTGGCGGGAGCGAAGAGGGCGCCCGCAAACGCGCAGATCAGGGCGGGAATCCAGCCTCCGTAGGGCATGAGCAGAAACAGGGCGCACAGGAACGCGCTCGGGAGCATTCCGGCCGAAGACGCCAATATGGGAGAAAGGAGAGCGCCTTCGGAACATCCGTAGATAAGGCCCCCGAACATGCCGATCAGCATCACGGCAAGCAGTCTGCAGCATCTTTGCCTTGAAGGGGTGCCTTTAGGTGCAAGGATGAGGAACCGGGTGAGGGACATGGGGTAGCCTCCGATGATCGCCCTCAAAAGGGCGGGTATTCGAAATCGGAAGATCGTGCGTTGAGCGGGCTGCGGGCTGTTGGAAGACCTATGGTTTCTTTGGTGGGCCCATTTCGTCGGAAGCGGGGCGTTTGCTGTCTTTGCCGGTGCCTTTTTCCGCCCTTTCTTTCAGTGTGTCAAAGAGCGTGAACAGGGGGTAGGAGATGCTTGCCCCCAGCAGGGCACCCCATACGGCTGCGGGGAATATGCCTATATCCATTCCCCTGAAATAACAAAATATCGGTGCAATAATGGCGCACAAGAGCGTGTCGAACAGCCAAGAGAGCCAGCCCCGCAAGGCAGGAGCAGGAGGAACGCGCCCGGGATCATCCCCAGCGCTGCGAACAGGTTCCGATCAAAGGGAATGCCGGGCGTAAAGTGATAGTACACGCTCACGCACACCCCAAGCACTGAAACGGGGAACACAAGGAAACATCTGCCTCCCGAAGGCGTGCATTTTCTGGAAAAGGCGGGAAAGCTGGAGGGAGCCATAAAACGTCCTCCCATGATGCGGAAGCGTTTTTCTGTAAAGCATGGGGGGCAGGTCCGGATTCCGGCAGTGAAGTCCTGCGGTCCGCATTCCTATCGAATGGCGCGGAACGTTGGGCAAACACCAAGAAGGACGAAACGGAGCGGTTCCGTCCGAGGGAAGGAAAAGGAGGCAACCCGGTTTCGCCGGACTGCCCCCCTGTCAATCAATCGTCGTCGGTAGGACGGATGGTCAGCACAGGGCAAGTCGCGTTCTTCACGACCTTTTCAGCCACGGAGCCGAACAGGATCAGGTCGATGCCCTTGCGTCCACGGGTACCCATAACGATGATGTCGGCCTGTTCGCTTTCGGCGAGGGCAAGGATTTCTTCAGCCGCGTAGCCGACGACGACAACGCCGCGGGCATCCACGCCGGTGAAGTGTTCGGATACAAAGTCGGTCATCGAGCGTTCGGCACCGGAAACGATTTCACCGACAAAGTTGTCGATGGTATTCGGCGGCACATGGAAACCCGTGTACTGGGTCAGCGTGGGGGCGGCGTATACTGCCACAATGCTGGCTCCGGACATCTTGGCGAGCATAACGGCGTATTCGGCTACGGATTCGCTCTGATCCGACAGGTCCAGGGCGCACAGGATCTTCTTCAAGGCAGGCATGACTCTTCTCCCTGTAAAAGATTGCACAGTGGAGAGCTTTACTGCGGAACGGCGCAGGAGCGCTCTTTGAGATTAATCAGACTGTAATCGTTTTTTCGTTAACAAACAAGAGGCCGCCTTTTATTCGTTTCCCTCTTGTGCATTGCCGGAAGCCGAGGATCGGGGGAAAAAGCGGACAGTGACGGAACTGTGGCGAAAACCAAACGTTTTCGCGCTGATGAAAAAAGGTACATTTTTTTCTTGACAGGAAACCGGATTGAGGACTAGTTTTCACGAAACACATTTGAGGACAACATGACCAACTACACCGCCACCGCATTTACCGCTTCCAACGAAAGCAGCCGCTTTTGGGGCTTCTTTTTTTATTTTGGTCGCGCCTGCGGTACAGGGGTGTGTGGGGTGTTGTTGTAAAGCAAAACCAGACATTCAGGGCCGCGGGTGCAAATCCGCGGCCTTTCTTTTTGCCGCGGATCCATGCAGCAGCTTCCCTGTGCAAACACACAAAGGATGGAATACCATGAATCTCGGCAAGCAAGTTCGTCTCCAGCGCATTTTCAATCGTGAAACCGGCCGCGCCATTATTGTTCCTATGGATCACGGCGTCTCTGTCGGTCCTATCGAAGGCATCGAGAATATCCACAAAACAGTCTCAGACATGGCCGACGGCGGCGCTGATGCTGTTCTGATGCACAAAGGGCTGTGCCGCTGCTGCTTCCGCGCTTCCGGCGAAGGTAAAGACGTCGGCCTGATCATCCATCTTTCCGCTTCCACGTCCCTGTCCAGCTACTCCAACAAGAAACGCCTCGTATGCACCGTTGAGGAAGCCATCCGCCGTGGTGCCGACGGCGTTTCCGTGCATGTGAACCTCGGCGACGACAACGAGAGCGATATGCTCGCCGACCTCGGTGAAGTCGCCCGTGTGGCCGAAGAATGGAGTATGCCTCTCCTCGCCATGCTGTACGCCCGCGGCCCCCGCATCTCCAATGAATACGATCCCGCCGTCGTTGCCCATTGTGCCCGCGTGGGCGTGGAACTCGGCGCCGACATCGTGAAAGTCCCTTACACCGGAGACATCGATTCCTTCGCCGACGTCATCGCCGGCTGCTGCGTGCCTGTGGTCATCGCCGGCGGCCCCCGCACCGAGACCACCCGCGAATTCCTCGAAATGGTGGACAATTCCCTCAAGGCGGGCGGTTCCGGCCTTTCCGTGGGCCGCAACGTGTTCCAGCATCCCAAGCGCGTGCAGCTCGTCCGTGCCCTGCGCGGCCTGGTCCATCAGGGCCTGTCACTGGACGAAGCGCTGGCCGTTGTGGAAGGCTAGCGGGAGCGGGGGAGGGCGTTTCTTGACGGGCGCTCCCCCCGGCCTCAATCCGGGAAACGCCGGTTTGGTAGAGGCGTCTGCGCGGCGGAAGCTGCGCTGGGAAAAGGGAAGGGGAAAGGTTCCGGGGAGTTCCGGGGCCGTCATTTTCCGGTCAGGACATGAAGCCTGATGCGGTTGAAACAACAGGAACGGGACCATGCCTGACATTTATTTCAAGAGCGTGCCTTTCAGCAAGGAAGACGTGACGTTGGCCCTCGAATCCGGCGTCGACGGGATCATCACCGAAGCCGAACACGTGGAGGGCGTCCGCTCCCTGGCCCTGTGCGACGTGCGGGCCGAGGCGGACATGCCGTCCGTGGGGCTCGGCTCCAAGGCCGAGGAAGAATCCATCGCCTCCCGCATCGCCGGGGGCGAGCGGCTCGTACTGGCTCAGGGGTGGGAGATCATCCCGGTGGAAAATCTGCTCGCGCAGCCCGCCGTGGCCGGAAAGCTCGCGGTCGAGGTCGCTTCGCTGGCCGAAGCCCGTCTTGCGGCGGGGGTTCTCGAATGCGGCGTGCCCGTCGTGGTGGTGCTTCCCGAAGCGCTGGCAAGCCTCAAGAACATCGTATCGGAGCTGAAATTGTCGCAAGGCACGCTGACGCTGGACAAGGCGACCATTACCGAAGTGAAGACCGTGGGCCTCGGGCACCGCGTCTGCGTCGATACGCTGACCCTCATGGAGCGGGGGCAAGGGATGCTGGTGGGCAACTCCAGCGCCTTCACCTTCCTTACGCACGCCGAAACGGAGCACAACGAATATGTGGCGGCGCGGCCTTTCCGCATCAACGCGGGCGGCGTGCACGCCTATGCGGTGATGCCCGGCGACAAGACCTGCTACGTGGGCGAATTGCGCTCCGGGGACGAAGTCCTTATCGTGGATAAGGACGGGCGCACGTCGCTCGCCACCATAGGGCGCATCAAGACCGAGGTGCGGCCCATGCTGATGATCACGGCCCAGATGGAAACGCCGGAAGGCACGCGCACCGGCTCCGTCTTTTTGCAGAACGCCGAAACCATCCGCCTTGTGCGGCCTGACGGGACGCCCGTCAGCGTGGTCGCGCTCCGGCCCGGCGACGAAGTCATCTGCCGAGCCGATGTGGCCGGGCGTCATTTCGGTATGCGCATTCAGGAAAACATCCGCGAGATATAGTCATGCCCGAATCCAACGATACCCCGGACGGCTGGTCCGAAGCCGCAGCCGCGAAACAGTCCGAAGCGCTTCAGGGGCTGCGCCTCCAGATCGACGCCGTGGACCGCGAACTGCTGGCCCTGCTCAACCGCCGTGCCTCCCTGAGCCTTGAAGTGGGGCGGGTGAAGGCGAATACGTCCGGTCCTGTCTTCCGCCCGCAGCGCGAACGGCAGATTCTGGACAACCTTGCCAGCGAGAACTCAGGCCCCCTGCCCGAGGAGCATCTGCGTTCCATCTGGCACGAAATTTTCGCTTCGTCCCGTACCCTTCAGCGTCCCGTATCCGTGGCCTATCTCGGCCCCGAGGGTACGAACTCGTATTTCGCGGCTGTGGATCTGCTCGGGAATCTTATGGATTACCGGCCTTGCAAGAACTTCCGGGAGGCCTTCGCCGCCGTACACGGAGGCGAGTGCGCGCTCGGTGTGATCCCGCTTGAGAACGTCCTGCAGGGCTCCGTGGGGCAGTGCTTCGATCTCTTCATGGAATACGATGTGTACATCCAGACCGAGTCGGTCGCCCGCATCCAGCACACGCTGCTGTCCGTGGAATCGTCTCCGGAAGCGATCAAAGTGGTGTATTCCCATCCGCAGGCGCTTGCCCAGTGCCAGCGCTGGCTGCGTCAGCACCTGCCCGAAGCCTCTCTTATGGCCTGCGATTCCACCGCCGCCGCCGCGCGCCGGGCGGTTTCCGAGCCGGGGAGCGCCGCCATCGGGCACAAGAGCCTGTCCACGATGCTCGGTTTGCCCATCCTTGCCTATAATCTTGAGGATGAGCCGACGAATCAGACGCGTTTTGTGGTCATCGGCCCCAAGCCCACGGACACTTCCGCAGCCAACAAGACTTCGGTACTGTTCACGCTGCCCGACAAGCCCGGTTCTCTGGCGGGTATTTTGGATCTGCTGTTCAAGGCGGGGGTGAATCTCCGCAAGCTGGAGTCGCGCCCCTTGCGCTCTCAGAGCTGGAAATACGCCTTTTTCGCCGATCTCGAGACGAACCTGCTCAAGCCCGAGCTCTCCGGCGTCCTCGCCGAACTCCGCAACACCTGCCACTCGTTCAGGCTGTTGGGCTGCTACACGGCAGGGGAGTAGTGAGGGAAGGAAAATGAAGATTGGGGAAGGGAGGGAAAACTTTTCTGGAGAAAAGCTTTTCCCTCCCTTCCCCAAACCCC
>NZ_JNJP01000021.1 GCF_000701705.1 Bilophila wadsworthia ATCC 49260 | reverse complement strand
AAACTTTCTGAAGAAAGTCTCTCCTCCCCCTCCCCAAACCCCACCCTCTCCTCTTCAAAGACTTTTGTGTTTATCGAATCCCTGTTCAGAGTTTTCAATATGTTAAAAGATGAAGCACTCTTCTTTTTCCGTCCTCAATAATCCTTCTTCCAGTTCAGCCCCACTTCGGAGCCCTGGGGCGTGGAAACGCCTTCGAGGTTAAGGTTGGGGGCAAGCTCGATTTCAACGCGGACGCCGCTGGCATCACCGTTCATCCCCTGCTCTAGGCCGACATAGACGTTGTCCATGACATACTTGCCCACCTCAAGGGATGGGATGGAGTCCTCCTGTGCGCTGGCCCCGCTGTTCTGTCCCGGAGGCTGCAACAGGCCGGCATTGCGGCTCGTCTGCTGCTTCGGCCCGTTCTGCATACTCCCGAACCGGAGCACGTCGAAACCGAGCGTGTCGCGCACTTCGCCGAGAACCCCCATGCCGCCGGAACCGAACCCCGACAGCGACGCGAGTTCGGCGGCAAGCTGGATCGCCTCCATGCGCCCGAGGCTGGATGCGCTCTGCCCGAACAGCACCTGCGCCACCACTTCGTCCTGCGGCAACGGAGGCTGGCTGGACAAGGTCAGCGTCGGAGACGAGGCCGGGCCGCTTACGGTCGCTTCGGCGGTGATATTCGCCGCCGCGTAGGTGACGAGCACGTTGAGCAGCGGATCGGGCGGCGTGGCCCCGCTGAACTCGACGTCGCCCCGGCTCAGGGTAAACTGCTTGCCAAGCAGGCTGAACTGCCCCCGGATGGAATTGATGGACCCCGTGACCACGGGATTCGTCGCGGGTCCGGAAACCTGAAGGTTGCCCTTCCATTCGCTCTCAAGCCCCTTGCCGCGCACAAAGAAACGGTTCGGGATGAGCACATTGACGTCAAGTTTCGGCCCGGATCCGGAGGAGGAAGCGGTGCTCTCCTCCTGCCCGGCCTCCACGACGTTCAGCGTCGGGATGCTGGTGCCGAATGAGCTGACGATCTGGAACTGCCCCTTATTGACGGTGATGGCCGCGCGCACATCGGGCGACGTCGCCGGCCCGACGATGTCCGCCGTGCCCGAAAGGGTGACGGAAAGATCGTTGCGGTGCAGCGGGGCAAGCTCCTTGATCGTCCCATGCAGCGAAAGGGGCAGGCCGGACGCCAGCGGACCGACGGTTCCGTTGACGTTGATCGCGCCGCCCTGCCCGTCCGTAGCGGAAAGGGACAAACGGGACATCCCTCCGGACTGGAGAGACGCATCAAGGTTGATGTCGGACAGGGCGAGGCCGAGAAGGATCTCTTCGAAGGCGGCCTTTTCGATCTTGAGCGACGCGGAAAGCTCGGGAGCGGACAGCGAGCCGGACAGCGTGGCATTGAGGGAGCCTTGCCCGGTGAGGCTGGAGTTGGCGAGCGGCACGAACCGCCACAGCGACGCCAGCGAGCCCTCCCAGTTGACGTTGCCGGAACACGGCTTGTCCAGCGCCGGGGACGGCACGCCGGACGCGGAAAAACTCAAGGGCAGGGAAAGCGTCCCTGTGGCCGGAGAGGTCCCCATGCCGTCCGTCTTCACATTGAGGACAAGGGCGGAAGACCGGAGCGTGCCGTTGATATCCACGGCGGCGGGGGGCATGTCGCTCTCCGGGAAGGCGATGTTCCTGAGGGACACGTCCAGCGTGCCCCTCGGCTGCGACGGCGTGCCGGACAGGGCGATGGCGGCGTTGAGCAGGCCGTCGGGCACGGGCACGTCCGTAAACAGCCGGGCCATATTGATGGCCACGTCGCGCAACCGGGCCTCAAGGGCGAGCTTGCGCCCGTCAAGGCTCCCCAGGGCCGTCAGCGTGCCCTGCGGCAGCACGGACAGATCGAGGTTGTCCACGGACAGCCCGTTGCCGAAGGCAATGTTGACGGGCCGATTCAAACGCACGCCCACAAGCGTCCGTTTCCGCCTGTCCGTGAACGTGAGGCGTTCCACCTGCGCCTTCTGCCCGGCAATGTCGAGCGCCAATCCGATGTCGGCGGACGTCTTGCCCTGGAGGGCCACGGACGCCTGAAGCCTTTTCAGAGATCCGGACACGTCGATCTTGCCGCTCCGCCAGCGGAAATCGGACGCGGAGCCGTTCCCAAGGGAGGCGGACAGGCCGATCCCCTGCTTGCCGAACAGGTCATCCAGCCGAAGATTGCCCTTGAAGGTGCGCATGGAAAAAAACGAACCGGCACTGAGCGCGCCGAACGACCAATCCGCGGCAAGCTGCTGCGTTTTGGCCTGCGAAAAAGACACGTTGGCAACCGCTGCGGAACCATCCAGGGGCACGCCGGTAAGCGAGGACAGCGCCGCCCAGTCCGTGACCGCCAGCCGGAACCCGCCGTCCAGCCGCCGTTTGGCGGGCAGGGCGTCCAGCGTGCCGGAGAGCGCTATGCCGGGGGCGTCGAGCTTGGTCTTGTGCAGGCTGAAACGGTCAGCCGCGAACTGCCATTCCGTGGAAAAGCGCAACGGCGCGCCAGCCTGCAGCGCCTTGATGGACGCATCCCTCAGCGTGGCGGAAACATCGAGCGTACCCTTGCCGCCCGCAGCGCCGACGGACGGCGTGTTGAGGCGCACGCGCAAGCCCTCCAGCGTGGCCGTCTCCACGCCCAGATGCGGGCTGGCAAGCGTCAGTTCGCCGCCGGGCGAGAGCAGCGGCCCGGAAGCGCGGAGCTTGAGCTCAAGCGGGCCGGACAGGGAGGGAGCTATCCCCTTCAACGAAGACAGCGCGAGGGACAAGGCCGCATCGAGTTTCTTGCCGTCGGTGGAAGCATTCCCCTTGCCGCTGATCTGACCGGCTTTGAGCGTCAGATCGCTGACGGAAGCGGAGCCGGATTCCGGCTGCGCGCTGAACGATGCTCCAAGCGAAGCCGTCTCGCCCACCGTATCCTGAAGCGGGGCAAGCCCCCAGCGCATATCCGCGAGCTTGAGGCTCAAAGTCCCGGCAAACGGCGATGACGCATCGTCGCGGCGCACGTCGGCTTTCAAGCCTACCGTGCCCGCCAGTTCGCGGAACGGCGAATCCGTCAGCAACGCCGCCACGGGCGGGAACTGCGCCAGCCTGCGCAGCGAAGGCATATCCAGCCGGAGCGCCGCCGCAAGTTTGCCCGTCGCCGTTTCCAGCGAAGCGTCGCCAGCCAGAGCGAGCCATTCAGACTCCACGCGCAACGCCTTCACCCTAAGCGTTTCCGCCGTTTCGGAGGCTTCAACATGCAACCTGATCGGCACTTCGCCGGAGCGTTCGCCGTCTTTGCCGTTTTTTGCGGCCTGATTGGCGGACATGGCCTTCCGGACAAACGGGCCGCCGAGGTTCACGGTCGCATCGGCCGTTACGGAAGGCTCGGAAAGCAGGGACCGCACGGCAAGCGTCCACGAAGACGCCACGTCCAGACGGGCATCCGGCTGCGCCGCATCCAACACGATTCCCGGCACCGAGGCTTTCAACACCAGCCCGGGCGCATCCAGCGTTCCGGACAGCGCGGCCTCAAGATTCGCCGAAGCCAGCGGCAGCCCGGCCTGCGCCTCACCCGTCAACGCGGCGACAAGCCGCATCAACACATCGGGATCGCTCAACAAAACGGACAGATCGCCGCCGACCTTCGCATCATCGAAAAAGAGCCCGTGCCCGGTAACCAGCCCGCCCGGCACCTCCGCCATCAGCTCGGGCACGGAAAACCGAGCGCCCGCCAGCGTCAGCAACAACCGCAGCGAGCCCTGTTCCGGGGCATCCTGCGCCCCCTGCGCCTCGTCTCCGCCATTTCCGGCAGCGCGAGGGACGGCAAGCCGCAGATCCAGCCCCACCCCCGCGTCGGGCCGCTCTTCGGGCTGCGGGCGCTTTACGCCGTCCGACAGCCAGTTTCCCTCGTTGCCGAGGTTCAGGGCGCCGGAGAGGGCCAGCAACGGCTCAGCCGCCCCCCCAGCCTTCTCAATTTGCGGACGGTACAGCGTGGACTCCAGCTCACTCCGGAAATCCGTCAGCGGACCGGAGCCTTCCAGCGTCGCCTCAATGGGGATCCCCGCCACGGCCTGCCCGAGCCGGAACCGCTCGATGCGCAGTTCTCCGACCGTCGCCAGCTTCAAATACCCCGCAATGTCCGAAGCCAACGGCTGCAGGAAGGAGGGCCGCAGCAGCTCCAAGGGATCGGACGGCGGAGGCGGCGGATCGGCTGGCGGGAACTCAGGCACGCGCGACATACTGGCATTGAGGACTCTCAATTCCTCCACCAGCAGATGCCCTCGCAGCAACGCACCGGCACCGATGCGCAGCGTGGCTTCGGGCACGTCCAGCCAAACGCCCTGCCCGTCCGCAAGCCGCACATCCCGCAGATGCAGAGAAAACGGCAGCGGGCCTTCCAGCGAGCCGAGCTGAGCTTCAATACCCACATTTTTCAGAACGGAAACAGCCGTATCCGCGATCCAGCGCTCTCCGGGCTGGGTGCGCAGAAACGCCATGCCCCCGGCAAGGGCAAAAAACAGGACAAGGACAAGCCCGAGCAGGCTCCAGCCAAGGATGCGCCCGGCGCGCCGAAGGGAGGGAGGTACGGTCATCAGAACGCCTGCCCTATGCTGAGGTAAATCTGGAACGCCTTGTTGTTGTCGCGGTCCTGCAACGGCGTGGCTATGTCGAGCCGGATGGGGCCGATCAGCGTATAATACCGGAAACCAAGGCCCACGCCCCACGAAAGATCGCGGCCCCAGTCGGGCATGGTGGTCTCATAGACCATGCCGCCATCCACGAACGGCACGATGCCGAACGACTCGGTGATCCTGAACCGGGCCTCAAGGCTCACGTCCGTAAAGGAGAGCCCGCCGAGCGGATCGCCGTTCCTGTCATGCGGGCCGAGCGACTGGTACTTGTAGCCGCGCACCGAGCCGCCCCCACCGCTGTAAAAACGCAACGAGGCCGGAATATTCCGGACATTTTCGCCAGTGAGGCTTCCCGCGGCGGCGCGTCCGGCGAGCACAAGCCGATCCCACCCCGGAGACCAGTAGCCGCTGGCGTCCAGCCGGGTGCGCACGGTAGTCAGAGGGCCGTTGAACGTGCCCGTATACGGCGTCACCTCGAGGGTCACCCGCGTCCCGGTGGTCGGGTTCAGCAGGCTGTTGGTCGTATCCCGGCGCACGGACAGGGGAAAACCGAGCAGGCTGTACGTCCGCCTGCCCCGGTAGTTGTCCTTGAGGCTCCCCGCTTCCACCGAAACGCGCGCGCTGGCCCACCAGTTGCGCCAGTCCTTGCGGAAGCGCCGCTCAAGGCCCGCCGCGAAAGACAAGGCACTCTGGTCGTAGGCGTCGGTCGTCTCGTTGATGGCCCACGCCTCGCCCACCAATGCCTGATCCCGGATGCCGAAGGCCGGTTTGCGGAACGAGGCGTTCAGCGACTGCGAGTCTTCAGAAATGGGGGCGGTCACGCGGAGCTGTTCCCCGCCGCCGAACAGGTTGCGGTTCTCCCACGCCCCGCGCACGCCGAAACCCGTATCCGTCGAATACTGCAAGCCGCCGCTCACGGTACGCGGCGGCGCATCGCGCACGGTAAGGCTTACCGGGGTGGTCCCGTCGCTCGTCATCCAGATCGGCATGTCAGAGCCAGCCGCCTTCTTCCCGGTTCCCCCCGCCGGAGGGTCTGCCGGAGGAGCCGGGGAAGGTGCATCGGGAGAATCCCCCAGAGGCAGCTCCGAAAAACCGGCCTCGGCAAGCGATCTGTCCGTCCACCCCGCCGCCTTCGCCTGTTTGGGGGAAAGGCGGGCGGGTTTCATATCAATGGCGCTGAACAGGCCGGTTTCCTGCAACGTGGTCCTGTATTCCTTCAACAGGTCGTCGTTCCAGTACTGCCCTTCAATCCACGGGCTCAGCTTGTTGAGATAATCCTCGTTGACCGCCGGAGCGCCGGGCGCGTCGGGGTTGTCGGCCGGCCTGACGTTCTCTTCCTTGATCAGCACCGGCCCCATGCGCAGGAGCGGACCGGTTTTGATGAGCACGTCCGCTTCAAGGGTATGCGTGGAACGATCGATGACGTACCGGGCCTTGCCCTGTTCCGCGAGCGGATAGCCCGCCTTGCGCATGGCCGTCACCACCGAGGTAACGGCGTTGAGCACGGTCTGCGCCTCGGCGGGGCTTCCTTTGGCGAGCCCGAACGCCTCCAGCGTGTCAGGAGCGTTTTCCATAAAATCGATGCCACGGACGGACTCGGGCAAATCCTTGTCCACAGGTTCGCCCGCTGGCCCGGTGCGCTCGTAACGCAGCTTCGTCGGCCCCATCACATACCGCTCGCCGGGCCTCAGCGTGATGGAGGCTTCCGGGGGCTGCGCCTCCCAATTGATGTGGTGGCGCACCGTACCGTCATAGTACCCCTGCGAATGCAAAATCTTGCGGGCCGTTTCCACATCTTCGAGGGCCCGGCGCTCAAGCCCCACGCGGCTGTCGGGGAGATCGTCATGTAGCCAGACAAGCTGGCTGTTCTCCCGAAGTTCCGAAACAAGATCGCCGTTCTGCGGGTCGGACTGGAGCTTTACGCTGTAGCGTATCGTCTTTTTGGCGGGATTGGGAGCCTCATCGGTCATGGGCTGCAGCGTATCCTGCTTGTTCCCCGAACCGAAAATGCAGCCGGACAACAGCAGGCACAGGGCGAATCCCATTGCATACGCACGGATCGCCCCATTCCGGAAAACAGAACGGACAGCCTTGCGGCACCATGGACAAAGTACGGATACGAGCATGACGGCATAATGAATTCGGGAGCAACGGACGTCAAGATGATAATCTCCACGGGCAGGAGCGTGTCCCCCGCACAAACGGGTTCCCCTTTTCCGTTCCCACTTTGGACCTTTCCCGCAATCGATTGCGTAAAAAAGGAAACTGGAGCCAACCCTCTGTCGACAAAAAAGATAAAGCCATTCTCCCCTCATAGCCTCCCTCACAATTCAAACTTCTTTTTATATAACTATATCAATATATTAAAAAATACACTTTCGTTTTGCACAGTTTTTTCTCCCCGTTCTAAAAAAATCGTCTGTTTACTTATACTCAACAAAGGCTTAGACGGTTTAGAATAGCAAAAGCGTCTTTTCCGTCCGGGAAGCCGCGCTCGCCGGAGGAGGGCGGGTACGGTCACGACGCCGTAACCTTCGATTTGCAGGAGAATGTGTCCCGTGATGGAACAGTTGACCAAAATCGTGTCCGAAATCAATGGATTTCTGTGGGGAATGTACTGCCTGATTCCGCTGTTGTGCGGCGTGGGCATTTACTTTACCCTGAAACTGGATTTCATCCAGATCCGCCGTTTCGGCCTTGCCGTTAAGTCGACATTCGGCGGACTGACCCTGCACGGCGAACGGGCCGGAAAGCAAGGCATGAGTTCTTTTCAGTCCCTCGCCACCGCCATCGCCGCACAGGTGGGCACAGGAAACCTCGCGGGCGCTGCGACCGCCATCGCCATGGGCGGCCCCGGAGCCATCTTCTGGATGTGGATCGCGGCCTTCTTCGGCATGGCCACCATCTTCGCCGAAGCCGTGCTCGCCCAGACCTACAAGACCACGGACGATCAAGGCCATGTCACCGGCGGCCCAGCCTACTACATCTCAAAGGGCCTCGGCAGTAAAAAACTGGCGGCCTTTTTCTCCATCTCCATCATCATCGCGCTCGGGTTCATCGGCAACATGGTCCAGTCCAACTCCATCGCCGATGCCTTCCAGACCGCCTTTTCCCTGCCTCCGCTGCTCATCGGCGTAATCATCTCCGCGCTCGCCGCGTTCGTGTTCTTCGGCGGCATGGGGCGCATCGCCGCCTTTACCGAAAAGGTCGTGCCCATCATGGCGGCCCTCTACCTGCTCGGCGGGCTTATCGTCCTGTTAGCCAACGCCTCCCACATCATCCCGGCTTTGAAGATGGTCTTCGTGGGCGCGTTCGATCCCGCCGCCGCCACGGGCGGCATCATCGGCGCGGGCGTCAAGGAAGCCATGCGCTACGGCGTGGCCCGCGGCCTGTTCTCCAACGAGGCGGGCATGGGCTCCACCCCGCACGCCCATGCCGTCGCCAAGGTGAAGTATCCCGCCCAACAGGGCTTTGTCGCCATCGTCGGCGTTTTCGTGGATACCTTTATCGTGCTGAATATGACCGCCTTCGTCATCTTCGTGACCAACTCCATCGACGGCTCCACCACCGGCATCGCCCTGACCCAGAAGGCTTTTGAAAGCGGCCTCGGGTCCTTTGGCATCACCTTTGTGGCAATCTGCCTGTTCTTCTTCGCTTTCTCGACCATCATCGGCTGGTATTTCTTCGGCGAGCAGAACATCAAGTACCTTTTCGGCACCAAGGGCACGACGCCGTATCGCCTCATCGTCATGGGCTTCATCGTGCTTGGTTCCGTGCTGCAAGTGGACCTCGTGTGGGAGCTGGCCGACATGTTCAACGGCCTTATGGTCCTTCCCAACCTCATCGCCCTCATCGGGCTTTCCAAGATCGTCAGCATGGCGCTCAGAGACTACGACGCGAACAATCCCCGCTGACCCTCCCGCAGCCCAAACGCCAAAGCCCGTCGGAACAACCGGCGGGCTTTTTGCATTGTTCCGCCCGGTTACGGGAGCGTATGAGAGTTTTCAACGCTAATTCATTATAATCATTGAAGACAACATCTGCCTGCCGCACACTGAAACCAGTTCAGGAGCATAACACCCTTCAGTGAGGATACAAGGAATGACACAGGAAGCCGCCAAAAAAGAACGCGTGGCCAAGGTTATTGAAGTGTTGAACAAGGCTCGGAGCATGGAACTGTATGCCGTGCATCAGTACATGAACCAGCACTACAATCTGGATGACCTGGACTATGGCGAATTCGCCAGCAAGATCAAATTGATCGCCATCGACGAAATGCGCCATGCCGAACAGTTTGCCGAGCGCATCAAGGAATTGGGCGGCGAGCCGAACAGCGAGCTGTCTTCCAAGATCACGAAAGGGCAGAAGGTTATGGACGTATTTCCCTTCAACGTGAAGGTGGAAGACGACACCATCGAGACCTACAACAAGCTGCTGGAAATCTGTCGCACCAACGGCGACAGCGTGAGCGCCCGCCTGTTCGAACGCATCCTGGATGAAGAACAGGTCCACGACAATTATTTCTGCAACATGGCCAACCACATCGAAACGCTTGGGAATACCTATCTCTCCAAGATCGCGGGCAGCGACTCTCCCGAAATTCCGAGCCGCGGCTTCGTCGACGCCGAATAAGCCCTCTCCCCGGAGCGCCTTCATCCCCTCCGAAGGCGCTTCCTTCCATACCCCTCGCAAAGAGCCCGTGCCGATTGCTCCTCCTCGGCACGGGCTCTTTGTATTGAAAGATTGGAGGGGGAGGGGGAACCTTTCTGAAGAAAGGTTCCCCCTCCCCCTCCAAACCTCCCCCTTCCCCTCCCAAGACTTTCGACCTTATCGAATCCCTGTCCGCAGCTTTCCAGAACACATATGTCTATCTATTATATTGTTTTTACAAATAAAAAACATTCCACAACTGAACATGTGTCCCCAAAAGGACGTGTCCCTCCCCTCCCCAATCTTCGCATCTTCACCGAACACGCGCCCCCGCCTCCCGGCGAAACCGGAAAATGCGGGCGGGCGGTACGTTGTGCCATACCTGGCTGGAACCGATGCACCGGAAGCCGTCCTTGAGAAAGGCGTTCGCCTTGCGCCACGAGTAGGTGTACTGGATGAGCAGGCCGCCTTCGTGCAGCACTTCAAACATGGCGCTGATGATCTGGTTACGGACGCGCTCATTCAGGGAAAGAAGGGGCAGGGAGGAAACGATGCAGTCCACCTGCCGATCTCTGGGGAGACAGTCCGCAAGCCAGCGGGCGTCCGCCTCAAGAATCGCCAGTTGCGGGAAACGCTCCCGCAATAGGCTCACCATAACCGGGGACTGCTCCACCACAACCAGACGCCGGGGAGCAATGCCCGCATCAAGCAACTGCCGGGTCACTGTCCCCGTGCCCGCCCCGAGTTCAACCACCAGCCCGTCACCCTTGCGGGGAGCGAAGGCGGCCATGCTCCGGGCAAGGGGCATGCCGCTCGGGCATACCATGCCAACACTCCGCGGTGAACGTACCCATGCCCGGACAAACGCCGAAGAGGTGTCCATCCACTGGCGAAACGACCGAAAAGCCGGAATCGGAAAAAACATGCAGCAAACCTCGCGCTGTGTCATCGCATGGTATTTATGAAACACCAGTAAGACAGGCTTCGTCCATGATTTCCGTCCACTCTAAGCGGATCAGGGAGCCCCCCTGCGGAATGCCTTGTAGCCGAGGCCGAATTTCCGCATCCTCAAGCCCATGACCCGTTCACTGATGCCGAGCGCCTGCGCGGCATGTCCCATGTTGCCGCGATGTTCCTGGAGGGCCTCGGTAATAAGCTGCCGCTCCAACTGCTCAAGCGCATCGGGCAGCGTCCCCCGCAACGAGCACAGCGCGCAGGGGGCCTGCATGGCGGGCGGAAGGAGATCCGGGCGGATCAGGCCGTCCGTGGTCAGGATGACGGCCCGCTCGATGACGTTTTCCAGCTCCCGGATGTTGCCGGGCCACGAGTGGGCCAGCAGCAGCGCCTCAGCCTCGGGCGCAACCCGGAGCCCCCGTTTGCCTATCTTATGGCCATACTTTTCAAGGAAGTTCTCGACGAGCAGAGGAATGTCCCCCTGCCGTTCCCGCAGTGGAGGCATCGAGACGGGAAACACGTTCAGCCGATAATACAGGTCCCTGCGGAACAGCCCGTCCTTGACCATCTGCTCGAGATTCCGGCTCGTGGCCGCCACGACGCGCACGTCCACCTTGCGGGTTTCCATGCCGCCGAGCCGCTCGAATTCCTGCTCCTGCAACACGCGCAGCAGCTTGACCTGCGTGGAAACGGCAAGCTCGCCGATCTCGTCAAGGAACAGCGTGCCGCCGTCCGCTGCCTCGAAACGGCCTTTGCGCATACCGACGGCCCCGGTAAACGCCCCTTTTTCGTGCCCGAAAAGCTCGCTCTCGATAAGCCCTTCCGGCAAGGCCGCACAATTGATCTTGATGAAGGGATGCCCGGCACGCGGGCTGCCCGCATGGATGGTGTTGGCGGCAAGCTCTTTGCCCGTGCCGCTCTCGCCGAGCAGCAGGACCGTGGCGCTGGTCGGGGCCACCTGTGCAAGCTGCGTCAGGACGGCCCGCAGCCCCGGCGAGCGCCCCACGAACATTTCCGGGCGGGACCGTTCCCGCAAGACGTCCAGCAGGCGCCGGTTTTCCTCCAGCATCCGGTGGCGCTCCTGCCGGTTCTTCACGGCCTTGGAAATCAGCGAAGCCAGCACGCTCAAAAGGCGCATGTCCTCTTCGAGCGCTTCGGAGGCCGCGAACAGCCTGTCGGCGGACAGCGCACCGATGACCCGGCCTTCCATCTTGACGGGCACGCAGATGAAGGAAACCGCCTCTTTGCGGCTGCGGCTTCCGGTCCGGTTCAGGAACAGCGGCTCCACGAGCACATTGGGGATGACCAGCGGCTTGCCGCTTTCGATGACCTTGCCGGTGATGCCCTCGCCGAGCTTGTAGCGGCCCTTGCTCTGCGCCTCCGCCGACATGCCGTAGGCGGCTTCAATGGCGATCTCGCCGTGCGCCTCGTCGAGAAGCGTGATCACGCCGCGCATCATGCCGGTATGTTCGGCCATGACCTCAAGCACGGTTTCGAGATTGTCGGACAAGTCGGAAGCGCTGTCCAAAATCTGCAAGACCTCGAACAGCAGACGGAGTTCCTTGACCTCATTACGGACCTGCACGAACCGACTCCTTAGCTTGAAAAAAGCGGAGGCGAGAGCCTTTCCGGAAAAGCCGCTCCTCCCCCACGCCCTTGCCCGCCTTGCAATCCACTGGTTGGGAGGCGGGCAGGAGGGAAACGGCACATTTTATTTTTGCCTCAACCTCCGGTTCGCCCAGACGAGGAACTCCACGAGGTTGAACACATGAATCAGCTTGGCGTCCTGCGAAGCAACAGCCTGCTTGAGCCATGCCAGCGCGCCGGGTTTGTACCCGTTGCCGTCGATGAGCAGGATGATCTCGCGTTCGGGCATGGCCTGTATGCAATTCAGATACAGATAGGGGAATTTTTCGTCCACGCTGCCCTGTGACTGCTGCCATTTGCACTCAATGCGGATGGCGAGCCCGCGGGAGGCCGAGACGGCCAGGAACTCCGTCACCCCCCGGTGCCCGTAAATGGACTGGTAAGGCACCCGCCGCACCAGCAGATCGGGCACGGGGACGCCGGGCAGCGTGCTCCCTGAGGCGAGCTTTTCGTACTCGGCAAAAGCCACTTCGCGGAAGCCGTGCGAGGCGAATGCCTGCCGCACCTGCTGCTCAAGGATATTGCCCTGCCTGTTGGCAATAGCGCCGCCCTGCTCCGAAGTCATGGGAACACCGCCAGAAGTTCGCGCGCGGCCCCGCGCCGTGCGCCGTTGCAACTGATGAACCGCTGCACCGGGAACGATTCCAGCCGGGCATCGGCATAAAGCTCGCGGATAAGCGGCACATCGTGGTTGCTCAGGACCACGGGCACGCCCCGCTTCGCCGCGGCGGACGCCTCGGAGGCCAGCTCGATCTGCTCCTGAACGCCGAACCCGCCGCCGGTGTAGCTGGTAAAATTCGCCGTGGCGGAAACCGGCGCATAGGGCGGGTCGCAGTACACCACATCCCCCGGACGCAGCGCGGCGAACGTGGACCGGAAATCCTGCACGGCGAACGTCACGTCGCACCCGCGAAGCTTGTCCAGAAAGGCCGTCAATTCCCGCTCGGGGAAATACGGGGCTTTGTACTTCCCGAACGGCACGTTATAAATACCTTTGCTGTTGTAGCGGACAAGCCCGTTATAGGAATGGCGGTTGAGGTACAGGAAAAGGACGCTCCGTTCTTCGGCGTCCGAAGAGGCGTTGAAGGTTTCCCGCAGGCGCAGGAACGCTTCCTGCGTATTGTTGCCCGGCGTGAACAGGGCCCGCGCCTCCGCGATGAACCGTTCCCCGTCCCGCCGCAGCGTCCGGTACAGCCCTATGAGATCCGCATTGAGATCGCACAGCAGGTAGCACGCGAACCCCGCGTTCAGGAACACGGCCCCGGACCCCACAAAGGGCTCCACAAGGCGCGCCCCCGCAGGGATGCTCGGCAAAAGGCGGTCCAGAAGGCGGTATTTGCCCCCGGCCCATTTGAGAAACGGCCTCGTCAAATCCATAAGGAACCCCAAAAAAAGCTGTCCGTCGCCCGCCATAACGGGCAAAAAATGACACCGAAGGCTGATGCCGCCCCCATGTGGACGGCGCGCCGCAGCGGCGGCATATTGGCTACGCAAAGAAAGACAGAGAAGTACAGGTTACGGAAAAAACAAGCAAGTCTTCTCAGCGGCGACGGGATGCGCCGGGAACCGATGCCCGTGAAAGAAGCTTGCGTCTCCCCTTGTTCCGGTTGTAACATGTCAACCGCATTCCATCCACGCCATGCCAAGGATTCTGAATGGACATCTCACAGCGCAACCTCCTCGAACTGGCCATGAGCAGCCTGCCCACGGGGCTGTTCATCTGCGACAGGGACGGCATCATCCGGTTCATCAACGACGCCTACGCCAATTACCTGCGCGTCCGCCCGGAAGATGCCATGGGCCGCCACATTACGGATTTCATCCCCGATTCCGGCATCCCGGCGGTCATCGCTTCCGGCGAGCCGGAACTCGGCGCATGGCGGAGCATACAGGGCAGCGAAAGGAAGATCCTCGTCAACCGCATCCCGCTCCGCGACCAGGACGGGCACGTCATCGGCGCGTTCTCCCTGACCCTGTTCGATACCCCGGAACAGATGCAGGCACTGCTCCAGCGCGTGGATTTCCTCGACAAGAAGGTCAATTCCTACGCCCGGCGCATCAAGAGCGCCCTCCGGGCAAGCCATACCATCAATTCCATCCTCGGCAACAGCCCCGCCATCACGGCGTTCAAGTCCTACCTGCTGCGCTACGCGCGGACCGAATCGCCGGTCCTCATCCTCGGCGCGACCGGAACCGGCAAAGAACTGGCGGCCAGCGCAATCCACATGGCGAGCAACCGGCCCGACGGCCCCTTCGTCAGCATCAACTGCGCGGCCATCCCGAAGGAGCTGTTCGAGTCGGAAGTCTTCGGCTACGTGCCCGGGGCCTTCTCCGGCGCGCACAAGGACGGCAAAATCGGGCAGATCGAACTGGCCGATCAGGGCACCCTGTTCCTCGACGAAGTGGGGGATCTTCCCCTGCACGCGCAGGTCAAGCTGCTCCGGGTGCTGGAGGAGAAAACCCTCTCCCGGCTCGGATCGTCGCAGCCCCGGGCCGTGGATTTCCGGCTTGTCGCCGCGACCAACCGCGACCTCAAAAAAATGATCGCGGCGGGGACGTTCCGCGAAGACCTGTACTACCGCATCAACCCCATGACCCTCAACCTTCCGCCCCTGAGCGAGCGCGTCGAGGACATCCCCCTGATCGTGCGCGATGTCCTCAACCGCATGGGGGGCGAGGGAGTCCGGTGTACGGAAAGCGCCATGAACGCGCTCATGCGCTATCCGTGGCCCGGCAACATCCGTGAGCTGCGCAACGTGCTCATCCGGGCCCTGAGCCTGTGCCAGGACAATCAGATCACGCTGACGGATCTGCCCTCCGAACTTCGCCAGCAGGCCGTCGCGGAATCGGCGGGCACGGACGGGAAACTCCAGTCCGTCGTCAAGAACAGCGAAGCGCAAACCATCCTCCTCGCCCTCGGCGATCACCACTGGAACGTCGCCAAGACGGCCCGCGCCCTGGGCATCTCCCGGGCCAGCATGTATGAAAAGATGCGTAAATTCAGCATCAAGAGGCCGCCGAACGGGTTTTAAAGTTTTTTGTGAATAAAATATTTATTTTTCTATAAATGTCCTGTTTTTCAGGCATGTTAGCTTTACATGCCTGAAAAAACAGGACATTCTTTTATCAAAAATCCATTTCCATTTGCCGTGCGTTCATATTCTAACCATATTGAGAATATGGTTATTTTTATTCAATGCGTGCAGAAAAACATATGGCACACCTATTGATATAAAAAGAACAATCTTAAGGGCCCTCGCGTCAAATGGAGTGTATTTCCCCACCTCTCAATCCGCACATGCCTTTGGAAAGGAGACTGTATGCAAGCGTCGAACCTGCAACAGGAAGCGAATCTGATTTCCCGGATGGAACGTATGCCGCTCAACAAGGCCCTCCTGACACTTGTCGGGCTACTTTCGTGGTGCTGGGTCATGGAAGCCTTCGATCTCGGCATGATCGGCCAGGTTGTGGCCGTCCTCAAGAAAATATGGGACCTCGACGCCAGCACGCTCGGCCTGCTCGGTTCCTGTTCCACGGCGGGGGTCGTCATAGGTACGGCTTCGGCGGGCTTCCTGACCGACCGTTTCGGGCGCAAGCGCATCCTGCTCTGGGGCGTCTTCATCTTCACGTTCTTTACATTGATCGGCAGCCTCTACGAAAACCTCGCGTGGATCGTCACCATGCGCTTCATCGGCGGGCTCGGGGCCGGGGCCGTCTTCCCTCTCCCCTACCTGATGCTTTCCGAAATCGCCCCGGCCAAGCACCGCGGCATCCTCGTCTGCATCTGCAACGCCATTCTGACGGCCTCCTATCTGCTTCCGACGCTCTGCGGCTCGTGGGCCATCAACAATTTTTCGCTGGACGTCGCGTGGCGCGTGCCGTTCATCGTGGGCGGGCTCCCCATCGTCACGATTTATTTCCTGCACCGCTGGCTCCCCGAATCCCCGCGCTGGCTGATGCGGCGCGGACGCCATGACGAAGTGCGCCAACTCGTGGAACGCCTCGAAAAGAGCGCGGGCATCGAGCACGACGACACCTTCATCAACCCCGACGTGCTCCGCAGCCTTGAACAGGCCGCCGCTACCGAACGCACCCGCACCGGCGCTTCGTGGAAGGCCCTGTTCCGCGCCCCCTACCTCTCCCGCTCCCTCGTTTCGTGGAGCATGTACTCCGCCGGGCTGATCACATGGTACGTCGTGATGGTCTATGTGCCCACCATCCTTACCACCTACGGGTTCCAGCTTTCCAACTCAGTCATCCTGACCGGCTGCATGATGGTCATCGGCGGCGCGGGCTCCGTCGTCATCGGCCCGCTGGCCGACAAGCACGGTCGCAAGCCCATCTGGAGCCTCTACGTCATCATCACCATCATCAGCCTGTTCCTGCTCACGTCCACGGATTCCATCCCCATGCTGCTGTTCATCGGCTCGTTCGTGGCCTTCTTCGGCACGGGCATCATGCCCGTCTGCAAGGTCTACATCGCCGAACAGTATCCGACCGAACTGCGCGGCGTCGGCACCGGCTTCGGCGAGGCCGTGTCCCGCGTGGTCGGCGGCGTGCTCGCCACCTATTATCTGGCGTTCTTCCTCTCCGTCGGCGGCGTCAAGGGCGTGTTCACCTTCATGGCCGTGGCTTTCGCCATCGCCATCATCGCCCTGTGGATCTGGGGGCAGGAAACCGCCCGGCGCAGCGTCGAGGACACGTCCGCGGCACCCCAAAAGTAACCCATGCGCCCCGGCACCTTCCCCTTGGGGCCGGGACGCCGACAAGGCAGGTTCTTCCATGTTCGATACGCTGTATTCCATCACCATCACACAGGCCGCAGCCGCGTTGCGCGCGGGGGAATTGACCTCGGCGGCGCTCGTCAGGCACGCCCTTGAGGCTGTCCGCCTCCATGACGGCACCCTCAACGCCATGCTGCACGTCTCCGCTTCGGCGCTTGAGGAAGCGGAGCGCTGCGACGCGGAAGCGGCTCAGGGTTCCTTCCGGGGGCCGCTCCACGGCATCCCCCTTGTGATCAAGGACAATATCGACGTGCGCGGCTTGCCCACCACAGTGGCGAGCCCCCTGTTCACCCACGCGGCTCCGGCAAAGGCCGACGCGGTCGCCGTGGCCCGCCTGCGCGCCGCCGGGGCCGTCATCTTCGGCAAGACCAATCTGGACGAACTCGCCGCCCATGTCAGCGGCAGGACGTCCTGCTTCGGCCCAACGGTCAACCCGTGGCATCCCGAGCGCCGTCTCAGTCCCGGCGGCTCCTCAAGCGGGACCGCAGCGGCCGTCGCAGCCGGTTACTGCCCCGGAGGGCTCGGCACGGACACCGGCGGCTCCATCCGGCTCCCGGCGGGCTGGTGCGGCCTGTACGGCATCCGCTCCACCCAGGGGCAAAGCGATATCTCCGGGATCTACCCCCGAGCCGCAAGCCTCGATACCGTGGGGGCAATGGCCCGTTCCGCCCGGGACATAGACCTTCTGCTCCAGATCCTCGCCGATCCTCCCCTGCGCGACACATTGCGGGCGTCCGCCCCCATCCGGTACCTCCGCATCGGCGTTTTCCCCGAGCTCGTCCGCGCGAAGGGCTCTCCGGAAGTCATCGAGGCCTATGCGGAGGCCGTGGGCCGCTGGGAAGAGTTCGGGGAGTGCATCCCCGTCGGCCTGCCGCTGCTGGACGATCCCGCCGTGGTGGATTCGGTAGGGACCATCCGCAGCTACGAGTTCGCCCGCGACATCCGGAAGGATATCGAAGGCAACCCCTTCGCGGGCAAAATGCACCCCGTGCCGTTGGCCGACTACAAGAATGGCCAACAGGCGACGCCCGAAGCCTACCACGCCGCCCTGCTCCACAAGCAGGCTCTTTCTAGGCAGGTCGACGCCTTCTTCGCCTCGCTCCAAGTGGATTTCCTGCTGCTGCCGGTGGCCTTCTCCACCGCCCCGTCCATAGACGCCCCGCAAGAGGCCTTCACAGCGGGCCGGGCGCTGGTCAATCTGTTCAGCGTCGCCGGAGTCCCTACCCTCGTGGTCCCCGGAGAGCTGACGGCGGGCGGGATGCCGTTGGGCATACAGCTTGTCGGCCCGGCCCTGAGCGAACGCCTCCTTTTGGATGCGGGCACCGCCTATGAAACGACCTACGGGCCTTTCCCCACACCGCCCTTGGCATCTGCATAACCATATGCTTTTATTGAATGAAAGTAACATTTCAAACGGAATATCGTTCCAAAAGGAACAATTTGAACGGTCGACATTGCGACAGGATCTCTTTTTATCATCTTAATATAGTATAATTATTAACTAAACAGCAAAAGGCGCATCCCAAACGATGCGCCTTTTGCTGTTTATCTATCCAGACAGCTATCCAGACATGTCCGGATATATAAACACTTATACAGTCCATTCTAAAAGAGGTATGAAAGATGTCAAAGAGCATCTTATTAGAATGCATACGGAAAAAGCCAGCTACCCCTCAGCAAGTTCTTTTATGCACATTATGGTATGTTATTTGCTAAAAAAAGTACAATCGACAACCGACGATGCGCGCCATGCGAAAAGGAGACTCATGTGGAACAATTTCTTACCTACTTCCCCTCAGCCTTCTCATGGGGCAACCTCGCCGTACTCATACTGGGTTCAGCCGGGGGGTTGTTTTTCGGAGCCATGCCGGGGCTGAGCCCCACTATGGCCGTCGCGCTGCTGGTTCCCTTCACCTTTTATCTGCCTGCGGACACCAGCCTGATCCTTCTTGGCGCCGTGTACACCAGCGCTGTGGCGGGCGGCTCCATCTCGGCCATCCTGCTGAGCATTCCCGGAGCGCCTTCAAGCATCGCCACGCTGTTCGACGGGTATCCGATGGCCAAGCAGGGACGGGCCCAGGAAGCCCTCTACACCGTTTTTGTAAGCTCCCTTATCGGCGGCGTATTCGGCGTGCTGGTCATGATCCTGTTCTCCCCCCCGATGGCTGAATTCGCCATGCGCTTCGGGCCCTCGGAACTGTTCTGGACAGCCATCTTCGGCATCACCGTCATCACGGGGCTCTCCTCCGGGGCCATGCTCAAGGGGCTGTTCGGCGGCGCGCTCGGCATGTTGCTGTCGACTGTAGGATACAGCACCCTGACCGGGGAACCCCGTTTCGTCATCCATGAAGCGCTTAACGGCGGCATTGCCCTCGTGCCCGCGCTCATCGGCCTGTTTGCCGTCCCCCAGATCATCGATCTGATGGCGGATTCGCATGTCCTCCTCGAAAAACTGACCTTCAAGCCACAAAAGGGTATGCTGAGGCAGGTGATCAAGGCACATCGGCGCTACCTGCGCACGCTGGGCATCGGCAGCCTCATCGGCACCATCATCGGCGTCATCCCCGGAGCGGGCGGGCAAGTCGCCGGGCTCATGTCCTATGACCAGACCAAGAAGTTCGACAAGAATCCCGATCGGTTCGGAACCGGCGATCCGGAAGGCGTCTGCGCTGCGGAAAGCGCGAACAACGCCACAGTCGCCCCCGCCATGATCCCGCTGCTTACGCTGAGCATCCCCGGCAGCCCCACCGCGGCGGTACTCCTCGGCGGCCTGCTCATCCACGGCCTTTTCCCCGGCCCCGACCTGTTCACGGAAAAGGCCGACATCACATACACGTTCATCAGCGGCCTGCTCCTTGCACAGTTCTTCATGTGCTTCTTCGGGCTGCTGGCCTCCCGTTACTCGCATCTCGTGGCCAATGCGCCGAACTACATGATGTTCGCCGCCGTCATGATCCTGTGCGTGTTCGGCTCATATTGCGTGCAGAACAGCTATGAAGACGTGATCCTCATGTTCATCCTCGGGGTCCTCATGTTCGTGCTCGCCAAGTTCGGGTTCCCGAGCGCGCCCATCGTGCTCGGCATCATCCTCGGGCCCATTGCCGAGGAGAATTTCCTGCGCGGCAAGATGATCGCCGACACCGACGTGGGCGTGTTCAGCTACTTCTTCACCGGCGGGCTCAACCTCGCGCTCATCGCCCTGTGCCTGCTCTCCCTGATCTGGGGCATCTATAGCGAAGTCAAGTACATGCGTAATCACTCCAGAAAGGCCGCAGCCGCCAATTAGCAGGAGCCGCCCATGTTATATAAGGAATTCATAAGCGCGCTGGTGATGACCGGTATTATAACCGCTTTCGCTATCCCCATGACCCAGCTCTCGGGGGAATCGCAGGTTGTCCCGCTCCTGCTGCTGATATGCATGGGGATCTTCAACGTGGGGCAGTACATCCTCGCCGGGCTGCGCTACGCGGCCAAAATCGACGTGAAGATGACCATGAGGGGCTACCCGCTCCGTCGCGTGGCCGTGCTCTTCGTCCTCACCGTCCTGTATCTGCTCTTCCTGAAAACCCTGGGCTTTTACATCGGCGCACTCCTCTATTTCATCGCCGCCTCGCTCATCGCCCAGCCCATGAAGATCACGCCGAAGCTTGCCGCCAAGCGTGCCGCCGTCTGCTTCGTCTGCATCGCCTTCTTGTATTGCCTGTTCACCGTACTGCTGGCCGTTCAGATCCCTAAGGGGATCTTTGGAATCTGACCTCCATTCACGGACACCCTTTTTACCTCAGGAGGACCCATGAAACGCCTTCTCGCCACCCTGTTCTGTGCAGCCATGCTGTTCGGCGCCACGTCGGCACAGGCCGCAAGCCCCGCCGACGCCTACCCCTCCGGCCCCATCAGCCTCGTGGTCTGCTATACCCCGGGCGGCGCGACCGATCTGCAGGCCCGCCTTTCCGCCCTTGTGGCCCAAGATCCGAAATACTTCGGCCAGCCCATCGTCATCCTCAACAAGCCCGGCGCGGGCGGCATGACCGGCTGGAACTGGATCATGGAACGCGGCAGCAAGGACGGCCTGACCATGACCGCCTACAACATGCCCCACTTCATCGCCCAATCCATCGTGAACAAGACGAAGTTCAGCGTGGATACCTTTGAACCGCTCGGCAATTGGGGCGCGGACCCGGCCGTCCTCATCGTTCCCAAGGACAGCAAGTTCAAGAACGTCGCCGACCTCGTGGCATTCGCCAAGGAAAACCCCGGAAAGGTCACGATCAACGGCGCCGGGCTCTATGTGGGCCACCATATCGCCACGCTTCAGCTTCAAAAGGCCACCGGCGTAAAGATGAGCTACATCCCGGAAAAGGGCGGTACCGAAGCCATCCAGAACGTGCTGGGCGGCAAGGTCATGGCCGGTTTCAATAACCTTGCCGACGTGTACCGCTCACAGGATCGCCTTACCATCCTCGCCATCGCCGACGTGAAGCGCCATGAATATCTGCCAGACGTGCCCACCCTTCAGGAACTCGGCTACAACGTGGACGACGCCAGCGTGAACTTCCGCGGGTATGCCCTGCCCAAGGGCGTCGATCCCTCCATCGTGGACAAGGCCGCCAAGATCGTGCCCGTCATGTTTCACGATCCCGAAGTCGTCAAGCGCATGAAGGACAGCGGCAGCCCCATGCTGATCATGGATCGCGCTCAGGTCCTGGAAATGTTCCAGAAGAAGCAGGAAACGCTGAAGGCGCTTCTCTCCGATCTCCGCAATTAGGCCCCCTCGTTTCTCGATTCCATCGCCACGAAACGCCGGAGGAACGTTCCTCCGGCGTTTTCCGTTTTCCCCGCCCCCATACGGCGGCCACAGCCCGGACATAGGAACATCACGCGGCAGCCGACGCTTTCCACATACGTTTTGCCGGATACAGGGAATCGGCATATCCTCCCCCTGTCGCGTCCAGCCCAAAAGCGGTAATCTCCAGCCCGGCCAGCGTCTGCAATCATGCTTTCCGGACCGCATTTTTTGCGGGTGTGCACTTTTCCACGCATGTCTGCCCATACTGTCCGGTTTTCCATACACAGCTTCCGCCCGATGATCTGCGCAAGCACCCTCCCGAAAGAGAGAGATGCAGCATCACAGGCAGTTACGGACCCTTTCGGGCATACCTGGACATGGCATATGAATTGCTTGTTCTTTTTATTGCAAAACAATCGGTTATCGGAGGTTTCACATGCATAAACTGCTTGGAGGGCTGTGTGCGGCCCTGTTGTTTCTGGCCGGCTTGCCCCAGATCGGGCACACCGCCGAGCCCGTTCCGTTGAAAACGGCATGGCTCGGAGAACATGAAGCCTTCGCGGCTTGGTATGCCAAACAAAAAGGCTGGGATCTGGAGGAAGGATTCCGTCTGGAAATGCTCTCGTACGATTCCGGAAAACAGCTTATGGCGGGCATGAACACGGCGCATTGGGAAATCGCCGCCTGCGGGGCCATTCCCGCGCTGACCGCATCGCTGGACAACCAGGCCGAGATCATCGCCATCGGCAATGACGAATCCCTGGCCACCGGCATCTATGCACGCAAGGACAGCCCCATCCTCGGGCATACCGGCTACAACGCCCTTTATCCCGAAATGGCGGGCACGGGCGGCACGGTACGCGGGAAAACCATCCTGTGCACCGCAGGCTCCTCCGCGCACTATACCGTGCACAAGTGGCTGGAA
This sequence comes from Bilophila wadsworthia ATCC 49260, assembly GCF_000701705.1. GTDB lineage: Bacteria > Desulfobacterota > Desulfovibrionia > Desulfovibrionales > Desulfovibrionaceae > Bilophila > Bilophila wadsworthia. Next base: position 31,941 of record NZ_JNJP01000021.1, on the reverse strand, counting down.
GCCCTCAGCCTGACTGAGAAAGAAGTCACCATCAAAGATATGCCGTCCGAAGAAGCCTTGAAGGCGTTCTTGAGCGGCGAAGGCGACGCCGTGGCCCTGTGGTCGCCGTATACCCTTGAGGCCGAACAGCACGGGCTCATGCCGGTCACGCTGTCCAGCCAGTGCGACGCCAGCCAGCCCACGCTGCTCCTCGCCAACAAGGCGTTCGCCAAGGAGCACCCCGCTCTCGTAACCGCGTTTCTCAAGATGTATTTCCGCGGCATCACAGCCCTTCAGGAAACGCCGCGCGAACAGCTCATACAGGACTACCGGGCGTTCTATCATGCCTGGACGGGCCGGGATCTGCCTCCGCAGGATGCCGCGTGGGAACTGGCGAAACACCCCGTCTACGGATTGAAGGGGCAGCTCACGCTCTTTGATCCCGCCCAGAAGAAGCTGCATACATGGCTTCAGGAACTGGCCTCGTTCGCCGGTGGCAAGAACCGCCTCAGCGACGTCACCGATGTCTATTTGAAGAAACTCGCCCAATAGCCCACACTCCCCGCAAAACCGAACGCCAGCCCTCTCCGGAAGGCTGGCGTTTTTTGTATGGGATTGCCCCCTGAAACTGTCCATAAAACCAGACAAGCGAACAAACATGTCTTGATTCTCAGACAGTATTCTTTCGTCGCACTTTTTCTCAGTTCTTATTCAACGTCATAACATACTCTCATTCCTTTTCATTCTACAACGTCGTACAAAAAATCACAACATGGCACTGTCATTGCTATAAAAAGAACAAAGTCGCACAACCCGGGAATATTCTGAAACCTGTATCTCTCAGCGGAGACACTACAATGAGTCGCTTGGACAATTGCCTTACCGCCATCGTTGGCGACAAACTGCCCATTGAAACCGCACGGAAGACATTCTTCTTCCTGTTGGGCATTGCCGTCATGCTGATTGTCATCGCGCTCCCGTCTCCCTCACCCTTCTATAAGGGCGAGGAAGCCATTCCGCTTACAGCGAATGCCAAGATCGTTATGGCCGTCCTTTGCTTCGCGGTCATCCAGTGGATGACCGAAGCCATCCCCTTTCCCGCTACGTCCCTTTGCCTGATCGTGTTCCTGCATATCTTGGGCGTGGCGAGCTTCGACAAGCTCGTTACATTGGGCTTCGGCAACAACGTACTGCTGTTCCTCATGGGTGCCATGGGCCTTTCCGCGGCCATGACGTCTTCGGGCCTCGCCCGGCGTTTCATGCTGTGGATGCTCACCAAGGTGGGGCGCCGCACCGACCGCATCGTGCTGGCCTTCATAGCCATCGGGACCATGACCTCCATGTGGGTCACGGACATGGCCGTTGCCGCCATGCTCCTCCCGCTGGGCGTAAGCATCCTGGAAAGCAGCGGCTGCAAGCCCCTCCAGAGCAATTTCGGACGCGCCCTCATGATCGGCATCGTCTGGGGCGCCCTTATCGGCGGCACGGCCACGCCCGCCGGCTGCGGCCCCAACGTGCTCGCCATGCAGTACGTCCGCGACATGGCTCATATGGATGTTTCCTTTGCCCAGTGGATGGCGGTGGGCGTCCCCGGCGCCATGATCATGGTCCCCCTCGGCTGGTTCTGCCTCATGAAGCTGTTCCCGCCGGAATTCCGTGAAATCCCCACGTCCCTCGAAAGCATCCGCGCCGAACTCAACGCCCTCGGCGGCCTGAACACCAAGGAAATCCGTACTCTCGTCGTGTTCCTCACCATGGTTACCCTGTGGCTCGGCGGCTCCAATCTCGAACCCTACATCGGCTTCAAGGCTCCTGAAGGTTTCGTGGCCCTGCTCGGCTTCGTGCTCCTCTTCGTCCCCGGCCTGCGCGTCTTCGACGACTGGAAGGTAGCGGCCAAGAGCATCGACTGGGGCGGGCTGGTCCTCATCGCGGGCGGCATTTCCGCGGGCATGATGCTCGCCAGCACCGGCGCGGCCCGCTGGCTGGCTTGGGGAATGCTCTCCGGCGTCGGCGAACTGCACCCCGTCCTGCGCGTCCTCGCCGTCATCGGCATGGTCGAACTGCTCAAGATTTTCTTCTCCTCCAACAGCGTCACCGGGGCCGTGGTCATGCCCCTCATCATCGCCCTCGCCATGGACATCGGCATGAACCCCTGGATCCTCGCCGGTCCCGCAGGCATCGCCACCAGCATGGCCTTCATCATGGTCACGTCCAGCCCCACCAACGTCATACCTTACTCTTCCGGGTACTTCCGCATCTCGGAATTCGCCAAGTCAGGTGTCGTCATGACCATCATCGGCATCCTCGCCGTGACCGCATCAGTAGCCATCTTCGGAAGATTCGCCAACATGAACATCTGGTAACTTTCTACGCAACTACGGCATATTGCCACCTACCATAGCAACAAACGCCACTCGGCATACAACGGAGGATTTCATGAAGACCGTCAGCGAACAGATGGAACTGGCCCGCAAGGCACAAGCAATCGTCAACGACTACACGCAGGAACAGATCGACGAGATATGCCTCGCCATCGGCTGGGAAGTCTACGAAGACGAAAACATCGCCAAGCTCGCCAAGATGGCTGTGGAAGAAACCGGCTACGGCAACGTCCAGAGCAAGATCATCAAGCACAAGCGCAAGGTCGGCGGCGTGCTGCACGACATCAAGGGCGCCAAGAGCGTGGGCCTCATCGAACGCAATGAAGAGACCGGCATCTCCAAATACGCCAAGCCCGTGGGCGTGGTCTGCGCCATCCTCCCGGCGACGAACCCCACCGCCACGTGCGGCGGCAAGGCCGTAGGCATCCTCAAAGGCCGCAACGCCGTCATCTTCAAGCCCAGTTCCCGCGCGCTGAAAAGCACCACCGAGGCCATCAACATGATGCGCGCCGGCCTGCGCAAGGTCGGAGCCCCCGAAGACCTCATTCAGGTGCTTGAAGATCCGAGCCGCGAAGCCATCACCGAACTCATGAAGGTCTCCGATCTCATCGTCGCCACCGGCAGCGGGCAGGTCGTGCGGGCCGCCTACTCCAGCGGCACCCCGGCCTACGGCGTCGGGCAGGGCAACGCCTGCGCCATCGTAGCCGAAGACGCCGACGTCGCCGAAGCCGCCAAGATGATCTGCGGCAGCAAGCTGTTCGACTACGCCACATCCTGCTCGTCCGAAAACGCGGTCATCCCGGTTGAAGCCGTCTACGACCAGTTCATGGCCGAAATGAAGAAAAACGGCTGCTACCTCGTCACCGGCGAAGACCGCGAAAAGCTGAAGAACCACATGTGGAAGCCCAACGCCAAGGGCAAGATCGCGCTCAACCCCGACATCATCGCCAAGTCGGCGCAGGTCATCGCGGACGGCGCGGGCATCAGCATCCCCGAAGGCACGGACATCCTCCTTGTCGAAGGCATGGAACCCATCCTCGGCGACAAGTTCCACGACGAGAAGATCTCCCCCGTCCTCACCGTCTACAAGGCCAAGGATTTCAAGGACGCCTACCGTATCCTCGTCGAATTGACCAACCTCGTCGGGCGCGGCCACTCCTGCGGCATCCATACCTACAAGCACGAGTACATCGAGTTCCTCGGCGAGCACATGAAGTCCTCCCGCATCACCGTGCGCCAGTCCATGAGCGCGGGCAACGGCGGGCACCCCTTCAACCGTATGCCCTCCACCGCCACCCTCGGTTGCGGCACCTGGGGCGGCAACAGCACCACGGAAAACGTCCACTGGCGCCACTTCATCAACGTCACGTGGGTCAACGAGCCCGTAGCCCCGTGGACCTTCACCGACGAAGACATGTGGGGCGATTTCTGGAAGAAGTACGGCAAATAAGAGGATATCGAATCCCTGTCCGCAGGTTTTCCAAATTACGGAAAAAGAAAAAGACGCACAGCGGCTTTTTCCCAAAGACACAACAAACACAAAGAGGAACGCCCGGCTCCCTCAAAAGCCCGCACCCTCCGCCAACAGGAGCGCCGCGGCAACGCAGGGGCCCGGGGGGCACCATGCCCCCGGCGGGGGTCAAGGGGGCCGAGCCCCCTTGCCGCCGGAGGCATCCTCTTCCAAAAGGAACTGCCATGAAGCTGTTTGAATATCAGGCGAAGGAAGCCTTCCGCGAAAAAGGCCTGCCGACCCCGAAGGGCGTACTGGTACGCGGCATGGACGAACTGGACGGCGCATTTGCGGAGGTAGGATTTCCGTGCGTACTCAAGTCGCAGGTGCTGAGCGGCGGGCGCGGCAAGGCCGGGCTCATCAAGGTCGTGAAGGACGCCGAAAGCGCCAAGGCCACCGCCAAGACCCTGTTCGAATCCGAACACAACGTCCGTATGCTCCTCGTTGAAGAGGCCGTGGACATCGACCGCGAAATCTACCTCTCCATCACCGTGGACCCGGTGGAATCCAAAATCATGCTTATCGGCTGCGCCGAAGGCGGCGTGGAAATCGAAAAGCTCGCCGCCACCGATCCCGACAAGATCGTTACCGTGCGCGTGGACATCGCCGAAGGGCTCGGCGGCTACCACGTCAACAACCTCACCTACGGCATGGGGCTGTCCGGGGACCTCGGCAAGCAAGTCGGCGCGGTCGTGCGCGGCCTGTACAAGACCTTCCGCGCCTATGACGCGCAGCTCGCCGAAATCAACCCGCTGTTCATCACCAAGGACGGCAAGGCCATCGCGGGCGACGGCAAGCTCATCATCGACGACAACTCCGTGTGGCGCCAGCCCAGCTACCCCCTTACCCGCGACTACTTCGACTCCGAAGTCGAATTCGAAGCCGCGCAGGAAGGCATCCCGTACCTCCAGTTCAACGGCGACATCGCCCTGATGTGCGCGGGCGCGGGCCTGACCACCACCGTATTCGACCTTATCAACGACGCGGGCGGACACCCGGCGACCTACGTGGAATTCGGCGGGGCCAACTACACCAAGGCCGTCCGCACCATGGAACTCTGCCTCAAGACCCCGAGCAAGGTTATCCTCGTGGTCACCTTCGGGACCATCGCCCGAGCGGACGTCATGGCGCAGGGCCTCGTGGAAGCGATCAAGGCCCACCAGCCCAAGCAGCCCATCGTCACCTGCATCCGCGGCACCAATGAAGAGGAAGCCTTTGCCATCCTGCGCGACGCCGGACTGGAACCCCTGACCAACACTGAAGAAGCCGTGCAGCGGGCTGTGGATATCGCTGCCGGGAGGGCGTAATGAGCATTTTCATCCATAAGGATTCGCGCGTGGTTGTGCAGGGCGTCACCGGCAAGGAAGGCGCTTTCTGGGCGAAGCACATGAAAGACATGGGCACGCAGGTCGTCTTCGGCGTCACCCCCGGCAAGGAAGGGCAGGACGTGGACGGCATCCCGGTGTACCATTCCGTCCGCCGGGGCATAAAGGACCACCCCGCCGACGTCGCCATGCTGTTCGTGCCTCCCAAGTTCACCAAGGACGCCGTGTTTGAGGCCCTCGACGCGGGCATCAAAAAGATCTGCACCATCGCCGACGGCATCCCGCTGCACGAAGCCATCCAGATCCGCCGGGCCGCGCTTTCCTGCGGCGCGATGGTCGTGGGCGGCAACACCTCGGGCATCATCTCCGTGGGCGAAGCCATGCTCGGCACCATCCCCTACTGGATTGACCGCGTATACAAGAAGGGCCACGTCGGGGTCATGACCCGCAGCGGCTCCCTGACCAACGAAGTCACCGCCGAAATCGTCAAGGGCGGGTTCGGCGTTACGACCCTGATCGGCGTGGGCGGCGACCCGGTCCCCGGAACCCGTTTCGCGGAACTCCTCCCGCTGTACGAAGCCGACCCGGACACCCACGCCGTCGTCATCATCGGCGAACTCGGCGGCACGATGGAAGAGGAAGTGGCCGAAGCCATGGAAGCCAAGGCCTTCACCAAGCCGCTCGTGGCCTTCATGGGCGGACGCACGGCACCCGAAGGCAAGCGCATGGGCCACGCAGGCGCCATCGTCACCGGCGGGCGCGGCACCGTGAAGGGCAAGACCGAAGCCATCGTCAAGGCCGGCGGCAAGGTCGCCAAGCGCCCGAGCGAAGTGGGCGCGCTTTTAAAGGCACTCCTCGGATAACCGGAAAGGCGGGGGTGCTTGCGCTCCCGCCTTTTTCCATACCGCCGCCCGGCACACCTTTTTGGCGGCGCATGTTTTGACAGTGCCCCGTACCCACTCTATGCTCGTTACGGCCGCCACGTCGCGGCCGGACAACATTCCGATCGGGCGGGACCCCTCCCTCCCCGGCAGAGGTGATCTATGAGATTCCGCGTTTTGATGAGCCTTCTGGCTTTCGTCCTGTGTCTGCTCCCTTCTCACGCAAAAGCCGCCGAGCAACTGCAAACGGCCTGGATCGGCGAGCATGAGGCGTTCCTCGTCTGGTATGCCAAACAGAAAGGATGGGACAAGGACGCGGGCCTTGATATCCGTATGCTCCGCTTCGGCTCCGGCGACAAAATCGTTTCCCGGCAGGGCGACTATCAATGGAAAATCGCCGGATGCGGAGCCGTCCCAACGCTCATGGCCGCCTCCAAGGGGCAATTCTACGTCGTCGGCATCGGCAACGACGAATCCGATCTCAACGCCATCTATGTCCGTCCCGACAGCCCGATCCTGAAGGCCAAGGGAGCCAATCCCCGTTATCCCGACGTCTACGGCAGTGCGGACACCGTGCGCGGCAAGCTCATCCTGTGCCCGGAAAAAACCTCCGCGCACTATCTGCTCAGCACCTGGCTGCATATCCTCGGGCTCAAGGACGAGGACGTGAAAATCCAGAACGTCCTGCCCGGCCCGGCTGTGGACATGTTTTCCAAGGGATTCGGAGACGCCGTTTCCATATGGGCTCCCGCCACCTACACGGCGGCTCAAAAGGGCTATCAGATTGCCGCCAGCTCCCCGGACTGCGGCATCCGCCAGCCTATTCTTCTGCTGGCCGACCGCGAGTTCGCCGACAAGAACCCCGAACAGGTGCGGGCTTTCCTGCGCGTCTACCTCCGCGTCGTCGACGCCATGCACAGCGAAGGCTTCGATGCGTTCGTGCAGGAATATATCCGCTTCAATAAGACATGGAACGAAAAGCTGATGACGCGCGAGGAAGCCGTGGAAGACCTCCGGGCTCATCCCGTGTTCTCGCTGGGAGAGCAGATCACGCTTTTCCATCCCGAATCCGGCAACCTCAGGAACTGGCTCCGCGGCATCACCGCCTTCTACGGCAGGATCGGAGAACTTTCTCAGGAAGATGTCGCCAACCTGAATGCGTTCGGTTTCCTCAACGACTCGTTCCTCAAGGGCCTCCAGCAGTAAGAGTTCCAAACTTTTTGCGAAAAGAAACGCGCCGCCCCAACAGGGACGGCGCGTTTGCATAAGCTCTCTTGGCTGTTTCAGCGGGCTGCCTTCCCTGCCGCCAGCGCTTCCATATGCGGATCGGACGGGACGGCGGAGGTGAGGCGCACTTCCTGCGCCTGCATGGAGAGGCCCCATTCCCACGCAAAGGGCACGCCCGGCTCGGGCAGGGCCATGATGTCGATAGCCATGACGCTGCGCCCGTCCTTGTCGGCCCGCGACCAGATGAGGCCGGGGGCCTGCGCGTTGACCTCGCCCGCGAACGCCGCGCCGGGGCCGCCGCCGAGCAAAAGATGATAACGCTGTTCCAACGCCTCGCGGACGGCGAACTCTCCCTCAAATCCCCACGGGCTGATCCCGATGCGGATTGCGGCGTCGGAAGCGGCATCGGCAGCGGCAAGCACCGACGCAAGGAGCTTCGGCGTGGGCGCCTCCGTTTCCGGCGTGCCTCCCGCCGACAGCGGCGGGAACAGGATCACCGCCACGGGCACCCCGCCGACATGGAACCGCTTCGTTACGGGCGTATCGCCCACTTCGAAGAAATTCCGGGGGCGCGACGCACCGAACCATGCGGCGGCACCGGCGGACAACATGCCGCAGTCGACATGCAGGGCGTCGTACACGGCGCGCACTGCTTCCGGCGAGGCATCGCCCGTTTTCGCGGGATCGGGGAGTTCGGTATCGGGAGAAAATTCGTCCGCCCCCACCAGCGTCAGGGTGGGCACGGGTTCGCGCCGATAGCCTTCGAGAACGGTGGCCCGCCGGGCCACGCCGCCTACCAGCGTGTGTCCTCAGGAAGGGCAGGGATGAAGCACGCCGTGGGAATCGGCGGCATACAGGATGCGCAGGATCGGCTGCGCCGTGGCGGAAACGGAAAGCTCAGGGGCTGTCCGCAGCCCTTCCCCCTCGGGGAAAAGCTCAGAGGCCACCGCTGTCCCGATAAAAGAGAACAGCAGCAGGCACAAAACAAGAAAGCCGGGGGAGGCGGACTCCCCCGGACATCTGCGGGATGTTTTCACGCCGTCCGTATTCACAGAGACGAATTCCCGCATCTCAACTTACGCGTTGAGATATTCTTTGAGTTCTTTCCCGGCGCGGAAGAAGGGAAGGCGCTTGGGTTCCACGGCAACCTTTTCACCGGTGCGCGGATTGCGGCCAGCATAACTGCCGTATTCCTTCACCTTAAAACTGCCGAACCCGCGGATCTCCACACGGCCGCCTTCAAGGAGGGAATCCTTCATGCTGTCCACAAACGTGTTGACCACAAGGGTCGCCTCATCCAGAGAAATGTTGGCCTGATCAGCCAAGGCTTTGACCAGCTCGCTTTTGTTCATGACAACTCCGTGAAAAGTGCAGTATTGCTGCAATATACATAAGCCCCACGGCATGGGCAAGAGGATTTCTAACAGAAAATCACTTTTACTCTCACCATGTTGTGAATCCCCCGACAGCAACTCGCCCCCTTCCGAGAGTCGCCTGTTCCTTCTCCCGCAAGGCTTTTAGAACGGTTTGCGCCGGTTACGGAACAACACCAGCCTTGTTTCACTATACAATCATCGATATTTCAAAAATGGCAAACGGTTCGCGGGCTGAAGGGAATAATGGGGAAAATGGAGGGGAGGAGACATTTTTTTAGGAAACGTCTCCTCCCAATCCCCAATATCTTCACGTCGTTTTTTGCGGGTACCGCACGCAGAGCGGTTTTCTCCAGCCCACCGGGAGCTGCCCTTTACTGCTGCTGTTGCTGCCTGTTTGCATGCTGCCACAACAGGTAATCACGGAGCAGTTTGTCGATGCGTCCATCAAGCACGGCGTCGGTGTCGCCGATTTCGCAGTTGTTGCGATGGTCCTTCACCAAACGGTACGGCTGCAGCGTGTACGTACGGATCTGGCTGCCGAAGCTGATGGCATTCTTGCCCGCGTACTCGGCCTGACGGGCGGCATCGCGCTTGCTCAATTCCAGATCGTAGAGGCGCCCGCGCAGGATGCGCATGGCGGAATCCTTGTTGTGATGCTGCGAGCGCTCGTTTTGGCACTGGACGGAGATGCCCGAGGGGATGTGCGTGATGCGCACGGCGGAATACGTCGTGTTCACGCCCTGCCCGCCGGGGCCGCTGGCGCAGAAGATGTCCACGCGCAGATCCGATTCCTTGATCTCGATTTCGATGTCGTCGCCCGCGTCGGGGATCACATCCACCGAGGCAAAGGAAGTGTGGCGGCGTCCCGAAGAGTCAAAGGGAGAAATACGGATGAGGCGGTGGATGCCGCGCTCCCCTTTGAGGAAGCCATATACGTTCTCGCCGGAAATACGCAGGCTCACGCTCTTGATCCCGGCTTCGTCGCCGGGCAGGAAGTCCAGCTCCTCTACGGAAAAACCGTGCGAGTCCGCCCAACGCAGGTACATGCGCTGGAGCATCTGCGCCCAGTCCTGCGCCTCCGTGCCGCCCGCGCCGGGGTGGATTTCGAGAATGGCGTCGGCGTGATCCTCTTCGGAAGAAAGGAGCAGGTTGGTTTCCGTTTCTTCGAGGAGTTCGGTGAGGCGCTCGATCTCCGCGCTCAACGACTCCAGCGCTTCGGCGGCATCTCCGCCTTCCTTGATTTCCGCGCCGCCGGAAAGCTCCTGCGCCATTTCCTGCCAGTCGAGCATGGAGGCATGGCAGTTCTTGAGCGTATCAAGACGGTCCAGTTCCGCTTCCAAACGGCTCTTCTCGCGCAGCACCGGGGTCAGCTTTTCCGGGGCGTTCCACGCGTCGGGCGCGGAGAGCTCTTTCTCTATTTCAGCGAGACGTGCGGACAGGGAAGGCTGGTCAAAGACGCCCCCAGAGCGTCTCGAACTGCGAGGACAACGCCGCGATGCGGCTTTTCAAATCAGCAAGCTGAAGCATTGGAAATCCTTGTCGTTCGGTTAGATGTGACGCCGGAACCGCGAAAGGACCGGCGCGAAAAACGTGAGAAAAAGAGCAAGCCCGGCCCACGGCAGCCACGGTTCCAGAGTGAAAAAGACGGATTTCTCCATCAGCGGGACGACCGGGTGCGACAGGCTCTCGGCCTTGAACAGGCCGCTGCGGGCCACGACGGCCCCCGTCGGGTCCACGAAGGCGGAAATGCCGGTGTTCGTGGAACGGGCTATCCAGCGGCGCTGCTCCACAGCCCGCAGGATGCCGAGGGAAAGATGCTGCTCGGGAGCGGAGGACCGCCCGAACCATGCATCGTTGCTGATGTTCACCAGCAGCGTGGCCCCTTGGGCGACCTGCTTGCGGGCCAGCTCGGGAAAGATGGATTCATAACAAATGAGCACGCCCAGAACAAGCGGCCCCCGATCCGGCGAAAGCTGCGGCGTGGCGGGCAGGACCAGCGGCCCGGTGGACTCGCCGGGCAGGAACTCGCCCACGCCCTGCAGCAATGGCCGCAGGAACGGCAGATCGAGGAACGGCGGCACGTACTCCCCGAAGGGCACAAGATGTTCCTTGTCGTACCATCCTTCGCCCACCCCGTTCGGCGCTATAAGGTAAGCACGGTTGAAGGCGTCGACAACCCCGTCCCCGCGATTGCGGAACCCCGGCGCGCCGAACAGCAGGGCCACGCGGCGATCCCTCGCAAAGGCGCGGATCGCCGCCGAAAGTTCCGGCGCGGTCTGATAATCGAAGGGCATGGCCGTTTCAGGCCAGATCAATAGCTCGGGGCGCTCCGATTCCGGCACGGACAGGGATTCCGCGCTCAGGGAAAGATAACGCCTGACCGTAAGCCGCTGCATGGCCGGCTCCCACTTCACGTTCTGATCAAGGTTGCCCTGCTCCAAGGATACCCACAGCCCTCCTTGGCCGGAAGGCGCAAAAGAGAGGGAAAACACGCCGAAGGCAACAACCAGAAAGATACCTGCAAGGGAACCGCCAAGGGCCGGAAGCCAGCGCTTCCGAAGCGCATGAGGGTGCCGCACACGGAGAATCCCTTCCGCACAAAGGCAGGACAAGCCAGCCAGCAGGCCGCCGAGCCCATACGCACCGATCACCGAGGCCAGCTGGATGACGGGCGTCCACGGCGTGAAGGCCGAGGCCAGCGTAATCCAAGGGAAACCGGTGAAGAACCAGCCCCGGAAGCATTCCATAAGATACCAGCCGAGCCCGAGCGCCACACCCTTCCGCCATGCCGGTTCCCCCCTCAGGGCATGGGCCAGCGCGGCGAACAGGCTTCCGTACAGGCCGATATACGCGCCCATGAGCAGCGGGCAGGGTGCGGAGAGCGCCCACGGCAGCCCCCCGAAGTCGTGAACCGGGATGGCCAGCCAGTAGAGGCAGGCCGAGGCCCCCGCCAGACCGCAGAGCCAACCGAGCCGGAAAGCGTGTTTCCAGCTTGTGGAACCTGTCCCAAGCAGGAACAGGGAGGCCGGATACAGGAGCGCCGCAGCCGGAAAAGACGCCACGGGATTGGGCATACCGATCCAGAGCCCCGCCGCGCCGCAAAAAATCCACCAGAGCATATTCATGAGAAAAACAAGCCGAAAGCGCCTTCAAAAGTCAAGCGAAAAGACGAAAGGGGTGTCCGGAAAAAGCAATCGTGCCACGATGCTTCAAAAGGTGTGACCTTCAAATGTTCCCAACTACCTGTGAAAACATTCCTTAATAAACTGTTTAACCAACCAGTTGTGCTATTTCTTCCTTGACGCCCCATTGCTTTTGAGCCATGAAAATAAATCGGATGGAGGGGGGATTTTTTCATGTCCGGACCGCTTTTGGCGAGTTTGCGGCTGACCTTTTTTCCCTTCTCGACATCCGTGTATTTTCGGGTCCGACCGTGCCCGGGGCGCGAATCCCGCCGGCCGATCCCGCTTTTGTACGGTCCTGAGCGCTCAGGAAACCAAAGACTCCCGGAGGGGGGTCGCGTTCGGGTCAACCCCGCAAGTCAAGTGAGGCGTCCATGTTGCAATTGCTCCTCTTCGGCTGCATCGTTTTTCCGCTGATCGCGGCTGTCGCTGTAGCCCTGGACAAAGAAGGAACCCTGCGCCGCCGCATCGTGTATGCCGGCACCGGGATCACAGCACTGTCCGCACTGGGCCTAGCCCTGTACGGCAGCTTCGTGCTGCCCATATCGCCGGACAGTTCCCTCCAGCCCCTGATGACCGTGCTCGATCTCGCCTTGCTCGTGTTCATCCTGTACGTGGCCGTGAATATACGCCACAGGCTGTCCATGGGTCTCGCGCTCGGCCAGCTGGCCGGTATGATCTACCTCGATTTCTTCATGCTGGAAGGCCATCAGGCCACCGCATTCCTTGCGGATCCGCTGGCCCTCGTCATGGTGCTCGTGATCTCCCTCGTCGGCGGGATCGTGTGCATTTTCGGCCTCGGCTACATGCAGGAGCATGAGGATCATCTCCGCCTCGCCAAATCCAAGCAGTCCCGCTTTTTCTTCTTCCTGCTGCTGTTCCTTGGCGCGATGAACGGCCTCGTCCTCTGCGACAGCCTCACATGGGTGTTCTTCTTCTGGGAAATCACCACCCTGTGTTCCTTCTTCCTCATCAGCCATGACGGCACCCGCGAAGCCAAGCGCAACGCGACCCGCGCCTTGTGGATGAACATGGTGGGCGGCATCGGCTTCCTCGCCGCCATGCTGTTCATGCAGAAGGCCATCGGCACCCTGTCCATCCAGGCCATGCTGGCCCAGTCCGTGGTCATGCATTCCACGGCCGCCATGCTGCCCATCGCCTTCCTCTGCTTCGCCGCGTTCACCAAATCCGCGCAGCTTCCCTTCCAGAGCTGGCTGTGCGGCGCCATGGTCGCCCCTACGCCCGTTTCCGCCCTGCTGCACTCCTCCACGATGGTCAAGGCCGGCGTCTACCTTGTGCTGCGCCTCTCTCCGGCCTTCGCCGGGACCATGCTCGCGGGCATCGTTTCCCTGACCGGCGCCTTCACCTTCGTGGCCGCTTCCGCCCTGGCCTGCGGCCAGAGCAACGGCAAGAAGATCCTCGCCTACTCCACCATCGCCAACCTCGGGCTCATCATCGCGTGCGCCGGCATGGCGACCCCGGCGGCCATCACCGCCGCCATCCTGCTCATCATCTTCCACGCGGTTTCCAAGGGCCTCCTCTTCCTCTGCGTGGGCACCATCGAACAGCACATCGGCTCGCGTGACATCGAATCCATGCGCGGCTTGTACAAGATCATGCCCCGCGTGGCGGTCATCACGCTGTTCGGCATCGTAACCATGATGCTGCCGCCCTTCGGCGCGCTGCTCGCCAAGTGGATCGCCATCGAAGCGTCCGCCTCGGCCCCGGCCTTCATGCCCGTGCTCGTGGTGCTCATCGCCTTCGGCAGCGCCCTCACCGTGCTGTTCTGGGCCCGCTGGGCTGGCCTGCTCCTCGGCAGCGACCCGCTGAGCGACAAGCGCCCCGTCCCCGAGCACCTCGACGGCACCATGAGCTTCGCCCTGCGCACGCTCCTCTACGGCGCCATCGCCCTCTCCCTCTTCGTGCCGTGGATCTTCAGCGGCATCGAACAGAGCATCGCCTCGCTGTTCGGGGTTGAGGGCATGTTCGCTTCCGACTGGGGAATCCTGACCAACGGCAGGGGGCTGTTCGCCGTCTATCCCATGTTCTTCCTGCTCGCGCTCGGCATGTGGTATGCCCTGCGCCAGTCCAAAAAGGCCGAACGGGGACCCTGCGCGCTGCCTTACCTCTCCGGCATCCAGTATGTGCAGGACGGCAAGGTGGGTTTCAACGGCCCGCTGAACACCTTTGTGGAACCGAAGTCGTCCAACTATTATATGGAAGCCTGGTTCGGTGAACAGACGCTCACCGGCAGGATCAACACCATCGCCATTGTCCTCATGGTGGTCATGTTGGGAGGTCTGCTCTAATGCTGAAGCTCATTTTCGCCCTCATCGCAGTCGCTGTAGCCGTTCCCGCGGGCGGACTTCTCGCCGGGGTGGACAGACGCCTGACGGCCCGTCTCCAGTCCAGGCAGGGGCCGCCGCTGCTCCAGCCCTTCTACGACGTCCTGAAGCTTTTCGGGAAAGCCCCTTGCGTGACCAACCCGTGGCTCATCTTCTCGTCCTACGTCTGTCTCATGGCTTCGGCCATTGCCCTGCTCATGTTCTTCATGCAGGGCGACATGCTGCTGCTGTTCTTCGTCATGACGGTCGGCGCGGTGTTCAAGGTGGCCGGCGCGCTTTCCGCCGACTCGCCCTACAGCAACGTGGGCGCGCAGCGCGAACTGCTCCAGATGCTCGCCTACGAGCCGCTGGTCATCCTCACCTTCGTGGGCATGTCCGCCGCCACCGGCAGCTTCATGATCTCCGACATCTACGCGCTCGACGTGCCGCTGCTGCCGCACCTGCCGTTCCTGTTCATCGCGCTCGGCTACGCGCTGACCATCAAGCTCGCCAAGTCGCCCTTCGACATCGCCTCCTGTCACCACGGGCATCAGGAAATCGTGCGCGGCGTGCTGACCGACTATTCCGGCCCCCAGCTCGCGCTGCTCGAAATCTCCCACTGGCTCGACGTCATCCTGCTGCTCGGCCTGTGCTCCCTGTTCTGGCACACCAGCATCACGGGCATGGTCGTCCTGCTCGTGCTGACCTACGCGCTCGAAATCGTCGTCGACAACGTCTGCGCGCGTATGACGTGGGGCTGGATGCTCAAGCATGCCTTCGGCATCACGCTGGGCCTGGCCATCTTCAACATCCTCTGGCTCTACGTCCGCTAGAACCGAAGCCCAGACTATCGGGGGTACCCCATGAATTTTTCGGCATTGCATGAAAAACTGAATCAATACATCAACAAGGGACGTCTGAAGTCCCCTTGGGTAGTCCATTACGACTGCGGTTCCTGCAACGGGTGCGACATTGAAGTGCTGGCCTGCCTCACGCCCGTCTTCGACGTCGAACGCTTCGGCATCGTGAACATCGGCGATCCCAAGCACGCCGACGTGCTGCTCGTCACCGGCACCGTGAACCAGCGCAACAAGGACGTCCTCAAAAACCTTTACGACCAGATGCCCGAACCCAAGGCCGTCATCGCCATCGGCGCCTGCGCCTGCACGGGCGGCGTGTTTCAGGACTGCTACAACGTCGTGGGCGGCGTGGACCATGTGATCCCCGTGGACGTCTACGTGCCCGGCTGCGCGGCCAAGCCCGAAGCCATCATCGACGGCGTTGTGCTCGCTCTTGAAGTGGTCAAGGGCAAACTCGGACTGCGGGACATGCCCCAGACGACCATTTTTGAATAAATCGACGACGCGCGGCCCCGTGCCGCGCTCCGGAGGAACATATGCCCCCATCAGTTGCTCGCCTCGAAGCCGAGCCGATCACGCTTGAAACGGTCCGCGCCGTGGCCAAGGCCAATTTCGACGCCGGGTACCGTTTCGTGACCCTGTCCGTGCACAACCTCGGCGACGGCAATCTCGATATCATTTACCACTACGACAAAAACCTGAACATGCGCCATTACCGCCTCACCGTCCCGCTGGGACAGGCGGTGCCGAGCATTTCGGACATCTATTTCTGCGCCCTGCTCGTGGAAAACGAAAGCCGCGACCAGTACGGCATCACGTGGGACGGGCTGATCCTCGATTTCCAGGGCAGCCTCTATCTGGAAAAGGACACGCCGCCGCCGCTTCTCCGTGGCCCTTCCTGCACCCTTTCCACCGTCACCAAAAAGTAGGGAGCGCGTCATGTCCCGTACGATCATTCCTTTCGGACCGCAGCATCCGGTTTTGCCGGAACCGATCCATCTCCAGCTTGTCATGGACAACGAAACCGTGGTCGAAGCCCTGCCCAAGCTCGGCTACGTCCACCGCGGACTTGAAACGCTCACCACGCTCCGCGACTACAACCAGATGATCTACATCGTGGAACGCGTCTGCGGCATCTGCTCCTGCATCCACGCCCTGTGCTTCTGCCGCGCCATCGAACACCTCATGGACGTCGAAGTGCCGCGCCGCGCCGCCTACCTGCGCATCATCTGGTCGGAACTCCACAGAATGCACAGCCATCTGCTGTGGCTCGGCCTTTTCGCGGACGCCCTCGGCTTCGAAAGCCTGTTCATGCAGTTCTGGAAAATCCGCGAACGCATCATGGACATCAACGAAGCCACGGCGGGCAACCGCGTCATCATCTCCACCAACATCGTCGGCGGCGTGCGCAAGGATCTCTCCCGTGAGCACCAGCGCTGGATCCTCGACGAAATGGATACCCTTGAAGCCGAAATGCGCCGCCTCGAAAAGGTGACCATGGAAGACTACACCGTCAAAAAGCGTACGGTGGGCATCGGCGTGATGACCGCTCAGGAAGCCATCCAGCTCGGCGCCGCCGGGCCGACCCTGCGCGGCAGCGGCGTGGCTCAGGACGTGCGCCAGACGGAATACGAAGCCTTCGCGGAACTCGGGTTCACGCCCGTGTCCGTCCTCGACGGCGACTGCTGGGCCCGTACCAAGGTCCGCTTCCTCGAAGTGCTCCAGTCCATGGAAATCGTCCGCCAGGCCATCAGCCACCTGCCCGACACGGAAATCAACGTGAAGGTCAAGGGCAACCCCTCCGGCGAAGTCATTTCCCGCGTCGAACAGCCCCGCGGCGAGTGCATGTACTATGTCAAGGGCAACGGTTCCAAGTATCTCGACCGCGTACGCATCCGCACCCCCACATTCGCCAACATTCCGCCCCTGCTCCATATGGTGAAGGGAATCCAGCTTGCCGACGTTCCCGTCGTCGTGCTTTCCATCGACCCCTGCATCAGCTGCACCGAACGGTAGGAGGAACTCGTCATGCTCATGATCAACACCATACTCCGCAACTTCCTCAAGCGCCCCGCGACGCGGAAGTACCCGATGGTGAAACGCGACCCCTTCTCCAACTACCGGGGCCGTCTCATCAACAACGTGGAATCCTGCATCTTCTGCCGCATGTGCTCGACCAAGTGCCCGGCGCAGTGCATTTCCACGGACCCGAAGGAAGCTTTCTGGGGATATGATCCCTTCTCCTGCGTCTATTGCGGCATCTGCGTGGAAGTCTGCCCGACCAAGAGCCTCTTCATGCTCTCGACCCACCGCTCGCCGGTCCCCACCAAGTTCGTCGTGTACCACAAGGGTACCGCCCGCGTGGCGAAGCCGCGTCTGGCCTCCGTGCCCAAGGTCGCCCCAAGCGAAGTGCATTCCGAAACGCCCCCGCCCAAGGTCGTAGCCGCCGTGGAAACCCCGGCCGAAGCCCCCATCGAGGAGCCCAAGCCCACCCCCAAGGCGACCCCGCCCGCGACCCCCGGCGGCAAAAAGAAGAAATAAGGGCCTCCGGCGGCAAGGGGCTACCGCCCCTTGACCCTGTCCGGGGGAAATGATTTCCCCCGGCCCCCTCAGAGCCCAACGAAAAGGTCCCCATACGGCTTTGCCGTATGGGGACCTTTTCGTTGGGCAGGAAGGCCGATTGTGTTCGGCCTTCTACGCGGGGGAACCTTTCTGAAATGAGTTTTCTCCTCCAAACGCCCCTCTACCCTTGCTCCCAAATCGCGGAGATACGCCCGTTTTCGAGCTGGAGCATGTGGGTAATGGCGGGGAAAATGTCGGCCTTATGATGGGTGACGAGGATCATCTGCACGCCCTGCCGCGCAAGCTGGTTGAGCAGCGCAAAGAACTCGTTACGCGACGGGGCGTCGAGGCCTGAGAACGGCTCATCAAGCAGCAGGAGATCCGGTTCCCCGGCAAGGGCTCGGGCAAGGAGCAAGCGGCGGAATTCCCCGGTTGAACAGGAACGGATCGTCCGTTTCGCTAAAAATTCCAGATGCAGGGACGCGAGGATATCCGTTACCTGTGCCAGTTCCTTCTCGGAGGGCTCACGGTACACGCCCACGGAGTTGTCGATGCCCGAAAAGACAAGCTCCTCGCCCGTGATGTCGTAGGTGTAGGTCGCCTGCTGGCGATCCGATACCAGACGGACGCCTTTGCGCAGCACTTCGAGCCGATCCACAACGCCGCCCTGCCGGGGCAGTTCGCGCACGATCTCGCCCCCGTAGGCCACAATCTCATCGCCCGCCAACAGACGCAGCAGCGTGGACTTGCCCGCGCCGTTGCCGCCGAGCACGGCCCAGTTCTCACCGGGATTGATGGTCCAGTTGATGTTGTACAGCACGGGCACGCGATCGATAAACACCGAAGCGTCCTTGATGGCGATACGGGCCGAACATCCCCGGATGCCCTTTAGCTCCGGAGCACTGGCAACCGGAGCCGGTTCCTTTTCCGGTTCCACCGCCGTTTCCAGCATGGGGCCGTCCACGGCCTTCCCGTTTTCCAGCACGATCTGGCGGCCAATCCAGCTGGGAAGCGTTTCGGGGCGATGAGTGGTCATAACCAGCGTAGACAGCTCGGAGGCGCGTTCCAGCGCGTCCAGAAGGGTATTGCGTGCCCGTGCGTCCAAACCGTCGGTCACTTCATCCAACAGCAGCACTTCCGGCTCGCGGACAAGGGAGCGCGCCACCAGCATCAGCCGGAGCTGCCCTTGGGACATGGCGGTTACGGGCTTCTTCAAAAGATGCACGCCGCCAAGGAGACGCACGAGCTGATACGCCGTCTCGCACATTTCGGACGTGGGCTGCTGCGCAATGTAGATCGCGTCGGAAAAGCCGCCGAGGACCAGACGCTCGCCGTCCACCCGCCACTCCTGATGGACAACCCGCTCCTGCTGCATGGCCGATACCAACGAAGTCACCTTACGACCCGTGAGCGGCGACGGATCCGCCCCTTCCGGCCCATGCCAGAGCACCCGCCCCGCGCGCCGGTGATCGATCTGATCCGGCCACTGCTCGCCGCGCAACAGCCGCAGCAACGTGGACTTGCCCGCGCCGTTGCCGCCGCGGATGACGGCATGTTCCCCCTCGTAGAGTGTGAGGTTAAAATCATTCAGGATATGCCGTTCCGTACCCGGATAGGTCACAAACACATGCTCAATTTCAATGAGAGGGCGACGCGAAGGTTCCACAATACGCTCCAAAGGTCTGCAAAGAAAAAAGAGAATCCTGCGATTCCCTTTCATGAAAACGGCACACGAAAAAGCAACGGCCTTCCCGCCGCCTTTTTACCTTTCCAGCGCGGCAAGGCAATCGTCCTACTGAGAGAGTATGACGGATATCCTGCATCCTTTTCGCCTTTCCGCCAAACAGGACTCCCTCCGCGCGGCCTCCCCACCAGTCGAAAGTCTTTGGAGGGAGAGGGGAGGGGTTGGGAGGGGAGAGGGCCCCTTTCTCCAGAAAGGGGCCCTCTCCCCTCCCAATCTTCTAAAAACCGATCTCGCGGGGCTTCCTGTTCTCAAAAATGACGCTGGACGTGTAGCCGTAGGAACGGGCATAGGCTTCCAGCTGATCGAATGCGTAGGCGGGCGTGTTCGGACAATGCGCATCGGACCCAAAGCTGATCTTCACACCCAGATCCGAAGCCAGCTTCATGATCGCCGGGTGAGGATAAATCTCATTGCACGGCTTGCGCAGCCCGGCGGAGGATATCTCCATTACCAGCCCATTGTCGCGGATAGCCGTCAAAGCCTCGCTGATCAGGGCAAGGCTCTCCGGCATGGCGAGCCATTGATGGAATACATCCACGGAATACAGCTTGATGATGTCGGGATGCGCGGCTATGTCCACCAGCCCGCTGCGGGCCATGTCCGCCAACGTACGGAAATAGTTTTCATAACGCGTGTAGCACTGCTGCGGGCTGATCTTCCAGTCGTCCTGGGTGAAGTCGAACCCCCACGAACCAAGGAAATGGATGCCTCCGATGATGTAGTCGAACGGATACGCCGCGACGGCGGCCTCCATGAAGGGCCGCTCGGAGGGGAACCAATCCAGCTCCATGCCGAGCAGCACCTTGGGCGAGCCCGACAAGGCGCGGAGCTGCATGACTTCGCTGGCGTAACGCACGAAATTCTGGCGCAGGTGTTCCCGGTATTCCACAGGATAGGAATAGGCCTCGGGGCGGGGGGAATGCTCGGAAAAACCGTATACGGCAAGGCCGCGATCCTTGGCGGCGGCATACATCTCGCCAACGGACGCCTTGCCGTGGGACGCGTTGGTATGATTATGAACGTCTGCAACTATCATGGCCTGACTCTCGTAGTATGTTTTGGCCCCGTCGAAAAAACGGGAATGTCGCGCCGCAGCGCGTATTGGCTACAGTTCAAGGAAACAAAGCCGATGTCAAGCGTGGAATACGCTATTTATCCAACGAGTCGTACCCGCTTCCATTGGGAGCGTACCGGACCCAAGGTTGATAGCTTGCCGAGAAAGGGGCTTTTTCCGGTTTGCCTCCTCCGAACGAAAGCCGGGCAAGCTCCGCGGCAGCACCCATACCGCCCCTCCGCATACATAGAATCTCTCTCGGGATTATCTCTAACGCGAACGATTTGCCAGCAAAAAAGACGCCCCCGTAGAGGCGTCTTTCCTGTTCCCATAAAGGTCTCAAACGCTGAGCTTGACGCTCAAAAAAGACCTTTCAGAGAGTATGACTGTACGGACCGCGCTCAAACCTTCGCGGCGGTACGGAGATCGGCGGCTGCGTCGGTATGTTCCCACGTGAATTCGGGGAGTTCGCGGCCGAAGTGGCCGTAGCAGGAGGTCTTCTTGTAGATGGGGCGGAGCAGATCGAGGCGCTTCGTAATGTGGTAGGGGCGCAGGTCGAACACTTCACGCACGGCCTTGGTGAGCACTTCGTCCGGGATATCGCTCGTGCCGAGGGAGGACACCAGCACGGACACGGGCTCGGCCACGCCGATGCAATACGCGATCTGCACTTCGCAACGCGGGGCCAAACCGGCGGCGACCACGTTCTTGGCCACATAGCGGCCCATATAGGCGGCGGAACGGTCGACCTTGGAGGGGTCCTTCCCGGAGAAGGCGCCGCCGCCGTGATGCCCGGAACCGCCGTAGGTATCCTGAATGATCTTGCGCCCGGTCAGGCCGCAGTCACCCATGGGGCCGCCGACAACGAAACGGCCCGTGGTGTTGATAAAGATCTCGCAATCCTTCTCGTCGAACAGGCCGGTGGGTTCCAGCACGGGACGGATGACCGTGCGCTTCACGGCTTCGATGATATCGGCCTGGGAAGCGGACGCGGCGTGCTGCGTGGACACGACCACGTTGTTGATGCGGATCGGTTTGCCGTCGACGTATTCAAAAGAAACCTGCGTTTTGCCGTCGGGACGGAAGAAGTCCACCAGACCGTCCTTGCGGGCCTTGGTGAGCTGCTGCGAAAGCTGGTGCGCCCAGTAGATGGGAGCGGGCATGAGAGTCGGAGTCTCGTTGCACGCGAACCCGAACATCATGCCCTGATCGCCGGCACCCTGGTTTTCCGGGTCCTCACGGTCCACGCCCTGCGCAATGTCGCCGGACTGATGGTCGATGGAGGAAATAACGGCGCACGTCTGCCAGTCAAAGCCCATTTCGGAGCTGTTGTAGCCGATTTCCTTGATGGTTTCGCGGACGACCTTCGGCAGATCGGCATAGCCCTTGGTGCTGATTTCACCTGCGATGACGGCCATGCCGGTCGTCACGAGGGTTTCGCAAGCCACACGGGAGCCGGGATCCTGTTCAATCAATGTATCAAGGATGGCGTCGGAAATCTGGTCGGCGACCTTATCGGGATGACCTTCGGTCACGGACTCGGACGTAAAGAAATATCTGCCTTTTTCGGGCTGCATGGTATAGCTCCTTAATCGGGCGACGAAACGGACATCGCCTGTAAATTGACCTTATTCCATCTTGATATGCCGGATACGGAATCCTCACATATTCATATCAAGGTATCCAGATATATACATACAGTTGTCTTTTACCATGACGCCTTCCCGTTGTCCAGTACCTGCGGCATGATTTCTCTGCCGGAACCCGCCGTCATCCCGGAGGATCGTCCAATACGGCCCTTTATGGCCCAAAATCCAGTTGACCTCCCTCGCCGCTCCCGGCACACTTCCCTCCCGTGAGGAATTTGCCATGAATCCGGCCTATCAGGGACAACTCGATGTTTTTTGCGCCGCCTATGCGGTGATCAACGCCATGCGGCACATCAATGCCACGCGGCTGCTCACCTGCCGCGCTATCCTGCACGAAGCCTTGCTCGACGCCGCCCGCGATGAGGAATCGTTCTGTGCCCTTCTCGAGCAGCGGACAGACTATGTGGACTGGGTGGACGCCATGTTGTCGCGCCTGGAGAAACAGGGTTCGCTGCTGACGGCCCGCCCCTTTCCGACCCATTTTCCCGGCCCGAGCGCTCCTTCCCCCGCCGTCCTCTGGGACGCCATCGCCGACTGGCTGCGGCGCGGCGAACGCAACGCCGTACTGCTCCAGTTCGTCCGGATCCTATACCCTACAGAAGCGGTGATACGGCATTGGACCTGCTGCAACGATGTGGTCGGCGATACGCTCATGCTGTTCGATTCCAGTATTGAGCCCGGGGCCCTCCATCAGCTTTCCCGCGAGAGCCTTATTTCCGATCCTGCGGACGACGGCCCCGGCAAGATTCTCATCGTCCCGTACACCATCCGATTCCTCGGCCCGCGGCTTCAAGGCGGAAAAAGACGACAGTAGGGCTGTTTACCTTGCAATGTATTCCGTGCCAAAAGGCTCCGATTCCGGAAACGCTGCGGGGGAGAAAATCGTTGCGTACGAAAGACGAGAAAGGATGGGCTCCGCGCTGGCGGGCTCGAGGGAAAAAAGCTTTTTCAGAACTATTTTCCTTCCCTAGATTTCTATACTTTTTTGAAGCTAAGCCTCTTTAATCCAGCGACAGCATTGAGGAGAACGTATGGCAACAGTATTGCGCGCCAAAACGGCGGGGTTTTGCATGGGGGTGGGGCTTGCCCTGCGCAAGCTCGATCAGGCCCTCAAGGAACACAGGGCCCGCAGCTCCGGCAGGCTGGTCATGCTCGGCCCCATCATCCACAACCCGCAAGTCATGAACACGTATATGCAGCAGGGGGTCGTCCTCGCGCACTCGCTTGACGCCGTGCAGCCGGGGGACACCGTCATCATCCGGGCACACGGCGTACCGCGCGAAGACGAAGCGCGCCTGCTCGACCTCGGGGCGCATGTCCTTGACGCGACATGCCCTAAAGTCAAGCAGGCGCAGCTCGCCATCGACGAGGCCACCCGGCAGGGGACTTCTCTCTACCTGTTCGGCGAGGCCGAACATCCGGAAGTGCAGGGGCTCGTCTCCTATGCCAACGGCCCATGCCTCGTGTTTGGGAGCTTGAAGGAATTGAAAGAAAAACAGACGTTCAAAGATACCCACAATGTGGTGCTGGCGGCTCAAACCACGCAGGAACGCGAGGAATTCGAAGCCATCAAAAAAACGCTCGCGGAAGGGCATTCCCTATCCGTGCTCGAAACCATCTGCGACGCGACGCGCAGGCGTCAGCAGGAAGCGCTGATGATTTCGCAACAGGCGGAGGCGATGATCGTCGTAGGGGGAAAAACAAGCGGAAACACGCGCCGTCTGGCCGATGTGGCGGAAAGCTGCGGCATTGCGGTGTGGCACATCGAAGTACCGGAAGAGCTGCCTCTTGAGGCGCTGAAGCCGTACGGCTTCATTGGCCTCACGGCGGGGGCTTCAACGCCCAGAAGCATTATCGACGCCGTTCAGGAATCGCTCAAGACCCTTTGAATCTTTCGGGAGGGCCGCCCGAAGGCGCCCTCCCGCTGCTGAATACAAATCAAGTATTCTTCCAACCGGGTTAGGCGCGCACCGTGGAACCCATGCCTTCCGCGGGTTCCAGACGATAACCCATTTCCAGGGCCATCTTTTCCAGCGGCGTCACATTGCCGGTAGTCTTCATGATGTGCATGAGTGTCTCGGCACCGAGCTTCGCGCCGGTGTCATAGGGATTCACTTCACGCAGAAGGGTCGAATAGGGCTTCCCGACAGCCTGCGCGATAGCCTTAGCACCGATAGGGCTTTCGAGAACGAGATCATGAACGGTGGTGATAAGATCGTTCGACATGGTTTTCTCCTGCATAAAGCATACGTTTGAAAGTTGGTGGCAAGTTGCTTTACGGACAGTGACCGTTTTCAACCGGAGCACCTCCGGCAACCCCCTTCTGGCAAAAAACTCCCTTTTCCGTAAGGAGTATCATAGGAGTACTTATATCAAAAAACCTTACATGAGAGGGAGTAGTCTCATGCAAAAGCAATGCTAAACGCCTGTACTCCCCCCCTGTTACGCCCTCGGATACCCCCCTATCCTTCTTAGAGTACTCCGCGGGAAATTTTCAAAAATCATCTTATTTTATTATAGGTTATACTCAACGCTCTCAGTCACGGGCGAGAGCAGAACCCCCTTTCTGCATCTCTCTAGGGGGAGTACTCCCCCATATACTCCCCCCTTTTTTCCATTAGAGGAGATCTTCATGACGACTTTCTTCCGCCACTACAAAAACCGTTATTATCAGATCGTAGGGGAGGCCCTCGATACCAGGGACGATACCCTCGTTGTCGTTTACCGCACGCTGTACCCCTCCGAGTACTCCCTCTTTACCCGCCCCAAAGAAGAATTTTTCGGTTCCGTACGGTGCCCCGACGGCTCCGAATGCCTCCGCTTCACCCCCGTCGAGTATGCCGAGCTCCCCGAAGACGCCCGGTCCCGTGTTGTCCATGAAGTGGAAATCTGGAGGTAAAGGAACTGTGGGGAGGCGGGAACGTTCCGGAGAAGCCCCTCACGCATCTTCCCCCTTTCCTTTCAAAGCTATTCGTAAACGGGACGGAATGACGGCCATGGCGGCGCTACGGGCGGAACCTTGCCGTCCCCTTCCCGACACTGCAAAAGAAAGGAACCGCCGGGAACGCACCTGAGGAAACAGCCTGCCGAAGGTGGGACGGCGGCGGGGAAGCGGCAAGGGCGGATCTTCGAATACTCCGACGCGGACGGGCCGAAAGGAGGAGGTATGGGGAATACGACAAGGCAAGGGATGAAATTCGGCCTTATCCTTTTATTACTGCTCGCAGGAGTCGTTTTAGGGATCCGCATGTTGTTTTCCCGCGAAAGCGGGAAGCCCCGCTATACGGACATGCCGCAACTCCTCGCCCTGTGCGATTCCAAGAACGCCCCCGCCGTGAAAGAGGCTTTGCTGCATTCGGACGAAGGGGCGCTCCGCAACGAAGAGACGACGCTCCTGCATGTCCTGCTGGAGCGCGATGCGGACCCGGCCGTCCTGCGCGAAGCGCTGAGCCCGCCGTCCCCCCTGCTCCGCATGGTGCAGCTTACGGACGCCCAAGGGCGGCCCCCCCTGCACATCGCCGCAGCCCGCGCCAACCCCGCCGCCCTGCTCCTGCTGCACTGCATGGGCGCGCGGGACACGACGCCGGACAGAGAAGGCAGGCTCGCGCTGGACATCATTCAGGAACTGGGCGCCGACGAGATGGCCGCGCGCCTGCCTTTCTGGGAAAACCGGGGGAAACAGGAAGGCAGGATGGTCGTGAACCTCCAGCAAAGCAAAACCGTGCAAATCCGGGGGAGGAAATACCGTCTGGAGGCGAAGGGGTTCCTTTCCTACGCCTCTCTTGCCACGAACGAGGGCGAGCTCGCCTATGTCGCCGCCGTTCAGGGCGCCGCGGCCTCCCTGCCCGAAGATGAGCGGTACAATATCCAAAACAACGATACCGATCTGCCGTACATTCCGGACCATATCGGCCTTTCCCCGTTGCCCGGGGATTCCGGGCGCGTTTCCCCCTGGTACTGGCGGAACGGCGGGTTCCGGGACGCGGAGTCGGGACGCCGGGCCGCGCTGCTCAAATGCCTGTGGCCGAAGGCTTCCCCGCTCATGCTGCGGGTCCTGACCGATCCGGGCTTCCGGGCCGATCCCGACAAGCTTGCGGGGGTACTCCTCGCCGAATGGTCGGCATGGGATATCCCGGGCGACGTTCTGGGCCCGGCACTGCTGGAAGGCAACGAAAACCTGCGGAAACGGCCGCCGGGCACCACCATCTGGTTCAGCCCCTCGGGGCTTTCCTCCTACCCGTGGTATCACCGCAACAGCACGCCCATGTTTTCCGTCTGGCTGCTGCTCGCCGCCCTGCGGGACGACGTCGCCTTGCCTCGGGAAGTCAGGGAAGCCGCGCCCGCTCTGGCCGATCTGTGCGACATCCGGGCCGCGCTGGGCCGCGAGCGCTGGAGAAAGGCGGGGCGGCATCTGTGCGCCGCGGCATGGCTGGAGGAACAAACGCCCACGGACAAACTGCTCGAAAAGGCCGTGGACGACTGGAACAGCCCCACGGACATGAAACTCATCATTCAAGCCTGGAGCGGAGGCGGCCGCATCGTGCCCAAGGGCCTCTGGCGGAAACCGGACGCCATCCGTTGCTGGGCGGCCCGACGGACCGAGGCGGGCCCGGACGCGGGCGAACCGCTCGTCTGCGTCGCCTCGATGCTCGGCCATGTGGACGAAGCAACCGGAAAACGCATGATCCGCATGATGCTGGCGTCCGGGGCGAAGCCGGACGTCCCGGACGAAAACGGTATGTTCCCGGAAGAGGCCGCCCGGCGTTCCGGCGCGTCCGCGGAACTGCTGAAGCTGCTCGCCGCACCACCTCCCGAATGGACGCAGGGCACGGACGGTGCGCCCCAACGGGACAAACAGGCACCCCCGTCGCCCTGATCCCCGGCCTCGGCGTCTCCACAGCCGCGCAACGGGGCAAACCTGATGACACAAAAACGAAACGGTTCCGTGTCCGGCAAAAACCGGATACGGAACCGTTTCGTTTTGAGCGGATTAAGAGAGAATACGGCCCAAAGGGCGGCGAAACCGTGAGCGCGGAACGAGCAGCGCACGCGGAGATTCGCCAGCCGCCGCGAACGCCCTTCTACAGCTTGATGCCGCGCACGGCGTCAAGCGTCTTGGCAAAGTCCTCTTCGGTATGGGCGAAGGAAACCATCGCCACTTCAAAGGCGGACGGAGCCACGAAGATGTTCCGCTCGCGCATGGCGCGGAAGAAACGGGAGTACATCTCCGTATCCGAATTCTTCACATCCTCAAAGTTGCGGAGCGGCCCGTCGGAGAAGAACACCGTATACATGGAGGCAAGGCGGTTGACCGTCACGGGCACGCCCTTGCCGCGCAGGATGGATTCCAGCTCGGCGGCGAAGGCTTCCACGCGGGCCTCAAGCGCGGCGTAATCGCTGGCCTTGAGCACGGAGAGCGTGGCGATGCCCGCGGCCATGGCGAGCGGATTCCCGGAAAGCGTCCCGGCCTGATACACGTCCCCGGCGGGAGCCACACGGCTCATGTACTCGCGTTTGCCGCCGAACGCCCCAACGGGCAGGCCGCCGCCGATGATCTTGCCGAGGGTGGTCAGATCGGGCGTGATGCCGAAACGGGTCTGCGCCCCGCCGTACTCGGCGCGGAAGCCGGTGATCACCTCATCCATGATGAGCAGCGCGCCGTGCGTGTCGCACAGGGCCCGCAGCGCCTTGAGGAAGCCTTCCTCCGGCAGCACGAGGCCCATGTTTCCGGCAATGGGCTCCACGATGATCGCCGCGATGTCCTTGCCGTACAGGTGGAAAATGTCCTCGACGGCCCGCACGTCATTGTAGGGGGCAAGCAGGGTGTCACGGACCGTGCTTTCCGGCACGCCCGGCGTGCCGGGGATGGAAAGGGTCGCCACGCCGGAACCCGCGCTGGCAAGGAAGGGATCGGCATGGCCATGATAACAGCCGATGAACTTCAACACCTTGGTGCGTCCGGTCACGCCACGGGCCAGACGCAGGGCGGACATGGTCGCCTCCGTGCCCGAGTTCACCATGCGCACCATATCCATGCCGGGGAACGCGTCCACGACCATGCGGGCAAGCTCGACCTCGGCGGGACAGGGAGCGCCGTAGCTGGTGCCCTTTCCGGCGGCTTCGACGACCGCCTTGGTCACCTCGGGATGGGAATGCCCGAGCAGCATCGGCCCCCACGATTCCACGAAATCGATCATCTCCTGGCCGTCCACGGTGGTCACGTGGCTCCCCTTGGCGGAAGCGATGAACAGCGGATCGGCCCCCACGCCGAGGCAGGCGCGCACAGGGCTGTTGACGCCGCCGGGGATCAGTTCACAGGCTTCCTTAAACAATTTTTCCGAACGAGTCGTCTTCATAATCTCCTCAGAGCGTTGGGTTGAACGGCAAGCGCCGCTGTCTTCACGTCAAAAAAGAGGCCGCCGCCCTTGCCGGGCCAACCGGCTTAAAAATACGTCATGGACGTTTTCTTCAATTCTTCAAGGCTGTCAAGCACGGCATACTCGTCAAGCGCCGTCTCGCGCCGCAATTCCTCAATGACCTGAAGGCATTCGTCCTCGCTGCGCCCGTGGACCATCGTATACAGCGTATAAGGCCAGTCAGGGGCCGAAGTCGGGCGGAAATACACGTGGGAAATGCGCTGGTTCTTGGCCGCCACCTCGCCTATGGCGTCGCTGTCGGCCTCGTCGACGATCCACGCGACCATCGCGTTGTGCGTCCAGCCGGTCTTCTGGTGTTTGATGCTGGCTCCGAAACGGCGGATGGAGCCGTCTTCCTTCATGCGGTGCAGAAGGTTCAGCACCGTCTCCTCATCGGTCCCCACTTCGCGGGCGATGTCCGCATACGGGGTCAGGGTGTCGGGGAGCTGGAACTGGACAATGCGCAGGATGGCGCGCTCGGTGTCGGTAAAAGCTGTGCTCATGGTCGTCCTTAATGATAGTTGTCGCCGGTGGTGATGAACAGCGGCTTGATCTCGTCGATGCGCCGGATGCCCGCGTGGGTCAGCACGATACGGAACCGCTCCAGATCGGAGCCGCAGCGATGGGTGATCTTGCGCACCATGTCCACATGGTAGACCTTGTCGCCCCCCACCACATCGTCCATACCGCCCTGAGGTTCGTCAAGAACTTCATCGGCATGCCGCAGAAAGTCCGAAATGTCAAAGCGCGAAATGTCCAGCAGCAGATTCTTGCCCTCATGGAAGGGATCTGGCAGCTCCTTGATGTCGATCCTCTTTGAATAATACAAAATATCTTCATTGTGGAACGCGTTCAGGATGTCCACGAAATGCGTCCTGTTCCGCAGGACGCGCACTTCCTTGGGGAGCTTGTCCCAATCCGCGAACCGGAACTGCTCGGCGCAATGCCCCAGACGCCTGCCGTAGCCGTCGCAGACGCGCAGCACCCGATCGGGGATCCATTTGCCGAATACCTTGAACAGTTTATGCTTGAGCACATCCTTGATGCGCTCGCGGCAGATATAGGCGAAAACGGCGATCACAAAGATCGGCGCGCTGAGGGACCCGGCCCCTTCCCACAGGAGCGTCACGGTCAGCGCGAGGCTCATGGCCACCGCCGCGATGAGGCTGTACAGCACGTGCTCCAGCAGCGAGTTTCCGGAATGGCGCTGCACGTTCAGGAACAGCGGCATGTCCACGTACTTCTTGAGCACGCTCCAGCGGAACACGGGCAGCTCGTTGTCCCCGGTCTTCGAGGGCATACTTTCGGGATAGCAGGACCGACGGTAGGCGCGCTGCGCTCCGAAACAAGCAAGGATATACGTGGAACACTTGTGCACGGGCGAGAGGCGGCGCACGATCTCGCCAAGCGTCCTCGTCGTGATGATGGACAGGTACTCGTCGCAATACAGGAACGCCGGGGCCCGCAAAAGGTTGCGCGCCGCCTTTGCCCGCTTGCCGAGCAGTTTGCGGTACCGCTTCAGGCACGCCACAGCCAGGCGGGTCAGATCATAGGCGGCCCGGGTCCGCTCGCTGCCGTCCTCAATGGCCAGCACCGCGTTTTTCCGCGCCAGCAGGGAAACCCGGAACGCAATGCAAAACAGTTTGAGGCTGTCCTCGTAACGTTCGCGGGTTTCCGGCGTATTTTGCCACAACAGATCATCAAGCCGCCTGGAACAGTCCTCGAGAATATCCGGAAACTGTTCCGGCAGCGTCAGCTCGATGATCTCCTCACCGCCGCCCTCCTCGGCCTCCAGTTTCCGCAGAGGCGGAGGCAGTTCGCCGCCAAGCAGCGACTCCAGCGGCCTGATGGGCACGCCGAGCCGGATATAGTTTTTGAGGCTTTGCTGATAATCGGTCGCCGTATAGCTCCAGCGGTTGATCTGGAGGCTCTGCGGAAAGAAAAACCACGTTTCCACGAGGTAGTGCAGCTTCCTGTCCTCCAGCGGGCAGGATACCTGCTGGCGGATTTCGAAGCGGCGCTTGCCGATGGTTCTGACCGCTTCGGCAAGCAGGGAGGCGTTGGGGCGGCGACGGCGACGGACAATGGAATAGGACATGATAGGGCTCTGGTAGGTTCACTTGACCATAGCCAAGGGCACAAACAAGATCAAGCGCACTCGATTTTGCCTCACTCAGGCGGAAATCAAGCCTTTATCGAACACCGGAAACAGGCTACAACAGGCGGGACGCCGATCGTGATGCCCGCACCGGCGCCCCCGGATGCCCCGTCCGGCCCCAACCGCTTTGCCCCGGAGAAACCCATGCCCACGCCAACGCTGCATGATCCCGAACTCTGCCAAGCCCTGCTCCGCCGCCTCGAAGACCTCCTCGACCGCCCCATGCGGTTTATGGAAGTCTGCGGAACCCATACCGTATCCATCTTCAGAGGCGGCCTGCGCACGCTCCTTCCCGAGCAGGTCACCCACCTCACGGGGCCGGGCTGCCCGGTCTGCGTGACCCACGACCGCGAAGTCGCCGCCTTCCTCAAGCTCGCCGAACAGCCGAACGTCATCATCGCCACCTTCGGCGACCTGATGCGCGTTCCCGGCCCGGACGGGCGTTCCCTCAAGCACGCGCAGGCCGACGGAGCCCGCGTATCCGTCATTTACTCCCCGCTCGACGCCCTGACCCTCGCCGCCGACAATCCCGACGCCACGGTCGTTTTCCTCGGCGTCGGCTTCGAGACCACCGCCCCGGCGGTCGCGGCGACCGTCCTCGCCGCCGAACAGCGCAAGCGGGACAACTTCGCCGTCTTCTCCTGCCACAAGCTCGTGCCTCCGGCGCTTGCCGCCCTGCTCGGCGATCCCGACAACGGCATCGACGCTTTCCTGTTGCCGGGGCATGTGTCCACGGTCCTCGGCCTTTCGCCGTTCCGCTTCGTGGCCGAAGACTGGAAGCGCCCCGCCATCGTCGCCGGGTTCGAGCCCGCCGACATCCTCGACGCGCTCTGCCGCATGGCCCGCCAGTACCGCGAGGGCGAATTCAAGGTCGAGAACGCCTACCCCCGCGCCGTCAACGACGACGGCAACCCCAAGGCACGGGCCATCCTGTCGCAGGTGTTCCGCACCGCCGACGCCCTCTGGCGCGGCCTCGGCGTCATCCCCGGCAGCGGCCTCGCGCTGGCTCCGGCCTACCAGCGTTTCGACGCCCTCGCCCGTCTCGGCCTCTCCCTGCCTGAAACCAAGCCCTTGCCCGGCTGTCGCTGCGGTGAAGTGCTCAAGGGCAAGATGCCGCCCAACGAGTGCCCCCTGTTCGGCAAGGTCTGTACGCCCGCCAATCCCGTCGGGCCCTGCATGGTGTCCACCGAAGGGAGCTGTTCCGCGTATTTCAAGTATGGATTGTAGAAGAGAGGAGCGGGAGGAATCGGGGGAAGGGAGAAGGGGCCTTTCTGGAGAAAGGCCCCTTCTCCCTTCCCCCGAACCCCCTTCCC
>NZ_JNJP01000020.1 GCF_000701705.1 Bilophila wadsworthia ATCC 49260 | reverse complement strand
GATGAGTGTGTCGGGATTTATGGGGTATCTGAAGGGTAAAAGCGGCCTGATGCTGTATGAACGATTTGGCGATCTGAAGTTCAAATACCGCAATCGTGAATTCTGGTGCCGGGGCTACTACGTGGATACGGTAGGCAAGAACAAAGAGAAGATTAGGGATTACATAAAGAAACAGCTGGAAGAGGATAAACTGGGTACGCAGCTTTGCCTTCCCTACCCGGGTAGCCCGTTCACGGGCCGCAAGTAACAGAAATGCCGATGCCAGATTCGCTATGCGCCTGTTAGGGCGCTGCTGGTAACAGAGCCTTACAGGCGCAGATGAAGAACCACCGGCTAGGCCGGTGGGTTCTTTTTTCGATGCAACGGAACTCCTTTTGTGTAACCTCCCCACCAGTCGAAATTTTCGCGGGTGGGGGCGTGGGGGAGGGAGCCTTTTTTAAAAGGCTCCCTCCCCCACATTTTTACATCCCTACCGGAACCGTTCCGGCCATGATGCCGCACCCCTGAGGAAGATCCAGCGGGAGGCGGCGGATGTCTTCAAGCCCCGCGTTCCGCATGAATCCCGCAAGCTCCTGCCTTGTATAGGACTGCCCGTCAGGCGTTCCGACAAGCATGTTGAGATCGAACAGCGCCGGATGCTGCGGTCCGCTGCAGTTGTCGTCGAGGATGAATTCCTGAATGAGCAGGAGGCCGCCCGGGACGAGCGACTGCGCGGCCTTCCGCACGATGTTGGCGGACTCGTCAAAGCCCGCGCCGTGCAGGATCTGGGAGAGCCAAGCCACGTCGAATCCGCCGGGAAGGTCTTCGGTGGTAAAATCCCCGCCCGCGAAGGAGATCCGGTCGGCCATGCCGGAGTCGGCGATGACGCGTTCCGCAAAGGGGCGGGTTGTGGGGAGATCGAAAACCGTGGCGCTCAAGCCGGGGTTGCGGCGGCAGAAGTGGATGGCATAGGCCCCGGTCGCGCCGCCGAGATCGAGCAGGTGGGAACGGCCGGAAAGGTCGATGTGCGGAACGCTGCGTTCCGCCTGTGCGTTGGCGATGTTGTACATCCCCATGAGGAAACTTTCCCGCTCGCCCGTATCTTCGGTATCGACGGAAGAGCGGTGGCGGGTCGGCCTGTTCTCGCGGACGGACTCGTCCAGCTTGGACCAGCCGGGCATAAGATGGCGGTGATGTTCCACTATATGCCCGAGATAACCGGGATTGCCCCGGCACAGGTGATCCCGCGAGAAGGGCGGCAGTTCGCAGGTTTCGCCTTGCCGGATCAACAGGCCCATTGCACACAGGGCGGTTAGAAGGCGGTCGAGGCTTTGGGGGACGCATCCTGTCCGATCGGCGAGTTCCGTCACGGTCATCGGCCCGCCGGACAGAGGGGTGAACACGTCCAGATGCACGGCGGCGTGGATGGCGCAGCTTTCCCAATACATTCCGGAAGCGTGGAGCAAGGCGGAAGGGGTCCAGTCTTTCATAACGCACCTCCTGTGTTTCATTGGAGTAGCATCCCTCGCACTTTGCCACAACCGCCGAGATTCGATGAAAGCGGCAGCCTGAACCGGAACGGACCAGTGCCGGCAGGCAAACGCCGATGCCCTGTGCATGGCGTGGCCGGGCTTTCTTGTGGGGAACACCGTTGCCGTTGGTTGATTGGGGCGTGCTCCTTTGTGCGGATCGGTCGGCTACGCTTTTTCTCGGCTCCCCATACCTGCCGACAGGGCTGCTCGCGTTGCCATAGTGCGTGAAGTATGTCCATGACGGCATCTTCCCACGTCCCGTGTGTGGGGAGATGCGCGTTGCTGAAGTCGGCGGGGAGAGCCGTTATCTTTTTTTGTCGCATTAGTATGTTTTTATCCGTCATTTAAAACTGCTAAAAACATGTTGTTTCTTTATTTGACTGATTTGGGTTTGAATGGCCTTTTTTAAAAAACAGATAACCGTGTTTTTGCACAGGGTATGTTCTCCGAAAACACTATGATTTCTTTGAGAAAACATATAGGGTACATATAAGATCCGGCAGCGTTCCGGAAGGTCAGAGCCAAACGGCATGTTCGGGCATGTCGCTTCACATAACACTAGAGGCAAGGAACAAGGTCGGAGCATGAGAAGGCATGGATACGGGATATCCGTTTCCGGGGCGATCGTCTTGTGCTGCTTGTTCTTTTGCTTTCCCGCGCAGTCAGACGACAACTCCGTTTCCATCCGGGTGGGGTATTATGAGGACGGGGACTACATGTCCCGTGGCCGGTCCGCTGAATATATCGGTTTCAATATCGAATTTTTGCAGAAGCTCGCCAAGGTCGGCGGGATGCGTTATGAAATGCTGGATGAGGGCAGCTGGGAGAACGCATGGCATCAGCTTTTGGAAGGGCACATAGACATGATCCCCGCCGTGTTCCGCACGGAAGAACGGGAAAAAGAGGTTCTGTTCTCCAACCTGCCCATGGGTACGCTTTATGTTACCCTCAATGTCAGAGTTGACGACAAACGGTACGGTTACGAAGATTTCAGCTCCTTTCAAGGGATGCGGGTCGGCATCATCCGGGGCAGCAGCGACGGAGAGCGTTTCCAGCGTTATTGCGAGAAGTTCGGCGTCAAACCGATCATCGTTCCCTATGCCGAGACGCAGGCGTTATTGAGCGCCCTTGAGGACGGGACGCTTGACGGCGTCGCCATCACCCACCTTGGCCGCAGCAGCACGTTCCGGAGCGTTGCCCAGTTCTCTCCGGAGCCGGTGTATGTCGCTGTGGCGAAGAACAGGCCGGATTTGCTCGCCCGTCTTGATGCGGCGATGAATGCCATCGTGCTGCGCGATCCCAACTATATGATGCGGCTGTACGACAAATATTTTGCCGTCAGCATGGCGCAACAGCCGGTCTTCACCAAGGAAGAGGAAGCGTTCCTCAAACAGGCGGATGTGGTTGTCGCGGCGTATGATCCTTCGTGGGCGCCGCTGGAGTATACCGATACGGAAACCGGGATGTTCTCCGGCGTCACATCGGATCTGCTGTCCACTTTTTCAAGGTACACAGGGTTGCGTTTCCGTTTTGAGCCGATAGATCAGGCCGAAGCGCTGGAAAAGGTCAAGAAAGGGCTTATTGATATGGTCTGCTCCGTAACGGGGGATTACCTCTGGGACGAGCGCAACAAGATGTATACCACCCGTTACTATCTGCGGGCGCCCATCATGCTTGTGCGGACCAAGCAGCCGCAAGCCATCGAACGGATTGCTCTGCAAGGAGGCTACTGGTTCTCGGAGCATGTGGCGGCGGATCACCCAGGCAAGGAAATCATTTTTTACAAGAACGTACGGGAATGTTTCGATGCGCTGCTCAAGGGCGACGCGGATGCGGTTTACGCGAACGTCTATGTGACCAACTATTTGCTTACGGAACGCCGTTACGAATCCTTGGCCGCCACGAGCATGAGCAAGTACACGAGCGAAATCTGTTTCGGCATTTCCAAGTGTGCGGACCCGCGCCTGCTCTCCATATTGGATAAGTGCATCCAATATACGGCCCCTGAACGGATGGACGAGCTGGTGCTGAAGAACACCACCAAGCCCCGCCAGATCACGCTGCTCGATTTCGTGGCCCAGCACCTTATTGAGGTCGGGTGCGGGATGCTGGCGGTTTTCGGGGTGATCCTGCTGCTGTTGGTCTATAATCTCGCCATCAAGACGAGGAGCAACCATCGCATACAGGCCTTGCTGTATCGGGACGGGCTGACCAACCTCGACAACATGAACAAGTTCTATGTGGAGTGCGGGAAGCTGCTCCGGAAAGCGCCGAGCGGAAGCTATGCCTTGCTCTACGGGGATATCAATCAGTTCAAGACGATCAACGACAACCTTGGTTTCGCCGTGGGCGATCAGATCTTGCGGGCCTTCGGCGCGATCCTGCAGCGTAACGTCAAAGATGGGGAGTGCTGTGCCCGCGCATCGGCGGACCACTTCATCCTGCTGGTGCGTTATGCCGACTGGGAATCCCTGCTTGTGCGCATAGAAGAAATCGGCATGGAATTGGACGAGTGGCGGCGTATGCAGGACATGGCGTACCGGATCGTCACGGTGTTCGGTGTCTATTTGGTGAACGAGACGGAAGGGTTCGATTTGCACCGCATGTTGGATTTTGCCAACTACGCGCGCAGGAACGCCAAGCAGACGATGAAGAACATTGTCCTTTACGACGAGAAGATGCGGCAGGAAGCGCTGTTGCAGCGCGAACTGGAAGGAAGGCTGGAGATCGCCCTGTCCCAAGGCGAATTCGATGCCTATTTCCAGCCCAAGGTGGACATGCGGGACGGCGCGCTCATCGGCAGCGAGGCATTGGTCCGGTGGAATCACCCTACGCGGGGCCTGCTTATGCCGGGAAGCTTTATTCCGTTTTTCGAGCGGAACGGCTCTGTGGTCGAAGTGGATTTGTACATTTACGAACTGGTTTGCCGGACCGTGCGCGAGTGGCTGGAGCGCGGGATGGCCGTCAATCCCGTTTCCTGCAATTTTTCAAGCCTGCATTTCGATAGCCCGGAATTTCCCGAACTTGTCGCGGCGATCGCGGATCGCCACAATGTACCCCATGCGCTTTTGGAACTGGAAATCACCGAGAGCGCGATCATGCGCAATCCCCAAATCGTCTGTGCGCAGGTGTTGCGGCTGAAAGAGCGCGGCTTCATGATCGCCATCGACGATTTCGGATCTGGGTATTCTTCCCTCGGCCAGTTGCAGCAGCTGATGGCTGACGTGCTCAAGCTCGATCGCAGCTTCGTGCGGCGCGGGATGTTCGGGACGCGGGAACGGATTGTCATCGGCAACGTTATCCACATGGCCGGGGAACTGGGTATGCAGGTCATCTGTGAAGGCGTGGAGAACGCGAAACAGGCTGAAATGCTTATTGAGCTCGGCTGTTATTATGCACAGGGCTTCTACTACGCGAAGCCGATGCCGCGAGACGTGTTTGAGGGGCTTTTGGAGAAAGGCAAAGTTCTGCAGGACGAAAAAGAAAACAAGAAGGGAGCCTGGCAACGGAAGCCTTAAGCCCTGTGAAGGCCGAAGCGATTTCCCCTGTGGATTCAAAAAACTCTCTGTAACGGTATAAAAGGCCATGTACGGGAACCTTTCCCGTACATGGCCTTTCCTTTCCGTCATGGGAGCGGAACAGTAAACGGAAAATGAGGCGATGCCATAAAGTGCTGGCGTTGAGGAACATCTCTAGTGTATTCTCTTTTCAACAAAGAGCTGTCTGTACGCTCCGTTTCCGGAGGAATGCGGGTCCCGTTCAGACTGTTTGAGGGAGGGGCGGATGAGCATCCGTTGGGTTACGTCTCTATTGGGCCTGCTGCTTACCGTAACGATCATGGTCACGGCAGGCTTATCATGGAATGTGTACAGCTCGTTCACGAAAATGGTTGAGGCCGACGTCCAGTACCTGAACCTGATGCAAGTCAGCCGGGAATTGCTCCAGAGTTCCTATGATCTGACCCGCAAGGCGCGGGAATACGTCAATACGGGCGATGAGGCTTCCGAGCGGGCGTATTACGACATCCTTGCGCAGCGGTCCGGGAGGGTGCCCCGGAAGAGCTCCCTTGCGCCGGGAGAGACGATCAGCCTTCCGTCTCTGCTGGAGCGCTATGGAGCCAGCCGGGGAGACATGGAGTTTTTGGCGACCGCCCTGCGTCGTTCCGATGATCTGTCGATTACGGAAATCGAGGCCATGCAGGCGAGCAAGGGAGAAGCCTTGTGCCCTGACGGTTTGCACAGCGGATCGGACACAATCGATGTGGAGTATGCCCGCCGCCTTCTTTTTAATGCCGCCTACCAGAAACGGGCTGGTGAGATCATCAAGCTTGTCGAGTCGGGGATCACCAGCATCCTTGACCGGAAGTCCCATCAAATCGAAGCGTACAAGCGTTCTGTCGTATACCATATGAAGGAGTTGGGAGCTTCCATAGCGGTCGTATTCCTCATCGCGCTCATGTGGATCTGGTACGGGATGAAGAAGGTGAGCCAGCCGCTCCGTGAGACCACGCTGTTCGCGCACCGGGTCGCGGAAGGCGAAGCGGAATCGTCCATTGCCGTCAGCGGGCATGACGAAATCGCGGAACTGCGGGCCATGCTCAACGTCATGCTCAGCAGCCTGCAAAAAAATGCCCTCATGCTGCGTGAGCTTTCCTATATTGATCCGCTCACGGCCCTCTGGAACCGCCGCCGCTTCCGTGAGGTGCTGTCCGATGAGCTGCGGCGCGTGCAGGAAGAGAAAGGGAAGGGGTTTGGGTTGGCGTTCATCGACGTGGATTGCTTCAAAGGCATCAACGATACGTTCGGCCATGCCGCCGGGGATATGGTCCTGCGGGAGTTCGCAAAACTTGCCAGAGGGATGCTCCCCGACTCGGCGACGTTCGCACGGCTCGGAGGGGATGAATTCGTGCTGCTCCTGCCTGATGCCGATGAGGGTGCCTTGTTCCGCCAGCTTGAAGAGATCCGGGTGGCCTGTACGGCAAAGCCGCTCGTCCATGCCGATCGGGAGGTGCGTTTCAGCATCAGCGCCGGAGGGTATCGGTTTACGTCTTCGAGAGCCATCGATACGCCCGAGGAGAACGAAAAGACGATTTCCGATTTGTTCCGGTATGCGGATTCCGCGCTTTACATGTCCAAGCAGGCGGGGCGCGACCGGGTGACGCTCTGGAGCCCGGATTGTTCATTTCCCTGTGCTGAGAGCCGCTGGAAGGAACAATCCGTTTCGGATGACGCTTGTTAGGGGGCGGAGAGGAAGCGGGAAAGGCGGGATACGTGACGCCGATCACGGCAAATCATGCCGCATCGGATAAGATGGGGTATTCCGCCTGAAAGGAGCCGTCCGTGAGCACCATGCGTTCGATTTTGTGCCTTACCCCGTCCTCGCTGGCTTTTGTATTGGGCGGCGCGCATTTCTGGCGTGCCGGACAATACCCGTTTTCCGTCGGCTGTATGCTGTTCGCACTGCTCGTTTGGAGACGAGAGGCGTGGATACGGCAGGTCACGCTTGTGTTGTTGCCGCTGTTGGCCGCGCGCTGGGTGTGGGCGGCGGCGCAGTTCGTGCAGATCCGCATGTTCATGGAACAGCCGTGGATGCGGCTGGCGTGCATCCTGCTCGGCGTGTCGCTGTTTACCGCCACGGCGGCCCTGTTGCTGGAAGGAAAGACGGGGGATGCATGGTATGCGCGCGGCAGGAAGAGGGCGCTCATGCGGACGGCGGCCTTTTTCGGGACGATCGCCATCCTGACGCCGCTGCTTTTCGTCGCACCGCAGGTTTTCCTGACGGAGCGCTTCCTGCCCGGATGGGCGCCGCTCCATATCCTGCTTGCCGGGTTTTGGGCCTCGTGGGTGGCATCGCGGCTTGGGGACAGGGATGCCGCGCCGCGTACGCGATTATTCATCTGGCGCCTGTTCTCGGTGGTCTTTTTCGTACAGCTCGCCCTCGGTCTTGCCGGATACGGCCTGTTCCTTATGACCGGGAACCTTCATCTCCCCGTGCCGGGCATGATCCTCGCGGCCCCGCTATACCGTGGCGGCGGGCTGTTCATGCCCATTCTGTTCGGCGTCTCCGTACTGCTGGCCGGGGCTGCGTGGTGCAGCCACCTGTGCTATTTCGGGGTCTGGGATACCGTGGCGGCCTCCGGGCGCAAGGCTGTCCCGCCTCCGCGTTGGATGTCTCGCCTCCGGCCGGTTTTCTTTGGGCTCATGCTGGCAGTCCCCGTCGTCCTCCGGTTGTCCGGCGCTCCGACCTGGGTCGCCGTTGCGCTCGGTTTGGCGCTGGGCCTGCTGCTCCTGCCCGTTGCGGTGCTGTTGAGCCGTCGGTACGGTTCCGCCTGCTATTGCCTTGCCGTATGCCCGCTCGGGCTGGTGGCGAACTGGCTCGGCAAGATCGCGCCGTGGCGCATCCGGCGGACCGATGCCTGTATGCACTGCCTCGCCTGTATCCGCGTCTGCCGATACGGTGCGCTGACTCCTGAACGGTTGAAGGAGGGACGCCCGAGCCTAGGATGCACGCTGTGCCGGGACTGCCTCTCCGTCTGCCGTCATGGAGGGCTGGCCGTGACCCTGTACGGAAAAACGTGCGGAGCCGCTGAATCCAGTTTCGTGGTGCTCCTCAGCATCATGCATACCGTATTCCTCGCCGTCGCCCGCGTATGACGCCGTAGAGCTTTTAACAGGCGGAAAGCCATTGCTTTGGGGGAGGTTCCTTTGGGGGCTCTCCCCGTTTCTTATGGCTTCCGTAGTGGTATGGAATTTCGGGGGATAGGGCTGGTTGGGATGGGCTTTTTTTCGGCGTTGTTCCACGAGAAAGCCCCGGCTTGGGAGAAAAAGCCGGGGCTGGTCCCTTCCGGGCGGAGGGACGGGGCAAGAGGGCGTTACTTCGAGCTGAAGTTGGGACCCTGCCTGAATTCGAGGAGCAGGTGCCAGTCGGGGCACCCCGCCGCAAGCTTGCCCTGCGGCTTCAGATCCTTGCCCGCAAAGGCGGGGAAGTCCTTGCCGTAGCGGTAGGCCCGG
This sequence comes from Bilophila wadsworthia ATCC 49260, assembly GCF_000701705.1. Classification (GTDB taxonomy): domain Bacteria; phylum Desulfobacterota; class Desulfovibrionia; order Desulfovibrionales; family Desulfovibrionaceae; genus Bilophila; species Bilophila wadsworthia. Next base: position 48,151 of record NZ_JNJP01000020.1, on the reverse strand, counting down.
TGCACCTGCGTTTCGGGATTGTCGTCACGCTTCACGCAATAGGCCTGATCGTCGGTGGAGATGGGATTGTTGTATTCCCAGACCACCTGCTTGTCCGGGGTGACTTCGAAAAGATGCCCGTTGTTGGTGGAGGTGATGAACCAGTTGCCGTTGGGGAGTTTCTGGGCCGCTGACTGGAAGTCGGAATAGAAACTGTTGTGATCCTTGGTTTCGTACTGCCAGACCACCTGATTGGTGGCGGGATTGATTTCCATGACGGAGCTGCGGTTGGCGCTGGGGCGATGCGTGCCGTTGTTGAAGATGGAAATGTTGCCGTTGGGCAGCCACTCCACGTCGTGCGAGCCGAAAAGCACCTGATCGCCGTCGTCGTGGTAGCCGGAAGGCGCCTTGCCCATGCCGTGGGTGGCGGGGTTGCCATAGCGCCAGACGATCTTCTTGGTCTTGCGGTCGATGATATAGATTTCACCGAAGTCGCGCGAGTTGACCGCGTATTGATCGGTCTTGGCATTGTAGCGGACCGAATTCCAGTGGGTCCAGTCGGCGCGGGCGAAATAGCCCATGCTCAGGGGCAGATGCCAGTTGATGTCGATCTGGTCGGGGCCTGTCCCGATGTTGTCCCACACATGCCATTCCCACGCGATTTCACCCTTGGGCGTGACTTCAAGGATGGCGTCGGGCCAGATGCCCTGAAGCGGCTGGCCGTCGGGCCCTTGTCCTGGTGCGGGCATTCCGTTGCGGCTGAGGGCCTTGTCCTTGGGATCGCGGCCCTTGGCGAGGGCTTCGTCATACGTCTTGTTTTCCCAGATCAGAATGGCGGTGTTGCCGTTGGGCAGGCGATCGAAACCGTGGTGCGCGATCTGGCGCGGATTGCTGACCTTGTATTCCCAGACCACCTTGCCGTCCCACGCATACTCGCGGAGCAGGCCGTACCAGCCGCCGAAGTTCACGGGGCTGCCGGCGATCTTCTCCGCGCGGAGCAGGTTCCCGTTGGGAAGCAGTTCCGCATAGAAGGCGGGATGGTCATGCTTCCAGGTATGGACAATATTGCCTTCCATATCGATGAGGTAGGTCTTTCTGCTGCCTGGATCCTGGATTTTGTCCACAATCCATGAAGAAACCTTGGTGTGCGGCGTGAACAGCGTGTAGCCGTCGTAGGCCTTTGCCTTGTCATAGGCCAGCAGCCCGAGGGGGCCGGTGATGGCCTCGTAAGCGCTTGCCGGGGCTGAGAGCATGAACAGGGACAGCAGGGCCGTAGCCAATGAGGTAAGCCTGAACATGGGACGCTCCTTCTCTTTCGGCCGCGCCCGGCACTTGCGGGCGGGGCCTTCCGCCGTTCCTCGCGGCGGAGGGTGGACCGCGGGCCGCCCGGGGGAGACCCGCGGCGGAATCCTTACAGAACCATCTTCCAGTAAGGGATGGCGAGGAAGAAGAGGAAGATGCCGGTGAGGACCATGCGGGCCGCGAGCACCTTCAGCATATCCTTGAAGAGCATGTAGCCGGAGCTGAAGAAGTAGAGGATAACGGCGTATTCATAAGGGAAAAGGTAGTTGTCGAGGCCGTACTGGAACGAATAGAAGAGGATGCGCGGGTCCATGTTCATCTGTATGCCGAGCTCGGTGACGGGAGACGTCATGGTCGTGGTGGCCGCGAGCGGGGTCAAGAGGAAGTTGGCCAGCGCGCCGAGCACATAGGAGGCCAGGCCGGCGGTTGTGGTGGTCATGCCGTGCAGATAGGGCAGGGTGTTGTTGGCGATCCACGTGGTCACCTTGAGGAAGCCGCCGGCGCTGCCGATGGTCATGCAGCCCATGATGAAGAAGAGGGGCGCGAAGTTGACCTTGCTGAACTTGGGGCCGTCGAGGAGCCGGACGCCGGGGAGGAAGGCCGCAAAGGTGACGCCGATGAGCACCAGCCCGGCGGCGACGCCGTGCAGCTTGTCCGTGGCGAGCAGGATGAGGGTAACGAGCATGAGGATGGCGGCGCGCTTCTGTTCGGACGTCACCGGGCCGAGTTCCTGGTACTTGGTCTGCAAGGTGGCGCGCAGGGCCTGCCGATCCACCTTGGAAGGGAGGATCAGCATGACCAGCCCCACAGACATGAAGGTATACAGCATACCGGGAAGGAAGTTATGCATGGCGTATTCCATCCATGTGCTGCTGATGCCGGAAGCCTTTTGCAGCAGGCCCATGCCGAGCACGAGGTCCGCGCCGCCCGTGAGGTAGCACAGTTTGGTCGACGCCACGGCGAGGCAGCAGGTAAGGATGACGGCGGTGGCTTCGCGGCCCTTGGCCTTGAAGTCCAGTGCGTCGCACAAGCTGATGCCGATGGCGCAGAAGATGGCGGCCTTGCCTGTGATGGCCGGGACGAGCGGGGCCACGATGGATACGGCGAGGGTAATGCCGATAAGAGTGCCGGTGAAACTGCCGCCCATGCAGCGCACGCAAGTCAAACCGATGCGCTTGCCGAGGCCTGTTTCCTGTAGGATCTTGCCGAGTGCGAAACCGCCGATGACGATAAGGGGCACTTCAGAAAGCCACGGAGAATATACAACCTGCTGTTTGACGCCGCACAGGACAATGTAGAGTACGGGAAGGATAAGGCCAACGGCAATTTCATTCATTGCATCCATAGCCCAAATGCAGATTGCCCATGTCGTAATGGAAAGGAAGAGGGCCATATGGTGCGTGACGGTTTGCCCGTCTATGGGCATTGCCCAGTAGACAATCAAAGGTATCGCAAAAGATATGAGCCACTTTAAAGCCAGAGAACAGTTTTTTCCCGTCATCGGCAGAGTCATGATCTTCTCCTCCAGAGAGTGGTACGGAAAGCTTGAAGTGACTCTAGCTGTAAAAGAGAATACGTGATGTAACGGTTGCTACATTTTTCTCAAGGACGGATATTTTTTGTCTCCTATGAAGAAAAAGTTGTACAGGCCGGGCCCGGAAAGGATTGCCCATGCGGTGAGAGTGATGTACAACCCGTTGTCGATAAAACTTTTTTGTTGGGCAACGTATCTGGTTATTCGCCTTGTACGGGATAATGGCGTTTGCGCACAAGGAGGCCCCTATGGAGATGAATGACGCGAAACTGATAGAATTCACCCATATACCACCGGAAGCCGGCGTGTGGCGCCAGGTCCTGGATCTCGGTACGCGCCTCCGTTTTCGCAAGGGTGAGGAAATCATGCACGGCGGGGAAAAAGGCGAATACCTCTATTATGTGCACCAGGGGGAAGCCCGGCTGATGCGGACGACGCTCGACGGGCGTGAAAAGATCCTTATGTCCATGCGTTCAGGGACGGTAACGGGTGAAACGCCGTTTTTTGACGAGGTCCCGGCGCGGAGTTCCATTGTGGCGGGAACGGATTGCGTGGTGTATGCCTTCTCCCGTGATTGCGTGCTTCACGAGATCCTTCCAAACTATCCCGCCCTGACGCTGGCGCTGCTGCACTCCCTGGCTTCCAAAGTCAGGGTGTTGTGCAACCAGTCGGTGAGCCTGAGCCTTGAGGAGCTGCCCCCGCGCATTTGCCGATTCCTGCACCTACGTATGCGGGACGACGGGGGCGCTCCGAATCCCCGCGTGTCGCCGGGGCTGAACCAGCAAGAGCTGGCGAACCTGCTCGGCGTGCATCGGGTGACGCTTAATAAGGCCCTGCGCGAGCTGGAGCGGGAAGCGGTGCTCGGCCCGTACTCGCGGGATGAGGTGTACATCGTGGATATGGAACGTTTTCACGAACTGTCTTTAAAATAGCAAAGGCGGGGCGCTGCCGAGGAGAACTTTTTTTGAGGAGACGGGACGGCATACCCCATAGAAAAATCGCCCCGGATCGGTCCGATCCGGGGCGATTGATTTTGGACTGGGGTCAGTTCGCGGGAGCGGGCTGGGCCGCAGGAGCCGTTTCCGCTGCGGGAGCCGGTTCTTCAGGGGCGGGCAACGGCGTGGCTTGCGGTTCCGTGGCGGCGGGTGCTTCAACGGGAGTGGAAGGTGCGGGAGCGGCCTGCTCGTCAGTTGCCGGGGCGTCCGGTCCGGAAGGCTGCACGGGCGTTTCAGAAGGCACCTGCTCCGTTGCCGGATCTTCCTGAGCCGGAGCGGGCTCCACAGGTGTCTCCACGGCCACAGGAGCGCCAGCCGCCGCATAGTACGTCATCGGAGCCGTATAAACCAGCACCAGGAACGTCAGGACAAGCAAGGCGCCTCCGGCGAAGGAGCGGTTGAGCGCCTTCCAGAGGATGATACCGAGCAGAACGAGCCCGCAGGTCTGCACCAATGCCGCGACCAATGCCAGCGGCGTGGGCTGCAAGGCGGAAAGCGGCGCGGGGAGTTCGCCGAGGAACAGCGGATAGATGTTCGCTGCGGCGAAGAGGAGGCCGAGGGCAATCAAGAGGATTGCCAGCAGGAGGAAAAAGCCGCGGCTGCCGCGCGCGGAAAGGTTCAGTACGCCCTGAGCGGTCAGGACGGCCAAAGGCGGCAGGAGGGGCATCAACAGCACGGGCATGTTCGCGCCAAGCAGGGCGAGGACCGCCAGCGTCACGATGGCGCTGCACCACAGCCAGCCTTGGCCGGGGCGTTGCTTGCGGTTGACCACGATACCCTTGAAGAAGGTACCGATCCGCCCCCAGGGAAGGAACAGCAAGAGCAGCGTCCAGGGAAGCCAGAGGACGGCAAGCAGGGCCACGATGATCCATGAGTCTTGCCCCTGCAGCTTCCATGCTTCGAGGACGGGGGCCAGATATTCGTTTTCGAGGAGGGTCTTCAGCAGTTCGCGTCCGCCGTCGCCGAAAGCGATGAACGTACCCCATGCGAGGAGCAGGACAAGCAGCAGCCCGAACGCCAGAGCTCCGTCGCGTGCCCCGGCCCGGCGGAACGTTCCGCGCCAGAGGAGGAACACGAGGCTGACAAGCAGCGGAAGGACGAGGCCAAGCAGGCCACCGGCCAGCGCGGACAGGGCGACAAGTGCGAAGCCGGCAAAGAGCCATAAAGGGGCGAATGCCTTGATCCATCCGCGGTACAAACAGATGCCGGCAAGGGTAAGGATGGCCGTGAACAGCATGTCGCTGCCTGAAATCCGGGGCAACCCCATACAGGCGAAACCGGTCAGAAGCACCAGGCCGGAAGCGAAGGCCGTGCGCCTGTCGTTGCCGGTGGCCCGGGCCAGAGCCCATGTCAGAAGGATCAGGAAGAGCGCGGACAGGGCGGAGGCGAGGGGCAGGAGCTGGACCGGGTAGCCGCTGATCTGCTCGAGCCCGGCGGTTGGCTGCACGCCGGGGATATACGCCGCCAAAGACAGGCTGTCGATGCCGGGGATGAGGCTTAAGGCGCTCAAGAACCAGTGGTAGACCGGATAAAGCTCGGGGGAGGGCAGGCCGGACGCGGCGACGCCGAACAGGCCGACGCCCAGATTATGCAGCGCGTGCAGCTCCCGTCCCATAAAAGTCGGCATGGATTGAATAAGCCAGAAAAGAATCAGGACCAGTGGGCCGACGGAGGCGAGCCCGTTGAAACAGCGGAAAGCGAAGCTGGATGTTTGCGGCTGGGCTTCCGGGGCGGGCGACTTGGATACCTTGGCGGCTTTGGGCGCGGGGGCCGCTTTTTCCTCCTGAACGGGGGAAGGTTTGGCGGGAGCCGGTTCCGCCGGGGGCGGCGTTACGGTTTCTGTTTCCGGGGCCGGTGAGGGCTGTGCATCCGTATCCGTGGCCGCCGTTTCCGTCACGGGAGCGACCGGTTCCTCGGAGACGGGCTGGACGGGAGCGGACTGCTGTTCCGCGGAGGCGTTCGGCTCGTCTTTCTGAACGGGGGTATCTGTGCTCATATCTGCTCCTTCGATAGGATTTCAAAACAGCTATCGGGGGAGACTGTATCCGAGAATCGGTCCGGCGTCAGCAAAAGAATCCCCCGGGAACGCCGGGACGCGTCACGAGCCGAACTGCGCCATCCTCCGCCCCGATTCGCGGTAGTGTTCGCGGAGCGACTCTTCCACCGTGGCGGGGTTACGGGTCTGCACGGCTTCGAAAATATCCCGATGCCGATCCACGAATTCCTGCGGAGTGAACAAGACGTTCCAATGGTTATAGAACAGAAATTTGGAGATGTTCGTACAGGCGGAACGGGCCATCTCCACGAGCCGCCGGTTCGCGCAATGGGCGAGCAGGGCGCTGTGGAAGGCGTCGTCGACTTCGGTGAACTCGTACAGGCCCCCCACTCTGGGCGCAAGGCGGGCCATATGCTCGATCATGCCCGAGAGCCGGGCGAGGTCCACGTGGTTCATAAGCGGCAGGGCGGCGGCCACACCCGCGCCTTCAAGGATGCCGCCGATTTCGTATTCGTTCTCTATTTCCTGACGGGTCATCTTGCGGATGTACTTCCCCTTCTGCGGTTCCGACGTGATCAGGCCGTCCTGCGTGAGGATTTGCAGCGCCTCGCGGATTGGTGCGCGGCTGATGCCGAGGCGTTCGGAAAGGGTGACTTCCTTAACTTGCTCGCCGGGAGCGAGTTCGCCGTCAAGTATGCAACGCTTGATGAACTCGACAACCTGGCCGCTGTATGTCTGGCGTTTGAACGTGTGCATGACTTCTCCTTCGAAGGGCACATGACGAAAAGGTTCGTAAGGCGTTTCGCAGTGATCGGAAAGCGTGTATCGGGAGAGGCAAGGCGGATAGCATTCTCGATGTGTTTTTCTACAGAATTACTGCATTCTGTAACGGAAATAGGCGCTACGTCAAGATGTTGAAGGACCTTTGTTACAGAAGGGGTATAGAAAGATACATACTATCTCCATGCAACAAACGGCGCGGGAAACGTTTCAATGCCGTTGCCCGCACCTCAGGGGCTGCAATGCGGGAACGCATTGCAGTAACCGGCCTGCCGTGTGCCGATGGGAAGGGAGCGTATCAGTCGTTGGAGACGAGCAAGGGGTTTTCTTCGTCGGGATATGTGACGATGAGCGAGCGGAACGAGTCCTCTTCAAACAGAAAAGCTTCGACGACAAGCGGATCAAACTGTGTCCCGCGGCCTTCCACGATGATGTTCCTGGCGGTTTCGTGGTCGAAGGCGGGTTTGTACACCCGCTTGGAGATCAGCGCGTCATAGACGTCGGCGAGGGCCATGAGCCGCCCCACGCGGGGGATTTCCTCTCCCTTCAGGCCGCGGGGATATCCTTTCCCGTCCCAGCGTTCATGGTGCGTATAGGCGATGACCGCGCCAAGGCGCAAAAAGTCGTTGTGCCCGCCCATGCGCTTTTCCGCCCAGCTCAGGGTCTGGTAGCCGAGGGTGGTGTGCTTCTTCATCTCGTTGAATTCGGCTTCCGTGAGCTTGCCGGGCTTGCGGAGGATGCTGTCCGGAATGCCGACCTTGCCGACATCGTGCAGAGGGGCGCAGACGCGGAACAGCTCGATGGTGTCGTCATCGTCGTCCCAGATATCGGGACGCATGAGCCGCAGGCGCTTGGCGAGGATTTCCACGCCGTGCTGCGTACGGCGGACGTGCGCGCCGGTTTCGTTATCGCGGGTTTCCACGACCGAAGCGAGACATTCCACCGTCACGGAACGGGAAAGATACAGTTCCTTGGTGCGTTCCTTGACCAGCGAATTGAGCTCGTCGTTGTATTTTTTGAGCGCGACGTGATTCGATACCCGCGCCCGGACGAGGCGGGGCTGGAAGGGCTTGGCGATGAAGTCCACGGCCCCGAGATCGAGCCCCTTGGCCTCGTGTTCCTCGTTCCCCATCGCGGTGATGAAAACGACGGCGATGTTGCTCGTGAGGGGATCGGACTTGAGGCGGCGGCAGACTTCGTAACCGTCCATATCAGGCATCATGATATCCAAAAGGACGATGTCGGGGCGGGGCTCGGAGAGCGCCAGCCTCAGGGCTGTGGCACCGTTGGTGGCAACGCGGACGGTGTACTCGCCGCGCAGGAGATCATCCAAGATGCGGATATTGGCAATGGTGTCGTCGACGACGAGCACCACGGGTTTCTTAGGATAGCCCATTCGGTTCTCTCAATTCCAGATCCAAAAGCTGTGCAAGGTGCAAAAGGCCGCTTTCGGCCTTCTCGAAATCGAAGGTATCAATGGCGTGCTGGATTTCGTTCGTTTCCGCCCCGCACTGCCCACCAAGAAAACGCCTGACGGATCCGAAGGCTTCGCGCGCGGCCGTGTTGTACTGCCGGATGAGCAGGAGGCATTCGCACAGCGCCGGTTGCAGCTTGCGGACATCCAGCGTTTCTCCTACGGCGGGAATGCTCAAAGGGGCTTCGGGGTACGCGGCGATGGCCTGCCCTGCCGCCGCAAGGACACTCTCGGCCGTTGTAACGTAGCCGTATAGGGTGTCAAGAAGGTTGTCGACATTTTCTGCGGAACCCCCTTGCAGGCACTGCTCGAGCTCCACAAGCTGCGTATACAGATCCGTTGCGCCGACGTTGCCGCTGATGCCCTTCAGTTTGTGGACGGACGCCCGGATGGAGGGCATATCGTCCCGCAGCCGGGCCTGCCTGATCTCGGCGTCGGCTTCGGCAAGCTCGCGTCGGAAATCGAACAGGAGACTGACGTACAAGGGAAGGTTGCCCATGACCCGATCAAGCCCTTGCCGTACGGAAAAACCGGGGAGGTGCTCAAGTTCTTCCCGTATGGCGTGCCCCGCCTCGACGCGGGGCCTGGGTTCCGGTGAGGGCGCGGGGGCTTCGCCGGAGAGTGTGGCATGGCGGTTGAGGGCCGTTTGCATGGCCTGCACGTCGAAAGGCTTGCGGAGGACGGCGGTGAAGCCTTTTTGGAGGAGCGCCTCTTCCTCTTCCGGTGAGGAAATGGCCGTGCAGGCGATGATGGGCAGTTCGCCGTAGCGGCTGTCGCTGCGGAGGATATGCGTGAGGGTGGCTCCATCCATGACGGGCATTTCCACATCCGTGAACACAATGGCATAATGCCGGGTGCGGATAAGGCGGAGCGCCTGAAGGCCGTTGTCGGCGGTATCCGCTTCGGCTCCGAGGGCGAGCAGGATTTCGGCACCGATCTGCTGATTGATGCTTTCGTCGTCGACGAACAGCGTGCGCGGCGTATGCTCTGGCTGGTGCATGGGGTACCTCGGGGCGGCGCTCAGCGCCGGGGAGAGCGGCCGTCCCGGTGTATCCAGCGCGCGAGGGTGGAAAGGAGGACGGAAGGTTCAATGGGTTTGGCGATATAATCCTGCATACCCACGGAAAGGCTCTTTTCCCGGTCGCCGTTCATGGCGTGGGCGGTCATGGCGATGATGGGCAGGTTGTCGAACCGGGCGTATTCCCGCAAGATCCGGGTGGCTTTCAGCCCATCCATGCCGGGCATCTGAATATCCATGAGCACGGCATCGTAGCCGCCTTCCCAGAGTTTTTCCACTGCTTCGAGGCCGTCCCCGGCGGGCTCCACGCTGACGCCGCTGGATTGCAGGATTTCGTTGGCGACCTGCCGGTTGATGGCGTTGTCCTCCGCCAGCAGCACCCGCGCGCCCACAAGTTCGGGGAAGGGGGCGGCGGACGGTTCGGCCCGATCGGGCCTGTCCTGCGGCTGCTCGGCCTCAAGCAGTGCCGAGATGAGGGAGGAGGGCGTAACCGGCTTTGTGATGAGCCGCATGGGAATGTCTTTCCCTTCTCGGATATGGGCGAGGACATCGGGCCGGTCGTGGATGGTGGCCATGAACAGGATGACGGGCCGTTTGGGAAGCGCCGCGCAAATGGCTTGTGCCGTATCCTTGCCGTTCATGCCCGGCATCAGCCAGTCAATGAGGGCGACGCGATAGGGCCTTCCCTCGCGCGCGGCGTCGCGGCAGAGCCGTACGGCCTCTCCGACCGAGGCCGCCGATACGGGATCAAGCTGAAATTCCCGGAGCATACCGCTGAGGATGTTCCGAGAGAGTTCATTGTCGTCAACAATGAGGATGCGTTCTCCATGCAGCGGATGGGAGGGGAGGAGCAGGCGGCGTTCCGGGACGGCCACCGTGCCGAACTCCGCCGTAAAGATAAAGTCGCTGCCATGCCCCGGCGTGCTCCTCACATGGATTTCTCCGCCCATGAGGTTCACGAGGCGTTTGCAGATGGCGAGCCCCAGCCCCGTGCCGCCGTAGCGCCGGGTCGTGGAGTTGTCCGCTTGCGTGAACGATTCGAAAAGGTTGCCGATCTGTTCGGACGTCATGCCGATGCCCGTATCGCTGACGGAGAAGCGGAGACGTGTTTTGCTCCCTCCGTGGCGCTCCTGCGTGACGGAAACAAGGACGTGGCCGGACTGTGTGAACTTGATGGCGTTGCCTACGAGGTTCAGCAGGATCTGGGAAAGCCGGAGCGCGTCCCCTTCCAGTACCGGTGGGATGTCCGGGCTGATCCGGGACAGCAGCTCAAGCCCCTTTTCGGCGGCGCTGAGATCCGCAATGGAGGCGACCTCTTCCAGCACTTGTTCCAGTTGGAAGTCGGCATGTTCCATTTCGAGCTTGCCCGCTTCGATCTTGGAGAAATCCAGAATGTCGTTGACAATGCGCAGCAGGGTGTTCGCCGATGTGCTGATCTGGGTGAGGTAGTCCCTTTGGCGGGACGTGAGCTCGGTTTGCAGCGTCAGATGGGTCATGCCGATGATGCCGTTCATGGGCGTACGGATTTCGTGGCTCATGTTGGCGAGAAAATCGCTCTTGGCGCGTGAGGCCGTTTCGGCTTCCTCTTTGGCCAGCACGAGCTGCTTCTCCAGCTCTTTATTCTGGGTATCGTCGACCAGCCAGCAGATGATGCCCGGGGCGCCTTCATACTCGGTGCGGGTATAGGTGACCCGGAGGTGATGCGGCTGGCCCTGCGCGTCCCGGCTTTTCAGGGCAATGTCGGTGAGCGTGTCTTCAAGCGTGGGGAGCATGGCGGCGGCTTCGCGCAACTGGGGATAGACGCGGGCCACATCCATTTCCTCGCGGAGATCCATCAGTTCCCGAGCACGGGGGTTGCTGTACCGGATGAAACCTTCCACCGCGATAAGCACGCCGATTGGGCTGGTCTTCAACAGCTTTTGGGCAAAGGCAAGCTGCTCGGAAAGCTTTTTTTCCAGCAGCTTCTGCGTGGTCATGTCGGCGCTCAGGCAGAGGACGGCATCCGTTTTTTCATCCGCCTTGCGCAGGGGGACGAGCGTCGTCTGGTAGTAGGCGGTTTTCCCATCCGCATCGGTGCGGGAGTGGGGGAACATACGGGGTTCGCCGGACTCCAGGACGTCCCTCAACACTTTTTCGGAAAGCACGCCTGAAGCCACGGGGAAATCCGTTCCGGGGACGCCGTCGAGGGCCGTTTGCTCCGTAAACCCGAAGATGCTTGCGCACATGGCGTTGAGCTTGCGGCAGCGGCAGGAGGAATCGAACAGGCAGACGGCGGCGGGCAGGTTCTCCAGGAGGGAATTGAGCATGGCTTCCGTGTTCCGCCGGACGAGGACTTCCTTGCGCACTTTGCGGAGCATGAACAACGCGGTTAGTACGATGCCGAGGGCGATGAGAATGACCGTGGCGGTCATTTCCCAGAACAGGCTCCAGGCGATTTCCGCCGAGCGCTGGACGTTGAACCAGCGGTTATGGAAGTCCTGCGAGGCCGTGGGGGGAATGCCGCCCAGCGCCTTGTCGAGGATGGCGGCAAGCTGCGGCCAGTCCTTGCGGACGCCGATCCGTATGGGCAAACGGTAGGGCGTCACCGCGGCGACGATAACCTGGGGGATATTATTCAGCCGTATGACGTGGGTTCCCGCGTCGAGGATTTCAAAGACGGCGTCGACTTGCCGCCGTTCCAGCATCTCCAAGGCTTCTCGTGTGGTCCGAGCCTCCACAGCCCTGATTTCCGGAGAGGTATCCTTCAATATGTCCAGCAAGCGCTCCCCTACGGCGGCCACCCGTTTTCCCTTCATATCTTGGAGGCCATTGACGAACGGCGCATCGTTCATCATGAACAGCACGAGGGGCAGCTCAAGGTATGGCCGGGTGAACAGCATGGTTTTACGCGATTCCGGCGTGTCGACGGCGGAGAGGTGCACGTCAAGCTTGCCTTCGCCGAACGGAAGGTGCAGCCCCGTATCGGGGACGGGGTGCGCCACAAAGCGGATCCCGAGCGTTTTTTCAAGCCAGTTCGCGTAGTCGCTGGCGATGCCTTCCTGTTTCCTTTCGGAAGAGAGCGCTTCGAACGGCAGGCGTGAAGCGATGACGCCCAGACGCAGTTCGGGGTGCTGGGCCAGCCAGAGTTTTTCATCCGGGGAGAGGATGAGTTCGGTTTCGGAGAAAGCCGCGAAGGAGAACGTCAACACAAACAGAAAGGACCCCAGCATCGTTCGGAGGGCGGGGAAAAGAAAACGGCGGAACGTGTGAGAAGGCATGGCATGTCTGCGTGTTGACGTGGAAAGAGAACCAATGGAAAGATATTTTCAGTAATTTGTATTATAAACTCATTTAGGGTATCAAGCAACCGCACCCGCAGACATTTAAAAAGGATATTTCCATGCCCCACGAAACCACGCACCGATTCCTTGCCTCGGAATTGCCGGTCGCCGAACCGGAATCCTGCCTGTTCCATGTGTTGCCCGTGCCTCTGGAGGCTACGGTGTCGTATGCCGGAGGGACGGCGCGGGGCCCGGAAGCCATTCTTGAGGCTTCCGATCAGCTTGAATTGTGGGATGGTGAATCCGTCCCCGCCGAAGCGGGCATTTATACGTGGCCAGCCGTCGACATTTCCGGTTCTCCGGAAACCGTGCTCGGCAGGGTGGAAGCGGCGGTCGGGGGTATCCTCGATTGCAATGGGCTGCCCGTGTTGCTTGGCGGCGAGCATACCGTCACCTACGGCGCTCTCGCGGCGCTGAAAAAGCGGTTCGGGACATTCGGGATCATCCAGTTCGACGCGCACGCGGACTTGCGCGACAGCTATGAGGGGAGCCCGTGGAGCCATGCGTGCGTCATGCGGCGTGCGGTCAAGGATTTGGGGCTGCCGCTGGCCCAGTTCGGCGTGAGGGCCATGTGCCTTGACGAAGTGGAGGCACGCAAGGAACACGGCGTCACATTCCATGATGCGGCATCCATTGCCCGCAGCGGCCTTCCCGAATCACTGCTCCCTTCGGATTTTCCCCGCCAGGTGTATCTGACCTTTGACGTGGACGGCCTCGATCCGTCGATCATGCCCGCGACGGGGACGCCCGTCCCTGGCGGGCTCGGCTGGTATCAGTCGCTCGACATTGCGGAACGGACGCTGTCGGGACGGGATGTCCTCGGGTTCGACGTCGTGGAGCTGGCTCCGGTGCCCGGAATGCACGCTTCCGATTTCGCCGCCGCCCGCCTTGCATACGCCCTCATGGGGATCGTAGCGCGCGGACGCAGGTAAAGCGGATCAGCCTTACCACGATAACCGTATGAGGAAGGGGAAAGCTTTTCTAAAGAAAAGCCTTCCCCTTTTATTACGGAAAAACAGAACGCCCCGTAAAGGGCGCTCCGGACATTGACGAAAAGGGATTCGATAAACACGAAACTCTTTGAAGTGGGAGGGGTGGGGCTTGGAAGGGGAGGGGGACCTTTCTCGAGAAAGGTTCCCCCTCCCCAGTTTCACATCCATCATTCCCCAATCTCACGTCCCCATACGCCGAGGCGATCGATGATGAACTCGGTGATCTGCTGATGCTCGGCCTTGCCCGTGCCTTCGATGCGCATGGGCGCGCCGAATTCAAAGTGGATGGTCTTTTTGACATCCACCGGGCCGAAATCTTTGAGGAGGTTCCCGTTCCCCCACGCATCGGTCTTGAGCGCCACTGGAATGACCGGAACCCCGGCGCGCTTGGCAAGCTTGACGCCGATGGTATTGAAATGCGCGGGGTCGAAAACGGAACTGCGCGTGCTCTGCGGAAAAACAATGACGGAACGGCCTTGCTTGAGCCTCGCCTCGCCGCCCTCGAGCACCGCGACGAGATCTTCACGGGGATTGCTGCGGCCGACGACGATGGGCTCGCGCGACCCGAGCACGGGGCCGAAGAAGGGATACTTCAGCAGGCTTTCCTTCACCACAAAGGTCACGTCCTTCCACGGCTGGATCATGGAAGGCAGCACAAACGTCTCCAACGTGCTCATATGGTTGCCGATAAAGACGCAAGGGCCTTCCAGTGAACGGAAATGTTCCATCCCGGCGGCTTCGATGCGGCAGCCCACGGATTCGAGCGCGTGCGCGATGCCCTCGCTGCTTTGGGCCCATGCTTCGCCGTCGTATTGATTGCGCATGGCGTTGCAGCCAGCCTTGAACACGATCCAGATCATGGGCGCGTAGAACCCCAGGTTGGGGCTGATGCGGCTCAGGAAAGAAGGGGTACGCGGGGACGTCAGATACCAGTTGGCGTCGAACAGATGGGAAGATGTCGTCATGAGCGGGACCTAACGGTTTTCGGGTTTGGTGCGTTTCAGGCGCTTGCTCCAGCTTGCCAGGCGGGGCTCCTCCCCATATTCCTTGGGCTGGTAGAACACGCGGTTCCTGACCGAGGGAGGGAGGTAGTCCTGTTCCACCCACGCCTGCGGAAAATTGTGCGGATACTTGTAATCCTTGCCGTATCCCCATTCGCGCTGGAGCTGTGTCGAGGCGTTGCGCAGATGCAGGGGCACGGACTGCGGGCCGTTGACTTTCACCTCCCGCGCCGCGTTGGCGTAGGCCGCGTAGGTGGAATTGCTCTTGCGCGCAAGGGCAAGGTAGACCACGGTTTCCGACAGCGGGATGTAGCCTTCGGGCATCCCCACAAACTCCACGGCCTGCTGGCAGGCGACGGCCAGCGGCAGGGCCTGCGGATCGGCCAGCCCCACGTCTTCGGAGGCGGACAGGATGAGCCTGCGGCAGATGAAACGCGGATCTTCGCCGCCTTCGAGCAAGCAGGCCAGATAGTACAGCGCCGCGTCGGGATCGCTGCCGCGGATCGATTTGATGAGCGCTGAGGCGTATTCGTAATGGCTGTCCCCATCCTTGTCGTGGCGGGCCATGATCTCGGGCAGGGTGGCCTTGACGTGGGGCAGGTTGCGTTTCTCCTCCGGCAGGGACGAGGCGTACTCCACCAGGTTGAGCATGGTCCGGGCGTCGCCGTGGGCCGCCGTCGAAAGGAAATCAAGGATCTCGTCGTTCAGGGTGACGGAAAGGGCCGCCGCGCCGCGCTTGCCGAGTTCGAGCAGTTCGGGCCGCCCGAGCTGGCGCAGCCTCAGGACGTGCAGCCGCGAAAGCAGCTGGCGGGTCACGCTGAAAGAGGGGTTTTCCGTGGTCGTGGCGATCATCGTGAGATCGCCGGACTCCAGCAACGGGAGGAAGAAGTCCTGCTGCGCCTTTGAGAAGCGGTGCAGCTCGTCGAGCACAAGGATATCGACACCGGTAAGCTGGCGCCGGAGCTGCTGCAAGCCGGCCTCGGGAGCGCTCAGGCGCAGGACGTTGCCGCCCCGGGCGCGTGCGAGCAGGAGGGCCAGCGTGGATTTGCCGCAGCCCGGAGGGCCGAACAGGAGCAGGCTTGGAAGGCGCGGGCCTTCCAAGAGCGTGGTCAGGCGCTCGGCGAGGTGGCTCTGTCCGACGAAGAGAGCCAGTTCGGAGGGGCGCAGGCGTTCAGGCAGAGGCTGAGACAGAGACATGAAGGCTCCAAGCTTGCCCGCCGGGGCGGGTATCGTTAAGCGTCGGCGCTTTCGAGGACGACTTCGTCCCTGCCGTCGCGTTCTTCCATAAGGACATTGACCTTTTCAGAGCGGGCCGTGTTGATTTTGCGGCCCACGTAGTCGCCGTGGATGGGCAGTTCGCGGTGGCCGCGATCCACGAGGACAAGGAGTTCCACCGTCTTGGGGCGGCCATAGTCGAGGATGGCTTCCAGCGCGGCGCGGATCGTGCGCCCGGTGAACAGCACGTCGTCGACGAGGATGACGTTTTTATTGTCGAGAGGTGTGGTGATGTTGGACTCGCCGATGGTGGGGCGGGCGTGCATCGTGGTCCAGTCGTCCCGGTACAGGTTGATGTCCAGCGTGCCGAAGGGCAGCTTTCGCCCGAGCTTGTCTTCCAGCACCTTGCCGAGGCGGACGGCGAGGTCGACCCCGCGCCGCTGGATGCCCAGCAGTACGGTCTGTTCACAGTCTCCGTGACGTTCCATGATCTGGCAGGCGAGACGGTCGAGAACGCGGGCGATCTCGTCGGCATGAAGAAGGACGGTGGTTTTCATGGGCAACTCCTCTTGAGGTCCGGGCACGTGTGCCGCGAGGGGACGGGCTCCCGCGCGCCTTGAGATCGTCAGGATATACTATTCCCTGTAGAGTGAAAAGATCGGATTTGTCCATGAAATACACGGGGACGGCCCCATGGGGCGGCTCCGGCGGGGCAAAGGAGGCTTGACAAGGACCGCCCGGCAACTATGTTATCCCCACTCAGGCCGTCGCAGCGAGGGCCTGTAACAGCCCGCGTGTCCGGGAGAACGGCCTTCCCGCCCAAAGGGCGTTAAGCCGGAACCGCCAATCTTAACAAATCCCGAAAGCAGCCGCAGAAAGCCTTTATCGAAAGACTGAAAGCGACGGATGAGGCTGCGTTGGAGGACCTGATGATCTCTCTTACCGAAGAGGCTCGCAAAGAGCTTGAAGCGTATTTTGAAGGCAAGGAAAAGACCCCCATCCGGGTGTACCTTGCTCCCGGCGGCTGCAGCGGACCCCGCTTGGCCCTCGCCCTCGACGAACCCGGCGAGGACGACGAAACGTCCGAGGACAACGGCCTGACGCTCTGCATCAATAAGGAACTGGCCGAGAAGGTCGGCGCGGTGACCGTCGGCATGACCCATATGGGTTTTGTGGTCGAATCCGAAATCCCCCTGCCGAGCGGCGGCAACGGCGGCGGCTGCTCGTCCTGCTGCGGCGGCTGCGGCAGTTCCGGCGGTTGCCATTAGGTTTGAAACCGCGGGACGGTTCTTAAAGGCCCTCCCGTGCCGATTCTGTCCAGAGGCGGACCATCCGGCGGGGTTTCCGTTGCGCAAAAAGCGATTCCGTGAGAAAAGCCCTAACGAAAGGTTCCCTTGCCATTTGGCTTTTGTACATTACCTTCTGAAGAAGACGGATATGGCGCTTTCCCGCATTTGTCCGTTTCCCCTCTTCATCATTTATTCCGGAGGAAACAACCATGTTTACGATTAGCGAAACAGCTTCCCACGAGCTGGAAGCGTATTTTGCCGACAAGGAAAAAACGCCTATCCGCGTGTATCTCGCCGCTGGCGGCTGACGCGGCCCGCGCCTCGCTCTGGCTCTGGATGAGCCTACTCCCGAAGACAAGGTTTTTGAGCAGGACGGATTTACCTTTTGCATCGCTGGCGATCTTCTTGAAACCGTGGGTGGCGTGAGCATCGACCTGACGTACATGGGCTTTTCCGTCGAACCCGAAATTCCCCTTGCCAATACGGGCGGGAGCAGTTGTGGCGGAAGTTGTTCCTCCGGCAGCTGCGGCACTCACTAGCTCCCATAGCATTTGACGACAAAAAGGCGGCGTTCTTCGGAACGCCGCCTTTTTTCGTGTAGTCCGTCCCTTGAGTGCGTGGGGACGCCTGCGGTTAAGAGCGCTTTTGGCGGCGCCTTTGATGGCAGCAGGGACACCCGCCGGTATGCAGCACGCCTTTTTCCTCCGCCTTGGCAAGCAGCCAGACGACGGCGACGAGAAAGGCGAGCGTCAACAGGACGGACACGTTAGATGCCCAGGTTGTTGTAGCCGCAGTCCACGAACATGATTTCGCCGGTCACGGCGGAGCCGAGATCCGAAGCGAGGAAGACGGCGGCCTTGCCCACGTCTTCGGTGGTCACGTTGCGGCGGAGGGGGGCGTGTTCTTCAATGTGATTGAAGATCTGCTTGAAGTCGGAAATGCCAGAGGAAGCCAGCGTCTTGAGGGGGCCGGCGCTGATGGCGTTGATGCGCACGTCCTTCGCGCCGAGATCGACGGAAAGGTAGCGGACCGAAGCTTCAAGGGCCGCTTTGGCGACGCCCATCACGTTGTAGTTGGTGATGATTTTCTGAGCGCCGTAGTAGGTCATGGTGAGCACGGACGCGCCGGGGTTCAACATGGGCTCGAAGGCATGGCAGAGCGCGGTCAGGGAATAGGCCGAGACGTTCAGGGCCGTGGCGAAACCGTCGCGGGAGGTTTCGATGAAGCGCTTGGTCAGGTCTTCACGGTTGGCGAAGGCGACGGAATGGACGAGCACGTCCACGCTGCCCCATTTTTCTTTCACGAGCGCGGCGGCGGCGGCGATGTCCTCGTCGCTGGTCACGTCGCAGGGGAAGATAAACTCACCGCCTAGCTCTTCGGAGATGGGTTCCACGCGCTTGTGGATGGCTTCACCGGCATAGCTGAACGCCAGCCGGGCGCCTTGTTCCTTAAAGCAGGAAGCGATTCCGTACGCGATGCTTCTGTTGTTGGCTACCCCGAAGATGAGGCACTTTTTGTCTTTCAACAGCATGGTTTCCTCGTAGTTGGTACTGAGTGGAAAAGGGGCCTCCGGCGGCCGGGGAAAAGCTCCCCCAGTGACGGGCAAACCGGAAATCCGTGAATCTCCCTTCCGCCGTCGGCGGAAAGGCGGTTTCCAGGCTGCGAAGAGGCCGGTAATGAGTGGTGCGGAAATTCCCGCGAACGGGCTTGATGGCATCAGCCATACGCGCCCGGCAAGCGTTTCCGCCGCCCGGTTTTCCGCCTGCCGAGTGTTGCGGGCGGAGTGCGGGCAAGCTCAGAGGAGGCTCTTTGAGATAAAGAGTTCCTCCTCCGGTTTTCCCTCATTTTATATTAGAGAGCAAGCTCGGAGCCGGTCAGAATGCGGTAGGCTTCGAGATATTTGTTCTGGGTGGCTTCGACCACCTCCTTGGGCAGGGCAGGCGGCGGCGGGGTCTTGTCCCACGGCTGTCCGGACAGCCAGTCGCGGAGGTACTGCTTGTCGAAGCTCGGCTGGCTTTGGCCCGCCTTATAGCCCTCGGCGGGCCAGAAGCGGGAGGAGTCGGGCGTCAGCACTTCGTCGATGAGGATCAGCTCGCCGTCGACCATGCCGAACTCGAACTTGGTGTCGGCAATGATGATGCCGCGGCTTTCAGCCCACGTGCGGCCTTCCTTGAAGAGGGCCAGGGCGATGTTCTCGATCTGATCGGCGATGTCCTTGCCGAGGATTTCCGCGGCCCGGGCCGTGGAAATGTTCTCGTCGTGCTCGCCGAGTTCCGCCTTGGTGGACGGGGTGAACAGCGGCTGTTCGAGGCGGGCGGACTCCAGCAGGCCCTCGGGCAGCTTGTAGCCGCAGACGGAACCTGTGGCCTTGTAGTCCTTCCAGCCGGAGCCGGTGATGTAGCCGCGCACGATGCATTCCACCGGCAGGGGCTTGGCCTTCTTCACGAGAACCGAACGGCCTTCCAGTTCTTCGCGGTAGGGGGCCAGCGCGGCGGGGAACTTGTCCACGTCGCTTTCGATGAGGTGGTTCTTGACGAGGTGGGCGAACTTCTTCATCCAGAACAGGGTGATCTGGTTGAGGATGACGCCTTTGTACGGGACCGGCTCGTTCATGATGACGTCAAAGGCGGACATGCGGTCCGTGGTGACGATGAGCAGGGTGGAGTCGTCGATATCGTAAATATCGCGGACCTTACCTCGGTTGAGCAAGGGGAATTCCTTGATGTCGGTCTTGGTCGTGACTTTCATGTGACGTCCTTTGAGCGTTGGCGTGGGTTGAACGTTGACGGAATTATTGCTTCCGGCATTCCATCGAGCGGGCATGGGCTTCGAGCTGCTCCATGCGGGCGAGCCGGGCCACGGCGTCCGTATTGGCGGCGGCGAAGGCGGGGCTGGCGGCGATGATGCTGGTGCGTTTGCAGAAGGTCTGTACGGAAAGGGCCGAGGAGAAACGGGCTGTGCCGAGCGTGGGCAGCACATGGTTGGGCCCGGCGAAGTAGTCGCCGAGGGGCTCCGGCGCGTAGGGGCCGAGGAAGACCGCGCCCGCATGACGGATACGGGGCAGCACGGACCACGGCTCGCGCATCAGCACTTCGAGGTGCTCCGGGGCCACGCGGTTGGCGAGGGCGATGGCGGCGTCCATGTCCGGCACGAGGACCACGGCGCTCCAGTCGGCTAGCGATTTGCGCACGATGTCGGCACGGGGCAGGGTGGCTGACTGGCGTTCCAGTTCCGCGATGACGGCATGGGCCAGAGCCTCGTTGTCCGTAATGCAGATGGCGGAGGCCAGTGCGTCGTGTTCGGCCTGCGAGAGCATGTCGGCGGCGAGCCATTCGGGGTTGGCGGAATCGTCGGCGAGGACAAGCACTTCGCTCGGCCCGGCGATCATGTCGATGCCCACCCGGCCCTGCACGAGCCGTTTCGCGGTGGTCACCCAGATGTTGCCCGGCCCGGCGATGACGTCCACGGGCGCGACGGTTTCGGTGCCGTAGGCGAGCGCGGCGATGGCCCACGCCCCGCCCATGCGGTAGATTTCATGCACGCCGAGCAGGTGCGCGGCGGCGAGGATATGCGGATTGAGGGTGCCGTCGGCGCGGGGCGGCGTGACTACGGCGATTTCGCGGACGCCCGCGGCCTGCGCCGGGATGGCGGTCATGAGCAGGCTCGAGATGAGCGGCGTGTTGCCGCCACGCCCTCCGGGGACATAAAGGCCCGCGCGGTCCACAGCTTCGATCTTCTGGCCGAGGATCGTGCCGTCGTCGCGGGTGAGGAACCATGAGCGATCTTTTTGGGCTTCATGGAAGGCGCGGATGTTGTCCGCCGCCTGTTTGATGCAGTCGAGGCTTTCGGCGGGAATGTCGCGGGCGGCCTGCTCCAGATCCTCGGCGGGCACGCGCAGGGGGGGCCGCATGTCCGGACAGTCGAACCGCCGGACATACTCGAGGACGGCGCTGTCGCCGCCCTTGCGGACCGCGTCCAGCATGGCACGCACATCCGTTTCCACGGTCTGATCGGGGTTGTCGCGGTTTTCCAGAAGCCGCAGCAGTTCCGGCCACATGGCTTCTGACGACAGCGACAGCAAACGACACGTCATGATGACTCCTTGGGCCTCCGGCGGACCGGGGGCGTCTCCGGGGCTCCCCGGATGATGAAGAGGCTTGGTAAGAACAGATGACTTTAGAGCAGGAACGTCGGAAAGTCGAGCCTCCCGCCGAGCGTTTTCCCAAGTGGATTTCTAGGATTGGCGCGGGCAATGGGCGGGATCGTTTTCCGTTTTCGTTTTTTGATTGTGCGTCACGCTCTTTACGCAGAGGCGGAAACAGGGTATCGCCTTGCTCATGAAGAGAGTGTTTTTTCTTTTTGGAACCATCATCGGCGTGCTCGTGGCCCTTGGCCTCGCAGCCGTGGTTGGCGTCTATTTTTGGGCTGTCCGGGATTTGCCGGGATTTACCCGTATCGCCGATTACCGTCCCGCACTCACCACCACCGTTCTGGCGCGTGACGGGAGCGTCATCGGTTCTTTTTACCGGGAAAACCGTTTCCTCATTTCGCTCGATCAGATGCCCAAGATGCTCCCCAAGGCTTTTTTGGCCGCTGAGGACGCTGAATTCTATGAACACGAGGGCGTGAACCCGGTCGCCATTTTCCGCGCCTTCCTCATCAACCTCCAGTCCGGCACAAAGCGCCAGGGCGGCAGCACCATCACGCAGCAGGTGATCAAGCGCCTGCTCCTGACGCCTGAACGCAGCTACGAGCGCAAGATCAAGGAAGCCATCCTCGCGTACCGTCTGGAGCATTACCTTTCCAAAGATGAAATCCTGACAATCTATCTGAACCAGACCTTCCTCGGGGCCAACGCGTACGGCGTGGAGGCTGCGGCTCGGACGTACTTCGGGAAGAACGCCAGGGATCTCACGCTGGCCGAATGCGCCCTCATCGCGGGCCTGCCCAAGGCTCCCTCCCAATATAACCCCTACCGTGACCCGAGTGCCGCCATCGGTCGCCAGCACTACGTACTGCGCCGTCTGCGCGAGCTTAACTGGATCACGGAAGCCGAGTACGACGCCGCGCTCAAGCAGCCGCTGGTGTTCAAGCAAATGGCGGACGGCATGGGCCGTCAGGGGGCATGGTATCTGGAAGAGGTGCGGCGTCAGCTTATTGATCTGTTCAGCGAGGAAAACGCCAAAAGGCTCGGCATCGAGTTGCCCGTGTACGGCGAGGATGCCGTCTATCAGATGGGCTTTACCGTGCAGACGGCTATGAGCCCTCCGGCGCAGATGGCGGCGGATGAGGCGTTGCGTTCCGGGCTGGAAGACTTTACCCGCCGTCAGGGCTGGCAGGGGCCGGTGGAAAAGATCCCGGTGGCGGACTTGAAAGAGCGCATCGAAAAATCGCATTTCTCCCCCGACATGCTGGCGAACGGCGAACGGGTTAAGGGCATCGTCACCCGGATCACGGACAAGGGTGTGGACATACGTCTCGGCAAGTACAGCGGGTTCATCGATAACGCGCAGCTGAGCTGGGCGAAGAAGACGCTCCGCAGCAAGCAGAAGTTCCTTGAGTCCGGTGATGTCGTTTGGGTGGCCGCCGTCAGCGACCCCAAGAACCCGTACAATCCGGATGAGGCCGAACTGAACAAGCCTATCCGCCTGTCGCTCCAGTGCGTCCCGGAATTGCAGGGCGCGCTCATTTCCATTGAGCCTGAGACGGGTGACGTGGTGGCGATGGTCGGCGGCTACAGTTTTCAGGAAAGCCAGTTCAACCGCGCGACGCAGGCGTTCCGGCAGCCGGGGTCGTCCTTCAAGCCCATCGTCTACTCCGCCGCGCTGGACAACGGCTTTACGGCGGCCTCCGTCATCCTCGACGCGCCCGTGGTGCAGTTCCTTGAGAGCGGCGACGTGTGGCGTCCGAGCAACTACGAGAAAAACTTCAAGGGGCCGCTCCTGCTGCGCACGGCGCTGGCCCTGTCCCGCAACCTGTGCACTATCCGCGTGGTGCAGCAGATGGGGGTCCAGAAAGTCATTGAGCGAGCCAAGGATCTGGAGCTGGAGCCGCATTTCCCCGAAGTGCTGTCGGTCAGCCTCGGTGCGGTCGCGGTTACGCCGCTGAACATGACGCAGGCCTACACCGCCTTCGCCAACGGCGGCATGGTCAGCAAGGCGCGGTTCATCCTCTCGGTCAAGAACTTCTGGAACGAGACCATTTATGAGTCTCAGCCCGATTTGCGTGATGCCATTTCCCCGCAGAACGCTTATGTGATGTCCTACCTGCTCAAAGAAGTGGTGAACGCGGGCACGGCGACGAAAGCCAAAGTGCTCGGACGGCCCGTCGCGGGCAAAACCGGGACCAGCAACGACTGGAAGGACGCGTGGTTCATCGGCTTTACGCCGCATCTCGTGACGGGCATGTACGTCGGGTACGACCAGCCCCGGACGATGGGCCGTAGCGGCACGGGGGGCAGCATGGCTCTTCCGATTTTCGTCGAGTACGCGAAATCGGCGTTTCAGGCGTATCCGCCGGATGACTTTGAGGTGCCGGACGGGATTTCCTTTGCGAACGTGGACCAGACCAGCGGGCATCTCGTGGGGAGCGGCGGGTTGCGGCTTCCCTTCTATACGGGCACGGAGCCCGGTTCCAGCACGTCCGAGGAAGCCATTTCCGGCGTGAACACCCGCGGCGAGGATTTGCTGAAGCAGATGTTTTAGCTGAATGAGAAGCTTGGGGGAAGGGAGGGGAAACCTTTCTTCAGAAAGGTTTCCCCTCCCTTCCCCCAAACCCCCATCCCTCCTCTTCCCAAGACTTTCGACGTTATCGAATCCCTGTTCACGACATTCCCTGTTGATTGAGGGAGCGCGTTGAGCAGGGTCTTTTTTTAGAAGGTGGAGAAGCGGGAGCGGAGGAAGGTTCTTTCAGGCTGCTGGCGGAAAAAGGACACAGTGGAGCTGGCTATGGAAAAGATTTTTTATTTGGGCATGATGATTGCGGCGGGGCTGCTGTTCGGGCTCCAGTCGCCGATCAACGCGCAACTGAGCCGCTCCGTGGGCGTACTGGAGGGGAGTTTCCTTTCGTTCCTCGGCGGCACGCTGGTTCTTGGGATCGCCATGCTGTTTTTCGGCAAAGGGCATGTCGGCGGCGTA
The DNA here is from genome assembly GCF_000701705.1 of Bilophila wadsworthia ATCC 49260. GTDB lineage: Bacteria > Desulfobacterota > Desulfovibrionia > Desulfovibrionales > Desulfovibrionaceae > Bilophila > Bilophila wadsworthia. The sequence continues at coordinate 24,120 of NZ_JNJP01000020.1, read as the reverse complement.
TTCGGCGTTCCTGCGTGGCAATTGGTCGGCGGTTTGCTCGGGGCGACCGTGGTATTCAATACGATTCTCTGTGTGCCCCATATCGGCGTCCTGCCCACCCTGATGGCCATGATCCTCGGAAACCTGATCATGGGCTGCATCATTGACCATTTCGGTTGGTTCGGCATTCCCGTGACGCTGTTTACGTGGAGGCGTTTCTTGGGCGTCCTGCTGGTCTTGCTTGGCCTCCTCATAGCTTTTAAACGCTGATTTCTTTCAATATCATTTGCCTCATCCTATCTCTGCCCCTTACTTCTTTTCTTTCTCTTGCCCAAACGAAAGGCCGCTCGAAATGCTTCGAACGGCCTTTTCCGATTTTTATGAGCAGTGAAACGGGGACTCCCTCCGCGCCGCCTCCCCACCAGTCAAAAGTCTTGGGAGGATGAGGGAAGGGGGTGTGGGGGAGGGGAGAAGGCAACCCTTCTCCAGAAGGGTTCCTTTTCTCCCTTCCCCCACATAACTTAATACGCGTGATCGTCCTTCTGGAGGCTTTCGGGAGTCACCTTGTGGGCGAAGGTGTAGTACACCCACGCCTGATAGGCGATGACCACGGGGATGCAGCAGAGGGTTACGCCAAGCATGATCTTGAGGGTCAGCTGGCTGGACGCGCCGTTGAAGACCGTCACGCTGTACGCGGGATCGATGCTGGAGATGATGATGCCGGGATACATGCCGAGCACGCCGAAGAAGGTCACGGTAATGATGAACAACGCGCTGAAGAACCACGCGCCGAGCAGGTTGTCGGCCCAGATCATCACCCGGACGGTGAGCAGGGAAGCCACTGCGAGGATCGGGAAGACGAGCAGCGTGGGATGCTCGGCGTAGTTGGCGTACAGATTGGTGTAGAACGCGGTCAGGGCGAGGAAAAGCAGGGCCACGGCGAGGACCAGAGGCCAGACCACCTGCGCCGCGCCGACGGCGCGTTCATGGATGTCGCCTTCGGACTTGAGGGCCAGCCAGAGGGCGCCGTGCATGCAGAAAATCAGCACGAAGAAGATGCCGCCCGCGAGGCCGTAGGGGTTCAGAAGCTTGATGATGTTGCCGTGGTACACGCCGTTGCCGTCGATCGGGATGCCCATGAACAGGTTGGCGAAGGCCACGCCGAGCAGCAGCGCGGGCAGGAAGTTGCCGAGGAACTGGCAGGCGTCCCAGAACTTGCGCCACTGGGGGCAATCCTTCTTGTTGCGGAACTCGAAGGACACCGCGCGGAAGATCAGGGCGAAGAGCAGGATGAGCAGCGGAGCGTAGAGCGCGCTGAACATCACCGCGTAGGCCTTGGGGAAGGCGGCGAAGGTCACGCCGCCGGCCGTGATGAGCCACACTTCGTTGCCGTCCCAGTAGGGGCCGGCAGCGTTGTAGATGATGCGTTTTTCTTCATCGTTCTTGGCGAGGAAAGGCAGCAGGGTCCCCATGCCGAAGTCGAAGCCGTCCAGGACAAAGTAGACCGCCCAGAGCAGTCCCCACAAAACAAACCAAGTGGTTTCAAGCATATTGGTAATCCTCTCTTAGGGTAGGGATGGCGGGGCTAGGCCTGCGCTTCAGGGGCGGCTTCCGGGCCCTTCTTGGCATACTTGCGGAGCAGGTAGATGTCCAGAATGCCGAGGAAGGTGTAGATGACGATGAAAGCCGCGAGCGAGAGCCCTACAGAGGACGTCGGGACCGGCGACACGGCGTCGGAGGTCCGCATGAGGCCATAAACAATCCACGGCTGGCGGCCTATTTCGGCCACGGCCCAACCGGCCATGATCCCGAGGTAGGGCAGGGGGATCACGTAGATCAGCGCCTTCATGAGCAGGGGGTGGTTTTCGAGATCCTTTCTCCACCACCACGCGGCGATGGCCAGCAGCACGAAGAGGCCCGCACAGGCTACCATGAAGCGGAAGGAGAGGAAGGTGGGAAGGACTGGAGGAATGTCGTCGGCGGGGAAGGCGTCGAGGCCCTTCACTTCCGCGCTCGGGGAATTGAAGGCCAGCAGGCTCAGCAGGCTCGGGATGGGCAGGGCCTGAATGCTGTTGGTGCGGTTGGCCTGATCAGGCCATGTGAGGAGATACATGGGGACGTGGGTGCCGGTTTCCCAGTGGGATTCCATGGCGGCGAGCTTGGCGGGCTGCATTTCCGCGACGATCTGCGCGTGATGGTGGCCCTGAAGGCCGAGCAGCAGGACGAGGATCAGGGTGAAGGGCGCGGCGATGCGCACGGAACGCTTGAACAGATCCAGCTCGTTCTTGCGGAGCAGGTGCCACGAGGAGACGCCGAGCACAAAGAAGCCGCCGAGCATCCATGCGGCGAAAATCGTATGGAAATACTGGCTCCATGCGAAGGGGTTGGTCACGACATCAAAGAAGCTGGACAGCTCGGCGCGGCCGTTCTTGATGACGTAGCCGACGGGGTTCTGCATCCAGCCGTTGGCGAGGATGATCCACAGGGCGGACAGGTTCGAGGCGATGGCCACAAGCCAGATCGCGGTCAGGTGGACCTTCTTGCTCACGCGCTCCCAGCCGAACGCCCACACCGCAAGGAAGGTGGACTCAAGGAAGAAGGCGGCCGTGGCTTCGATGGCCAGCAGCGAGCCGAAGATGTCGCCCACATATTCCGAGTAGCGAGACCAGTTGGTCCCGAACTGGAATTCGAGGGTGATCCCGGTCACGACGCCGAGGACGAAGTTGATGAGGAACAGCTTTCCCCAAAACTTGACCATTCTTTTGTACACTTCATTGCCCGTGCGGACGTAGAGCGTCTCCATGATGGCGAGAAGAACCACGAGTCCGAGGGTCAGCGGGACAAAGATGAAGTGGAAAAAGACGGTCACGGCAAATTGCAACCGTGACAGCATGACAACATCCATAGAATTCCCCCATGATTTTGGTTTCCGGCCGGAAGCCGGATCATTGCCGGAGCCCAGTCTCTTCAGGCTCCTTTGAAAAGTATATGATATTAGGCCGCATCGGAAAGGATTCTTCCCTAAAACGGCGCGTGGAGGCGGCTTTCTCAGTCCGGCCCCGTCTCCTCTCGCTCACGAACGCTTCCGCGCGATGCCCCGCGCATTGCCTTCGCCGCCGGAACGGGAGGCGGGGGAAAGCCCGAAGGCTTCCCCCCGGAACATCAGCACTTCGCCTTGAGGGCCTCGGCAACGGTCTTGCCGAGCGCGACGCACTGGGACAGGCCTTCATGCTTGGGCACAAACAGGCACTTCACAGGGTCGGCGGGCATATCCATGTTCATGGATGCGAGCCATTCCTGAATGATCTTCGGCGATTCGCCGGACCAGCCGTAGGAGCCGAACGCGGCGCCCACGCGGTTCAGGGGGCGGAGGCCCTTCATGTAGGTCAGCACGTCGGCGATGCCGGGCAGTACGTTGTTGTTGTGCGTGGCGGAACCCACGATGACCGCGCCGCAGTCGGCGAGTTCGGTCATCACGTCGCTGTGGTGGTTCTTCTGGATGTCGATGATGCGGACGGGCACGCCTTCGTCTTCAAGGCCGGAGGCGATGGCGGAGGCCATGATGCCGGTGGAGCCCCACATGGAGTCGTAGACGATGACGGCGCGCTGCTTCGGCTTCTGTTCGGCAAGGGCGCGGTAGGTGTCGAGGATGTACTTGCAGTCGTCCTTGCCGCGCCAGATGAGGCCGTGGTCGGGGGCGATCATTTCGATGTCGAGCTTCAGGGCAGCCACAAGCTCAAGCGTCTTGAGGACCTGCGGGGAGAAGGGCAGGACGATATTGTAGTAGTATTCCTTGATCGCCTTTTCCAGCACGCAGCGGTCGTACTGATCCGAAAAACGTTCGGAGGAGGCGATGTTCTGGCCGAAGGCGTCGTTGCTGATAAGGAGCTTGTCTTCGGGGATGTAGGAAACCATGCTGTCGGGCCAGTGCAGCATACGGGTTTCCACGAAATGGATGTTCCGCTTGCCGATGTTGATGACGTCCCCGGTCTTGACCACTTCGATGGGCCAGCCGGTGGTGTCGAACTGGGCTTCCATGAAACGCTTGCCGATGGTCGACGTGATGATCTTCTCGGGCTTGCAGCGCTCGACGAGCTGACACAGGGCCCCGGCGTGGTCTTTTTCGGTGTGGTTCACGACGATGTAGTCGACCTTGTCGAGCGGTATCAGCTTGGCGAGGCGGCAGAACATGGTTCCGGCGTAATCGTTGTCCACCGTGTCGAACACGACGTTCTTCTCGTCGCGGACGAGATAGCTGTTGTAGGTCGTGCCGCGCGGGGAACGGCTGTAGCCGTGGAAGTTGCGCTTGTTGTAGTCGACGGCCCCGATCCAGAAAATATCTTTCGCCAGTTCAACGGGTTTCATAGTGACAAAATCCTTTCAGGCATGTTTGAGGTGAGCACAAAAACATGGGGGTGCGACGAAGCCCGTCACACCCCCTATTCTACGCGTTCAGACGAGCCGCTATCTTAGGCAGCGGAAAAGTCCGACTTGGAAGCGCCGCAGACGGGACAGACCCAATCTTCGGGCAGATCTTCAAAAGCGGTGCCGGGGGCGATGCCGCTGTCAGGGTCGCCGGCGGCGGGATCATATTCATAGCCACACACATTGCAAACATATTTCTGCATCGTTAATCTCCTGCCCGCGAAAGCGCTGCTCTTGCCTGCGGGGTTAGAGGTGTAAGGAACATCTCCGACGGCACTGTTACAGCCAAAAAGAGCCGCCGTTGTCAAGTGGTCTATAGGTGCTTATGCCTTCCACAGGCCGTGGAGGTTGCAGTATTCGCGGGCGGAAACAACTTTGTCCACCGGGATGCAGAAATCGGCTTCGGGCGCGTCGCCGGGCTTCAGGAACTTCTTATAGCGCTTGCCGTCGGCGGTGGCGATTTCGATCCATTCGATCCAGTGGGTTTCTTCCATCACGTGAGGAGCGGATCCGACCTTGACCTTACAGCCTGCGCCGTTGGCTTCAATCACGGGCACATGCTTTTCCTTGGCGCCGTCGATGGCCTTGTCAGCCATAAGTTTCATGGGCTGGCCACAGCAGGAAAGCGGGCCGCCGCTGCCGGCGAAAAGCACTTCGATGACATTGCCGCAGAGTTCACACTTATAGATTTCAAACTGGTTAGCCATGAGAACCTTCCTTATGACAATGGTTGGCTGAATAAGGATCCTGTCTTTCTGGGAAGTACACCGGGAGCCGTTTTTTGACAATGAGAAATGGATATGGGGAATCCGGTTTCCCCTTCGTTTTGCCTATCGCTCCGTGGCTCAGAATGCCCTACTCGTGAAACGATAATAGTTCTTTTTATACTTACTGTCCAGCAAAAAAAGGGCGCCTTCCCCGGTTTTCCCCTGAAAGGCGCCTCAAGTCTAACGCTTCATAGCGTCAATCTCATGTCGGGTCAGGCGGTTGGCTTCCGCCCGCGCAGCCGGGCGTGACGATAAACGATGTGCAGCCGCGTGGCCAGCCAGTTGAGGACCAGCGGGGGGCTGACCATATAGTCCAGCGATTCCTGGCATTGCGCCAGCAGATCGTTGACATGGAGATGGCCTGCTTCGGGGAGGATGGCAAGACGCCGTCCAAGAGGCCCTCCATCCCGCCCGGCGTGGAGAGCGGCCTGTGCCTTCTGGACGGAGAGCACGATCCGGCGGGCCAGCGCCGCATCGACGGCACCCTTGCCGGACGTCTTGTCGAGCCACCCCTGCCCGGAGGCCATGAATTCCGCCAGCGCCTCTTCCCACTGGAACAGCTCCGGCGTCGAAGGCGTGCCGGCCTCGGGCCACGCCAGCGTGACGACCCAGCCACGGGAGACAAGCGTGGGGAGGAGGCGCTCCCGCTGCGGGGCGAGGAGCAGGAAACAAACGCCGGGCCGGGGCTCCTCCAATGATTTCAGAAGCGCGTTGGCGGCTTCCACGCCGAGGGACTGGGCTTCGGCGAGGATAACGACGCGCTTGCCGTCGCCGCGCGGCGCTTCCCCGAGGATGGTCCTCAGTTCGCGGACGGTTTCGATCTTGATGGAGCCTTCGCGCCCGTCCAGCACATACAGGTCGTGAAACAAATTCGCGCCGATCTGGAGGCAGGCCGGGCAATGCAGGCAGGGCGGCCGCCCTTCCGGGCAGTTGAGGCGGGCGGCGTGCCACAGGGCCACGCTGAAGCGCTCGGCCACGCTGCCGCCTTCGAGGATCAGAACCTGCGGCGGATCGCTTGCCAGCTTGTTGAGCGCTGCGCGCACACGCTCCTGCCGCGCGTCAAGGGCGAGGGCAAAGGCGGCTTCCGCCTCCTCCCGGGTGGGGAGTTGTTCTTCTGTCGCTGTGCGGGTGGTTTTTACGGCCACTGTGCGTCCTTTGGTCAAAAAGAAAAGTCACGGGAAACGGATGCCGACGGGAAAAGGCCCTCCCGCCGCCCCTTCCCCGCACCAAACGGCGGGTTCCGAGGCGGAGGAAAGCCGCGTGTCCCGTTTGACGTAGCTGTTACAGAACTTCTTTTTGCTTTTCAACAGCGGGGAAAGGACAGGCGCGGCTCCCCGCCCGGCAATCCTCATACGGGGATCTCAGGATGCCTTCCCCGTCGGTTGAAGTTCCGGAGGGAGGCGGGAGACTCCGGCGAGCCTGTGAGAACGCTCCCTTCAAGAAGCTTTCCCATACGGGTAGGCCCTTTCGACTCTGGAGCGGTTCGTTCGGCTGTATCACTCCAGAAAATTCCAGAGATCCGGCAAGTACAAAAGTCATTGCCAGAGGAGAGAGGTGGGAGCCGCGCTGGCAGGTTTTTGGGGAAAGGGGCACTTTTTCAGAAACGTTCCCTTCCCCCAATCTCCCTGCTTTTTTAAAGGCAATCCGATATATGCCGCCTGCGCCTGAGCAGCGGACGATGGCCGTTGGAGAATCCGGCGCAGCGTTTGTTGAGCGTAAGGATATAGTTTTCGTAGCTATCCAGGTAGAAGGACAGGGCGCGGGCGAAATTGCGCCCGAGCAGGCCGTCCACGAAAAGCTGGCTGACCTCCCGGACGCGGGACAAAATCCCTTGCGACCGGGCCACGATGACCCGTTCTTCGCGCGTCATGGTGCGAAGGATGGAGGTCAGCGTCTGCTGTGCACAAGGCTGATACAGCCAGAAATACATGAGATCCAGCGCATTGATGATGCTTTCCACTTGCAGGGAGCGGGCTTCCGTGGAGGTAAGCCGGGTAAATTCCTCGGGGCGGGACAACAGCGAAAGGATGTCCTGATCCGGGAAGGCCAGCTCCAGCTTGGCATAACAATCAAACAGGCGCTGCAATTTGGTTTCGTAGTCCCAGTACCGGAGCCGCCGATTGTTGCGCCAGTCGGCAAGGCCTTCGATGATGGCCGCCACCGTGTCCGACGCCGTCTTGGAAATGATGGCCGCGCCGGGTTCGAGGATCAACAGGGGATCGGCCGTCGTGAAGAACGGCAGGAACAGGGCCAGCACGTCGTTGTAGAACACTGAAACCGGGATGGCGAGCAAGCTTCGGAAGAGGTTCCCGATGATGGCTTCCTTGGGGAACCCACGATAGATGTTGTGCAGCGAAATGTAGATGCTGTTCGCCCCGGCGATGATGGAGAAGACAAGGAACTGGTGATCCTTGACCGTCAGCCCCAGCCCGTCTTCCAAGAGCAGCACGCGGATAAAGTATTCCAGCAGGGGAACGGACAGCCCTGTGTATAGCAGGGAATCGCAAACGCGTGTCCAGCTTACATAATCGTTCCAGCGCAGGAGGGAGCGGCTCCACATGCCGCCTCCGCCGAGGATGGCCTGCGGAATGTTGCGCAGGCCGGTGATGAGGAACCACAGGGGCGCGCCGAACCACGCCAGCACCCACCATTCCTGTGTGTACAGGAAGGTCACCAGTGCCGGGATGAATCCCGCGAGCACTTTGAGCGTATTGGAAATGGGCGTGCTGAGGCGCGAGAAGCCGAGCCAGCGCGGGCGGGTCTTTTCGGTCCGCTCGGCGCGCAGGCCGTTGTTCAGCTCGCCGCCGATGCCGCCCATCGTGATGACGTTGCCTTCCTCTCCGATCTGGGTAATGCCGGAAATGGCCCGCCATTCCTTGGTGCAGCGGAGCCCGAAATGTCCGAACCCCCAAATGCGGCGCAAGCGCGGACCGAGCCAGCGCATGAAGGACGAATAGCGTTCCTGTTCGGCGTAGGTTTCGCGGAATTCCAGCGACAACGACACCGGAAGGTAAATGGGCCGGAACTGCTTGCCCCGGGCGATCTGCCTGCGCGCGCCGTGGGGAAGGGTTTCGGGCATGGCAAGGCCCATGCCGTGCCGCACGCCCGAATGGCTCGTGGAGTCCGTCCCGATGCGGATACGCAGGGGTGCGACCTTGTACGGGGCCTGCAGCGAAGGGATGTTGCGCAGGATGATACGGAATTTGGCGCAGCGTTCCTTGTCCTTTTCGGAAGACGAGGCTTCCAGCGTACGGATCATGCCCCGCAGTATCTGTTTGAGGTGCAGGACGCTGCCCTTGTTGATGGCGATCTGGAGATCGTTGATCGCGGTGAGGTGCCGGAGATGCCCTTCCTGCCATTCCTTGAGGTTGAACAGCTCCAGATGGGTGATCATGCCCTGGCAGTCCCAAAGCAGTTCCAGCACGTCCTCGGCGGTAAGTTCCGCAAGCTGGAGCGTGATGCGGTACCCGCTGCGCAGGCAGGAGAGCCAGTCAAGCAGCACATGGGGCGGCATCCTGAGCAGTTCCGGCGTGTCCGGCGCGTTGTCCGGCACGTCGGGAGAGGGCAGCTCGGGATTGCGTTCGGGCTTGAGCCACGTTTCCATGATTACTTCGGTCGTGAGCATGTCCATGCGCCGGATAAGCTGTGCGATCTGGCTCTGGCGTTCGCTGGTGGCGGTGAGGGCTTCCTCCTGCAATGCCTTGACCCGCTGGACAAGGTGCTTGAGGAGCGTCTTGTGCGCGTATTCGGCGAGATGGAGGAACGAGGTTTGCCCGGTCCCCACATAGGCAAGGAACGCCTCGGGCTCAAGAAGCGGAACGGGGATTTCGAGCTCCTCGGCCAGAGCCGGGGCGTGCTTGGCGTTCCACAACTGGAGCGTATCCATGACGTGGCGCTGCATCCAGAGGGATGCCTTGCGCCCTTCGTTCATGAGGGCGACCATAGGCCGCTCGGCGAGGAAGGACAAAAACGCCTCGGGATCGGAGAAGCCGCGCGGGGCCCAGACGAAACAGACGAAGCGATCCCGGAAAGGCGTGCGGAACTCCAGGCCGATGCGGACGTCGACGCCCATAATCTCGGCGGCTTGCAGCAGTTCGCGCGCGGCGGCTGGCTCAACGTAGTTGTAATAGACGACGGTGATATACCGGATGCCCTTGATCCATGCGTCCATGATCAGGTGCGTCGCGTTTTTGCGGCCCTTGGTGTTGGCGTCGTGGACGTGGTGGTCCACGGTAAGCTGGTTCCACTCCTCGGGCATTTCCAGCAGATGGTATGTGTTCAGGAACTGGCGCACGAGGCGGGGGTTCCCGGACGTGACCTTCCTGAAATCGTGTACGAGCTTGAGCTGCGTCAGCTCATCCTGGCGAGACCGGATGATCTCCTTCATGATCTGGATGAGGACGCGGCCCGTATTGTACCGGAAGGGCGTGCGGGCGCTGTGCAGCACCTCGTCGCGGAGGATGCGCAGGGCCATGAGCCGGTCCGGAGCGCCGCCGGCTTCGAGGTTGCCGAGCAGGTTGATGACCGCGTGGGCCATCCTGTACTCGTGGGTCGTCGTCAGTTCCAGGATGCCATGCGGATGAAGATTGGCGTCAAAGACCTTGTGCTCAAGGTCCTGCGAGGGGCCGTGATCGATCGTTTCGTTGATCATACGCAGGAGTTCACGATCCTGCTTGTCGAAAAAAAGTGTTCCGAGCATGGGCAATCCTGAAGGCGAAAAAGGGGAAATAACAAGAGAAATGATTCAAAGGGTGAAACGTCCCTTCTAGTCAAAAAAAGAACAAGCGTCAACGGCCCCCCTGCGGAGAGGGCGGGGCTAGCACTTTTTTTACGCCGTATAGGGAAAAAAGAAAGTGTGGCAGCAAAAATCCCCGCCGGATGGACTTCCACCGGCGGGGATTCTGAAGCGCCTTTTTTGCTTGTGCCTACCTGGTCCACACCTCAAGGAACGCCTTGGCGGTGTTGCCTTTGTCGAGATGTTTCAAGAGGGCGCTGCCGAACACGGCGGCGTCGGGCCGGATGTCGGCGGGAATGGCGGCAAGCTGGTCCGGGTGCTGCAAACCGAAGCCCAGAGCCAGCGGCAGGTTGAAGGCTTTCCGCGCCCGGCGCAGCGTCTCTTCCACTTGCGGCGGCAGTCCCGTGCGCGCCCCGGTCGTGCCGAGGACGGAGACGACGTACACGTAGCCTTCCGAAACGGCGGCGTATTCGCGCATCCTTTCTTCCGATGTGTTCTGGCCGACCAGCGCGATCAGATCGATGCCGTGCGCTTTCAGCGTGGTTCGGACAGGGGCGCTTTCGTCAAGCGGCAGATCCGGCACGATGCAGCCGGAGACGCCCGCTTGTGTGGCATCGGCGGCGAAGCGTTCCAGCCCGTACTGGAGGAACGGATTGAGGTAGCCCATGAGCACGATGCCCGCCTTGAAGTTCCCGGCGCGCTGCTTGAGGCCGTCCATGATCCAGTTCAGGCTGACGCCCTGTTCTAGCGCGCGGCGGGAAGCGTCCTCCACGACCGGGCCGTCGGCCACGGGATCGGAGAACGGCACGCCGATTTCGATCACGTCCGCGCCGTTGGCGTCCAGTTCTTCAATGATGCCCCAGAACGTGTCGAGCGTGGGGAAGCCTGCGGTGACGAAGGGAATGAGCGCCGTGCGTCCGGCTGTGTGCGCATCCCGTATTTTCTGTTCAAGAAAAGTCATGATGGTTCTCCTCGTTATGCCTCCGGCGGCAAGGGTGGCTACCGCCCCCCTTGACCCCCTGTCCGGGGGGAATAATTCCCCCCGGTCCCCCTTGGTTTTTGGGGTGGGGATATGTGTCTTCGGCATTTTGTATTTTAAGTATCTATTTGAAATTATTTTTTATATTTCAATTCCTCGATACATCGCTATCATGAGATATGCAGATGTTGCTCCACGATGTCCATGTCCTTGTCGCCGCGCCCCGAGAGGTTGACGACGACATGCCCTCCTGCGGGAAGCTCGCCGTGGTGCCGGAGTACCCACGCCAGTGCATGGGAGGATTCCAGCGCGGGAAGGATGCCTTCGGTGCGGCAGAGGGTCTGGAAGGCGTCGAGCGCTTCGGCGTCGTTGGCGAGCCCGTAGTGGACGCGCCCAATGGCACTCAGATAGGCGTGCTCCGGGCCGACACCTGGATAGTCGAGCCCGGCGGAAACGGAATGCGAAGGTTCGATCTGTCCGTCTTTGGTCTGGAGGAGCATGGTCATCTGGCCGTGCAGGACGCCGGGCGTGCCGAGGTTGATCGGCGCGGAATTGTAGCATCCCGGTTCGCCGGTACCGGCCGCCTCAACGCCGATGATGCGTACGGATGCGTCATCCACGAACGGGTGGAACATGCCGATGGCATTGGAGCCGCCGCCCACGGCCGCAACGACCACATCGGGAAGCCGCCCGGTTTTCTCCAGCATCTGGGCACGGGTTTCGCGCCCGATGACGCTCTGAAGATTCCGGACCAGCGTGGGGAAGGGGTGCGGGCCCGCCGCCGTACCGAAACAATAGTGTGTGGTCTCCTGCGCGGCGATCCAGTAACGCAGGGCCTCGTTGATGGCGTCCTTGAGCGTCCGTGTGCCGCTCTGGACGGGCCGGACTTCAGCGCCGAGCAGCTTCATGCGCCGCACGTTGGAGGACTGGCGTTCCACGTCCTCGGCACCCATGAAAACGATGCATTCAAGCCCCAGACGGGCGGCGGCAGCGGCTGTCGCCACGCCGTGCTGGCCCGCGCCGGTTTCCGCGACCAGCGCCGTTTTGCCCATATGCTTGGCGAGCAGCGCCTGCCCGAGCGTGTTGTTGACCTTGTGCGCGCCGGTGTGCAGCAGATCCTCGCGTTTCAGCCACAAAGAGAAGCCGAGCCGTTTGGACAGAGTGGGGCAGTAGGTTAGGGGCGTTTCCCGTCCCGCGAAGTTGCGGAGCAGATCGTCCAGCTCCTCCTTGAAGGTGGGGGAGGGCATGATGTCCCGCATGGCCTCTTCCAGTTCCTGGAGCGGAGGCATGAGCAGTTCAGGAACGAAACACCCGCCGAATTCTCCGAAGTAACCTTTTTTCATGACTATCCTCTCAGAGCCGTTAATGCGGCCCGCATACGTGAAGGGTCCTTGCGTCCGGGTTCGGATTCGAGACCGGAATTGAAATCCACTCCGCCAGGGACACAGGCCGCGACGGTTTCTTTGACATTTTCAGGAGTGAGCCCGCCGGCCAGCAGCCAGGGGCGGGGAGCGTTCAGGCCGCGCAGCCGTTCGGAGCCGATCCGTTTTCCGCTGCCGCCTCCGGACATCCCCGCGTCAAGCAGGAACATTCCGGTTGATGCCGCGTGCCGGTTCATGGTTTCTTCCAGTGCCGCCAGATCGGGATAACGCTCGGGCCACAGTACCCTGATGAGACGTTCGGCCCCGAGCGTGCGGCTCAGGCGATTCGCGCAGGTCATCGACTGATCTCCGTGCAGCTGGATGCGATCCAGCCGAGCGGCGCGGGCGGTTTCCTCGATGAAACGCATGTCGTCGGTCACGAACACGCCCACGCGGAGCATATCCCCGCTGTCCAGCGCGGCGGCCTGTTCCGGCGTCACCGCGCGGGGGCTTTGCGGGGCGAAGATGAACCCGCAGAGGTCCACTCCGAGCGCGGCGGCGCAGTTCAGATCCGCCTGTTCGCGCATCCCGCAGATTTTGATGATCAAGTCGTTCACTGTGGCTCCACTGGAAAATATTGGTGAAAACGGGACGGAAGAACCCAATTCTTTCTATCCTGCCCGCCAATCCCTCTTGAAAGCTCAGATAATCCGTACTCCCTCAAACAGGGATTCGATAAATACAAAAGTCTTTGGAAGAGGAGGGATGGGGGGCTGGGGGAAGGGAGGAGAAAGCTTTTCTCCAGAAAAGTTTCTCCTCCCTTCCCCCGGCGGTTCCACCCCGCACCCCGCTCCCGCCGCACAGCCTGTGATCCGCGCCGTGAGCCTGACCAAGAAGTTCGGAACATTCGTCGCGGCGCACGACATCACGTTCGAGGTGCAGCCGGGGCGTATCTTCGGGCTGCTTGGCCCCAACGGGGCGGGGAAGTCCACGACGTTCAGGATGCTGTGCGGCCTGTCCCGCCCCACCGAGGGCGAATGCTTCGTCGCGGGCATGAACCTGCTCACCGCTGGCGGGGCCGCACGGGCCAAACTCGGCTACATGGCGCAGAAATTTTCCCTCTACGGCGAACTGACCGTGCAGCAGAACATGCGGCTCATGGCGGATCTGTACGGGCTGGAACGGGGCAGGGTGAAGCCGCGTATCGAACAGCTTGTCGAGGCGCTGGATCTGGAAACGTTCCGGGACGTCCGGGCGTTCAATCTGCCGCTCGGGCAGAAGCAGCGGCTTGCCATGGCCTGCGCCACGCTGCACGAGCCGCCCGTGCTGTTCCTCGACGAACCGACATCGGGCGTCGACCCCCGGACGCGCCGGGAATTCTGGAAGCACATCAACGCCATGACCCAGAACGGCGTGGCGGTGCTCGTCACGACCCACTTTATGGAAGAGGCCGAATATTGCGACGAAATCGCGCTGGTGTTTCAGGGCGGCATCATTGCGCGGGGCACGCCCGACGAGCTCAAGGGCAAAGCGCCCGGAGCGGCGAAAAACGGCGGTGCGGCGGACATGACGCTCGAAGAGGCGTTCATCGCGTATATTGAGGAAGTGCAGCGCAAGGGAGGTCACGCATGAGCAATGCCGATCCGGGCCGGGCACGGCCCGTGTTCCAGTGGCTCGCGCAGCTTTTCGCGCTCATGGGCAAGGAGAGCAAGCAGATCCTCCGTGATCCGTCCTCTTATCTGGTCGCGGCAATCCTGCCCATGATCTTCCTGCTGCTGTTCGGTTACGGCATTACGCTGGACGCCGGGGTCATGGACATCGTGATCCTCGACGAAAGCAACAGCCAGTCCGGGCTGCAATTACAGGAAAATTTCGCTCACTCCCCGAACTTCCGGGTCCATCAGGCCCGGTCGCGTTCCGAAGCCGGGCGTATGATGCGCGACAGCGTGATTTCGGGCTTCATCGTCATTCCCTACAACTTTGAGGCGCTGCTCGTTGGCGGGCAGGGCAAGGCGGCCGTCGCCCCCATTCAGGTGATCGTGTCGGGAGGCGAGCCCAACACGGCGAACTTCATACGCGGCTACAGCCAAGGCGTCATCGCCAACTGGCAGCAGACCCGCACGCCCGGCGGGACCATCCGGAAGCAGCCCGTCGACGTGGCCCCGCGCTACTGGTTCAACCCGGCGGCGAAGAGCCGCTGGTATCTGGTGCCCGGCTCCATCACCATCGTCATGACGCTCATCGGGACCATGCTCACGGCCTTGGTCATTGCCCGCGAGTACGAGCGGGGAACGATGGAATCCCTTTTCGCCACGCCCGTGACCCGGATGCAGATCCTGCTCGGAAAGCTTATCCCGTATTACTTCCTCGGCATGTTTTCCATGACCATCTGCGCGCTGGCCGGGGTGTTCCTGTTTGAGGTTCCCCTGCGCGGATCGGTGTTTGCCCTGTTTGTCTTGTCGAGCACCTTCCTCATGCCCGCGCTTGGGCAGGGGCTGCTCATTTCCATTCTCACCAAGCAGCAGCTTCTTGCCGCCCAGACCGGGCTGATCACCGGCTTTCTGCCCGCCGTCATCCTGTCCGGGTTCATTTTTGACATCAACAGTATGCCCGACGCGCTGCAATACCTTACGCTGGCCATCCCCGCGCGGCATTTCAACACGGCGCTTCAGACGGTCTTCCTTGCCGGGGACATCTGGCCCGTGTTCCTTCCGCGCATGGCCTTTATGCTCGGGCTTGGCGCCGCCTTTTTGGTCATCACGTACAGGAAGCTGGTGAAGCGGTTGGATGTGTGAACCTTGGGAGAGGGTTTCCGGAAAAAGGGAGCCCCTCCAGCTTCTTGCCTTTCTCCAATGAAGGGGCAATGGGCGCCGCCTGTTACCGGAGGTCTATTTTATGATGCGAACGCTTCGCCGTATCCTTGCGATTGCGCGGAAAGAGCTGCTAGTGCTCATGGGCACGCGGCAGAGCCGGTTCATGGTGCTGATTCCGCCGGTCATCCAGATATTCATCTTTGCGTGGGCGGCCACGATGGAAGTGAAGAACGTGGACGTGGTGGTGATCAACGAAGACTCGGGGTACTGGAGCCAGGAGGTCATCAGCCGGCTGCGCGGTTCGCCAACCTTCAGGCACATCACGTTCGAGGACGATTTCAAGAAGGCCGAAGAAGCCATCAACCGTCAGGACGTGCTGGTGGTGATGCACTTCCAGAACGACTTTTCCGCCAAAGTGGAGCGGGGCGTGCCCGCCGAAGTGCAATTGTTGCTGGACGGGCGGCGATCCAACACCGCCCAGATTTTGACGCAGTATGTCCAGCAGATCGTACAGGGGCTGGCAACGGCGACGCCCGCTTTCGTGCAGGCCAAGCCTTCCCGCGTCGAGGTCGAGGAGCTGAACTGGTTCAACCCGAACCTCGATTTCCGCTGGTTCATCCTGCCGAACCTGATCGGCACGATCAACTTCTTGATGGGGATGATCATTACCGGCCTGACCGTGGCGCGGGAACGGGAGCTCGGCACGTTCGACCAGATGCTCGTCTCGCCCGCGAGCCCGGTGGAGATCGCCTGCGGAAAGCTGATCCCCGGCTGCGTGGTCGGCCTTGTGCACGGGACCATTTTCTTTTTCTCCATAATCGGGTTCTTCAAGGTGCCGTTTGTGGGGTCTGTGGCGGTGCTGTACGTGACCATGCTGCTGTTCTCGCTTTCGGTGAGCAGCATCGGGCTTATGGTGTCCTCGTTCGCCTCCACGCAGCAGCAGGCTTTCTTGGGGTGCTTCACCGTGGGCGTGCCGTGCATCCTGCTCTCGGGATTCATGACGCCCGTGAACAACATGCCGATGTTCTTACAGGATCTGAGCCAGCTTAACCCCTTGCGGCATTTTATCGTGATTCTTCAGGGGCTGTTCCTCAAGGATATCACCATGAGTGCGGCACTGGACAGCAGCGCGCGGATCGCCGCGATCACGGCGGTATCCATGCTGTGCGCGATCTGGATGTTTACGCGCAAGGCATAGGGCCCGACACGTTGCGTATCGATTCAGGAATGGCTATAAAGAAAAGAGCATGTCGCGCAAGGCGTTGCCGGGGCCCCGCGAAGGGCGTCCGGGAGGCGCGCCGCCGGTAGCAAAGACGCATGGAATAGTGTACGTGAGTTCCACTCAGGGATCAGGCGCAGCCCCTGCCCGGCAGGAACGCCGTCGTCCCTCCACCTTTACCTGAGGAGATACGCTTGGACCGAAGTACGGACA
The DNA here is from genome assembly GCF_000701705.1 of Bilophila wadsworthia ATCC 49260. Lineage (GTDB taxonomy): Bacteria > Desulfobacterota > Desulfovibrionia > Desulfovibrionales > Desulfovibrionaceae > Bilophila > Bilophila wadsworthia. Next base: position 7,629 of record NZ_JNJP01000020.1, on the reverse strand, counting down.
AAAGTTTGTGGGATCGGGTTTGCAACCTGTTCGGAGGCCGCTCGGGCGACTCGATCGAGCAGGCCGTCATGGAAGCCCGCGACGAAGGGGAACTGGACCTCGCCGAAGGCTCCATGATCCTGAGCATCCTGCGCCTTGACGATGTACAGGTGCAGGACATCATGACCCCGCGAACTGATTTCGACTGTATGCCTACGGGCGCACCCGTGAGCGAGGTGGCGCAGTGCATTCTGGAAACCGGACATTCCAGGTTGCCCATCTACAAGGATACGCGCGACAACATCATCGGGATCGCCTACGCCAAGGATCTCATCAGCCTCCTCGTCGATCCGGCCAAGCACCATACTGCGGTGGACGAAATCATGCGTTCGCCCTTTTTTGTACCCGAGACCAAGATCGTGAGCGAGCTGCTTCAGGAATTCCGGTCCCGCAAGAACCATATCGCTATTGCCGTGGACGAATATGGCGGAACGTCCGGCCTCGCCACTATCGAGGACATCCTTGAGGAGATCGTGGGCGACATCGAAGACGAGCACGACGCGCCCAAGGAAGAGGATATCCATCCTCTCGGGGATTCGCGCTATGCGCTGTCCGGCCGCGCCTACCTTGAGGATCTGGAAGAACTCGGCATCAATCTGGAGGCTGACGAGGTGGATACCATCGGCGGCTACCTGTGCCTTGAAGCCGGGCATGTTCCCGAGAAGGGAGAAATTTTCGAGTGCGGCGGCTGGCGGTTCATCGTGGACGAAGCCGACGCCAAGCAAATCCGCCGTGTGATCGTGGAACCCGCCACGCAGGAAGAGAACGGCGCCGAATAGACGGATGAGAAGGCTCCCCCGCAAGGGGAGCCTTCGATGCAGGAAAAGGCCGGAACCCAGCGTTGGGTTCCGGCCTTTTCCTTTTCATCTTGCGGACGGTTACCGGCGTCCTCTGCCCGGTGTTGGAGGTTGCCGCCGGGCAGTTCTGGAACAGTTTTCCTCTGAAAATTTCGAAGGGGTGAATTGAGGAATGGCATTCCGCCGCTCCTCTCCAACAGAAAAAGATATAAAGGAAGCAATGAGCGGCTCGTTCTTTTCTTTCCACACAACGGAACTTCTGCCGCGCTGCCTCCCCACCAGTCGAAGTTTTTGCGGGTGGGGCTCGGGGGGGGGGCGCTTTTTTCAAAAAGCGCCCTCCCCCGCTATATTCACTTCATTTAAAACGCGATTTCATACAGCTGCTGGACAGCGGCGTCGGTCATCTTGCGGGGGTTGGTGAGCCCGCAGGCGTCCTTCTGGGCGTTGGCGACCATCGTCGGGATATCGCTGCGGCTGACTTCCTTGCCGTACCGCTTGGCAAGCTCGGTGATGCTGGCCGGGATGCCCACATCCTGCGACAGGCGGCGGATGGCGGAGATGGCCAGTTCGGCGGCGTCGCGTTTGGAAAGGCCGTCTATGTTTTCATCCATCATCCTGGCGATGTTGATGAATTTGTCCAAATGGGCGAGCAGATTGTACTCTTCCACGATGGGCAGGAGGATGGCGTTGCATTCGCCGTGGGGCAGGTTGTAGAAGCCGCCGAGCTGGTGGGCCATGGCGTGCACGTGCCCGAGGCTGGCGTTGTTGAAGGCCATACCGGCAAGGTACTGGGCGTAGCACATGCCTTCACGGGCGTGGATGTCGCTGCCGTTGGCGACGGCGCGGCGCAGGTTTTCGGAAACCAGCTTGATGGCCTTTTCGGCACAGGCGTCGGTCAGCGGGGTAGCGCCGGTGGAGACGTACGCTTCAACCGCGTGGGTGAGCGCGTCCATACCGGTGGCGGCGGTCAGGGCCGGGGGCATACCCACCATCAGGATGGGGTCGTTGATGGCGACGCTCGGGGTGATGCGCCAGTCGACGATGGCCATTTTCACTTTGCGGGCGCTGTCGGTGATGATGCAGAAACGGGTGATTTCGGAGGCCGTACCCGCGGTGGTGTTCACGGCGAGGTAGGGGGGCATGGCTTTGGTGGACTTGTCCACGCCTTCGTAATCGTGGATCTTGCCGCCGTTGGAAACGACGAGGCCGATGCCCTTACAGCAGTCATGGGAAGAACCGCCGCCGATGGAGATGAGGCTGTCGCATTCTTCTTTCTTGTACAGTTCGACGCCGGCGGCGACATTGAGGTCGGTGGGGTTCGGAACCGTCTCATCATAGATGGCGTATTCCATCGCCGCTTCGTCGAGGATATCCGTAATCTGTTTCAGGATGCCGGTGTGGACGATACCTTTGTCCGTGACAAGCAGCGGCTTCGTGGCATTCAAATAAACGATACGCTCGGGGATAGCTTTTGCGGCGCCTACACCAATAAGCGTAACGTTGGGAATAAAGAAGCCGTCAACTTTTTCAACAATAGCCATTGTGGTATCCTCCACTGTTTATAGATGGGCATAAACAAGGCAAGAAGAAAAGTAGAAACAGAGAAAATATAGAGACCTTCTTATCTCTTTTTTGGCAACGTATGATGTTTCAAAAAACAGGTCAATAGCCTTTTGTAAAATACACTACATGTGAAAAAAGATTTTTTTTGCATGTAAAAGGTGCTTTTTCTCACGAAAGATAAAATATTTTTTCACATAGAAATAGATTGGGCATTCATTCAATTTGTTGATTGAACAAACATGTTCAGAAATGATTTGTGATCGGCAATGAAATAAAGCGAATTGCTCAAATGGATAGTCATGACGCCTATCCGGTGCCGGAGAGAGGGAAGCCGGGGGACGGGCTTTTCCGCCCCGAGAGGGGCTGGAAGGGTCCCGCCGATTTGCAAATGGGCTTGACAACAAAAAATATCCATTGTAGGAGTGACTCCTTTCGGAACATTTACCCACTCCTATGGAGGAAAACAGATGCCAACTATCAACCAGCTTATCCGCGTCGCGCGGAAGAAGGTTGTGAAGCACAAAAAGACCCCGGCCCTGCAGGCTTGCCCCCAGCGCCGCGGCGTGTGCACCCGCGTGTACACGACGACCCCGAAGAAGCCGAACTCGGCTCTGCGTAAGGTCGCCCGTGTGCGTCTCACCAACGGCCTCGAAGTCACCGCGTACATCCCCGGTGAAGGCCACAACCTTCAGGAACACTCCGTCGTCATGATTCGCGGCGGCCGTGTAAAAGACCTTCCCGGTGTCCGTTACCACATCGTCCGTGGTACTCTGGATACCTCCGGTGTGCAGGATCGCCGCCAGCGTCGTTCCAAGTACGGCGCCAAGCGTCCGAAGTCCTAAGCCGCAAAGCTTTCCCGGCAAGAGGTCTGACGGCACATCCGCCGTCTTTGCGAATTTTCGCATCACAGTGTCATGCCATGGGTGCGCGTCCATGCCCCCCCGCAACGGGAGGGGCGCAGTGGGAACACACCAAGGCAGCCCGGGCGGCCCCCGCCTCGGGAAACCGCATAGCACTGCAACCCCTGACGTAACGCGTCCGCGTTACCCGGAGAATTTTCATGCCCCGTAAAGGTCCTATCCCCAGAAGGGAAGTTCTGCCTGATCCGATTTATGGCAGCCGCTTGGCCGCCCGTTTCGTGAACCGTCTCATGTACGACGGCAAGAAGGGCGCTGCCGAAAAGATTTTCTATGGCGCTCTTGAAGTCCTCGCCGAAAAGACCGGCGAAGAAGCGCTGCGCGCCTTCGAAAAGGCTCTCGAAAACGTGAAGCCCCACCTCGAAGTCAAGGCCCGCCGCGTGGGCGGCGCCACCTATCAGGTGCCCATGGAAGTGCGTCCTGACCGCCAGGTCTCCCTTTCCATCCGTTGGTTGATCACCTACGCCCGTTCCCGCGGTGAAAAAGGCATGTCCAACAAGCTCGCCGCCGAGCTTCTGGATGCCTTCAACAGCCGCGGCGGCGCCGTGAAGAAAAAGGAAGACACCCACCGCATGGCCGAAGCCAACAAGGCTTTCGCGCATTACCGCTGGTAGTCGGGGAGAAACATGTCTCGTTTAGCACCTATCGAAAAAATGCGGAACATCGGCATCATGGCTCACATCGATGCCGGTAAGACCACGACGACCGAACGTATCCTGTACTACACCGGCGAAAACCACAAAATCGGCGAAACCCACGAGGGCGGCGCTACGATGGACTGGATGGCGCAGGAGCAGGAACGCGGTATCACCATCACTTCCGCCGCGACGACTTGTTTCTGGCTTGATCACCAGATCAACATCATCGACACCCCCGGCCACGTTGACTTCACCATCGAAGTGGAACGTTCCCTGCGCGTGCTCGACGGTGCCGTGGCCGTGTTCGACGCCGTCGCCGGCGTGGAACCCCAGTCCGAAACCGTGTGGCGCCAGGCCAACCGTTACGGCGTGCCCCGTATCTGCTTCATCAACAAGATGGACCGCATCGGCGCCAACTTCTTCCGCAGCGTGGACATGATCCGCGACCGCCTGAAGGCGAAGCCCGTCTGCCTCCAGATCCCGATCGGTTCTGAAGACAAGTTCGACGGCGTTGTCGACCTCATCAATGGCCGCTCCGTCCGCTTCGAAAAAGAATCCAAGGGCCTTCAGATCACCTATGGTGAAGTCCCTGAGGATCTCAAGGATCTCTACGAAGAAAAGCGCCTTGAGCTGCTGGATACCGTGGCGGAAGAAGATGAAGAATTGATGGAAAAGTACCTCGAAGGCCATGAACTGACCGTCGAGGAAATCAATTCCTGTATCCGCAAGGGTACCATCCGTCAGAGCATCGTGCCCGTCCTGTGCGGTACCGCGTTCCGTAACATCGGCGTGCAGCCGCTGCTCGACGCCGTTGTGAACTACCTGCCTTCTCCTCTCGATATCGATCAGATGGTGGGCCACAACCCCGACAAGCCGGAAGAAGAAATCGTCTGCCCCAGCTCGGACAAGGAACCGCTCGCCGGTCTCGTGTTCAAGCTGGCTTCCGACCCCTTCGTGGGCCACTTGGCCTTCTTCCGTATCTACTCGGGCGTGATCGAAGCCGGCTCCACGTTGTACAACGCCAACACCGGCAAGAAGGAGCGCCTTGGCCGCCTGCTCCGTATGCACGCCAACAAGCGTGAGGACATCAAGTCCGCCGGCGCCGGCGACATCGTGGCCCTCGTGGGCATGAAGCTTGCCTCCACCGGCGACACGATCTGCGACGAAAAGCGCCCCGTGGTGCTCGAATCCCTCGATATTCCGGAACCGGTCATCGAAGTCGCCATCGAACCCAAGACGAAGACCGACCGTGACGCTCTCTCCGCCGCGCTCAACAAGCTGGCGAAGGAAGACCCGTCCTTCCGCGTGAAGGGCAACGAAGAGACCGGCCAGACCCTCATCGCGGGCATGGGCGAACTGCATCTGGACATCATCGTTGACCGTCTGGTCCGCGAGTTCAACGTGAACGCCAACGTCGGCAAGCCTCAGGTTGCCTACCGCGAAACGATCACGAAGCCCAGCAAGTCCGACCTGAAGTACGCCAAGCAGTCCGGTGGCCGCGGCCAGTACGGTCACTGCGTGATCGAAGTCGAGCCCAACCCGGAAAAGGGTTACGAGTTCGTCAACGCGATCACCGGCGGCGTGATTCCGAAGGAATACATTCCTTCCATCGACAAGGGTATTCAGGACGCCCTGAAGTCCGGTGTGCTCGCCGGCTTCCCGGTTGTGGACGTGAAGGTCACTCTGGTCTTCGGTTCCTACCACGAAGTCGACTCCTCCGAACAGGCCTTCTATGTGGCCGGTTCGATGGCCATCAAGGACGCCATGAACAAGGCGACCCCCGCTCTCCTCGAACCCTACATGGACGTGGAAGTGGTGACCCCCGATGATTACCTTGGCGACGTGATGGGCGACCTCAACGGTCGTCGTGGTCGCGTGCAGTCCATGGAAGCCCGCGCCGGCGCTCAGGTTGTCCGCGCTCAGGTTCCGCTGTCCGAAATGTTCGGCTACGCCACGGACCTGCGTTCCCGTACGCAGGGCCGCGCGACCTTCACGATGCAGTTCCACCACTACGAAAAGGTGCCTGCGGCTATCGCTGAAGAAGTCAGCAAGAAGGCTGCGAACTAAACCATACGATAAGATGCGCCTCCGGCGGCAAGGGGGCATCATGCCCCCTTTGCCCCCCTCGGCGCGGTCTTTGAAAACAAACACCCCGGACGGTTTCCGTCCGGGGTGTTTGTTTTCAAAGACCGCTTTTCACTCGGCAGCCGTTCCCTTTTCAGAGGCAACGGCCGCACTTGTTTTTTGTCCATCTCCGAATCTCTACCGCTTCTTCTTGCGGGCCGCGTTCTTTTCCGGCGTGGCGGGATGTGATGTGATTTGGGGATTGTCCTCGGGTTCAGGAGGAAGCGGTGGAGGGTTGGGGGTTCCGAGGTATTTGAGGAAGAAGGCGGCGGATTCGGCGGCCATTTTTGCCTGTACGGCCTTCCGGCGCGAAGGGGAGACGGCAAGGCACATTTCAGGAAGCGTCTGATCCAGATTGCCGCCGCAGGATGACATCAGGCTGGCTGTATCCGCATCGGGCAATACGCCAAGCTGCGGAGGCTGGGGCATGGCGCTCAGGAGGCGTTCCGCGTGCTGAAGGGTATAGAGAGGCGTCCTCTCGGCACGAAGCAGCAGAAAGGGAATCCGGATGCGGGACAGGCTGGCGGGAGTGAACATCATGGCATAGGAAGGGGAAACGGCGGCTGCGGCGCGGACACGCCTGTCGCGGTAGGGTGCGGAAAGGTTGGGAGTGGTGGAAAAAGCCCCCATGCGCTGCCGTGCCCACGGCGTGCAGTATGGATCGGCGTTTTCTTCCTTTCCGGCGCAGTAGATGGGCCAACCGGTCGCGTCCAGCCGCGCTCCGGCGATGAGCATGGCTGCCGTGCCTCCGGGGCCGACGCCAAGGACGCCGATGCGATCGGGATCGATGAGCGGTACCGTCTCGGGATCGGCTAGGGCGATGTCCAGTGCCTGTGTGAGCTGCTTGGCCCGGTCGGTCACCTGCACGGGCATGAAAAGGGCTCCCATGTCGTCCACATTGTCGCCGGGATGCGTGAAGGCCAGGACGACAAAGCCGTTGCGGGCGAGTTCCGATGCCAGTTCATGCAGGGAAAAGCGTGAGCCCGCGCTGTCATGGGAGAGCAGGATGAGAGGGTGTTTTCCTTCCACGGGAGGCCTGCCGCGTGCGGCGGAGAAGTTCCAGTCTCCGTAATTGACCTGAAAGGGCGCGGAACGGCTGGGGTACCAGACGGCGAAGTCCAGACGCACGTTTTTGGCTGGATCCCAGATGCCGAGGGTTTTAAAGCCCGGTTGAAGAGGCGCTGCATACGCCGTGCAGGTCAGTATGAGGAACGCGAGCAGGAAAAAGAGAAAACGGCGCGTCACGATGGCTCCGGTATCTGCTGAGGAAAGGGAACGCGGTTCCCTTTGAGGTTTGTCGGGAAGGGCGGGGCGAAAGTCCCCCGTTGCGTTTTGGCACCCTACCGTGAATGATGAGAAAAGGGAATTGCGGAGAAGGTGGCAGGGGGAACGGGCGGCTCGCCTTTTCATCAGTACGGGTCGGCCCGGTCCAGAGTATTCCATCTTTGACCTGTATGCTGCTTCAAACGGTAATCCGCCTTGGGGAACGCTGGAAACAGGGATTGGATAAACACGAAAGTCTTTGAAGTGGAGGGGGTGGGGTTTGGGGAG
>NZ_KL370817.1:8142-60013 GCF_000701705.1 Bilophila wadsworthia ATCC 49260 | reverse complement strand
GACCTTTCTAAAGAAAGGTCCCCCTTCCCCCCTCCAAACCTCCCCCTTTCCCCTCCCAAGACTTTCGGCTGGTGGGGAGGATGCGCGGAGGGAGTTCCGTTGGATAAAAGAAGAGGCGATTTCCTAAGGAGTCGCCTCTTCTTTCTGATTTATAGTTGAAACTTAAATATGGGATCAGTTCACCTGTGTGCAATCAGGGATACTGATATTTGCATTGGTAAGGGTAACCGCAGTTGCATTATTTCCGGGAGGAGTAGCGCTGGAAATCGGATAAACACTATTTGCTTTGGCCCCTAGAGTCAGTGTCCAGCCTCCCAAATCAGTAGTGCTTGTTACCAATGCCTCTGCGAGGCCTTGTGCTACAGTACAAGACTTACCAGCCAGAAGCTCCTGCCCAAATTTCAGATTTACACGGGCCTGCACTTCAGCAACAACGGCCATCGCGGCTTTTTCCTGCGCATCCTGCTGCAAATCATAGTACTTCGGTACGGCCACAGCGGCGAGAATGCCGAGGATGACCAAGACGGAAATGATTTCAATGAGCGTGAAGCCCTGCTGTCCCCTGTCCTTTCGCATCGTATACCTCCATCCACAAATGTTGAAAAACGTCTTAAGCCTGAACGGAAAAATCACATGTATGAGGCTCGTGATAGAATCTTTTTCATCTATAGAGTACCTCGTGATTCAAGTAAAGGCCTTCGATATCCGCGTACAGCGCTATTCGCAAAATATCCTAGCTGTTTCTTAATGAAGGTTTCACAAAGAAGCGGCGCTGCGCTGAATAAAACGGCATACAAAAAACAATACCACTTTATTCAACAATATATAGTTGCATAAAGCAAACTGTCCGGTGACGTAAAAAGAGTACCTTCCCGAAAAAAAGAAGAACATACCTTCGGCGAAGGTCTATACCCTCGCAACAATGATGTAAACCCAATACGCTCTTTTTACAAAATAAGGGAGCATTTCTACGAATGCTCCCTTATCCGTTTTCTTGAGAGATCAGCTTCCCCACTCTGGGGATTTTCATTTTTGAATCAGCAAAACAAAAACAACCAATAAAGAGGCTCTTATATCAACACACGGAGATGTATCGTGAAAAAAGGGAAAGAGTTTCGGGTGTACCTCTCTTTTTCGAAAAAATCTCCCCTCTCTCTTTATTTCACCCATAGAAACAACATCGTCACATGCCGCACGGCAACGGCGGCCCCGAACGCGATCAGCGTGTTGAATACCATACTGAACACAGGCCAACCCCACGAACCCGTCTCCTGCCGGATAGCGGCGACAGTCACCAGACAGGGCGCGTACAGCAGCACAAACACCAGCAGAGCCAAGGCGGTGGCGGGCGTCCAGCGCCCGTCGTTGCGGATCTGCTGCGCCAGCGGCGTGGGATCTTCGGGATCGATGTCGCCGAGGGAATAGGCCGTGCCGAGCGTGGCGACGATGACTTCCTTCGCCGCGAAACCGCCCACCAACGCGATGTCCGTACGCCAGTCAAACCCGGCGGGACGGGTCAACGGTTCCAGCGCCATGCCGAGGCGGCCTGCAAACGAGTGTTGAAGTGCCCGCTCCGCGCGCTCGCCGTGCAAGGCCGTAAGCTGCTCTTCAAGAGCGGCCACATCGCCGCCCGAAGCCTTCGCCGCCTCAAGGTTCGCTTCGATGGTCTGCTGCTCGCCCGCGAAATGCGCCCGCGTGTCCAGCGGCAGCTGCGGATACGCCATAGCCGCCCACAGGATGATGGAAATGGCGAGGATGACCGTACCGGCCTTCTTCAGATACTCGAACGTGCGCTCCCCCGTATGAATCGCCAGCCCGAGCATTGTGGGCAGGCGATAGGGCGGAAGCTCCATGACGAACGGCGTGGACGGCCCACGGATAATCGTCGAGCGCAGCAGCCGCGCCGTGAGCAGGGCCACCACCCAGCCGGTGAGCGTCAGGCCGAACATGACCGCCGCCTCATGGCCGGGGAAGAAGACGCCGGAAAAAAGGATGAAAACCGGAAGTTTGGCCCCACAGGCCATAAAGGGCACGGTCAACAGCGTCGCTATCTTTTCGCGGGGGCTCCGCAGGGTGCGGGCCGCCAGCACGCCGGGCACGGCACAGCCGCCAGCAATGCCTCCGCCCACGATGAACGGCATCACCGAACAGCCGTGCAGCCCGAAAATACGGAAAATACGGTCGAGCATGTAGGCCATGCGCGCCATGTACCCGGTATCTTCAAGAAAGGCGATTTGAAGGAATATCAGCATGATGAGCGGGACAAAGCTCATGACGCCGCCCACGCCGTCGATGATGCCCGAAAGCACCAGCGACTTGAGCTGGCCGTCGGGGAGCACGGTGTCCGCGCCTTCGCGCAGCAGGGCAAACCCTTGTTCCACCCAGCCCATCGGGATCTCCCCAATGGTGAAGGTAACGGTATAAAGCAGATAGAGCACGCCGAGCATGATCGCCGGGCCCATGAACGGATGCGTCAGCACCTTGTCCATGCGGTCCGAGAACTGGATGCGCGCGTGCATATCCTGAAGCCGGACCAGCACGCCGTCCCGCAGCAGCGAAGAAATGAACCCATAGCGGTAATCCGCGATGACGGCCTCGGGCCACGTATTCAACGTATCCCGCAAATGCCGCGCCACCTCATCCACCTGCCGCTCCAGATCGGCGGCAAGCTCCGGGGCTTCGGCGCGGCTGCGGGTGAGGATTTCCTCATCCTGCTCCAGCAGCTTGAGCGCCACCCACCGCGCCGGATATTCCGAAGCCAGCAGCCCGGCCTCGGCAATGGCGGCTTCCATATCCCGCAGCACGGGATCAAGATCGGGCCCATACGAGATATGCAGCGGCTCCCACGGCTCGCCGCGCTTGGTTTCGATATAGGCTTCCGTCGCCTTCAAGAGTTCGGGCAGCCCTTCGCCCGTGCGGGCCACGGTCGCCATGACCGGGAAGCCCAGACGCTGCGACAGGCGCTCGATATCGATGGTCATGCCCTGCTTGGCGGCCTCATCCATCATGTTCAGGGCCAGCACCACGGGAACGCCGAGTTCCAGAAGCTGGATGGTCAGGTAGAGGTTGCGCTCCAGCGCGCCCGCATTGAGCACGTCGATGACCACGTCGGGCCGTTCCTGCGCCAGCACATGCCGGGCGACCGTCTCCTCCTGCGTGTAGGCGGTCAGGGAATACGTCCCCGGCAGGTCGATGAAGCGCACACACCGGCCGGAAGGCATCTTGATGAAACCTTCCTTCTTCTCCACGGTAATGCCGGGATAGTTGCCCACATGCTGGTGCGAACCGGTCAGCGCGTTGAAGGCCGTCGTCTTGCCAGAATTCGGATTGCCCGCGAGGGCTATGGTAAGCTGCGGATCCATGACGCCTCAGCCCGCCTGTTCCAGCGGTTCGACGACGATGTAGTCGGCTTCGTTGTTCCTGAGGCTGAGCGTGAACCCCGGCAGGCGCAGGGCCACCGGATCGCGCAGCGGGGCGCGCCCCACCACTTCCACTTCCGCGCCGGGGATGAGCCCCATGTCCCGGATGCGCCGCCCCAGCTCGCCGCTGGCCTGCACATGGGCGATGCGGGCTTTCTGCCCCTCCTTCATCCTGCGCAGGGAAATAAGCCCGGCTTCCAGCATCTCCTTGGAGATGGGACAGCCTTCGCCGCCGCACGAACGGGCTTCGGCGCAATCATGCCCTCCGCGCTTTCTATGGCAAAATCCAAACATATTGTCCCCCAACTTCAACTTTATCGTCACATCCGGCGTCGCCGCCCCTCTGGGAAAGCACATCCCCGGCCCTGACGGGCCCCGTGGCAACCGGCGCAGCCGCCGTTGCATACCGGACGTTTCATGACATTGATCCTGCGGCATACAAACCACGCCGCAACGATGATCGACACGGCGAGCAGGGATTCCCACGAAAAAACGCTTCCAGTGATGAAAACAGGTTCCGCGTCCATACCCACTCCCTTATGATACCAATTGGATCTGCCCTTTCTATAGATTTTTGAAAATAAATGTCAATTGCGGCATGAGAACATTTTGCCCGGCATCCCCGGTTTCTTGCCCTTAACCCGCATCTCGTCTATACTTTTTTTATTCGCAACTTTCTTCGGAGCGCCCCCATGTCCCTTTCCGCAAACGCATCTTCCCCAATCCCGGCCTCCTCCGCCCCGCTGTTGCAGGCGGAAGGCGTCACCGTGCGGTTCGACGCCTGCGAACGCCCGTTCGACGTGGTGCGCGACGTGTCGTTCACGCTGCATCCGGGGCGCACGCTCTGCCTTGTGGGGGAATCCGGCTGCGGCAAGAGCATGACGGCGCTGTCCCTGCTCCGCCTCATCCCCGAACCGGGGCGCCTCGCCGCCGGGCGCATCCTCTTCGAAGGCCGCGATCTTGCCGAATTGTCCGAATCCGCGATGGAACGCGTGCGGGGGCGCGACATCGGCATGATCTTTCAGGAACCCATGACCTCGCTCAATCCGGTCATCCGGGTGGGAGAGCAGGTCGCGGAGCCGCTGATGCGTCACCTGCGCCTGTCAAAGAAGGCCGCGCTCGCCGAAGCCGTGGAACTGTTCCGGCTGGTCGGCATACCCGCGCCGGACATGCGCGTCCGCGACTACCCGCACCAGCTTTCCGGCGGTATGCGCCAGCGCGTCATGATCGCCATGGCGCTGGCCTGCAAACCCCGCCTCCTGCTCGCCGACGAGCCGACCACGGCCCTCGACGTGACCATACAGGGCCAGATACTCGCCCTGCTCGGCGATCTTTCCCGCGAGCGCGGCATGGGGCTTCTGCTCATCACCCACGATCTCGGCGTGGTGGCGGAAATGGCCGACGAAGTGGGCGTCATGTATGCCGGGCGCATCGTGGAGCGCGCGCCCGTGCGGGCTCTGTTCGCCGAACCGCGCCATCCCTATACTTGGGGCCTTATCCGCTCCGCGCCCACGCTTGACACGCCCCCTTCGGCGAAGCTGGACGCCATCCCCGGCACAGTCCCCTCGCCCGGCGATCTCCCGCAGGGGTGCCCCTTCCGGCCGCGCTGCCCGGAAGCGCATGAACGCTGCTTCAAGACTCCGCCCGTCATCGAATCCGCCGGGGCCGACGGCGCCCGGGAGGTCTGCTGCTGGCTTGCCGAAGCAAGGTAAGTGTTGCCGAATACGGGTTCAGTCCTATATAGAGTGTTGGCAGATGCGTCACGGAGACGGCGCGTCGCCGAATATGATCATTAAGGAGCTAGCATGACCGATACACGTGATCCCCAGACCGAAAAGGGACAGAACGGCGCCACCGAAGAGAACCTCGCGGAAACCGCGCAGGCCCCTGAAAAAACGCTTGAGGAGCAGTTCCGCGAAGAGATTTGCCCCACTTGCACGGTCAAGGCCGAAGCGGACGAGACCCGGCTGCGCGCCCTCGCGGAGATGGAAAATTTCAAGAAACGCATCCAGCGTGACCATGACGAATACATGCGCTACGCCAGCGAGCCGGTGCTCAAGGATCTCCTGCCCGCGCTGGACAGCCTTGATCTCGCCATTCAATACGGCGGCAGCGACGAAACCTGTAAAAGCCTGCTCACCGGCGTGATCATGACCCGGAAGCTGCTCCTCGACGCGCTCAAGAACCACGGCTTCGACGTTGCCGGGGAAGTGGGCGAGCCCTTCAACCCCGATGTCCATGATGCCGTTTCCTATGAAGAGCGGGATGACATGGAACCCGGCCTGGTCAGCACCCTGCACCAGCGCGGCTACCGCCTGAAAGACCGCCTGTTGCGCCCCGCCAAAGTATCCGTCAGCCGCAAGCCCGCCTGACGATGGCAGCCGAACCGATGACAAAAAGCAGGGCGTCCGCCTCGCTCGGAGGCGCGTTACGCGCCGAGAGCTCGGAGGGCGTCCTGCGCGTCGTTTTCAGCGGCGAGTGGAAACGGGACCTGCTTGGGCCGAACTTTTTTACGGAACGTGACGAAGCGCTGCGTGAAACGGAGAGGCTCCTCAAAGAGGCCCGCAGCGTCGAACTCCTCGGCGAGGCTCTCGGCGAATGGGACAGCGGCGTGCTCGTCGTCACCACCCGGCTCGTCACCCTCGCCAAGGAACACAACATCCCGCTCGATGACGCCCGCCTCCCCGAGGGCATCCGCAACCTGACCAAGCTGGCCCTTGCGGTCCCCCCGAACACCGCCGCGCAGCGTAAGGCCCAAAAGACGACCTTCCTCGAACGGGTCGGCGGCTTTACATTGGCGGTGCCCCGCATGGCACGCGACATTTTCGATTTTATCGGCGAACTTGTCCTCAGCGCCGGCAGGCTGTTCAGGGGCCGCTCTTCCTGCACGTCGGGAAACGTCTGGCTCGCCGTTCAGGAAAGCGGCGTGGACGCCCTGCCCATCGTCTCTTTGATCAGCCTGCTCGTGGGCCTGATCCTCGCCTTCGTCGGCGTGATCCAGCTCAAGATGTTCGGCGCGGAAATCTACGTTTCCAGCCTCGTGGCCGTGAGCATGACCCGCATCATGGGCGCGATCATGACCGGCATCATCCTCGCGGGCCGCACCGGCGCCTCCTATGCCGCCGTCATCGGGACCATGCAGGTCAATGAGGAAATCGACGCTCTCACCACGCTCGGCGTGGCCCCTTCCGACTACCTCATCATGCCCCGCGTCCTCGCCCTTACCGCCATGACCCCGCTGCTCGTGCTCTATTCCGACTTCATGGGCATCATGGGCGGCTTCATCGTCGGCGTCGGGATACTCGGCCTTGATCCCATGGAATACTATACATTTACCCAGAAAGGGTTCAACATCAACAACCTCTGGGTGGGCATGGTGCACGGCGCGGTCTACGGTATGCTCATCGCCATAACCGGCTGTTACCAGGGCCTGCGCTGCGGCCGCAATGCCGAAGCAGTCGGCAAGGCGACCACCTCGGCCGTGGTCTATTCCATCGTGGGCATCGTGCTGTCCACGGCTGTCCTCACCATCCTCTGCAATATTTTGAATATATGAATACCTCCACACCCATCATCGAAGCGCGGGACCTTACGGTCGGCTACGGCAGCTACGTCGTGCAGAAGGATCTCAACTTCACGATAAACCGTCAGGACGTATTCATCATCATGGGGCCGAGCGGATGCGGCAAAAGCACGCTCCTGCGCGTCCTCGTGGGCCTGCTCCAGCCTACAAAGGGGCAAGTGCTCTACAGGGGACAGGACTTTTGGGCCGGGACCGAAAGCGAGCGCCAAAAACTTCTCAGCGGCGTGGGCCTGCTCTTCCAGAGCGGCGCGCTGTGGAGCTCCATGACCCTCGCCGAGAATGTGGCCCTGCCCTTGCAGCGCTATACGAAGCTTTCCTCCGCCGAGATCAGGGAACAGACCTCCCTCAAACTCGCGCTCGTCGGCCTTGCCGGATTCGAGGATTATTACCCGTCCGAAATCAGCGGCGGTATGCGCAAACGCGCCGGGCTCGCCCGCGCGCTGGCGATGGACCCCGAAATCGTTTTCTTTGACGAGCCTTCGGCCGGGCTCGACCCGGTCAGCGCCGCCCTGCTGGACGAGCTCATCCTCGAACTCAAGGAGAACATGGGCATGACCGTCGTGGTCGTCACCCACGATCTCGACAGCATCTTTACCATCGGCAACAACAGCGTATTCCTTGATGCGGTGACCCACACCATGATCACGGGCGGCGATCCCCATGTCCTTCGCTGCGATCAGGCGCACCCCGACATCGTCCGTTTCCTGAACCGCGGCAAAACCGACTCCTGCCCCACCTCCTCCAAAGGATACCGCTCATGAGCAAGTCAGCCAACAAAACCCTCATCGGAGCCTTCGTCGTCGGGGCCACAGCCCTCCTGCTGCTCGCTATCGCCGTTTTCGGCTCAGGCAAGCTGTTCCAGACGACAAGCCGTTACGTGCTCTTTTTCGACGGTTCCATCAGCGGGCTTTCCGTAGGCTCTCCGGTCCTGTTCCGCGGCGTCCCGGTGGGGCGCGTCGTCGAAATCCGGCTCACGGGCGACCTTGATAATTTAGTGTTCCAGACGCCGGTGTTCATCGAACTGAACAAAAAGGACGAAGGGCGGTTTTCCGTCTCCGACGGCGACATATCCAAAAAAGAATATCTCGATCGCCTGGTCAGCCACGGCCTGCGGGCAACGCTGGCGACCCAGAGCCTGCTCACCGGCCAGCTCATGATCGAGATGGATTTCTACCCCAGAAGCCAGATCCCTTATCCCATCAGGGAAGTCAAAGAATACGACGACGTGCCCGAGATTCCCACCATCCCGTCGCAATTCGACAACATCCTGCAAACGCTCACGACGCTGCCGTATGACGACATCGCCTCGAATGTCCTCGACATTACGGAAGGCGTCAAAAAAATCCTGAGCAATTCTGGGACGGAACAGCTGATCGGCCACATCGACAAGCTGGTGGTCCAGCTTCAGGATATCGGGACCAACCTCGACAAGACGCTGACGAGCATCCGCGGGCTTGCAGAACCGTATACAAAGCTGGCGCAGGATACGGACAAGCGGCTGTCCGCGGCGCTGGAACAGGCGTCGCATGTCCTGAGCCGCATCGACAACGTAGCCAAAGAGACGGAGATGACTGTCGTTTCCGCCCGTGGCGTGGTCAGCAAAAACAGTACGACCGTCATCGAACTGAATCAGGCCATCCGCGAAATCACCGAAGCGGCCCGGGCCGTTCGCGTGTTCGCCAACACGCTTGAACGCAATCCCGAAGCAGTGCTGCGCGGGAAGGTACGGTAAAGGAACGTATTGGGGAGGGGAGGAGCCCCCTTTCTCCAGAAAGGGGGCTCCTCCCCTCCTCTACCAAAGACTTTCGACTGGTAGGGTGTCGGGAAGTTCAAATCGTAGCGGGACCGGGTTGAAAGCGGAGTCCTGTGCGCTTGATTGGGCACAGTACTGTATCCTTAAAAATGACGCGATGGTCCCAAGGATGCGGAAGCGGATTACATCCGTGTGAGATAATTAGGTATACAGGGAAGCGGCACACCACACCAGCAGGAGCGCCATGCTCGCGTTGGCGGCGGTATGGTGGTTCTGGAGGAAACGGCGGAATACGGCTCCAAAAAGCGCCCAAAAACATGTCCCGGCATAGGCGACAGCCGAGAGCACGCCGATGGAAACAGCCAAAGCCATAAAGGAATCGTAGTAAGGAAGCACAAAGGACGAGAAGGCGGTTATCCCATAGAGGATGCCTTTGGGGTTGACGAATTGCAGCAGCATCCCTGAAACGACGCCGTTGACCGGTACAAGGCGGGAATCTTCGTTTCCTGATCCCGACCGCCAGACGCCAAAGGCCATCCAGAGGATATACGCCGCGCCGACGGCACGCATTGTGGGTTCCACGTCGGGCAAAAACCGGAACAGCGCCGCGCCAAACAGCGCACATGCCGTCATGAGCCCCAGAACGCCCAGCAGGACGCCGAAGCAGAAACGGAGCCCCTTCCGGAGCCCGTACGCACTCGCGCTGGAAAGCGCCATAATATTGTTGGGGCCTGGCGTAAAGGACATGATGCACGCGAAGGACAGGAAAGCGGCAATCGACGGCATGGTGGAAGCTCCTTTGAGTTTGTGCGATAGAGCATACGATCTGTGCACTATAATGTCAAACATGGACAGGATAACGCCCTTGGAAAATATCGGCCACATCGTAGCGGAGAACCTCAAACGCCTGCGGGAAGAAAGGAAGCTCAGCCTTGACGCCGTAGCGAAATGTTCCGGAGTGAGCAAAAGCATGCTCGGCCAGATCGAACGCGGCGTGACCAACCCGACCATCTCGACGCTCTGGAAGATCGCGAACGGGCTCAAGATTTCATTTACTTCGCTCATGATGCGCCCGGAAACGGACGTCGAAGTCGTCCCGCGTTCCGCCATAACGCCTTTTGTTGAAACAGACGGAAAATACAGGAATTATCCCGTCTTTCCGTTCGACAGTTCCCGGGGGTTCGAGATGTATGCCATTGAGCTGGACCCCGGCGTCCGGCTTGACGCCGAACCGCACCCCGAAGGGACGCAGGAGTTCATCACTGTTTTTTCCGGCGCGCTGACCGTACTGCTCGACGGCGAACGCTGGGGGATCGCCGATGGCGACTCCATCCGTTTCAAGGCGGATCGGAAACACGCCTATGCCAATGAAGGAAACACGCTGTGCCGCTTGAGCATGGTCATTTGCTACCCATCTTAAAGGAAAAAGGAAGCCATATGAAAAAGCGCGCCCCTTCCCTGCTGCTGGCCCTGCTGGCGCTGGCCGGACTGCTCACCGCTGGCGGCTGTTCCCTCGGCCGCAGCCCACGCCCCGATTTCTACATGCTGTCCTCCCCCGTGGAAAATGTGGTCCAGTCCGGCAAAGAAAAAATCTCCGGGCCACGCGTCGCCATCGGACCCGTGTCCATTCCGGGCTATCTGGACAGGCCCCAGCTCTTCCTGCGCGACGGCAATGACGTCAAAGTCGAGTTGGCCGAGTTCAACCATTGGAGCGAGCCGTTCGGCGAGGGCGTGACCCGGGTGCTCTGCGACGCCGTGTCCGCATCCCTGACCCCCCGCAAAGGGCTGGCCTCTCCCATGCGTTCGCAGCAGCCTTTCCAGTGGCGCATTGCCGTGGATATCGCCCGTTTTGACGGTGCGCCCAACGGCAGCGTCATCCTCGACGCAGGCTGGAGCCTCGTGAACGAGAGCGGCGAAGAGCTCAAGTCGGGACGTTTTGTGCAGCACGCCCCCGCCGGTCCCGACATCCCCTCGATGGTACAGGCCCAGAGCGCCCTTCTCGCCCAGTTCGGCGCGGTTCTTGGGCAGATGATCCCGTAGGGAAAATGTGGGGGAGGGGGGAGGGGACCTTTCTGGAGAGAGGTCCCCTCCCCCACACCCCCTCCTCTCTCCCTCCAAAGACTTTTGACCTTATCGAATCCCCCATGACGGCGTTCCCTTTTTATCGGGAATGCCGCCTTTTTCTGGAAAAGCTATTCTTGTTGCAGGGGCAGACACACCCGCCTGCCCCCTCTTCAATTTATAGTATAATTTACCCTACTCCTCTGCCTTCTCCCTTTTCTTAAAACAAAAAAAGGAACCTTCCCCGGAAACGGAGAAGGTCCCTTTTCATACGCACTCCCCTGCAACAGGGATTCGATAAAGTCAAAAGTCTTTGGAGAGGGGGAGGCTTGGAGGGGGGCGGGAGGGGCGCTTGCCCCCTTCATGGGGATTCTTCAGAAAGGCCCTCCCGCCCCCTCCAAGCTTTATCCCTATTCCTTCACGCCGCCTCCAAGGGCCTTGTAGAGCATGATAAGGTTCTGCTCGCGGGCGACGCGAACGGAGATGAGGTTAAGCTGCGAACTGTACATCGCACGCTGGGAATCGAGCACGGCCAGATAGCTGTCGATGCCCTGGTTGTAGCGCTCCCCGGACAGGCGGTACGTCTCGGAAGTCGCATGAACAAGCGATTTCTGCGCCTCAAGCTGTCCGGCAAGGGATACGCGGTCGATCAGCGCGTCGGACACTTCCCGGAACGCGGACTGAATGGCCTTCTCATAATTCGCTACAGCTATCTTCTTGTCGGCTTCGGAAACACGCAGGTTGGCGACGTTCCGCCCGCCCTCGAAGATCGGCAGGCTGACCTGCGGCAGGAAGGTCCAGATGCCCGTGCCGCCGTCAAAGAGGTGGGACAGCTCGTTCGAGGCCGTGCCGATGTTCGCGGTCAGCGAAATGCGGGGGAAGAAATTCGCCCGCGCCGCGCCGATGTCCGCGTTGGCGGCCTTGAGCGTATGCTCGGCCTGAAGGATGTCCGGGCGCTGGAGGAGCACCGTGGAGGGCAGGCTCACCGGAATATCCGGCCAGACCGGAAGCTCGGAGAGCGCCTTGGCGGGCAGCATGTCCGGGGTCACTTTCGTACCCGCGAGCAGGCTGAGCGCCGTGATGTCCTTGGCCACCTGCCCACTGTAACGGGCAATGTCCACCCGCGCCGTATCCACGCTGGTCTGCGCCTGGCGCAGATCCAGCTCGGACGAAACGCCCACGGAATGGCGCCGCGCGATCATTTCGTATGAAGCCTGTTGGCTCTTGAGCGTTTCCGTAGCGATGTTCAGACGCTCGCGGTCCGCCACCAGCGCCAGATACGCCTGCGCCACTTCCGAAACGAGGCTCAGGCGGGCGCTCCGATACGCCTCCTCGGTGCCGAGATAGGTTTCCAGAGCTTTGTCCTTGAGGCTTTGGATACGCCCGAAGAAATCAAGCTCATAACTGGTCACGCCGACGCCGAGCGAGTGCTGGCGGGAAACCGTCTGTTCGCCCGTGGTGGACAAATCGGCGGAAACGCCCTTGTTGGAGGACTCGCCGGAGGCGGAAACCCCGGGCATCAGATCCGCGCGCTGTATCTGGTACAAGCCGCGGGCACGCTCGATGTTCAGCGCGGAGACGCGCAGATCCCGGTTGTTGTCCAGAGCAAGCTGAATGAGCCGCTGCAGGTGCTGATCGGTGAAGAACGTCTTCCATCCGATTTCCGAAGCCAGCTGATCGGTGGCCTGGGCGAGGACCGTGCCCTTGGGCATGAGGTCGTCGGGCCAGGCCTCCGCCACCGGGGCCTCCGGGCGGACGTAGTTCGGGGCCATCGTGCAGCCGGGCAACAGCACCGCCAGCGCGAGCGCCATATACTTTGCTGACATCATTTGTGGGAATCTCCCGGTATGGTTTCAACGATGTTGGCCGTGCGGCGACGCTTCGGCTTCTTCCACTTCCAGCGGAACGAGAACACGGAGGTCACCACGACGAAGAACACCGGGATGTAGAAAATCCCGAGGGCCGTCGCCGCGAACGTGCCGCCCATGACGCCCGTGCCGATGGCGTTCTGGCCGCCGGCACCGGCGCCCGTGCTGATGGCGAGGGGCAGGATGCCGAGCAGGAAGGCCAACGAGGTCATCAAAATGGGACGCAAGCGCATACGCGACGCCTCAATGGTCGCCTCGATGAGATCGCCTCCCTTGTCATGCAGCTCCTTGGCGAATTCAACGATCAGAATGGCGTTCTTCGCCGACAGGCCAATGGTGGCGAGCAGGCCCACCTGGAAGTACACGTCGTTGGAAAGCATCCGCATGTTCGCCGCGCCGAGCGCGCCGAGCACACCGAGGGGAACCACGAGGATAACCGCAAACGGCACGGACCAGCTTTCATACAAGGCCGCGAGGCACAGGAACACCACAAGGATGGACAGGGCGAACAGAGCCGGAGCCTGTGATCCGGAAAGGCGTTCCTGATAGGACAGCCCGGTCCATTCGTAGCCGATGCCCTGAGGCAGCTGGCTGGCGAGCTTCTCCATTTCCAGCATGGCCGTACCGGAGCTCACGCCCGGCGCGGGCTGCCCAAGGATTTCCACGGACGGGACGCCGTTGTAGCGTTCCAGACGCGCTGGGGCGTACTCCCAGTGCGCCGAAGCGAACGAGGAGAAGGGAACCATTTCGCCCTTGCTGTTGCGGAAGAACCATTTTTCCATGTCTTCCGGAACCATACGGAACGGCGCGTCGCCCTGCACGTACACCTTTTTGACGCGGCCCTTGTCGAGGAAGTCGTCCGCGTAGGAGCTACCCCAGACGGTCGAGAGCGCCGCGTTGATGTCGGCCAGGCTCAGGCTGAGCGCGCCCGCCTTCTCTCGGTCGATGTCGACGCGCAGCTGCGGCTGGTCTTCCTGCCCGTTGGGACGCACGGCCACCAGATTCTTGTTCTGGGCGGCCATGCCGAGAAGCTGGTTACGGGCCTGCAAAAGCGCCTCATGCCCGAGGCCGGACTTGTCCTGCAACTGGAAGTCGAAACCGGTCGCGTTGCCGAGTTCCATAATGGCGGGCGGCGCGAATGCGAACACCTGCGCATTGCGGATTTTCGAGAACGCCGCCATGGCGCGCTTGGACACGGCGTCCACCTTGAGGGACGGGTCCTGACGCTCGCTCCAGTCCTTGAGGCGCACGAAGGCCATAGCCATGTTCTGGCCGTTGCCCGCGAAGCTGAACCCGAGAACGCCCATCAGACTGTCGATGGATTCCTTTTCCTCTTCGAGGAAGTAGCGTTCGACCCGCTCCAGCACCTTGGTGGTTTCTTCCTGCGTCGCGCCGGTAGGCAGCTGGATCTGGGCGAACAGCATACCCTGGTCTTCGTCGGGCAGGAAGCCCGTGGGCAGGGTCTTGAACATGAAGACCAGGCCGCCGATAAGCACCAGATAGATGAGCATGAAGCGGCCCGCGCGCCGGATGACGTAGGACACGCCGGACTGGTAGCGCAGCGTGGCGCTGTCGAACCAGCGGTTGAACCAGCCGAAGAAGCCGTGCTGCGAATGCACGTGATCCCCGCCGATGGGTTTCAGCATCGTGGCGCAGAGGGCCGGGGTCAGCACGATGGCGACCACCACCGACAGCACCATGGCCGAAACGATGGTCACCGAGAACTGCCGGTAGATGACGCCCACGGACCCGCCGAAGAAGGCCATGGGGATGAACACGGCGGACAGCACCATGGCGATGCCGACCAGAGCGCCGGTGATCTGATCCATGGATTTCCGGGCGGCCTCTTTGGGCGAGAGCTTGTCCTCGCTCATCACGCGCTCCACGTTTTCAACGACGACGATGGCGTCGTCCACGAGGAGGCCGATGGCGAGCACCACAGCGAACATGGTCAGCGTGTTGATGGAATAACCGAACGCCGACAGCACGCCGAACGTGCCGAGAAGCACGACGGGCACCGCGATGGTCGGGATGAGGGTTGCGCGGAAGTTCTGGAGGAACAGGTACATGACCAGAAACACCAGAAGCACGGCTTCGCCGAGGGTCTTCACCACTTCGTGGATGGAAATCTTCACGACCGGCGTGGTATCAAAGGGATACACGGCCTTCAGCCCCTGCGGGAAGAAGGCTTCGGCGCCCTTCAGATAGTCGTCGATATTGCTCGCCGTTTCCAGCGCGTTCGCGCCGGTGGCGAGCTTCACGGCGATACCCGTGGCGGGCTTGCCGTTATAGCGGCTGAGCGTGGAGTAGCTTTCGCTGCCAAGCTCCACACGGGCCACGTCCTTCACGCGGATGAGCGAGCCGTCGGGGTTGGTGCGCAGGATGACGTTGCCGAACTGCTCCGGGGTCTGCAAGCGCTCCTGCACCGAAATGGCGAGGTTCATCTGCTGGCCCGGCACGGACGGGGTGCCGCCGAGCTGACCGGCGGAAACCTGCGCGTTCTGTGCGTTGATCGCGTTGATCACGTCGCTCGGCATCAGCTTGTAGCTTTGCAGCTTGTGCGGATCGAGCCAGATGCGCATGCCGTACTGGCTGCCGAACAGCGACACTTCGCCGACGCCGGAGATACGGCTGATCGCATCCTTGAGGTTGGTCGCCACATAGTCCGCGATGTCGGCGTTGTCCATGCTGCCGTCTTCGGACACGAAGGCGTACACCTTCAGGAAGTTCGCGCCGCGCTTGGCCACGGAAATGCCCTGCCGCTGCACTTCCTGCGGGAGCAGGGGCGTCGCGAGCTGGAGTTTGTTCTGAACCTGCACCTGCGCGATGTCCGGGTTGGCGTCCGCGCTGAAGGTCAGGGTGATTTGCGCCTGCCCCGAAGAGTCGCTGGTCGAAGACATGTACAGCAGATAGTCAAGGCCGTTCATGTTCTGTTCGATAACCTGCGTGACGGTGTCCTGCACGGTCTGCGCGGAAGCGCCGGGATACTGCGCCGTGATGCCGATGGTCGGCGGGGCGATGGACGGGTACTGCGAGATCGGCAGGTTGAGGATGGAAATCCCGCCCGCCAGCATGATAATAATGGCGATCACCCATGCAAAAACGGGACGATCGATAAAGAAACGTGCCATGAAAAAGCCCCCTACCGCTTCTCGGAAGCAGGCGCGCCCTGCTTGACCGGGGTGGGTTCGGCAATGCGAACGGGCGAGCCGGGACGGATTTTCTGGAGGCCCTCGACGATGACCTTGTCACCGGCCTTGAGCCCGTCGAGCACAACCCAGCTGTTGCCCTGCGTGCGGCCCACTTTGAGCGGACGGATTTCAACCTTGTTTTCGGCGTTGACCACATACGTGGTGGGGTTGCCCTTGGCGTCGCGCAAAAGGGCGCGCTGCGGCAACAAAATGGCCTGATCGTCCACGCCTTCGTTCAGGATGGCGCGCACGTACATGCCCGGAAGCAGTTCCTGCTTGGGGTTCGGGAAGATGGCCCGCAAGGTCACCATGCCGGTGCTCTCGTCCACGCTCACGTCGGCGAACTGGAGCGTGCCGGTAAGCCCGTACTCGCTGCCGTCTTCAAGCAGCAGGCGCACCGCCGCGTGATCCTGATCGGCGCGCTGGAGCGTGCCGTCCTCAAGGGAACGCTTGAGGCGCAGGACTTCCGTGCTGGACTGGGTCACGTCCACATAGACGGGATCGAGCTGCTGCACGGTGGTCAGCGGGCTGGACTGGTTTTCCGTCACCAGCGCGCCCGGCGTCACCAGAGAGCGGCCGCTCCGCCCGGAGATGGGGGAGGTCACTTTGGTATAGGCCAGACGGATGCGCGCGTTTTCCACGGCGGCCTTGTTGACGCCCACGTCGGCGAGCGCCTGCTTGTAGGCGGCCTCGGCGTCTTCGAATTCCTGCTTGCTGACCGCGCTGATGTTCACCAGATCCTTAAAGCGCTGCATCTTCAGGCGCGCGGGAGCCACGTTGGCTTCGGCGCGGGCGAGATTGGCCTTCGCGCTGTCGAGATTGGCCTGATAGGTGGCGGGATCGATCTGATAGAGGACATCCCCGGCCTTGACGTCCGCGCCTTCCTCAAAGAAACGCTTCTGGATGATGCCGCTCACCTGCGGACGCACTTCAGCGATCTGGAAACCCGACGTGCGGCCAGCAAGTTCCGTCGTATACAGCACCTTCTGCGGGGTCACGATCTCCACGGCCACTTCCACGGCGGGAACCGTCGGGGCCTGGGCCCCCGTCTTTTCGTCCTTGCAGCCCATGAGGGACAAGCAGCCGAGAAGCCCGGCCAACAAAGTCACACCGAATCGGAAGGGCCGCCGTTCATGCTTCACCAACATATAACCTCACTCTCAGGTTGTCGGCGCGGTTCAATCATCACGCGCCCATAGAAAATACAAGCGACTTGCGTTCCCCGCAGGTTGCTTGCATAGTTTGACAAAAACAAATTGAATAGAGTAAACTCTATCCGTTCAAGTGCTATACTTCCCGAAAGGATGACTGTCAAGATGGAAAAACACACGGCCCGCAAGTATTCCTCGCCCATCCGGGAGCGCCAGGCAAACCAGACCCGCACCAACATCCTCGACGCCACGCAGCGCCTTTTCCTTGAGCGCGGGTACGCCAAAACAACGGTGGAAGCCATCGCTCAAGAAGCGGGGGTCGCCAAGCAGACCGTCTATGCCGTCTTCCGCTCCAAAAACGGCATCGTAGCCGAATTGCTGGACCGGGCCGTCTTCACGGAGCGGGTGTTTGAGCTGCACGATCGCTCACTTGAAACGGCGAACATCCACGAAGCGCTGAAGCTCACGGCGCAGCTTGTCCTGCAGGTGCACGAATCCCAAAGCCCCGTCTTCGACCTGTTGCGTGGCGCGGGGATGCTCGATCCACAATTGGCCCGCGTCCAGAATGATCTCCGATGCGTCAACAGGGACAGGCAGGAAAACCATGTGCGGTTCCTGCTCCGCGGGCGGCGGCTCAAGGAAGGCATTGATATGGGGATGGCGCTGGATGTCTTCTGGTGCCTCACCAGCCGCGACCTCTACCGTATGCTGGTGCAGGAGCGCGGGTGGTCCGGCGAGACGTACGCCAACTGGCTGTACGAGATGCTCGCCAATTCGCTTCTCCATGTGAGCGAGGAACACCCGGGCGAGGGGTGGGAAATGCGGACGGAAGAACATCTATCCGCGCAGCGGTAGGGAAGAGAAGGCCGGACGACGAAAGCGGCGCCTCCATCGGCTGCCCCCGTCTCCCGAAAGGTTGGGAGATGCGCCCTCAGGCGGAGGGCAAGGGCTCCCTCCCTTTCCGAGTAAGGATTGGGGCAAGGTACTGTTTCCGACAGGCGGAGGCGCACCCGCCGTATAGCCTCAACGCGGCAAGGCCATCCGGCATTTTTTATTTCCCTGACGCCGCGGCAAAACGGGGTACTGGAAACGGTTGTATACCGCGCCGCTACCCGAAAAAAAGCGGTTCAGTCCTTCTTGTTCACGGTAATCCGGCTGACCACCCGCTCATAGTACGGGCTGCCGTCGCCGAGAAGGGGCGCGTTGGGATGGCGGGCCTTGATGCGGGCAATGACCACTTCGAGCTTTTTCATCTGCCGGACCTTTTCCTGTTCGTCCCCGCACTTTTCCAATGCGTCGACAATGGATTGGGCCTCTTTCCGGTCAAGAACCTCTTCAGGGACGTAGCCCGCGTTCTTCAGCAGTTTGTAGGCCATGCGAAGGTCTTCGGGGATGTGCGAGTCGTCTTCCAACTCCAGCGGCTTGCCCGCTCCGGGAAGGGAATCAAAGGCTCCCCGCTCGCAGGCTTCCCGAATGCGCTGCTCTGCGATAATGCTTATGGCGTCCATCGTAACCCCCTGAAACATCGTCTTTTCAGATAAATTATCCCTCGCGGGCCCGGTCCGCAAGGGGTTGGCTTCCCCGAAGGGGATACTCTGCGGATCGGTTCCGGCATCAGGGCGGAATTGTACTCTTTCTTCCATATTCCGGACCGTTTTTACGCAAGAAAATTTCCTTTCGGTTCACATGAAAATGCGCTATAGTCGTTAGCTTGAGGAAAAGATCCCCAAAGACCTTTTTCGTCTTGTTGTCCACACGTACTAAAGCGCTTCCGTATCTCATACGGAGATTACCTTACCTCAGGAGGAACCGCACAATGAGCTTACTGTATCAAAAACATGCTTCCCGCCCCCTGACGCTGGACAACCGCGTCGAACCCGAACTGTACCGCGACGTTTTCCCATATACGCATGTCAGCCGCATCGAATTCGACGATACATTCCTCGTCCCCCGCCCGGCCGATCCCATGTTCATCACCGACACAACCTTCCGTGACGGCCAGCAGGCCCGACCCCCTTATACCGTCAAGCAGATCGCCCGCATCTACGACCTGCTCCACAAGCTCGGCGGCAAGAGCGGACTCATCCAGGCCTCCGAATTTTTCATGTATTCCCCCAAGGATCGCAAGGCTATTGAAGTCTGCCGCTCCAGAGGCTACCGCTTCCCCCGCGTCACCGGCTGGATCCGCGCCAACATGGACGACCTCAAGATCGCCCATGATATGGAATTCGATGAAGTGGGCCTGCTCACCAGCATGTCCGACTACCACATCTTCCTGAAGCTCGGCAAAACCCGCGAGCAGGCCATGAACGACTACCTCAAGGTCGTTACCAAGGCCCTCGAATGGGGCATCGTGCCCCGCTGCCACTTCGAAGACGTGACCCGCGCCGACATCTACGGCTTCTGCCTGCCCTTCGCGCGCAAGCTCATGGAGCTCTCCCACGAAGCGTCCATGCCCATCAAGATCCGCCTCTGCGACACCATGGGCTACGGCGTGCCCTTCCCCGGCGCGGCGCTTCCCCGCTCCGTGCAGCGTATCGTCCGCGCCTTCACCGACGAAGCGGGCGTCCCCGGCGCATGGCTCGAATGGCACGGGCACAACGACTTCCATAAGGTGCTCGTCAACGGCGTGACCGCATGGCTGTACGGCTGCGGCGGCGTCAACGGCACGCTCATGGGCTTTGGCGAACGCACCGGCAACGCGCCCCTCGAAGCGCTGGTCATCGACTACATTTCCCTCACCGGCAACGACGAGGCCGCCGATCCCACCGTCATCACGGAAATCGCCCAGTATTTCGAGAAGGAACTCGACTACCGCATCCCGGACAACTACCCCTTCGCGGGCAAGGACTTCAACGCCACCAGCGCGGGCATCCACGTCGACGGGCTGGCCAAGAACGAAGAGATCTACAACATCTTCGACACCACCAAGATCCTCAACCGCTCCGTGCCGATCATCATCAACGACAAGGCGGGCCGCGCGGGCGTGGCCTACTGGATCAACCAGCAGTTCAACCTGCCGCCGGAACGCCAAGTCTCCAAGAAGCACCCCGCCGTGGGCCAGATCCACACCAGGATCATGGCCGCCTACGAGGAAGGGCGCAACACCTCCTTCTCCAACAAGGAAATCAAGAACCTCGTCCGCCGTTTCATGCCGGAACTCTTCGACAGCGAGTTCGACCAGATGAAGCGCATCGCCGGGGAACTGGCCTCCAACCTCGTGGAGCGTCTGGCCCGCGACTGCCAGTCGACCGCCGATTCGGAAGCGCTCACCGCGCAGCTCCAGCACTTCGTGCGCGACTACTCGTTCATCCAGTATGCCTACGTCACCGACGTGAAGGGGCACTCCACCGCCATCGCCATCAGCGATCCCGGCGATCAGAAGGGCTACAAGGCCTTCCCGATCGGGTTCGACTACTCGAACCGCGAGTGGTTCCTCCAGCCCATGCACACCGGAAAGCTGCACATCACGAACGTCCATCAGTCTCAGGTCACGGGCCAGCTCATCATCACCGTCTCCACGGTGATCACCGACGCCAACGACGAGATCATCGGCGTCCTCGGCGCCGACATCCAGCTTGAAGAGATCATCCGGCGCGCCGAATCCCTCGAAGCCGAGGTACCGAACAGCGAGGAAGAATAGCCCTATTCTGTAAAGGGGGGAAAACGTTTCCTTCCCTTTACAAAGGCTTTTCCGTTTTGGAACGGCTACGTTCCCCATAAAACAAAGCCCTTTTCCGGTGTGCGGGAAAGGGCTTTGTTTTTTCACTCAAGAATGCGGCCGCCATCACAAGAAAGAGTATTCTCGCAAGGCCGTTGGGGTTGAAGGCAGTAACGTGGTTCTCCCTTCCCCAATACACTCAAAATGTACTCTGCCATAACTCCACGAACGACCAGCCGAGCTTCACGCCATAGAAAAAGATGACCAGGCCGCAGACAAGGTTGATGATGCGCAACAGGCGCGGCGTGAACCGGTTCTTGAAGAGTGAGGAAATGGTGGTCAGGGACAGGAACCAGAGGCAGGACGCGCAGACCACGCCCCAGAGGAACAGGCCGGACTCCTCGGGCGGCAAGGCCGCCCGGAAGGACCCGAGCAGCAGCGACACGTCGATGATCGCCTGCGGATTGAACCACGTCACGACACAGGCCATGCCGATGGTCTTCATGAGCGGGATGTTCACGTTGATCGCCGGACCGGCGGC
The DNA here is from genome assembly GCF_000701705.1 of Bilophila wadsworthia ATCC 49260. Lineage (GTDB taxonomy): Bacteria > Desulfobacterota > Desulfovibrionia > Desulfovibrionales > Desulfovibrionaceae > Bilophila > Bilophila wadsworthia. The sequence continues at coordinate 38,785 of NZ_KL370817.1, read as the reverse complement.
CTCGCGGGACAGCATGAGCCGGAGCCCCATATACATCACTACAAGGCTGCCAGCCAGCAAAACGCCCTTTCGGATAAGCTCGGAATGTTCGATCAGCGCGCCGATGCCGAAAAAACCGGCAAGCGCAAGGGTCACATCAAAAAAAATGACGATGAGCGCCGTCCGGTAGGCCGCCGCCCGCGGCTGGGACAGGCCGGCATTGATGACGAAAAGATTCTGCACGCCGATGGGCGCGACATATGCCAGCCCAAGCGACAGGCCCTGAAGATACGCAAGCATGGTTCCCTTTCTCCTTTCGCTCCCGCGCCCGGCACAATGCCGTGACGGAAAGGAATGAGTCTATAGGGAATCGGACATCGTGCGTCAACCCGTTTTTCCCTTCCGAACGCTCCCCGTACGCCATTCCCATGCCGCGGCAATGATTACGCAGAAAATGCCGAGAGCTGAAACCGCGATTGCGCCCGCCATGCTGAAAAGAGGATGGAAACGGAGGAAAAACACGGAGGAGGACACCCTCCCTCGGCTCCTTCCCCGTCACCGCGCCTATCTGATTTTTTTCAGCACAAACGCCATGTTCTGCCCAAGATTGCGCATATTGGCCATCCCTTCCGCATCGTTCAGGACATCTCCGGCATCCCTCCCGTAGGCCATATTCCAATAGGTCGAACCGACCACGATGACCTCTTTATTCAGAAGGAAATGGTTCATCGTGTCCACGGCGGCCAGGCCGCCCCCGCGCCGCACCGCCGCTACGGAGGCCCCAACCTTGTGCCGGAGCATACCCGGATTCGTCGCCACGACGACGCCCGCGCGCTCAAGGAAAGCCTTCATCCCTGCCGTAACATCGGCGGAATAAACAGGGGAGCCGAGCACCATGCCGTCCGCCTCCACCATTTTGGCGAAACATTCATTGAAATAATCTGTTTTTACAACGCATTGACGCTTCCCCCCGCACCCGAAGCAGGCCTTGCAGGGCTCAAGAGCCTTGCCATGCAACTGCACGAGATCCGTTTCAATGCCTTCCGCCTCCAGCTCCGCAAAAACCGCCTTGATGAGAAGAGAAGTATTCCCATCCTTGCGGGCGCTTCCGTTGATGCCGATGACTTTCATCGTTCGCCTCGCAGTCTGAAATCATACGCGTTCCAGCAGGGCCACCGTCTCCACATGCGGCGTCTGGGGGAACAAGTCCACAGGCCTGGCGGCTTTCAGGCGGAAAGCCGGAGCCAGACGGGCCACGTCGCGGGCCAGCGTCGCGGGGTTGCACGAAACGTATATAAGCCGCAGCGGGGCCGCCTCGGCAAGCTGCTGCGCGACCTTGGCATCAATCCCGGCACGCGGCGGATCGACCACCACCACATCCGGCTTGGGGCCGAGCTTCACCAGACGCCCGAGCACGGACTTGGCGTCGCCCTGCTCCACCTTGTACGCCTTCCTGCCCAACGCCTTCGCATTGCCGCGGGCATAACGCACCGCGCCGGGCATTTCCTCAATGCCTACGACCCGCGCATTGCGCCCCATGTACAGCCCGATGGAACCCACGCCGCCATACACGTCCCACAGGACAGGATCCGGCAGTTCCCCAAGCGCGGCAAACCGGGCGGCCTCCGCATACAGCAACTCGGCGGCGGGCGTATTCACCTGAAAAAAGGCGTTGTGCCCCATCTGCAACCGGACATCTCCGATCCGCTCCTCAAGCCGACCGTCCGCGTACAGAGCCCGCTCGCCGTAGGCCACATCGCTGGGAGCCAGACGTTCCGACAGCGCGAAACCCGTCACTTCGGGAATTTCAGCCCGCAGCGCCTCCGCGAACCGCTCCCCTGCCTCAAGGCTCCCACCGGCCCCCACAATCAATTCCACAAAGCAACCGCCCGCATTGGGCTCCCTGACGACGAGGAACCGCCCGTCCAGATCGTGAAACGCCCCATTGGACAACATCCGCACAGCTTCAAGAACCCGCATGGTCAACGGCGTCTGCAACAGGCATCCCGTCACCTCGACGATGTTGCGCGAACCGCGTTCCCGCAGCCCGAGCGCCTTGCCGCCGTCTCCGGACACCCCAAAGGCGAATTCCATCTTGTTGCGGTATCCCCACTCGGAGGGGGAGGGCAGGATAGGCAGCATGGGCGGACACGCCACCTTGCCCACCCGCTCCAGCGCGTCGTGCACGATGCGCTCTTTCCATGCGAGCTGGCGGCCATAGGCCAGCGATTGCCACGAACATCCACCGCACCGTCCGGCATGGGGGCACGGCGGCTCCTGCTCGTCCGGAGAACGCTCGAGCACTTCAACAAGTGCGGCTTCCGCAAGGCTCTTCCGCACGGCGGCGACCCGCGCACGCACGAGCTGCCCCGGCAAGGCATCCTCGACAAGTACGACCACGCCGTCATGACGCCCGAGGCCGCGCCCGTCGGACACCAGCGCATCCACGCGCAGTTCGAGGAACTGGCCGGAAACAAAGGGATTTACAAATGGTTTGGCCATGCTTCCTCCGAAGCTCCCGCTTGACTTTTATCGCAAGCCGGGCAATGTAATACTTTAACGTCTCGACCACGTCCGCCGGAAAAATCCCTTCGGCGTTCGGGGCCGGAAGAGCCAAGGAGTCCGCCATGTTCAACGAGCTGGTCAGCAACGCCATGCACTCCACGCCGCAGGGATTTGTGGGCGTATCGCTTATTTTCGTGTATTTCTGCGTCATTGTGGCGACGGCTTTTTATCGTATCAAAAAAGGCGATCACATGCACCACTAAGAGGAGACGCCTTCCCGGCCTCTCCCCTTTCTCGCCTAACCCGGATCAGGAGCGAATCGAATGGATTTCCTTCCCATCAGGCGGGCTCTGCTCAGCGTCACCCATAAGGACGGACTGGCGGAATTCGCAACCTTTTTGCACGCCAACGGCGTGGAGCTCGTCTCCACCGGCGGCACGCTGAAATTCCTTGAAAACGCGGGCCTGCCCGTCACCGCGGTCAGCGACGTGACCGGCTTCCCCGAAATCCTCGGCGGCCGGGTGAAGACGCTGCATCCCCACATCCACGGCGGCATCCTCGCCGACAAGGACAACCCCGAGCACCTCGCCGTTCTGAAAGAAAAGGGAATCAAGGCATTTGATCTCATCTGCGTGAACCTTTACGATTTCGAGAGCGCTCTGGCCAAGGGGTTGAAGCCCCGCGAAGCCATTGAGGAAATCGATATCGGAGGGCCCTGTATGCTCCGCGCGGCGTCCAAGAACTTCCACAGCATCCTCGTACTGTCCGATCCCGATACCTACGCGGAAGCCACGGCGGAACTCAAGGCCAACGATATGAGCGTTTCCCTGCCTTTCCGGCAGCGCATGGCCGCCCGTACGTTTGCCAAGACCTCGCGCTACGACGCGATGATCGCCGAATATCTCACGAAGAACTAGAATGGATTGGGGAAGGGAGAGAGCGTTTCTGGAGAACGGCCCCTCTCTTCCCCAAACTTGCCAGCGTGGTTTGCGCCCCTTCTCCCTCCCGAGATTTTTGACCGGCGGGAAGGCCGCACGACGGAAATCCCGTTGGATGCAGGGGAAAAGATAAAGTCCATCGGCATAAGCGTGCTCGCTTTCAGCCGACGGCGAGCTTTGGCAGAAAAGCCTATGGGCAAAAAGGACGGCAGGCGGCGAATCGCCTGTTTTGTTTTTTGAGGGGGAAAGATGGAAGAGAAGGCACGGATTGAAGTAGTGGGCGGTATCTTGTGGCGCGGCGGCTCGTTTCTCGCGGCGCAACGTCCGGAAGGCCATCCGCAGGCCGGTTTTTGGGAATTTCCCGGCGGAAAGGTCGAACCCGGAGAATCTCTGGAAGCGGCCCTCGCCCGCGAACTCGCTGAGGAATTGTCCTTATCCGTCCGCAACCCGAGGCTCTGGCGCACGGTTGAGCACGATTACGATTTCCGCTCGGTGCGGCTCCATTTCTTCCATATCACCGAATTTTCCGGGGAGCCTGTCGCCAACGACGGACAGGCTTTCCGCTGGGTGACGCCCGAAGAGGCCCTAACACTGCCCTTTCTTGAGGCCGACCGGCCGCTGTTGTTTGACCTGAGCCGTCCGTAGCCTTGTTCCGTGATAGAAAAGGCCCCTGTTCCGGCAGGGGCTTTTTTTCTGATGGCCGTTTCCCGGAGGATCGTATCACTGCGGATGGAGCACAGTGCCTCTTGCCATTCTTTAAATGCGGCTCCGCACCATACGCTGCGCTTCGAACCCATCGTTCCCCGCTTCCACCACAGGGCCTCACAATCTCTGCCTACCAACCGGACATTGTCCAGGTACGGAATGCCCGCCGGCAATCTCCTCCACGAGCCGAAGGGATTCAAGGAACAGCCCACAAAAAGAAAAAATGCCCGACAGATCTCGTAAAACCACCGCCACTTCGAATCTCCCATTGCCCGTCATTCCTCTTCCCGGATCGTTCCCCTCTCCATGACATACAGCCCGACGCCGGGGACGGCCTTGCGGAGCATGTCCGCCATATGCGGGTGGCAAGTGAAGTACAAAAGCTGATGCCCCGGCGAACCTTCTTGCGAAGAAGCCAGATCGCCGAAGGTTTGAGCCGTACGCAGGGCGCGATCGGGATCAAAGTTGACCAACACGTCGTCCATGATGACCGGCAATGCGGCGGCCTGCGCCGCGTGGTTGCGGATATGCGCGAGCCGTAGGGCCAGATAGAGCTGTTCCTGCGTGCCCCGGCTCAACACTTCGGGGCTGACCGGTTCGCCGTGCGGAGGGAGGACGCGCAAAGAACTGTCTTCCAGCGAGGCAGCAATGCCGACCCACGCGCCGCCCGTAATGGCGGAAAACAACGCGGAGGCCGCACGGATGACGCCGGGCTGTCGTTCTTTTTCGAACCGCCCGCGCGCTTCAAGCAGCAGATGCCGGGCCAGCGCGTACCGGCTCCATTCCAAACCCAAGCCCCGTATGGTCCCGGAAAGCGACGCAGCCCGAAGGCGCAGACGGGAAAGCGTTTCCGAGCCCTCGGCCTGCTCCAGACGGACTTCCTGCGTACGCAGGGAATCGGCAAGCCGCTCCTCTTCGTCCGCAAGCATGGACAGGCGGCCCGCGAGGCCTGCGAGCTCCGCTTCCAAGACCTCTTTGTCCGCCTCGCCGAACGAGGCGAAAAACGCCGGAATATCGGCATCCGCCCCATACAGATCCCGAGCCGCCAGACGCAGGGCATCCTCCAGATCTTCGCGGCGGCGCTCGAGCGCTTCCCGTTCCAGCTTTGCCCCGTGCCTCCGATAAAACGCCTCGGCATCGGGCACCTGCGCCATATTGAGGAGACGTTCCACTTCCCGCACGGCGTCATGATGGACGGCCTCAGCCTCCCGGACTTCCACGGCCTGTTCTTCGGATCGGGCGCGGAGACGCACAACCTCGGCGTTTTCGGCACGGGCGGACTCCCATTCGCGCAACAGCGCTTCCAGGCATCCGGGCCAATCCGGCTCTTCCGCTGCGTTGTTCGCGCTGGCATCCGGCAGACGGCCAAGCTGCCGCAGGATCCCCCGAAGCGGCATACGGAGGGCATCGCGTTCGCGCTCCTGCCGTTCCAGCTCCTCGTCAAGCCGCAGGCGCTCCGCTTCCAGCGCCTGTACGCGATCCATCCGCTCCAGCGCTTCCCGGGCCGTCGCCGGAGACAATCCGGCTGCCAGACCAAGCCCACCCAGAAAACCTTCCCATGCCGCATCCGCTGCAACCTGCCGGGCACGAGCCGCCTCAAGAGCGTCTTCCGCTCCCAGACGGGACTGTTCCAAGCGCGTCAGCTGGAGGGTCATGGCCTGAACCGACTCTTCCAAGCGTCGCCGCTCGTCGCGCAGCCGATCGGCCTCACGACACAGTTCCAGCGCGTTCCGCGCCGCCTCGGCGGCCCGTATATCATCATCCCCGGAGTAAAAGGCCTCGGAAAGCAAAGAGCGCACGCACTCCGGCAAGGCGGCGCGATCCGCCTCCAGCGCCGCCAATTCCCGGCGCTTGGCTAGAGCCGAGGCAAGCCGCATCCGGGCGCTGTCCACGCGGGCGCAGAAAACCGCCGCCTCGCCGGGCAAAGGCGCATCTACGCCATGCGTCTGGAACCATGCCAGCCACCGGGCCATTGCCGCCCGCTCGTCCGCCGATGCCTGCTCCAAAGCGGCCCGCTCCGTTTGCGCATGGCGTTCGGCTTCGGCGCAAAACGCCTCTTGGCGCTGTATCTCCTCCGCCAGACGTTCCCCGGCGGCGCACCGTTCCCGCGCCAGCTCCACCGCGCGCTCGAAAGCGTCCACGGTTGCCTCTTCCGCATCGGAAAGGCCGACCGTCCGGCACAATTCCCCGATCTCCCGCTGCACGGCCTGCACCCGCTGCAAACAGGCAGTCCGCCGCTGCTGGAGCCGTTCCGCCGTGGCGGCAAATTCCGGGCGGCGTTCTTTCCGGCGTGGAAAACCGGCCCATACGAACGCCCCGCCGACCAGAAGGAACGCGCCGAGCAGCCAGCCTTCAAGAGGCAAGGCGACCGACCCGAGCCGCAGGAAAGCTACTTCCAACACGCCGCGAAGGACGGCCCCGGCAACCCCGAGCACCGCCAGTACGGAACCGAGCACGACAAGAGCCGGGCTGGATTCCGTCCCGGAAGCGGCCCCATGCTCGGCGCAGCGGGATTCGGCATCCGTAAAGCGCACATGTTCCACAGCCAGCCGGGACAAGGCGGAACGTAAACGCCGCAATGCCGCCCACTGTGCGTCCACGGCGGAACGGGCGGGACATGCCGCCCGACGCTCACGCAAACGCGCCAGCGTTTCCCCCGCACGTTCCGCATCGGAACCAGCCGCCGCAACCCGGCGCTCGCGGTCTTTCCGTTCTGCTTCCTTATGGAGAATCTCCGAAGCCAGCGCGGCAATCGCGTCCTGCCCTGCGGACAGCGCTTCGAGCGCCCGGCCGCTCGTCCCCGGCTCCAAAGCCAATCGGCTCAAAGCCTGATCCAGTTCCCGCTCCGCCTCGGCGGACGAGGTTTGCGCCTCGGGCAACCGACGCCGCGCCTCCTCAGCCCGCGCCATGGCCTCACGCAGACGTTCCCGCTCCGCCTCGGACAAAGCCATCGGTGGCTCGGGGACGTCTGCCGCCTGCCTCATCTGCTCCTCAAGCTCAGACTCAAGCGCCTTTGTATCCTCCGCAATGCGGCGTACGGCGGCCTGCGCGTTTTCCATATCCGAAACGGCGCTGCGCCGCTGCTCGGCCTGACGTTCCAATGCCTCACGCAACGACAAAGGCCGCCCGATCCTCTGGACGCGCTCAGCCGTCCAATCCGGCCCGAGCCCGGCCAGTTCGCGCTGCAAGGCGGCAAGCGTCCGCTCCCGATCGGCGCACAGCCCGGGAATCGCCGCCAGCGCGTTGCGGCAGCTAGCCGCCCGACCGGCCAATTCGCGCAGCCGCTCGCCGCAATCCAGCAGAGCCCGATCCGCCACACGGGAACCCAAGTCTTCTCGGGCCTGTTCCAACCGCTGCCGGGCCTGCTCCAGCGCCCTCTCCGCATCCGAACGGCGTTCCAACGCCCGCTCCAGCCGCGCGGGGCCATCCTGCGGGAAGGTCGCGGGCACGGGCTCCAGCCGCTCAAGGCGCACCCCGGCGAGGCGCCATTCCTCCCAGCGCTCCCAGACCCCAAGGCGGCGTTCCAGCACCCGGCGTTCCCGCTCCCGCTCGGCGCGTTCCTCGCGCAACGCCGCAAGCCGCCCTTGCGCCGCATCCCGTTCGGCGGCGAGGCTGTCGTAACGGGCGGCGTCCTCTTCGGCACGGCGCATATCCCGGCGCACGTCCTCCCATTCTTTCAGCGCGGCGGACAAACGAGGATTGGAGCCCCGCGCCCGGAACAAGTCCTCCATGCTTCCGGTCAGCTTCTTGAGCGCCGCGCCCGGCGACTTCAGCCCCGCCATGCCGAAACTCGCACCGTACAAGGCATTGCGCACGCCTTCCGATGTTAAGGAGGCGAAAGACTGCAATTCCGACAGGCTGAACCCGTACACGCTGGCATACACCTCGCGGGTGACGCCGCCGAGCAGACGCTCCCACAGCGCCGGATCCAGCGGGCGGCCTTGCGCGTCCGTGAGCAGAGGCTCGCCCTTGGCGACATTGGGACGGCGGATCAGCCGGATGTCACCGCCGCGCGCATCCGAAAACAACGTCAGGCTGCCGCCGAGCAACCCGGACTGCCCCGCAAGATACCCGCGTTCGCGGGCGTCACGGGTGCGGGGATAGCCGACCAGCGTGGAACGGAAAAAATCCAGCAGCGTGGATTTGCCCGCCTCATTATGGCCGAGGAACACGGCCCCGGCCTCGGGCAGGCCTTCGGCAGTCACATCCCGGAGCGTCCCGAACGCGTCGATATGAAAGGAACGGATACGCATCAGTCGTTCTCCAAGAGATCAAGGCACAGGCTTTCCGCGTCGTCCAGCAACCGGGCCAGCTCCTCATCCGTGAGCGGCTCCAGCGCCTTCCCCGCCCGGGCGTGCGCGAACAGAGGAGCCAGCGGGCCTTCCCGCAAAGCTTGCAATCCCGAAGCCGTGCGTGCCGCTTCGGACAGGCGGAACACCTCCCCGAGCAGATCCTCGCGCTCCAGCAAAGCCCCCCGCTCCACACAGGGCCGGGTGGCGACGTCGATATCCTTGATCCAGATCCGGGGTACGCCGTTGCCGCCCTCACGCAGCCGATCCGCCAGTTCCGCGCAGGTTGTCCCCTTGCGCAGCAGCCCGTCCAGTTCCGTGCGTCCTTGCAGCCGCAGCCGTACAAGCAACATTTCACAGCCGGACCAGACCTCGGCAGCCGCGCGATCCAGTCCGGTTCGGAGCCGGTTTTCCAGTTCATCCAGCGAAGCAGCGCCGCCCAGATCCATATCCAGCGTCTTCCAGACCGCAGGGCCGAGGGGACGGAAGGACGTGCGCACCGCATACCCGCCATCGGGCCGGGCTTCCGCCGTCACCAGCAAGCACCCCTTTTCGCCGGGCTCGTTGATGTGCAGCCCCTGCGTACAGCCGGGGTAGGCCGCCAGCGGTTCCCGGCAGACCTCGCGGCGGTCGTGGATGTGCCCGAGCGCCCAGTAATCCATGCCGGACGCCTTCAAATCCTCTTGCGAGAACGGCGCGTACCGGGCCACTCCATCGGCATCGCCGGGCGTGGCGTGCAGCAGCCCCACGTGAAGGCCGCACGCCTCCGTGCGCCGGAAGAGCGCGGCGAGGTTCCGGGTTTCCCGGCCTGAGGCGTGGCTCGCGCCGTGGATGATGGCGAGAGGCGTTCCCTCACCCTTCCGGAACACGGGCACCGCGTCCGGCAGCTCCCCGAACACGGTCACGTTGCCGGGCCAGCGTACGGAACGCAGCCGGGAGGCAAGAGGATCATGGTTGCCGTGCACGAGAAAAACGGGAATACTCAAGGATTCCAGACGCCGGAACCCGTCGCGCAGGGCGAGCTGGGCGGAGACGCTGGCGTCCTCCTGATTGTACACGTCCCCGGCGAGGAGCAGGAAATCCGGGCTCTCGCGCTCGCACAGATCGAGGAGGCGGCGAAACGCGGTGAACGTGGCTGTGCGCAGGCGTTCCGCGAAATCGGCGGGGATGTCCCGGGACAGGCCGGAAAACGCGGCGTCCAGATGGAGATCCGCGGCATGGATGAAACGTATGGGAGGCATGTGGCGTTCCTGAAAAAAGAATATGTTCCGTCTTGCCGCATTCCCCGGCGCGAGGCAAGCGCACGAGGTATCCCGGCCTTGTGCTGATAAAGCGCAGCCCGGCTTTTTCAAAGGATTTTTTTACAACTAGACGCCCTGTGCGTTTCGATATATCTTCCGTCTCCCTCCACAGTGACCTTTTCGTCCTTGCGGCAAGAGGCCTGCGTCGTTCCTGTCAGCCTTCAGCCCCCATTAACCTTCGCAGCAGCATCATGTCCGACACCATTGAATCAACCGTCATGGCCGAGCCGAAAGCCTCTTCCTCCTCCGCCATCCTTACAGGCATGAAGCGCGGGTTCCCCATCTTTTTGGGGTACGTGCCGCTCGGTTTCGCGTACGGCGTGCTTGCCGTCCAGAACAACATCCCCGCCGTGTACGCCGTGCTCTTTTCCCTGCTCGTCTATGCCGGAGCCGGGCAGTTCATCGCCGTCGGCCTATGGGGGATGGGCGCGTCCGTCTTTTCCATCGTTTTCACGACGTTCGTGATCAACCTGCGGCATGTGCTCATGTCCGCCGCCGTGGCCCCGTGGTTCGCGCCGTTCACCCGCTTCCAGCAATTCATCATCGGCTGGGGGCTCACGGACGAGGTTTTCGCCATGCACAGCATGGCCATGGCCACAGGTGAGAAGGCGCGGCTTCCGCTGGTGTACGCCGCCAACTTCACCTCCCACAGCGGCTGGGTGCTCGGTACGTTCATAGGCGCGGTGGCCGGCGACTTCCTGCCCGATCCCAAGCTGTTCGGCCTTGACTACGCCCTGCCCGCCATGTTCCTCGCCCTGCTCGTCCCCCAGTGCAAGGAACGGCTGTACACGCTGGCGGCCGTCCTCTCGGCGCTGCTTTCGGTCATCCTCGCCATGTACGACACGGGCCGCTGGAACGTCATCATCGCCAGCGTCATCACCTCCACCATCGGGGCCCTGCTCGTCACCCACCGCGACCGCAACATCGACGCACTCAGGAGGAAAGCATGAACATCGATCTCCTGCTCTGTATCCTCGGCATGGCTCTCGTGACCCTCATCCCCCGCGTGATGCCGGTCACGCTGCTGGCGGGGCGCGAACTGCCGCCGCTCCTGACGCGCTGGCTCTCCTTCGTGCCCGTTTCCGTGCTCGCCGCGCTGGTCGCGCCCGATCTGCTGCTCGCGGACGGCAAGCTCAACATCTCCGGGGATAACCTGTTCCTTATCGCCACCTTCCCCACCCTGCTCATCTGCTGGTACAAAAAAGGCAGCTTATTCGGCGCGCTTGCCGTCGGCATGGGCACGGTGGCGCTGATCCGGTATTGGATGACGTAGGAGCCGTGTAACCATTTGGAGGCTTGGAAGGGTAAACTTTCTTTAGAAAGTTTACCCTTCCAAGCCTCCCCCATCCTCTTCAAAGATTTTCGACTGGTGGAGAGGCTGCATGGCAGGAGCCTGTTCCGGCACAGTGCTTCGCGCTGAGGTTTCATTTATCTGATATTCCGATACAAAGCCGCCCCCTCCCCCCGCTCCCCATTTGCGCATCACGCGAAGATTGGCTATGAACAAAAAGCCGGGGGTTCCCGGACACCGCCATGACGAAGGAGTTTCCCATGCGTGCTCTTTACTGCCTGCTGCTCATCTGTTCCCTGCTTCCCCTTTCCGGGTGCGCGGACCTCAATATTTCCAATCCGTTCGAGACGAAATCCTCAGACGGCAGCGAAGTCTACTTTGATCAGTTCCCCGATGTCCCGATTCCCCGCGACATGTCCGTCGACGCCAAGCGCAGCCTTATTTCCGTGGCCCAGGACGGGACCAAAACCGGCCTCATCACCGTCGAAGGCCGCGTGGACAAGCCTTCCCTCGCCAACGCCATGATCTTGAACATGAACCGTCAGGGCTGGAACCTGCGCGGCGCGGCCATCGGCTCCAAGACCATGCACCTGTACGAAAAGGGCGAGCGGTACGCGGTGATCTACTATTACGAGCAGACCACCACCGCAGCCATGGAAATCTGGGTCATGACACGGCTCGCCGACGGCGTCCTGCCGACCATGGGCAACGGCGGGGCCGCCGCCGGAATGGACGCGGGCGGCAGCTCTTCCCCGTCCTTCTATCTGACGCCCGACACCTCCACGGGCACGGGCGCCGCTGGCGGCGTGCACCAGCAGGGCCTGAGCCAGTAATGGACGCCCATCTCGCCTTTCGCGGCGTCGGCGGGCCCCGCCTCCATCTCGGAGTGTGCGGGTCCGTCGCCGCATACCGCGCGCTCGATCTCGTGCGCCAGTGGCAGGACGCGGGCGTTTCCGTCAGCGCGACCCTGACCCCCTCCGCCCAGAAATTCGTCACGCCGCTGACGTTCGCCGCACTCGGCGCGGCCCCGGTATACACGGCCCCCTTCGATGATCCGCAGGCTCCCTCGCCCTTCGCCCATCTCGAACCGGGGCAGGTGGCGCAAGCCCTCGTCATCGCCCCCGCCTCCGCCGCTACCATCGCGCGGCTGGCGCAGGGCCAGGCGGACGAGCTGCTGGCTTGCCAGGCCCTTGCCTTCCGGGGCAAGGCCGTCATCGCCCCCGCCATGAATCCGGCCATGTGGAGCCATCCGGCCACGCAAGCCAACATCGCCACCCTCCGTGAACGGGGGTGCGCCGTGGTCGAGCCCGGTTGCGGGCGCACGGCGTGCGGTGAAGAGGGACAAGGGCGCCTTGCCGACCTGCGCGAGATTTATCTCGCCGGATTGCGCGCGCTGGCCCCGCAGGATATGGAAGGCATACGGGTTATGGTCACACTTGGCCCCACCCGCGAGCACTGGGACGGGCTGCGTTTCTGGACCAACCCGTCTACCGGGACGATGGGCGCGGCGGTCGCCGTGGCCGCATGGCTGCGCGGCGCGCGGGTCGAGGCCGTCTGCGGTCCGGGTACGCCGTGGCTCCCCGCCGGAATCGCCCGGCACAACGTCGGCTCAGCCCGGCACATGCTTGAGGCCGCCGCTTCGGTGTGGCCGCAGTGCGATGCGGGTGTGTTTACCGCCGCCGTGGCCGACTTCTCCCCCGTGCCTCCTGCGCAGGGCGGCGACAAGAAATTCAAGAAAAGCGACGCTCCGGACGGGTTCGATGTCCATTTCGCGCCCAATCCGGACATCCTGAAAACGCTCGCCGCCGACCGTCGGCCTGAGCAGAAAGTCGTAGGCTTTGCCGCCGAATCGCAGAACATCGAAGACTCCGTGCGCGGCAAGCTTGTTTCCAAAAAGGCCGACATGGTCGTGGGCAACCTGCTCCAAGACGGTTTCGGTACGCCGGACAACACGGTTTTCGTCGCCGACGCTTCCGGGCGCGAAGAACGCTGGGCGCACCTTTCCAAAACAGACGTTGCGTGGAGATTGCTCTCGTGGCTCCTGTCCCGCTGAATATTTCCCCGGCCTTCCGCCCGTGGCGTCAGGCCGGGATCACGCACCTGCTCCTCGACGACGAGGTCAGGGAGCGTCTTCTGGCGCGCCCGGAACCCGAGCCGTCCGAAGCCGCGCCTCCCGTCCGGCAGCACAGCGCGCCGCCACAGCGCGGGGAACGCCGCCAGCCTCAGCCGCCTTCCTATACCCCTCCCCCACAGCCGCAGCCCGTTTCCAGCGCCCCGCAAAAACCTGTACGGATCGCGGACACGGACATTCTGGCCCCGGATGTCTGGCCCGCCTATTGGCAGACGCTGCTCAAAAAAACGCCGCCCCGCCCCTCGCTGGTCTGGTCCTATCCGTCCCTCAGCCGGGATCTGGGCGGCGACGCCGACGCCGCGCACCGCGACTTCCTGCGCCGGTTGCTCGGGGATATGGCGCTCCCCAAGGGGAGCCATGCGTTCTGGCCTTTGAACCGTTACCCCTATGGGGACGGCGAATCGGAACAGACGGTCGACGCCCGGATGTTTTTGAGCGGCATCGCCGCGCTCAAACCCGAAAGCGTCATCCTCATGTGCGGGCAGGTCCCGCCCGAGCTTGGGCTTGCCGAGCTGCGCCCGCTTTCGCCGAGCATCGTGCACGGGCACCGTTATGTGGTCACGCCGCACGTCGACGACCTCATCGGGAAGCCGCAACGCTATGCCCAGCTTATCACCTTCTTGAAGTCCATCATTGCAGGAAGATAGAAGCGTTTCGGGGGAGACGGGGCAACATTTCCGAATCTGTCTCCTTTTTTGAAAAATTCAGCGTATTATCACAATGGAACTGTCTTTTTGCGGGCAAAGTATCGGAGGCGCTCCCTTCGCGCGGAAAGCGCATCCGGCATCTTTTCCCACGTATCAATCATCCAAAGAGGTCCACATGCACGTTCTCGTCACCGGCGCGGCCGGGTTCATCGGATTCCACCTTTCCAAACGCCTGATCGCCGAGGGGCATACGGTCGTCGGCATCGACAATCTCAACGATTACTACTCGGTGCAGCTCAAAAAAGATCGCCTCGCGCAGTTGCAGGCCCTGCCCGGCTTCACCTTCGAACATACGGACCTCGCCGACGACGCCGCGCTGGAAGCCGTATTCGTCCGCAACGCGTTCTCGCATGTCGTGAACCTCGCGGCACAGGCGGGCGTGCGTTACAGCCTCATCAATCCCAAAAGCTACGTCCAGTCCAACCTCGTGGGCTTCGGCAACCTGCTCGAATGCTGCCGCCACGGGAAGGTGGAGCATCTGGTGTTCGCCTCGTCCAGTTCCGTGTACGGCATGAACACCTCCATGCCCTTCTCCGTACATGACAACGTGGATCACCCGGTCAGCCTGTACGCGGCTTCCAAAAAAGCCAACGAGCTCATGGCCCACACCTACAGCCACCTGTACCGCCTTCCGGCTACGGGGCTGCGCTTCTTCACCGTCTACGGGCCGTGGGGCCGCCCGGATATGGCCCTCTACCTGTTCACCAAGGCCATCCTCGCCGGGGACCCCATCAAGGTCTTCAACGAAGGCAAAATGCGCCGCGACTTTACCTACATCGACGACATCATCGAAGGCGTGATGCGCGTCATGGCCCGCATCCCCCAGCCCGATCCGGCTTGGGACAGCGCCAAGCCCAACCCTTCGACCAGCACCGCGCCGTGGCGTATCTACAATATCGGCAATAACAATACGGTCGAACTCGGGACTTTCATCAGCACGCTCGAAGACGCCCTCGGCAAGAAAGCCATCCGCAACCTCATGCCCATGCAGCCCGGCGACGTGGAAGCCACATGGGCCGACGTGTCCGACCTTATCGCGGACACCGGATTCCGCCCGCAGACTTCCGTAGAATACGGCGTCGGGCAGTTCGTGAAGTGGTATAAGGAGTACTACGGCGCGTAGCCTCCAGTTTTCGGAAGACGACAAAAAAGGGAGGACGGCGTGCCGTTCTCCCTTTTGCTTTGAACCTGATAAAAAACTTAGATACGGATGCTGTTGCGGATGTCTTCGAGGCGGTTCTTGGCGAACAGCACATACGAAATGATCAGTTCGCCGGAGTTTACCTTGGACGTGATGTACAGCGGATCATAGGTGCAGATCCGGTTCATGTATTCGATCGCGGCGGCCATATTGCCCGCGTTCCCCTTGCTGCTGATTTCGGGGTACAGTTCATACAGCGCGCTGATGAAGTCCCGCACGACCAGCACAATGCCCTGTACTTCGTAAATACGGTTGTCCAGCGTGTAGAACGGCAGTTCCTGCGAGTTTTCAAGCAGGCCGAGCGCATACCCGAGCAGGTTTTCGCCGATCACAAGGTCGAAGGAGGCGTACAGGTCGTCGGTCCGGCAGTTGTACACGCCGGTACCCTTGTCGAGGCTCTCCTTATACTGTTCAATGAGCTTGAGCCCCTTCTTGTAGGACGACTCGGCGGACGGGAACATGAAGCTGCGCGGATCGATGGCAAAGCTGTTCAGGCGGGCCTTGTAGAGCATTTCGCTCTCGCGGTCGTTGGTGCCGAGCTTGGCGATGGTCATGGAATACAGGTCCATCAGCACCTTGGTGGCGTGGTACACCCCGTACTGGCGGTACGCCCGGTTGTCCAACACGAACCGGTTAAACAAAATATCGTTGATGCTCCATCCGAACGTGGAGTCCAGCTCATAACGCATCTGGTGCGTGATGGCGTCCACCAGCGCCTTCCCTTTGGCGTTCTCGTCAAGCTTGTCGGCGTCGGTGATCTGTACGGGGGTGGGGAATTCCGTGCGATCGAGCTTCGCATACAGAGCCTGGCTGCCCCACGCGAGCAGCAGCAACGTAATGAACAAACAAACCTGCACCAGCAGCGTTTTGCCGACAATCTTGCATTTTTCCAAAAAACCAAATTCGGGGAGTTTCACCAAAACACCTCGTCTCGCTACGTTTGTACGGAAAGAAAAGGAGAGAAAGCCAGAGCGCCCGGCTCCCAAAGAGAATTACTTTATAAAAGTAATACTGTTTCCGCAAAAGACAAGAACCCTGCCCGCCCCCAAGGCCGCCTTTCCCTCTCCACCAGCAGGGCAGGCTCATTTCCCGCTTCCACGAACAGAGATTCAGGATAAGGCGAAAAACTTTGAAAAGAAAGGGATAGGCACAATCCGATCCGGCAGTTTTGGGGAGGAGGGGGCTTCTCCAGGAAATTTCTCCTCCCCAAGCGTTCATCAATACGCCGGAATGCGGTCAACCGCTTCGGTCAGAAGGAACTCGCCCTTTTCGATCCACGCCTTGAGCGTGTCGGCGATTTCAAGAGAAATCACATGGCTGGTCAGAGGCACGGTCGGGATTTTGCGGCCCTGGATTTCCACTTCGCCGGAAAGCAGGTCGGAGAAGCGCACATGCTGAATGACCCGAGGCAGGCCATTGGGGTAGTCATACCCGTAATCCTTCACGGGCATCAGGATGTCCTCGTTGGAAACCCCGGTAAAGGCCGCCATTTCCTCGTTGAGGATCGGGATCGGAATCCCCACGCCCACCGACAGCGACACGCCATACCCGGTGAGGGACAGGCCGCGCAGATAGCGCGGTTTCATGCCCTTGAGATCGCCGCGCACCATGAGCGTGCCCGAGCCGCTGAGGGGGAGCCCTTTCTCGGTGCGCTGAGGTGAGGGATCGTGCTGTGTGCCCGCGCCGATGACGTAGCCTTGCCCGCCGCCGAGGAAAATGCGCGTCCCGGTGCCGATGGTACGGAACCACGGATCATTGAACAGCGGCGAAAGGCAGCCCGCCGTAGCGAAGTTCACATTCCGCATGTCCGGCTTGAGCGGCCCCATGTAGGTATAAATCGTGCGGCTGGTACAGTTCACCGCCGCGTTGTAATTCTGGTAGCAATTGCGCGGGTTCAAAAGCTGTGCGCAGGTCAGATCCGCCAGCGTGACGGTACGGTCGAGGGACCGGCGGGGGTAGCAGTCCGTCCCGTATGAGGTCGCCCGCAGATGGACGCTGCGCCCGGCTACGAGATCTTCGATGACGTGTGCGCCGCCGTATTTGAACTGGCCCGGATAGACTTTGTTCTGGGGATCGTCCTCGGGCAGCTCGGTGGCGCCAAGATAGGCGTCCACGGCGGCAAGCCCGGCGTAGGCGGGGACGTCGTTCATCCAGACCCGGGTGGTACGGATTTTCGGCGGTTCGGGCTGGCCGATGTTGAACAGCAAACCGGACGAGCACATGGGCGAGAACGTGCCCGTGGTCACCACGTCGACTTCACGGGCGGCTTTTTCCGGGCCCATGCGCCGGACGGCCTCGGTCATTTCCTCAGCGTTGAGGACAACGGCCCGGCCTTTTTTGATGCGCTCGTTGATTTCCGCAATTGTCTTGATAACCTTATGAGAAGACACAATATTTTTCCTCGACAGCTGGTTGGTTCCCTCGGCGGACGCCGTTCGGTTCTGCTGCCTCTTACTGTTATCATAAGCCCTTCCGGCAGTCCATGACCGTGCCGACGCGGCCCAAAGAACCCGCCGCTCCAGCGGTGAAGAGGCGGGCCATACCTTGGCGGACGGCACGGCTTTATGATACTACCCCATTTCGAAAACATACCAATGAGATCCATCACCAAGCAATGGAGCATACATGAACCTTTCCAAATACGAACATGCGGAGCGCAAGGAGGCCGAAGCCTCCAAAGATGCCCCCGAAACCCCGCAGGACAGCGGCGCGGAACAGAAGCACCACACGCTGTTCGGCAAGCAATTCACTGAAAAAGAGCAGAAAACCTTATTCCTCTACCTCGTCATCGGCATCGTCCTCATGGAGCTCGCGGTAACGGTGGGCGCCATCATCATCAGCATCACCAACGCCCAGCCCTCGTCCAGCGGCGTGCCGCACTTCCAATTCCCGTGGATCGGCTATCTGGTCGCCGTGGTTATGGTCCCTGTGCTCGCCATGCTGCTGGTCAACCTCGTGAGCCTCGGCTTCTCCCGGGGGGCGCGCGGCGGCGAAGACGTGAACCTCGAAGGCGTCCCGCAGCGGATGCAGACGTTTTACGCGCTGGTCCGGGGAGCGCCCACGGTGATCCTGTTCGCGGGCTTCGTGCTCATGTGCGCCGCGATCTACTATCTCGACGGGGTGATGAGCCTGCTCCTGAAACTCGGGGAAAATTTCCATCTGGTCGCCATCTGGGTCGTGGGCGGCTTCGCCGTGGCCTGGATGGTCAGCTATGTGGTCCGGGCGTGGATGCACTACAAAACCAAGCAGATGGAAGCCGAATACGCGTTCCGCCACGAAGTGCTGGAACGTACCGGCATGGTCATCCTCGATACCAAGCACGCGCCGACCACGGAACTGCGCATGTTGCCCCCGGTCCCCGGCGGCCAGCCAGGAGCCCTGCCTCCCGCCGTGGATGTGGACGCCTCAGCCGCGCTTCCGTCCGCCGAAGAGGGTCAGGAGGATTCCTCCCAAACGACCGTGGATGTAGGCAGCGAGAAAAAATAGCGCTTCCCTCCCGCGTCCGGAAAATGTTCCCCGCGAACAGGCCGCATCGCCCCAACAAAGTAGGGCTGTTGCCCCACGAAACACCCATCGCGGCACGCGGCGTGTCAACAAAACGGCAAGCCCTTCCGGTCATGCATCGGAAGGGCTTGCCGTTTATGGAGTGAGGATGACGTGAACGGGAGGGGATTCTCCCGAAGAAAAAGGGGGAGGAGCCTGTCGCCAAAGGGGGCACGGCTGATCAGCCGCCCCGTCTTGAGGGTATCCTCTCACCCGCATGATGCGTTCATGGCGTTGAGAGGAAAGGGGGAATCCCCGGCTTCCGCCTTTGGGTGAGGATTCCCCCTTCATCATATGCCTACTGGATCTTCTTGTTGCCTTCCCACATCTGGTCGGCCTTCGGCAGGGGCTTCAGGTACGCGAACCACGGATGGGTCTTGAGGTATTCGGGGTCCTGCTGGAGCTTGCGGCTCATCTTGAGGATGGGCGGCACGATCTGCTTGATGTCGCCCTCCAGCTTCGGCGCGATGCCGTAGTTGGTGGCCTTGAGCGCCGCGTTGATGGCGTCCTGGCTCAGGGTGATGGAACTGGTCAGGGTGTCGAGGGCCTTGGCGGGGTTATGGAACCCGACGCTGTTTTCGGCGGACACGAAATCCCAGAACATCTGGCCCTTGCGGACGGCTTCCTTGGCCCGGATGATCAGCTGATCATAATCGGCGGGCTTTTCTCCGGTGTACTCGAGAGCAAGGCGCACGGCTTCGTGGGCGCGCACGGAGTATTCCTGCGCCACGAGAAGCTGCTTATAGGTCTTGTCCTGCGTGTATTCGATGCGTCCGCGCAGGTAGGCCGCGGTCTTGTCGGCATGGCACTGGCGGCAGGCGCGCAGTTCGGGGTCACGCAGGGGCGAGGTCCACCAGTGGCTGGACATCTTCTTGCCTTCCTCGCGCTGGTACGGCATGTGGCAGTCGGCACAGGCCACACCGGCGGCGCCGTGCGGACCGTCGATCCACGTTTCATAGTCGGGATGCTGCATCTTCAGCATGGGCGTCTGGGAAACGGGGTGCACCCAGTCGGCGAACTTGCCCTTGAAGCCGGGCATGTCCACATTGCCGTTGTCTTCATACACGCTGTAGATGGCTTCGGGCGTGAAGCCGTTCTTCCACGGGAAGACAGGGCGCTTGGTGGGGCCGTGGCCGGGATCGTTGAAGTAGTATTCCACATGGCACTGGGCGCACACGAGCGAACGCATCTCGCTGCGGGGGAGCTTTGCGGGGTCCTTGCCCACGGACTTCAGATAATCCTTGAGCGGCTCGCTGTAGAGCTGGAGCTGCATGGTTTCGGCGTTGTGGCAGGTCGCGCAGCCGATGGAATCGTCGTCCGTGACTTCCGTACGGAACTGGTTGAAGTCCTTGGCCCAGAAATCGTCGCCGTACTGCTTGATCCACTGCACCATCTTGGGGGTCTTGCAGTTCCAGCAGGTGGCGGGCATCCCGCCCTTTTCACCGTACCGGTTGATGCGGTCGATTTCGAGGATGTCGTGGATCGCATACGTGTGGCCGCGCGCTTCACGGTATTCGTACATGAAGGGATAGCCGAGCCACAGGTTCTTGAGGTAGGGCTGGGCCGCCTGCTTGTAGCCTTCGGGCAGGGGATCCACGTCGTCGTTCTTCATGAAGTTGACGGAGCCCTTATACTTGCTCATGAACGTGGATTCGTTGTTGCGGTCGTAGCTGGCGGCCTGAAGGGGAAAGTCCTTGCGAAACGCCGAGGTCTTGTTGTCGTCGGAGTCCTTCAAGCCCGTCTTGTAGACCGGGGTCTTCAATTCGGCTGTGGACACGTCGTCGCAGCCCGCGGCAAGTCCCAGGGCGGCGCACACCACCGCCAACCTGATCAGAGTGTAAAATACTCGGCTATTCATCGGCCACCATCCTTGTGCTGATGGGCTTCATGCGCATGTGCTGCGCACTACGGTGACAGTCGACGCAGTAGGGCTTGGCGTCCATGCTGGCGACATTCTCGTTGGTTGCAAAATGACAGGCCTTGCAGTTCGCGTTGACGACGTCCTTCGTCGCCATGCCCGCCACGATGGGAAGGTCCACATCGCCCAGGGTATTCATGTAGAAATCCCTGGCGCCTTCCTTCGCCTTAAAGGGCAACTTCGACAGCAACGCCGTCGGAGCGTGACATTCGTTGCAAGCCAGCTTGGCATGGGGGGACAGCTTGTGCGTCCGTGCGGCCTGTTCCATGATATGACAACTGGAACAGAAGGGACGCGCATCCGTCACCCGCATACCCCACGCCAGCCCTGCCAGCACGAGCACGCCCAGCGCAACGCCGCCCAGCAGTATCTTCAACCACGGGCACTTGCGGGGTGACACCTCAGACATTCTTGCCTCCTCTTGCAACAGATACCAAAACCGCTTTGGCGGGCCGTCTCCCGGCGCGCCGCGAACGGCAATCCTCTTATGCCTTCTATCAAAAAACGTGCCGGGATTGCGCCTTTTCGTACAAAGCGCAATCCTCTTGAAATAACAAATGATACGGGAGAGGTGAAGATGAGGAGCATTCTCATTCTTCCTTTTCCCTTGCTACAGTATGATTTTTATGACAGCTAGTCAGAAAAAGCTGACAGTTTGTCCGATTCAGACAACCTGTTCAGAATGGTTCCTATTTTATCACAAGCCTGGAGCCGATCCACCGGATCAAGAGAAGACACGGCGCGGGAGCGGCAGGAACCGGGCAAGCCGTCCGGAAGTTCCGGGATACGGGCAACCGGCCTCACGGATTCCCCTGCCTCCGTTCCACAGAGGAGCCTTTCATGTCCACGTTCTCATGGCGCGTGTTGCGCCTTCCCTTGCTGATCACCCTGCTCTGGGGGCTGCTGCTGTTCACGCTGTTCCGCTGGACCGCCCAGCGCGAGGACGAGTATACCACGGGACTGGCCCGCATCCAGACCGCGACGCTCTTTTCCAGCATCGTGGATACCCGCGACTGGAACGCCAACAACGGCGGCGTCTGGGTCCGCGAACACCCCGGCTGCCCCGCCAACCCGTGGCTGCCGGAGGAGGAGCGCACCCTCCGCGCCGAGGGAGGCGCTACCCTCGTGAAGGTCAACCCCGCCTATATGACCCGGCAGATCGCGGAAAGCTTCACCTCCACGCTGGCGAGCTTCCGCATTTCCAGCCTGTCCCCGAAGCGTCCGGAAAACCGGGCCGATCAGTGGGAAACCGGGGCCCTGCTCTCTTTCGAAAAGGACAGGCACGAGCTTTTCGATCTCGTTTCCGACAAGGAGGGTATGCGTTACCGCTATATGGCCGCCCTGCCCGCCAAGGAAAGCTGCATCCAGTGCCATCAGGACAAGAAGGTCGGCGACGTGCTCGGCGGCATCAGCGTATCCATCTCCGCCGAGCCCCTTTTTGCAGCGGCGACCGAACGCAAGCGCACCACCGGGCTCGCATTCGGGATCATCGGGATCATCGGCATGGTGGGGATCGGCGGGGCCACGTTCCAGATCAACCGCAAGAAGGAGCTTGCCGAAGCCGCCAACCGCACCAAGAGCGCCTTCCTCGCCAACATGACCCACGATATGCGTACCCCGCTGACCGGCATCCTCGGCATGACCGAACTGCTGGAACGCGAAACGCAGGATTCGCATCACCGCTATCTGCTCGCCAACCTCCGGAAGGCCACCGACAGCCTGCTTACGGTCGTCGACGGCATCATGCGCTATTCACTGCTTGAGGCCGACAGGCAGCCCACCTGCTGCGCGCCGTTCTCCCTGCGCGCCGAGCTCGGCGCCTGCATCGCCGTGCTGCGCCCGGCCTGCGCCAGCCGGGACATCCGGCTTTCGCTCGTGACGGACGACACCGTCCCCGACAGGCTCGTAGGCGACGGTTTCCGGCTGCGTCAGGCGCTCGGCAACCTGCTCGGCAACGCGGTGAAATTCACGGAAAAGGGTTCCGTGACCCTGCGCGTCACCCGGGCGGAATCGCAGGCCCCCGAGGGCCGATGCGCGCTGTCCTTCCAAGTCATCGACACCGGCAGGGGCATCCCCACGGACGAACAGGAACGCATCTTCGAGAGCTTCGAACAGGGCTCCGGCGTCCGGGATTCGGGCGATCAGCACGAAACCGGCGTGGGCCTCGGGCTTGCCATCGCCCGCAACATCGCGCGGCGCTTCGGCGGCGACCTGACGCTCTCCAGCACGCCCGGCATGGGCAGCGTGTTCACCTTCACAGCCCTGTTCCGTCTGGCGGCCGACTCGGACGGCCTGCCGGAAACGCCCGCCTCCCCTTGCCCCGCTTCTCCCTCCCCCCTCGCCCAGCCTGACCGCCCCGCAGAAACGGGGACGAGCGGACGGCTGGTGGTCGCTGAAGATACGGCGGTTACGGCCCTGTTCCTCAGCGAAGCGCTGACGCAGGCCGGATATGCCGCGCACATGGCGAGCAGCGGAGAGGACGCCTTGTACCTCATCCGCAAACTGCAACCCGACGCCGTACTGCTGGACATGCGCCTCCCGGACATGACCGGGCTCGACATCGCGGGGCAAATCCGTTCCGGGGAACTCGGCGTCGCGCCGGAGACCCCGATCCTCGTGCTGACCGCCACGCTGGACCCCGGCGACGAACAGGCGTTCCGCCGCATGGGGATCAACCGCTGGCTGCTCAAGCCCGTACAGGCCGGAAAGCTGGCCTCCGTCGTGGCCGACCTGCTCCCATTCACCCGCAAGGAACAAGAGGAAACGCCCATGCCCGCATCCGAACCCGCTGAACAGCCCGCCGACGTCTTCGATCCCGCCGCCGCGCTGGATGCTCTGGGCGGTGAAGCCCTCCTCAAGCGGCTGGCGGGGATCTTCCTCGGCGAGGAACCCAACATCCGGGCCAATCTGCAACGCTTCGCCCTGTCACCGGAAACGCTTCCCGAACTTTGCCCCGAGCTGCGGCGTCAGGCGCACAGCCTCAAAAACGGCGCGGGCATGTTGCACCTTGAGAGCCTGCGCAAGGCCAGCTCCGATCTGGAGCAGGCCGCCGCGTCCCCGGCCGGACAGGACTTTGCCGCCCTGCTGCGCACCACCATCGAAGCGCTGGAACGAGCTTCCGCCGCTCTTCGTAAATACTGCGGGGCGTAAATATGGCCCGTATCCTTGTTGTCGATGACGAAAGCCTGATCCGGGTACTCGTGGCCGATGTGGGGGAGTCCCTCGGGCACGAAGTGCTCACCGCCGCCTCCATCAAAGAAGGGCAAGACCTCGCGCAGCGCGGCGTGGACATCGTACTGCTGGATGTACTGCTCCCGGACGGGGACGGGCTCGCCCATGTGGAGACCTTTTCACAGCTTCCGGGCCGTCCGGATGTGATCATCATTACGGGGCATGGCAACGCCGACGCCGCCGAGGCGGCCCTGCGCTCCGGGGCGTGGGAGTATCTGGTCAAACCGCTCCGCGTCCGCGATCTCTCGAAGGCGCTCACGCAGGCCGTGCAATGGCGAAACAGCCGGGACAGCCAGTCCCGCAGCCTGCTGCGGCATCCCGACATCATCGGGGAAAGCCCCGCGCTGGCCGAAGCGCTGGAAGCATTGCGGGAAGCCGCCGCGAGCAACGTCAACGTACTCATCACCGGGGAAACCGGGACCGGCAAGGAACTGTTCGCCAGCGCCCTGCACGCCAACAGCCTGCGGGCGTCCGGCCCGTTCGTCACCGTGGACTGTACCACCTTGCCAGAAACGCTGGTGGAGGCGCATCTGTTCGGACACGCCCGGGGCGCGTTCACCGGAGCCGACAGGGCGCGCGAGGGTCTTCTCGCCGCCGCCGACCACGGCACGCTGTTCCTTGACGAAGTGGGCGAACTGCCCCTCCCCGTGCAGGGCGCGTTCCTGCGGGCGCTGGAGCTGCGCCGCTTCCGTCCCGTCGGCGAAGTGCGCGAAGTGGAAAGCGATTTCCGCCTCGTCGCCGCAACCAACCGGGATCTCGACGACATGGTGGGCATGGACCTCTACCGGAGCGATCTCCGCTTCCGGCTGCGGGGCATGACCATCCATGTGCCGCCGCTCCGCCGCCGCGCCGAAGATATCCCCCTGCTCGCCGAGCACTTCACCGCACGCTACTGCCAGCGCCACGAACTCCCGAACAAGGAGCTGACTCCCGACTGTTACGCGATGCTGGCGGACTATTCGTGGCCCGGCAACGTGCGCGAACTGCGCCACACCATCGAACGGGCCTGCGCAGCAGCGGGGGACGGCACCCAGCTGTTTACCCGGCACCTGCCCACGGAAATCCGCATCGAACTGGCCCGCAAACGGCTTGTGCACCTCTCCGAGCCAGAGGAATCCGCGCCGACCGCCCCTCTCCCGGAACAAGAACCCTCCACGCAGCCCCGGAAGCCCGAAACCTTCCCCACCCTGCGCGACATGAAGGCCAAAGCCGAACGCGATTACATCGCCGGGCTGTTCGCCGCCTGTCAGGGAGACGTCCGCCGCGCCGCCGGGATTGCCGGCGTTTCACGCGGGCATTTCTATGAACTGCTGAAAAAATACGGGCTGGACAGGACGTCTTCCATTCCGGAATTCCCGGCCATTTGACGCCGGGAACGGAGGAACATTGAGTTGAAACCCCACTGTTTCAAAGCCCAAAAACGCTAGTCGGCCCATGCCATTCCGACGATGCGGTATTCGCCGTCGCCTTGTTTCTCCCAATAGAGGCGGCGTACCCCCGTCTCCGCGCCTCCGTCGGGCGAAGCCGTGCGCTGGGCAAACCACGAGACCACATACCCCGGCCCTTCCAGAACCCGGACAGGCCCGAATGTGACCCGTACACGCTTTTCTTGGCGCTCTACCTTCCTTATGGATGCGGCACGTTCCGGCGCAATGAACCCGTCCCCGGCCTCCCCACGGCGCCAAGCCGCGCGCCAGCCACGGGTGCGTTCCTCCACTTCGCGTACGGCGTCCTTCCGGGGCGCGATTTCCACCCGTTCGCCGATAAGCACGGGGGTCCCCCGCTTCAGTTCCGGCCCGACTTCGGCGATATCCTTGAGGTTCAGGACGACGCATCCCCGGCTTTCGAACGGCGTGATCGCCCTGCCCCGGCTGTGCACCCAAATCCCCGATCCCGTCTTGCCGCGCAGCCGATCCACGGGATTCGGGTAGTCAAGGATATAAGCTTCCCCGCCGTACTCCTCAAAATCCAGCTGCTCCGTCCGCTTCCGCACAACAAAATAAACGCCCTCCGGCGTCTTCAAGTCGCCGCGTACCTGTTTGTCGCCCTGCGCCTGCCCGGTTGTACACAGATAATCACGGGCTTTCCCCTTCTCCATGAGGAAAAAACGCTGACGCGACTTGTCCACGGCCACCACCGCCTGATCAGGCAGCCCATCCGTCACGGCCTCCCATGCCCTTGCCTCCGGCTCGCACATCAAGCCAGCGAGCAACAGCGCGGTACAGCCCCACACCCTCATGGAAACACATTCAAACGGCATGAAAATCTCCTTTTCGCAAAAACCCAAGCCGTTATCCTGCGTCCCTCCCACTTTTTTGTCGACCCCCTTATTCTTTTCCCTGCCCGCCAAACAAAAAGCCCCCCGGAGATTCCTCCGAGGGGCCTCATCACAAGCGTCAATGCGTCAGGCTAGTCTTCTTTGGCAAGCTCGACCAGTTCGGGACGGGTAAACAGCGCGCGGAGCTGGTATCCCGCGGCTTCGATGGCTTCACGGCCGCCTTCGCCACGGTCAAGCACGGTACATACGGCAACCACGTTCAGGCCCGCGTCTTTCACGCGCTCGCACGCCTTCAGCAGCGAACCGCCGGTCGTGACCACGTCTTCGACCATCGCCACGGGATCGCCGGGCTTGAAGTTGGACAGGCCCTCCACATACTGGTTGGTGCCGTGGCCCTTGGATTCCTTACGCACGATGAGCCCGGCGAGCGGACGGCCCTTTTCATGCGAAATGACGGTGGTGGCGGAGATCAGCGGGTCGGCGCCGAGCGTCATGCCGCCGATGCCCTTGATGTCCAGATCGGCCAGCAGCTCGTTGAACAGCGTACCGATGAGCCACGACCCTTCGGGGTGCAGCGCGGTCTGGCGGCAGTCGAAATAGTAGTCGCTCTTGCGGCCCGAAGCGAGGGTGAAATCCCCTTCGCGGTAGGAACGTTCGATCAGAATCTTGGCGAGGCGCTTTTTGAGTTCGCGCATGGTGGCTCCTGTGGTGGTAAGTGTGGAACCGGGGGAGGGGAGAAGGAACCTTTATGGAGAAAGGCTTCCTTCTCCCCTCCCCCGGACCTCCTCCCCTCATTTTCCCAAGACTTTCGACTGGTGGGGAGGCGGCGCGGAAGAAGTTCAGAAAAACGAAAAAAAGCCCTTCCGTCAAATCGCGGCCACTCCCCTCCCCCATTACAAAAGCCTTAGGAGGGAAAGGGGGGTGGTTTGGAGGGGGGAAAGGGAAGCCCTTCTCCAGAAGGTTTTCCCCCTCCAAGTCTCCTATTCCTCAAACACGCGCTTGAGGATGTCGCCTTCGTGGCGGAGATAGAACTGGGGATCAAACAGCCCGGCGAAGGTCTCCTCACTGAGGCGGCTGTTGATTTCGGGATCGGCCTTGATGAGTTCCGGGAACGGCTGACGGGTCTCCCAGCTCTTCATGGCGTTGCGCTGCACCATGACGTAGGCTTCCTGACGCGGAATGCCCGTCTCGATGAGCGCGGTGAGCACACGCTGCGAGAAATAGAGGCCAAACGAGCACTCCATATTGCGGGCCATGTTCTCGGGCATGATGCGCAGCCCTTCGAGCAGGCGGCAAAGGCGGTGCAGCACGTAATCCGTGAGGATCGTGGAGTCGGGCATGATCACGCGCTCCACAGAGGAATGGCTGATGTCGCGTTCATGCCAGAGCGCCTGGTTTTCCAGCGCCGCCAGCGCGTTGGTGCGGATGAGGCGGGACAGGCCGGTCATGTTCTCGGCGGAGATGGGGTTCTTCTTGTGCGGCATGGCGGAGGAACCTTTCTGTCCCTTGCCGAAACCTTCTTCCACTTCGCGGACTTCGGTACGCTGGAGATGGCGCAGCTCGACGCAGAGGCGCTCGATGGTCCCGGCGGTCACGGCCAGCGCCGTGAAATAGGCGGCGTGGCGGTCGCGCTGGATGACCTGCGTGGACACTTCATCCACCTTGAGGCCGAGCAGGCCGCACACGATGGCTTCCACTTCCGGCGAAAGCACGGTGTACGTCCCCACGGCCCCGGAGAGTTTGCCCACGCGCATGTCGTCGAGGGCGGCGGCGAAACGGGCACGGTCGCGCTTGAATTCGGCGTAGAAGCCCGCCATCTTGAGCGAGAAGCTGGTGGGCTCGGCGTGGATGCCGTGGGTGCGGCCCATGCAAAGCAGCCCCTGATGCTCCAGCGTCATCTTCTTGAGCACGGCGAGGACGCGGTCGAACGCCTTGAGGATCAGTTCGCCGGCTTCCACCATGAGCAACGAACCGGCGGTATCCACGATGTCGGAAGACGTACAGCCCAGATGGATGAACCGGGAAACGGGGCCGACCTTCTCTTCAATGGCGGTCAGGAAGGCGATAACGTCGTGACGGGTGGTTTCCTCAATTTCGTTGGCGCGGTCGACGAAGGCGCGATCGACGGTAAAATCGGCTTCCTTGCGGAGCGTTTCCATATCGGCATCGGAAATTTCGCCGACGCGGTTCCACGCCTCGCACACGGCCAGCTCAACACGCAGCCAAGCCTGATAGCGGTTCTCGGGCGTCCAGATTTTGCCCATTTCCGGGCGGGTATAGCGTTCAATCATGGGATCTCCTCACAAAAAGAGTAAGAAAACGGCGCGGGCAAACGCCCACGCCGCAAGAAATCAGGCCGTAGCCGCCTTGGAACCTCCACCCGAACCGGAGGCAGCCGCCTCCGCCTTCGCGGGGGCCGCGTCAGCCTTTGCCGGGGCCGCGTCCGCAGCCGGGGCGGCATCACTGGCGGAACCGGACGCTTTCCCGCCGTAGCAGGACGCGAACCAGCCGCCGCCTTCAAGCTTAAAAGACGTATTGGACATGATCCGTTCGGCATCGCCGCCGCACTTGGGGCAGGGCTCAAGCTCCGGAGAATCAAACGTTTTTACCCATTCTTCAAACACGTTGCCGCACTTCCGGCAACGATATTCGTAAATCGGCATCGACTCGCTCCACCAAGGGCATTCAGGACCGCTCCAAGCGGCCTTTACTGACAAAACAACCGGAAAACCTGACGATTTCCCGGAATTCGGACAAAGGAGAAACAGCGGAAGCGCCGGGGCGCATCCGCTGCTTCGTGCCGGGGCTCCGGCACAAGAAAGATCGCCAGACTTACTTGCTGTTCTTGGCAGCAGCCTGAGCTTCGTGAATGCGGGCCTTGATGCGCTCGGCGCGACGCTTGCGACGACGATCAAGTTCCTTCTTACGCTCGATTTTCTTATGGGCCATGATAGTACTCCTCAAAGTGAAAAACGTAATCTGTGGATAACTACAGCCAATCCCCCCGTTTGTCCAGTACAAACATGCGGAAGGGAAAACGGCGCGCCTCCGGGAGGGAGAAGGACGCCATGAAGAAACGCGCCCTCAGCCGTACAGTGAACCGCCTTTGAAGAAAAAAGGCCTTCGGAAAAAAGGGCCTCCCCCCGCGTACAGCCTACTGTCTTCGGCGCCGCGCCTCAGGAACGAAAAGGGCCTCTCCGGAGAGAGGCCCTTCCACGACAGCGTTTCTTCAGGCTACTTCCAGCCGCCTCCAAGCGCGAGGCAGACATTCACGATGGACGACAGGCGTTCGCTGCGCGCGGCGGCGAGCTGCATTTCGCTGTCGAACAACGAGCGTTCCGCGTCCAGCACTTCCAGATACGAGGAATAGCCGTTGTCGTAACGCGTATTCGCCAGCTCCACGGAAAGCCGCAACTCCTTGACCATGCGTTCCAGCGAGGCGACGACATTGCTCATCTCCTGCTGGCGGGTCAGGGCGTCGCGCATTTCCTTGAAGGCACCCTGAACGGTCTTTTCATAGGTCGCCAGCGATTCGCGCTGCTTCGCCTCGGCGGCTTCGACGCCGTACTTCACACGCCCGAAATCAAGCAGCGGCACGGAAGCAGCTCCGCCGTAGCTCCACGTCTGGAGCGGATTGCTCATCAGGGTATGCAGTTCGGGGCTGACCACGCCGAAGAGGCCGGTCAGCGAAATGGCCGGGAACCATGCGGCCTTGGCGACGCCGATGTTGGCGTTGGCGCTCTTGACGGACATCTCGGCCTGCTGGATATCCGGGCGGCGTTCCAACAGATCGGAAGGCACGCCCGCCGGGATGACCGGAGGCGTTGGGATGGATTCCAGCGTCATGCCGCGCTGCACGGTGCCATCCATGATGTCCTTGGGCGAGCGTCCGAGCAGGGCTTCCAGGGCGCTTTCCGCCGCATCGCGGGAAATGCGCGTCTGGTAAAGGGCCGTCTTGGCGGTTTCCACTTCCGTCTTGGCGCGGCTCAAGTCCAGTTCGCTGATGAGGCCCTGTTCATAACGGGCCGTATAAATCCTGAGCGCATCCGTACGCGTCTTGACCGTCCGCTCGGCGGTCGAGAGCTGGAGATCAAGGCTCCGCAGCAGGAAGTAGGCGTTGCTGGTCTGCGCCGCGATGGAGAGCCTCATGCCGCGCTGCGCCGCTTCGGTTCCGAGCACCTGATACATGGCGGCTTCCTTGGCGTTGCGGAGCTTGCCCCAGAGGTCAAGTTCCCATGTCGCCCCGAAGCCCGCCGAGAACGGCGACTGCGAGCCGTTCGTGATCTTGGTGTTGTCCACCCAGGTCTGCGTCCCCTGCGCCTGCCCGCTCAAAAGCGGGAGCAGTTCCGCACGCGCCACGCCAAGCTGCGCCCGCGCGTAGTCGACCCGCGCCACGGCGGCCGCGATGTCGCGGTTGGCGATCAGCGCCTCCTGAACCAGCGCGTTCAGCATGGAATCGTCGAAGCGCTTCCACCACTGTTCGTCAAGCTGTTCGCCCTTTCCGGGATCTTTCCACGCCTGCGGCAATTCCATTTGGGGACGCTGGTAGTCCGGCGCGAACGAGCACCCAGCCAAGCCAAGCATCATCAGTCCTACGACAAAAATACGCATGTGTTCTCTCCTCGG
>NZ_KL370817.1:6004-8057 GCF_000701705.1 Bilophila wadsworthia ATCC 49260 | reverse complement strand
CCTCAGAGCGTCGAACGCCACGGCTGCGCCGCGCCGTCCGCCGTCCTGTGGGCGTCAGGCGCCTTCTTGGTGAAAGCCTGACGTACCCGCTCTGTGTTTTTCAAATAATCCCCGTCCCCATTACGAAAGTCTTGGGAGAGGGAGGGGTGGGGTTTGAGGAGGGAGCAACCTTTCTTCAGAAAGGTTCTCCTTTCCTTCCTCAAGTCTCATCTCTCTTTTTCTTTTAGTCTTTTTTGTAGGCAACGCAGTCGACTTCGACTCGGAGGTCGCTCATCATCATGGCCTGTACGCAGACGCGGGCGGGGGCGTGCTCGGCGGTGAAGAACTGGGCGTAGACCTTGTTGAATCCTGCGAAGTCGCGGGGATCGTCGAGGAACACGTTGACGCGGACGACGTCTTCAAGGGAATACCCGGCGGATTCGAGCACCTTCTTGAGGTTTTCGAGGGTGACGCGGGCCTGCACGGTGATGTTGCCGGTGACGATTTCGCCGTCGGCGTCGCGGGGGACCTGTCCGCTGACGAAGAGCCAGCCGTCCGCTCCGGCGGCTTTGGAGAAGGGAAGGGCGCCGGGCTTGGTGGGGGTGCCGTAGCGTTTGATGGACATGGTCTGCTCCTTGGTTTTCGTATAGGTTTTTGAGGATATGGCCTGTTGAGTCGTGGGTTCAGGAATGGCTTCCTTTGCGTCCTGTCCCGAAGTCCCCAAAGGGGGAGGCGGAGGACCCCGAGGCAGGGCGGAAAGGAAGGCCGCCGGAAGAGGGGCGGCCCCCCGCCGGGGGAAGGAAAACCTTCCCCCGGAGTTCCGCGTGTTACTTGTTGCCGGTCAGGCCGAGGTCGGTGAGGACCTTGTTCATTTCGGCGTACTGTTCCTTGAGCTGCTTCATCCACGCTTCGCCGGTGGAGTAGTCGGGCGTCGCGTTCATGTTCTTGATGGCCTTGATATATTCGGGGTCCTTGACGATTTCTTCGGAAATGGCCGCGAGCCTGTCGAGGATTTCCTTGGGCGTGCCCTTGGGAGCCGCGATGCCTGCCCAGCCGTAATAGTTGCCCTCATAGCCCTGCTCCGCGAAAGTGGGAGCGTTGGGGTATACGTCGCTCTTGGTGCCGATGGCGAGGATCTTGAGCTTGTCGGCGGAAGCCATGGGCGCGTAGTTCTGGGGGAAGAGGAAGGTCATGTCGGCATGGCCGCCGAGAACGGCGGTGGCCGCTTCGCCGCCGCTCTTGTATTCGACCTGCTTCACCTGAACGCCGGTGCCGGTGAACCAGTTGCGCATGGCGAAGGTCAGCCACGAGGTGGCGGCGGGGCTGGCGAATACGAGTTTGCCGGGCTCCTTCTTGGCGGCGGCCTCAAATTCCTTGAGATTGTTCCACGGGGCGTCCTTGTTCACGACCACGGCGCAGTTGGCGACCATGATGCGGGCGATGTAGTCGAAGCTGTCGAAGCTGTAGTTCGCGCCCTTGGCGGTCAGCGGGATGATGATGTTCGGCCCGGCCTGCGCGAGGAACAGCGTGTAGCCGTCGGGCTTGGCCTTGGCCGCGAAGAGGCTGCCGGTCAGGCCGCCGCCTCCGGTTTTGTTCACCACAACCACGGGCTGCCCCAGTTTCTTTTTGGCGAATTCAGCCCACACGCGGGCCGTCAGGTCGGAGTCGCCGCCCGCGCCGTAAGGGCTCACGAGCTGGATGGGCTTGTTCGGATAGTCCGAAGCCTGAGCCGGGACCGCCAGAAGGCCGCCGGCGAGCAGGAACGCGCCCATACCGAAAAGAGCTGTGCGGAGGGTCTTAAACATAAGGTTCTCCCCTTGGGTTGGAGGTTTGCAGGGGCCCCTGCCCCCTATATCCTTGCGCCGCATTCCCGCCCGCCGTTTACCCTAGGATGGCGGTCCCGCGTCGCGTCTTCACGTTTTGTTGGTCTCCGAAATGCGTTCTCACGGGGCGTCCATAACCCCTCTTTATTCTCTCTATTTGCTCTTTTTCTTCTGTCGGAACGAACTCCTGTCGCGTGGCCTCCCCATCAGTCGAAAGTCTTAGGGAGGAGAGGGGAGGGGGCTTGGGGGAG
>NZ_KL370817.1:0-5994 GCF_000701705.1 Bilophila wadsworthia ATCC 49260 | reverse complement strand
CCCCCGCCGCTCCGAAGGCGTCAGGAATGTCTTCGATTTCCTCCGGCGTGATGCCGTGCAATGCAACGATGAGCCAATATATGCCCCTTGCCTCCATTACAAAAGGCCTGGGGAGGCGGGGCGGGAAGGGACGGCCTTTTGCCCTCTCTCGATTTTACTCTTCCTTCTTTCCCGTGCCCATAAGCTTTTCAGAGGCCCTCATGATCCAGCGGAAGAAGAAGGGCACGAACAGCGGCGCGACAAGGGTAGCAACGAGCATACCGCCGATGACGCTGGTGCCGATGG
This sequence comes from Bilophila wadsworthia ATCC 49260, assembly GCF_000701705.1. Classification (GTDB taxonomy): domain Bacteria; phylum Desulfobacterota; class Desulfovibrionia; order Desulfovibrionales; family Desulfovibrionaceae; genus Bilophila; species Bilophila wadsworthia. The sequence continues at coordinate 5,709 of NZ_KL370817.1, read as the reverse complement.
CGTGGCGGCTGGCCGCGCCCGCGCCCGTACTGACGGCAAGGGGCACGCAGCCGAGGATGAAGGCCAGCGAGGTCATCACGATGGGCCGGAAACGCAGACGGGCGGCTTCTTCGGCCGCGTGCACCGCGTCCTTGCCTTCGTTACGGTATTGCTCGACGGCGAATTCCACGATCAGGATGGCGTTTTTCGCCGACAGGCCGATCAGCGTCACAAGGGCGACCTGAAAATACACGTCGTTGGAGATGCCGCGCAGCCAGATGGCGGTGATGGCCCCGAGCACGCCGAACGGCACGGCGGTCAGCACGGTGAGCGGGAGCGACCAGCTTTCATACTGCGCGGCGAGGATCAGGAAGACCATGACCAGCGCGAGCACGAAAACGAGCGAACCGCCGCTGCTGACCAGCTTTTCCTGATACGACGAGCCGGACCACGCGATGGTATACCCGTCCGGCAGCACTTCCTTGGCCACTTCCTCCATCGCCGTCATGGCCTGCCCGGAACTGTAGCCCGTGGCGGGGTTGCCCATGAACTTGGCGGCCTGGAAGTTGTTGAAGCGCTCCACGGTCTGAGGCCCGGACGTGGGCTTCACGTTGATCAGGGCCGTCAGGGGGATCATCTCGTCCTGCTTGTTGCGGACGTACACTTCCGCCAGATCTTCCGGCCGCGCGCGGTAATCCTTTTCCGACTGCGTGTAGACGCGGAACGTCCGCCCGTAGAGGTTGAAGTCGTTGATGTAGGAGGAACCGAACGTCGCCTGCATCGTCTGGAAGACATCGGACACGTTCACGCCGAGGGTGCGTGCCTTCTCGCGGTCAAGCTCGACAAAAAGCTGCGGCGCGTTGACCGTGAACGAGGTACTCACGCCTTGCAGCTCGGGCCGCTTGTTCGCCGCTTCCGCGAGTTTCTGCGCAACGTCGGAAAGCTCCACGCTCCCCCTGCCGTTGCGGTCCTGCAACCACATCTCAAAGCCGCCGGTGTTGCTCATGCCGCTGATCGGCGGCGGGTTGAAGGCGATGAACGAACCCTGCTCCAGACCAAAGCCCATGCCGTACAGCTTGCGGGCAAGATCAAAGGAGCTGTCGCCGGGGGCCTTGCGTTCGCCCCACGGCTTGAGGGTAAAGAAGAACGTCGCCACGTTGGTCTTGGCCGCGCCGCTCACGGCGTCCATGCCGGAGAAGCTCATCACGTCCGCGACCAGCGGATCGGCCATGATGGCCTTGTCGAGCTTTTCCACCACGGCGGACGTGCGGCTGATGGCCGCGCCGTCGGGCATGGTCATGAGCGCGATAAGATACCCCTGGTCCTCATCGGGAACGAGCCCGCCCGGCACGCGCTCGAACACGCCGCCGATGCCCACGAGCACAAGCACGAACAGCCCCACGGCAAGCAGGCTGCGCCGGAGCAGCAGCTTCACGATGCTGACGTATTTTCCGGTGAGCCCTTCAAACCATCCGTTGAATTTGCGGAAGAAAACGTTGGGCTCCCCATGCCCCGGCTTGAGCAGCAGGGCGCACAGGGCGGGAGTGAAGGTCAGGGCCACCGCGCCCGAGATGACCACGGACACCGCGATGGTGATGGCGAACTGCTGGTACATGCGGCCCGCCATGCCGTCGGTGAAGGCCACGGGAATGAACACGGCGCACAGCACCAGCACGATGGCGATAACCGGGCCCGTCACTTCCTGCATGGCCTTGGCGGTCGCCTTGCGCGGCGGCAGCCCGTCGCTGATGTGCCGCTCCACGTTCTCGAGCACGACGATGGCGTCGTCGACCACGATGCCGATGGCAAGCACAAGGCCGAACATGGTCAGGGTATTGATGGAGAAGCCAAGGGCATACATGCCCGCGAACGTCCCCACGATGGATACGGGCACGGCGAGGCAGGGGATCAGCGTGGCGCGCCAGTTCTGGAGGAACAGGTACACCACGAGGAACACCAGCACCATCGCCTCGAAAAGCGTCTTCACCACTTCCTCGATGGAAATCTTCACGAAGGTCGTGGTATCGTAGGGGATGCTGTAAGCCACGCCCACAGGGAACTCTTTGGACAGTTCCTCCATCTTGGCCTTGACCACTTCGGCGGTGGCAAGGGCGTTCGCGCCCGGCGAGAGGTAGATGCCGATGGGCACGGCGTCGAGGCCGTTGTACTTGCCCACGAAATCGTAGCTCTGCGCGCCGAGTTCGATGGTCGCCACGTCCTTGAGGCGGAGGATGGAGCCGTCCGGCTGCGTGCGGAGGATGACGTCGCCGAACTGTTCCGGGGTGGTCAGGCGGCCCTGCGTGGTGATCTGCCACGTCACGCCCACGCCGGAGGACATGGGCTCAGCGCCCATGCGGCCCGCCGCGAACTGGGCGTTCTGATCCCGCAAGGCGGTGGCGATGTCCTCGGGCGTGACCCCGAGCTGGCTCATCACGTCGGGCTTGAGCCACACCCGCATGGAATAGTCCTGCGCCGCGAAGTTTTTGGCATCGCCCACGCCGGGAAGGCGTTTCAGCTCGTCGACGATGTTCAGCAATGCGTAGTTGCTGAGATAAATGGTGTTATACCGCTGATCCGGCGAGGTCAGGAAGATGATCTGGAGCATGGAGGACGACTTTTTGAGCACCGAGACGCCCATGCGCTGCACTTCCTGCGGAAGCTGCGCCAGCGCAAGCTGAACCCGGTTGTTCACGTCGATGGTCGCCTGGTCCGGATCCGTGCCCACATTGAAGGACACGGTCAGGCTCATGCTTCCGGTCCCCGAGCTGACCGAGTTCATGTAGATCATGTTGTCGACGCCGTTGATCTGGCTTTCGAGCAGCGAAGCCACGGTCTCAGCGATGACGTTGGCGCTCGCGCCGGTGTAGGTCGCGTTGACTTCCACCTGCGGCGGGGTCAGGTCGGGATACTGTTCAACGGGCAGCACTGAAATGGCGATCGCGCCCACCAGCGTAATGATGAGCGAGATAACCGTGGAAAAGATCGGACGGCGGAGGAAAAAGCCTTCCTTGATTTCGGGAGCCTGTTCCGGCGCCGGGGTTTGTTTGTTTTCCATAGCGCTCCCCTATTCGGCCTTGCCGGAATCGGAGCCTGTGCCGACGGGCTGATCCGGCAGCTTCGCGTCCTGAACGGAGGCTTGCTGAACCCGCACGGGCTGGCCGGGAACGGCTTTGTTGCCGCCTTCCACCACGATACGCTCACCAGCCTTCACGCCCTTGTTCAGCAGGAAACTGTCGCCGTAATTGTCGCCAAGGTCCACCGGGCGCATTTCAGCCTTGTCGCCCTCGCCTATCACGACGACCATACTGCCCTTCTGCGTCTGGATGACGGCCTGCTGCGGGATCAGGATGGCGTTGACCAGTTCCATGCCGGAAAGGGTGACGCGCACGAACTGGCCGGGAAGGACGAACAGATCCGGGTTGACGAACTCGGCCCGGGCCGCGACCACGCTGGTATTGGTGTTGACCTGCTTGTCGATGAAAGTGATCACGCCCTTCGTTTGATAAACCGTCCCGTCCGCGAGGGTGATCTCGGCCACGGTCCCGTCGGACTTGAGGCGGCCCTGTTCCTGCAGCGCGCGCAGGCGCATGAACTGCGGGCTCGGGATAGCGAAGTTGGCGTAGATGGGATCGTTCTGGTTCACCACGGTCAGAAGGCTGCCGTCCTGCGAACCGGCGGTGATGAGGTTGCCGACCGTACGGTATTCGCGGCTGGCGAACCCGGCGACCGGGGCGGTCACATAGGCGTGGCTGAGTTTGATTTCCGCTTCGCTCACGGCGGCCTTGGCGGAATCGAGGTCGGCCTTGGCGCTGTCATAAGCGGCCTGAGCGTCGTCGCGGTCCTTCTGGCTGACGGCGTTTTTCTTGTACAGCGGAAGAACACGGTTCAGGTTCTGGCGGGCCTGCGTGAACTTGGCCTGCGCCTGTTCCATGACGCCGTTGGCCTGACGGAGCGCCGCCCTGTAGGTATCCGGCTCGATCTCGAACAGCAGCTGCCCCTGCTTGACATACTGCCCTTCGTCATAAGCGCGGCGCATGAGGATGCCCGAAACCTGCGCCCGTACTTCGACGGCGCGGGAACCTTCCGTCTGCCCCGCATAGGTGAAACTGACTGGGACGTTGCGCTCCTCGACGGTCATAACGCCCACGAGCGGCGGGGGAAGCGAGGCCGTCCGGCCCTTCTCCTCTGACTTGCACCCGCCCACAAGCAGCAGGGCAAACAGCGTGCACACGGACACCATCAACGACAGAGGGGTACCAACTGGAGATTTCATCAGCTATTCCTTACGTTATCCGTTTCCCTAACGCCGCACCGGCCGATGCGCATTGACATGCCGCCGCCGCATCGACTACTCAAAAGATCTCATTTCGGTCGGACGGTAGCATGTACCGTACCTAGAGAAAAGAGTCCTATACTCAGAAATCGTTAGAGACAGGGATATCATGCGACATTTTCTTCTCCGCGGCATTCTCATCGGTGGTTCTATGGGCGTCCTGTACGCGCTCGCCGGTTTTTCCGACAGCCTTCCCAGAGCCTTCGGCGTAGGCATGATCGGGGGCGCGCTTGCGGGCCTGACGCTCGCCATCCGGCAACGCAAGCGCAAGGACCGGAAATGACCCCAGCAACCGACGGGGCAAACGCCCCGCCCGGGAACAGCCGCTTTGAGGCCATCGCCTCCAGCACCCTTACCGGGCGCTTTTTTGGCGTTCCCTTTTTCCGGCCTTCCGTCAGCCCCGCCCTGCTCTTCAATGTCTGGGCCTACCTGCTCGGCCCGTTCGCCTTTTTCCTCTTCGGCCTTTGGCGCAAAGGCATCGTGCTCCTCGCCGTGGGCCTGTTTTTGTACGCCCCGCTCATCCTGCCCACGGACGCCTCCGCCCTCACGGACATCCTCATTGAGGCCTACACACCGTATTATCAAGCCCTTCAAGCCCTCGCCCTGCTCTTTGTCCTGCTGTTCTGCCTCGGGCGCGGCTTCTGGGCTCTGCTCGCCTTCCTCACTTTTGCCGCCGTCTTTTTGTACGGCTCGTTCCACACCGAGCGCCTGTATATCGGGCTTGGTTTCGGAACCGCCTATGCATGGCTGAACATGAGCATTATCTGGAAGGCGCTGTTTCAGGCCGGACTTTTTTCCCTTCTCGGGCGGTGCTGGCTGGGCTTCGCCGCCATCCTCATCGACGGGCTCGCCCTCTGGTACGTCGGCCTGCCCCTGAATCTGTCCGTTTCCGTTCTTCCCGCCGCGGCCTTTCCCGTCTTCTGCGGCATGATGGCCACCTATGACCGCTATCGGAAGGATGTACTGCGGGAGACGTTTTGGTGGTGATTGAAGATTGGAGGGGGAAGGGGAAACTTTCTAAAGAAAGTTTCCCCTTCCCCCTCCAAACCTCCCCCATCCTCCTCAAAGACTGTCAAAACCCCCGGCAAAGCCGGGGGCTTGAAACGCGGTAACCGCTCAAAGCGGTTTTTGCTATTCGCCTACGGCGAATTACAGCAGCTTAAGCTGCTCCACCTTCCTGTCTTCTTTTTCCTGGTTCCCTATGTAGAGCCGAATTTCCCGTTCTCCTACTCCTACCGTGCTTACAAAATATCCTCTCGCCCAGAAACTCGCTCCTGTTATTTTACAAACTTTTTCAAAATGTTTCGCTATCTCAATAGCGCTTTTTCCTTTTAAATAGCCCACTACTTCTGCCACCCCATATTTAGGTGGAATCGACAGTAACATGTGCACATGAT
>NZ_JNJP01000017.1 GCF_000701705.1 Bilophila wadsworthia ATCC 49260 | reverse complement strand
ATATCACGGGAAAATACCGAACAGGGATTCGATAAACACAAAAGTCTTTGGAAAGGGAGGGATGGGGTTTGGGGAAGGGAGGGAAAAGCTTTTCTCCAGAAAAGTTTTCCCTCCCTTCCCCAATATTTCTAACATGCTACAACAACTCGCCTTCCCAGTTGAAGAGGCCGGGACGGGTGGCCGCCGGCATCGACTTGGGCGGATTCTCCTCCATGCGGGCGAAGAAGGAATACCCGGCGGCCTCAAGCTCGGGGCGATGCACCGTGATGTCCAAGGGCCACGCGGGATAGATCCATGTATTCTGCCCATAGCGGCGGGTCCAGAAGCCTTCCCCCTTGGGGCTCTGAAAGACTTCGTTCGGCTTGATGCCGAGAGGATCGTGCCGCCCTATGCCCATCGGCCAGAAACCGGCGAGCACGCTGCCGAGCGGCAGCGGGCTGGTTTTCGGCAGGGCCAGAAAATCTTCCTTGGTCAGTTCAGGGCTGACGAACGCGGCGCTGAAACCGAGTTTCGCAAAGCTCGCCAGCGTGAAGGCATTGGCGGCGTTACAGAACGGCCCGGCGACCAGATCCACTTCGCGGCCCTTGAAGAACGCGGCCTGCCACGGCTCGTTGCAGACAAAATGCTTCGCGCCGTTGCGTATGGCTTCGTTGATGATGCGCTTCCAGAGCTCTTCCTCATCCGGCCAGATGACCGGGGGCAGCCACCACGCCATGTTCGGGGCCACAGTGCGGGACACCTCGCGCACCGATTTGGGCGAAAGCCACAGGCCGATCACCGAATTGCGGCTGCGGCGCGTCTCGGAGCCATAGGGCAGCGAAGCGCGGAGCGTCATATCCGGACGGCGGCGGGGATGCGCGGGCTTGGGCATTTTGGGCGTGAACTCCACAGCGGTGGGCTCGCTCCCCTTGCACCGATCCAGCTTCCGCTTCCACTCCGCGATGAGCTGCACGAGTTCGGGCTCGCGGCGGTCGATGAGAAACACCGGCGTCCCGGCCTTCGGCGTCTTATGGCGGGGGAGGCGCAGCGTAAAGGTCCCGGCCTTCGGCGTGCGGCGGGTCACGGGCAGGGTCGAATGCCAGTTCTCGTCCTCATAGCCGACTCGCAGATAATCGTAGGAAATCAGTTCGATATGCGGCTTGAAGAACGGGCGGCCCTCCGCGTCCGTCTGTATCTTGCCCACGAGACGCCCCGAGCTGGTCTGGCTGTCGGGCGAGGTGGGCTCGGATGTGCGCTGCGGCAGGAAGCGGGCGCGGGTGGAAGGACGGCCAAGCGCCATCTCGAGGATTTTTTCCGCATCCTTGCGGGCCTGCGGATCGTCCGGGTTGTCGCGCAGCATCTTGTAGGCCGTGACGACGTGATAGACGTAATGCGGCCCCTTCTTGCGGCCCTCAATCTTCCAGCAGCTCAGGTGCGGGATGTCCGTGATGGTTTTGGCAAGCACGTCCAGCGAGAGATCGAGGCAGGAGAAGAACCGCCCGGAATGGTTGCGCTGCTTGTACACGCGGCGGCAGGGCTGCACGCAGCGCCCGCGCAGGCCGCTCTTGCCGCCCATATAGCTCGACCAGTAGCAGCGGCCCGAGACGCACCAGCACAGCGCGCCGTGGATGAACATTTCCAGCTCCAGCCCTTCGGGACAGGCGGCGGAAATCTGCTTTACCTCGTCGATGGACAATTCGCGGGGCAGGATGACACGGTCCGCGCCAAGTTCCTTCGCGGCCAGCAGCGACGCGGGATGCGTCAGATTGGCGAGCGTGGAAAGGAACAGGCCGCCCTCGTATCCGGCCTGACGGGCAAGGGCCAGCACGCCGGGATCCTGAATGATCAGGCCGTGCGGCTTCACGTCGCGGGCAAGGCGGGCGATGAGGCGTCCTGCGGCGGGCACGTCGTCAGGCTTCACCAGCGTATTGAAGGCGACGTAGATGCGCCTGCCGTTCTCGTTGGCAAGCTCGACCATGCGGGAAAGCTCGGCGGAACCGAAGTTGTCCGCCTGCATACGGGCGGAGAAATGTTTGAGGCCGAGGTATACGGCGTCGGCTCCGGCGGCCATCGCCGCGAGAAACGATTGCGTATCGCCCGCCGGGGCGAGGATCTCAGGCTTGCGAGTCATGGATATATCCTAACAGTGGAGGGGAGATGAAAAGTTGGGGAACGAGGGGAAAGCCTCTTCGGGAAAGGCGGCGTCATATCGGCATATTCAGGTGTTGAAGGCTCCGACGGGCATCCTCTGGATGCCGTCCGCGCCCTTCTCCCTCTGAGGCCCGTAACTTGAAAGCGGAAAAAGTGGCTACCCCAAAAGACGGTATGCGCCGGACAAAAAGTAAAGGAACAGTCCGCCGCGTCTCCTCCCCACCAGTTGAAAATCTTGGGGGATGAGGGAGGGGGTTCGGGTGAGGGAGAAGGCCCCGCTTGCCCCTTCGGGGATTCTTCGGAAAGGGCCTTCTTCCTCACCCGTAGAGCTTATTCAAACACGCTGGCGTTGGTGATGAGCACGGCGGAAACCGGCACATCGGAATGGATGCCGCGGGTGGTGGTCTTTTCCTTTTCGATCTTGTCGACGGCTTCCATGCCTTCGATGACCTTGCCGAACACGCAGTAGCCGTAGCCGTTCACGTCAGGCGAGGAGAAGTTCAGGAACCCGTTGTCCACGGTGTTGATGAAGAACTGGGCCGTGGCGCTGTGGGGATCGCGGGTACGGGCCATGGCGATGGTGCCGCGCTCGTTGGCAAGGCCGTTGTCGGCTTCGTTCTTGATGGGGGCATGAGTCGCCTTTTCTTCCATCTTCATGTTCATGCCGCCGCCCTGGATCATGAATCCCTTGATCACGCGGTGGAAAATGGTGTTGGCGTAGAAGCCTTCATTCACATATTTGAGGAAATTCTCCACGGTGGCGGGAGCCTTGTCGGCATACAGTTCGATAAGGATATCGCCGGAGGTGGTTTCCAGAAGCACGGTAGGATTGGCCATGATACACTCCTTGAAAAATAATCGTAAGAGTATGCCCGAAAACCATGCCGGAAGCAAGCTGAACAGGCCCGTGACAGCCGCCCTGTTTCGGGCTATTCCTTGCAAGGAACGATTCCCAAGAAGCTGATTGTTTTCATCTCTGCCGGTTACACCGCGCCATCGGGCAAAAAACAGGCGTAGCCAACTGGATTTCCTTCGAACAGCCTCCCCACAAGGTATTTCTTTGCGGGAGAGCCAAAGGAGCGCGCGTGCGGATGTCTCCCGCTAAAGAAGCTCTCCCGGTTCCAACATACAACCCCCTTTGCCATGAACGATACACAACGCTTTACGCTTTTCCGAAAAGACCTGCTCCGCTGGTTCGCCGAGAACCGCCGCCCGCTGCCGTGGCGGGCCGACTACACGCCTTACCGGACGTGGATCGCCGAAGTCATGATGCAGCAGACGCAGATGGACCGGGGCGTCCAATACTTCCTGCGTTGGATGGAGCGTTTCCCCGACGTGGCCGCCGTCGCCGCCGCGCCCGAGGAAGACCTGCTCAAGGCATGGGAAGGGCTCGGCTACTACCGCCGCGCGCGCAACATCCAGGCCGCCGCCCGGGTGATCATGGAACGCCACGGCGGGAACTTCCCCACCAGCTACGCCGACATCCTCGCCCTGCCCGGCGTGGGCCCGTACACCGCCGGGGCCATCGCCAGCACAGCCTACAACGAGGAAGTCCCCTGCGTGGACGGCAATGTGGAGCGCGTCCTGTCCCGCGTGTTCGACATCGACACGCCCGTAAAGGAAGAGCCCGCCAAGAGCCGCATCCGCGAACTGGCGCAAGCCCTCATCCCGAAAGGCGAGGCCCGGAACTTCAATCAGGGGCTCATGGAGCTGGGCGCGCTCGTATGCCGCAAAAAGCCCGAGTGCGAACGCTGCCCGCTGGCCGGGCTGTGCGAAAGCCGCCACCTCGGCATCCAGAACGAACGCCCGGTTCCCGGCAAGAAAGCCGCCGTCACGCAGATCGAGGTAGTGTGCGGGGTGCTCCTGCATGAAGGGAAAGTCTTCATCCAGCGCCGCAACGAAAAGGACGTCTGGGGCGGGCTGTGGGAATTCCCCGGCGGTTGCGTGGAGCCCGGCGAAACGCCGGAACAGGCCGTCGCGCGCGAATGGATGGAGGAAGTCGGCTTCAAGGTCGCCATCGTGCGCCCGCTGGACGTCATCCGCCACAACTACACGACCTACCGGATCACCCTGCGCTGTTACCAGCTCAGGCTGGAGGGCAAGCCCAAAGGATGCCCCGTGCCCGAGGAGCTGGCCGAGGCCACAGCCTGCCAGTGGATCGCGCCGCAGGACATCGAGGCCTTCCCCCTGCCCGCGCCGCACCGCAAACTTGCCGACAACTGTAGCCTTTTTGACAACCCGGCCTCAGGCGAGTAGTTTCTGCCCACGCCGCGAGGCACGCGGACGTCAACCGTGGCGCGAGCCACGTAACATTTCTGGAGTCTCTCCCCATGCGCAAGACTGTTTACTGGATTGAAGGCGACGGCATCGGCCCGGACGTGTGGAAAAGCGCGCGCCCCGTCATTGATGAAGCCATCCGTCTGAGCTACGGCGACGAGCGCGGTTTCGACTGGAAGGAACTGCTCGCGGGCGAAAAGGCGCTCAAGGAAACCGGGACGCTCCTGCCCGACGAAACCCTCGCCGCCCTGCGCGGCGCCGAGCTCGCCATCAAGGGCCCCCTCGGCACGCCGGTGGGCACGGGTTTCCGCAGCCTCAACGTCACCCTGCGCCAGACCCTCGACCTCTACGCCTGCATCCGGCCCATCCGCTACTTTGAAGGCATCGAGTCACCGGTCAAGCATCCCGAGCGCGTGGACATGATCGTCTTCCGCGAAAACACCGAAGACGTCTACGCGGGCATCGAATACAAGGCCGGGACGCCCGAAGCCGCCAAGCTCATCGCCTTCCTGCGCGACGAACTGGGAGCCAATGTGGACGCCTCCGCCGCCGTGGGCATCAAGCCCATGACCGAAAAAGGCTCCAAGCGCCTTGTCCGCGCCGCCATCCGCCACGCCCTCGCCCAGAACCTTCCGAGCGTGACCCTTGTGCACAAGGGCAACATCATGAAGTTCACCGAGGGCGCGTTCCGCCAGCACGGCTACGATGTGGCGAAGGAAGAATTCGCCGCCCAGACCGTGGTCGAAGCCGAAGCCGCTTCCGCGCCGGGCAAGCTGGTCATCAAGGACCGCATCGCCGACGCGATGTTCCAGGAAGCCCTCATCCGCCCCGAGCAGTACCGCGTGCTCGCCACGCCCAACCTGAACGGCGACTACATTTCGGACGCCCTCGCCGCGCAGGTCGGCGGCCTTGGCCTTGCCCCCGGCGTGAACATGTCGGAAAAGCTGGCCTTCTTCGAAGCGACCCACGGCACCGCGCCGAGCCTCGCCGGGAAGGACCGGGCCAACCCCGGCAGCCTCATCCTCAGCGGCGCGCTCATGCTGGAGCACATAGGCTGGAAGGAAGCCGCCACCCGCATCTACAAGGCCGTGAACACCGCCATCGCCCGCCGCGCCGTCACCGAAGACCTCGCCGCGCAGATGACCGACGCCCGCACGGTCGGCTGCACCGAGTTTGGAGAGATCATCACCAAGCTGCTGTAGCCCGCGTGACAGAATGGCGACCGAGGGAAACGGCGCAGGCCGTTTTTCCATCAAAAGCCACATAAAGAAGGGGAGGAAAGGAACACGTTTCCTCCCTTTTCCGTCCGCTTGACAGGGCGGCGGGAACGGCATTACCGCAAAAGGGCTTTTAGGGAAAACTCCGCCCACCTTCAGCCCGCAAGAGGCACGCCATGCAATGGGATTCCGCCGCCTATCTCCGCTTCAAGGCCGAAAGGACGCAGCCGTCCATCGATCTGGTCAAACGCATCGACCTTGAACAGCCGCGCAAGCTGCTCGATGTGGGATGCGGCCCCGGCAACAGCACGCAGGTTCTGGCGGACGCCTTCCCCAATGCCCTGCGCATCATCGGCATCGACAGTTCACCGGAGATGATCGAAGCCGCGAAGGACGATCACCCGGACATGGAGTTCCGGATCTGCGATGCCCTGAATTTGCCCTCACTTGGGGAGGACGGGTTCGATGTGGTGTTTTCCAACGCCTGCATCCAGTGGGTCCCCGACCATCCCCGGCTCATCCGGGACATGCTCGCCCTGCTCCGCCCCGGCGGAATGCTCGCCCTGCAGGTTCCCATGAACTATCAGGAGCCCATCCACCGGATCATCGGGGAACTTGCCGCCTCGGACGAGTGGCGCGCCGAACTCGCCTCCGCGCGGATCTTCCATACGCTTTCCCAAGAGGCCTATTTCGACATCCTCGCCGCCGAAGCCGGACAGTTCCAGATGTGGCAGATCACCTATCTCCACCGTATGCCGTCCCACGAGGCCATCATGGATTGGTATAAAGGCACGGGACTGCGCCCCTACCTGAGCCTCCTTTCCGGCGAACGCGCCGCAGCCTTCGAACAGGCCGTGCTGGAGGAGGTCGCCGCACGCTATCCGAAGCAGGGCAACGGGGAAATCATCTTCCGCTTCCCCCGCTTCTTCTTCACCGCCACGCCCAAAGCCTGATGAGCCTCCCCCTCTTCCTTCCCCCTCAAAAACGGCTTTTCCCATACGCGACGAGGGGGCTTCCGGTGAAGCCCCCTCGTCCGATTCTCTCATCTACATAATCTGCTTCCATAATGCGGACAGCGGCATGACGAAAAACAGACCGGGCAACATACTGAGGATAGGGACCTGCACGAGCCCCATCTGGCGCAGCCCCGCGCCGAGCATGATGATGCCGCCGCAAGCGGAGAAATCCGCAAACATGGTCGGCGTGGTGTACGGCATGAGCATCGTGGCCCCGAACAGCAAGGCAAACTGAATGGCGCACTGCGGAACGGCCAGCACGCCCACCACACTGCCGATGCTCGCCGAAATGAGCATGGCCGTGAACAGATCGAGCACGCCCTTGATGAGCAGGAGGGAACACTCGCCGGTCAGGCCTTCGCGCATGGAACCGATGATCCCGAGGCCGCTCACGCAAAAAAGGACCGTCGCCACGGCGAACTGATCGCGGAACACCGTCTCGGACAGCGTTTCGGACTTGCCGCCCTTGGCTTTGCCGTTCCGCTTGAACAGCCCCGCCACCTTGAAGGCCCCCTTCATCACCAGGGATTCGAAGCGGGTCAGCTCGCCGAGCGCCGTTCCGAACAGCAGGGAAAGCACGACAGGAGGCAGCGAGTCGCCCTTCGACAGCATGGTCACGCCGATGCCGAGCGTGATGCAGCTGAAGACATTCATGATCTTTTTCCTGAACTCCTGACTGAGCACAGGCCCGCAGAGCGCCCCGAGAATGGAGCCCGCGACAATACAAACGCTGTTCGCAACCGGTCCTATCATGTTCCCTCATTCCTTTGTTGAAACCTTGCCGCCCGAAGCGGAAATCCTGCCGAAGCCACATAAAAAAGCCGCTCCCGAGCCCCGGAAACGGGACTATGGGCACGGCGCGACGTGTATTCGGCACTGCAATCTCAAAGAAATAGCACAAGGAAAAAGGAATAACAATCTGGCCCGTTGCGGGCAGGAATGCAAAAATCCCGCAGCCGGGGCCGCGGGATTTATGTACCGGATGTCGTTTCCGGGACTACAGCCCCGGAAAAGAGGCTGCGCCCGTACACACTATTTCACGGCTTCTTTCAGCGCCTTGCCGGGAGTGAACTTCACGACGCGGGAAGCGGGGATGAGGCATTCCTCGCCGGTGCGGGGGTTGCGGCCCTTGCGTTCGCTGCGTTCGACGACCTTGAAGCTACCGAAGCCGGTGAAGGAAACCTGTTCGCCGTTGGCGATGGTTTCGGACAGCACACTGATGGCCGCGTCGAGGAACTGTTCGGTTGCGGCCTTGGTGCCGAGGCCAGCCTTGGCGTGGATTTTGTCAACAAGATCTGCTTTGGTCATAAAAGACTCCTTACCTGAATAGTGAGATGTGCCAGCGGTGGTCTTTACCCTTTGTTTTTGCGGTTGTCACCGGGATATTTTGCGCTATCCTCCCTTATTTGTATTGCAAAAAGCGTTTTTACCACCCCCCGAGTTAGAACGCCACCATTTTGTGGAACGATAACACTTCGAAATCAGACAATAAAATGATAACTTCAAGCATTATACATAAATGACACGACAAAAAGGAAAAAAATGGCCCGGATGCAAAAAAATCTTTGCCGGAATGCCCGAGCCGGAGGCAAAAGCCTCCTCGGGGAAGAATCCCTTGCCAAACGGCACTTCAGGGTATATATAGCTGAGTCCCGACTTTATAGGAGCCTGACCATGAAAGAAAAAATTCATCCCAAAGTGTACAAGGCCAAGATCACCTGCGCCTGCGGCAATCAGGTAGAACTCCTCTCCACTAAAGGAGAAACCGTCCATGTGGAAATTTGCTCCGCTTGCCATCCTTTCTTCACCGGCAAGCAGCGTTTCCTCGATACGGCTGGCCGCATTGACCGCTTCCGCAAGAAGTACGCCAATCTCAACAAGTAACGCGCCGGCCTCCTGCGCAGCCTTTACGCCTCCCGGGTGGCCCGCCCTCCGGGAGGCCTTCGAGTTCCATCCCTTTTTTTCGTCCTTCCCCGAAGTCCGCAAGTCAACCAGTCGGGAACCGCGCCGGGGACACACGTTCAGGGAGTGACATTCCGAGGTCTTTCCATGTCCACGCGCACCGGTCGTCCGGCCGCCACGTCCGTTTCTTCCGCCCGTTCCGGGAAACGATTCCCAATGAGCCTTGGGCGCCTTTTGCCGTTCCTAGCCCCCGCGCAGCTTGTCGGCGGGCAGGCCGTGATGGAAGGCGTCATGATGCGCAACGGCGACGTCTATGCGCTGGCCGTCCGCACGGCCGACGGCAACATCAGCGTCGAAAACCGCCCGTGGTTCAGCCTCACCCGCAGCGAGCTGCTCAAAAAACCGTTCCTGCGCGGTTTCCCCACGCTGATAGAAACCCTCGTCAACGGCATCAAGGCACTGAACCTTTCCGCCGAGCGCAGCACGGAAGGGACCGGAGAGGAACTCAAGGACTGGCAGCTTGTCCTTACCCTCATCGTGTCGCTTCTGTTCGCCGTGGGCCTGTTCGTCGTCGTGCCTCACCTGCTCTCGATCATCATGAACTGGATCGGGCTCGGCGGCGACGTCGAAGGTTTTTCGTTCCACATCTGGGACGGGCTGTTTAAATTTCTGATTTTTATCGGCTACATCGTGGGCATCGCCTTCCTCCCGGACATCCGGCGGGTGTTCTGCTATCACGGCGCCGAACACAAGACGATCCATGCCTACGAATCCGGAGATACGGTGACGCCCGAGTCGGCCATCCGGTTCAGCCGCCTGCACCCGCGCTGCGGCACGACCTTCCTGCTGTTCGTCATGTCCATCGCCATCCTGCTGCATACGATCCTCGTCCCGCTGCTGCTCCTTGTCTGGACCCCGGACAGCGCCGTGGCCAAGCATCTTTTCACTATCGCCTTCAAGCTGCTGCTTATGGTTCCCATCAGTGCCCTGTCCTATGAGCTTATCCGCTACGCCGCGCGTCTGGGCGACGGGTTCTGGGGGCGCATCCTCCGCGCGCCGGGCATGTTTTTACAGCTTCTGACCACAAGGGAACCGGAACTGGATCAGGTCGAAGTCGCGGTCGCGGCCCTCGCTTCCGCCGTCGGCCAGCACCCGCCGCGCCTTGAGACGCCCCCTACCTGCAACCGGAGTCATTGATGTTTGCCAAACTCGAAAGCCTCGAACGCAAATTCCTGGATCTCGAACAGGAACTCGCCGATCCCACCGTTTTCAACGATCAGGATCGATACCGCAAGCTGACCAAAGCCCACTCGGATCTCAAGCCCGTGGTGGACATTTTCCGCCAGTACCGCGAATTGAAGCAGAACCTCGCCGACAATCAGGAACTGCTCAACGACGCCGATCCCGATATCCGCGAAATGGCCCACGAAGAAATCAAGTCCATCGAGGAGAAGCTCCCCGAGCTTGAGCATGATCTCAAGGTGCTGCTCCTGCCCACCGACCCGCTGGATGAAAAGAACATCATTCTGGAAATCCGCGCCGGTACGGGCGGCGAAGAAGCGGCCCTCTTCGGCGGCGATCTTTTCCGCATGTACTGCCGCTACGCCGAAAAGATGGGCTGGAAAGTCGAAATCATGAGCCAAAGCGAGTCCGACAACGGCGGCTACAAGGAAGTCATCGCGCTCATTTCCGGCGACAAAGTCTACAGCCGCCTGAAATTCGAGTCCGGGACCCACCGCGTGCAGCGCGTGCCCGCCACCGAATCGCAGGGCCGCATCCACACTTCCGCCGCCACGGTCGCCATCATGCCCGAAGCCGAGGAAGTGGACCTTGACCTCAAGCCCGAAGATCTGCGTTTCGACGTGTACCGCTCCTCCGGCCCCGGCGGGCAGAGCGTGAACACGACCGACTCCGCCGTACGCGTGACCCACATCCCCACCGGCCTCGTGGTCTGCTGTCAGGACGAAAAGTCTCAGCACAAGAACAAGGCCAAGGGTCTCAAGATTCTTTGCTCCCGCCTCCTCCAGATGAAGCAGGACGAGCAGAACGCCGCCCTTGCCGACCAGCGCCGCGCGCAGGTGGGCACAGGCGACCGCTCCGAGCGCATCCGGACCTACAACTTCCCGCAGGGCCGCGTCACGGACCACCGCATCAACCTGACCCTGTACAGCCTCGGCAAGGTGCTGGAAGGCGAAATTCAGGAGCTTGTGGACGCCCTTGTCACCCACGCCCAGACCGAAGCCCTCAAGGCGCAGGCGTCGAGCTAAGTTGATTGATGAATGATTTGATGTTGGGGGAGGGGAGAGGGAACCTTTCTGGAGAAAGGTTCCCTCTCCCCTCCCCCCCCCTCCTCTCTCCCTCCAAAGACTTTCGGCTGGTGGGGAGGCCGCGCGGAAGGAGTTCCTACCGTATGGAAGGAAAGGGATAAGAAGAAGGTTCAAAGCGTTTTGATCGGCTGTATTTTATGCGTATTATCGTTTCATTCTGCTGATAGGAACACGTTCTGCCGGAGTCGTCCGGCTTTTTTTGTGCCGTTTGAGGTGGGGCTTGTTCGGGATCGGGAAAAGGCCGTTTTCCCATTCTTGCGGAACGGCGCGGTTCTCTCTATCATCTTTGCGGGTATTTCTTTCTTTGCAATGAATTCCGTGGCTGGCCAGACGGCGAGCGACGCATACGGTTCTTTTCATACTGTCCATCACAACGCTTCCGGCGGATATCATGGAAAAACTCATTGTCCTCGGGACCGGCAACGCCGGGGCCACGCGCTGTTACAACACGTGTTTCATCCTTCTTGACGGCAAGGAGCCCTTGCTTGTGGATGCCGGCGGCGGCAACGCCATCTTCACCCAGCTTGAACGGGCGGGCATCCGGCCTTCCGACATCCATCACGCGTTCCTGACCCATTGCCACACCGATCATCTTTTCGGGATGATCTGGATGATCCGCTCCGTTGCCCAGAACATCCGGGGAGGAAGCTACGAGGGGACGTTTACGCTGTATTGCCATGATGAGCTCGCCGGAGTCGTCCACTCCGTCGCGGACATGACCTTACCCGCCAGTATGACGCAGTACATTGGCGACCGCATCCATATCGTCCCCGTAGAGGACGGCGAGGAACGCCCGTTCGGAAGCTACCGGGCAACCTTCTTCGACATCGGTTCCACCAAGGCAAAGCAGTTTGGCTTCATGTTGGGCCTCCACAGCGGCAAAAAGCTCTCCTGCCTCGGCGACGAACCCTGTACGCCCCGAGGCCGGAAATACGCGGCTGGCAGCGGCTGGCTCCTCAGTGAAGCTTTCTGCCTCTATGCGGACCGCGACCGCTTCAAGCCCTACGAAAAGCACCACAGCACGGTCCGTGAAGCCTGCGAAACGGCAACGGAGCTCGGCGTGGAGAACCTCGTGCTCTGGCATACCGAAGACACCCGCCTTCCCGAGCGCAAAACGCTGTACACGGCCGAAGGCCGCCAATACTTCTCCGGCAACCTGTTTGTCCCGGACGATCTGGAATCCATCGCCCTCTAACGCGCTTCAACTTTGCAATGGTGCTACTCCAACAGCAATCTATCCCCAAAAACCTGCGAACAGGGATTCGATAAAGTCAAAAGTCTTTGGAAAGGGAGAGGTGGGTTTTGGGGAGGGGAGGGAAAACTTTTCTTCAGAAAAGTTTTCCCTCCCCTCCCCAATTCTCTCCACTCTTTCAAACCTTATCATGAGCTGCCCTCCCCTTGACGATTCAACAGGCAAACTTATTTTTGGGGCTGGATCGCCGGGCGCATCCCGGCCAAGATTTTGCAGGAGGATTCCCATGTCTGAACAGACCACCAATCATGAATTCCGTGCCGAAACCCGTAAGGTTCTGAATATCCTCACCCACTCCCTGTATTCCAACCGGGAGATTTTTTTGCGTGAGCTCATTTCCAACGCCTCGGATGCGCTGGACAAGCTGCGCTTCCTCCAGAGCCAGACGCAGCACGAGGCCATCCGGGATGCCGACTTGCCGCTCGAAATCCGGATCTCTTCGGACAAAGTGCAAAATTGCCTGACCATCACCGATACAGGCATCGGCATGACCCGCGACGAGATGATCGAAAACCTCGGGACCATCGCCCACTCCGGTTCGGAAGCCTTCCTCAAGGAACACACCCAGACCGCCGAAGACGGCACGACCAGCGACGCTTCCAACATCATCGGACGCTTCGGCATCGGCTTCTATTCCGTGTTCATGGTCGCGGACAAGGTTGAAGTGACCTCGCTCTCCGCCACCGGCGACGGCCCCGCCTACCGCTGGATTTCCGACGGGACCGGCACGTTTACCGTGGAGGAAGCCCCGGATCAGGCCGACATCAAGCGCGGCACCACCATCCGGGCCTTCATCAAGGAAGGCGACAAGGAGTTTCTGGAAAAATACCGCATCGAAGGGATCATCCGCACGCATTCGAGCTTCATCCCCTTCCCCATCCTCGTGGACGGCGAACGCGTGAACACGACGCCCGCCCTGTGGCGCGAGCCCAAGTTCTCCATCAAGAAGGAACAGTACGACGAATTTTACAAGTTCCTGACCTACGACCAGAAAGATCCGCTCGACGTGCTGCACCTGTCCGTGGACGCTCCGGTGCAGTTCAACGCCCTGCTGTTCATTCCCGACATCACCAAGGACTACTTCGGCGCGTACCGCGAGCACTGGGGGCTGGATCTCTACGCCCGCCGCGTGCTCATCCAGCGTGAAAACAAGGAGCTCATCCCCGACTACCTCGCCTTCCTCAAGGGCGTGGTGGACACCGAGGACCTGCCCCTGAACATTTCCCGCGAAACGCTCCAGGAAAACATCGTCCTGCGCAAGATCTCGCAGACCATCAGCAAGCAGATCCTGTCCCACCTCGAAAAGATGGCGAAGGACGACGCGGAAAAGTACAACAGCTTCTGGAAGCTGCACGGCAAGGTCTTCAAACTCGGCTACAGCGATTTCGTCAACCGTGACCGCATCACCCCGCTGCTGCGCTTCAACTCCTCCGCGATGGAAGACGCCGACGACCTGACCTCGCTGGACGACTACATTTCCCGCGCCCGCGAAAGCCAGAAGGAAATCTGGTACGTCGCCGCGCCGAGCCGCGAAGCCGCCAAGGTCAACCCGCACAGCGAAGTGTTCCGCCGCAAGGGCCTCGAAGTGCTCTACCTCTATGAGCCCGTCGACGAGTTCGCGCTGGAGACGCTGGCGAAATACAAGGACTACACCTTCAAGGCCGTGGAACACGCCGACAGCGCCGTGCTCGACGCCTTCGCGGACACCGACGAACAGCCCAAGGCCGCGCCGCTGTCCAACGAGGACATGAACGAGTTCGACAAGCTCCTTGAGACCATCCGCAAGGTGCTCGGCGACCAGATCAAGGACGCCCGCGTGTCCCACCGGCTCGCGGACAGTCCGGCCTGCCTCGTTTCCCCGGACGACGGCGTGACCTCTTCGATGGAACGCCTGATGCGCGTCATGCAGAAGGACGACTCCATCCCGCAGAAGATTTTCGAAATCAACCGCGATCATCCGCTGCTCCGCACGATGCTGAAGCTTTCCAAGGCCGATCCAGACGATCCGCAGCTTGCCGAAATGATTCAGAGCCTTTTCGACTCCACCCTGCTGCTCGACGGCTACATCAAGGATCCGCACGCCCTCGCCAGCCGCGCCACCAAGCTCCTTGAGCAGGCCAGCGCGTGGTATGCCGATGTGAAGAAGCTGTAGGCGGTGGATTCTCTTTTGGGAGAGGGGAGGAACCTTTCTGGAGACCCCCCATAAAGGGGGCAAGCGGCTTCTCCCTCCCTTCCCCCAAGCCCCTCCCCTTCTCCCAAGACTTTTTTATGCGGCGGCAGGTTCCGGCGCTGTCCGGCACAAAGGGCCGCACTGAAGCTGTCCCCCAATGAGCCTCGTCCCCAAGGGACGGGGCTTTTTCATGTTGAGATTCTTTCCTGAAAAGACTTGAAGAAAGTCGCCTTTGCTGAGAAAATGGAGGGGATGCGCTTCCCTCCGAACCGCACCTTCACTCCCGGCAATGCCCCGATCCCGATGAGCCGTACACTTCCGGAACAGGGATTCAATAAACACGAACGTCTTGGGAGAGGGAGGGATGGGGGTTGGGGAAGGCAGGGAGAAGCCGCTTGCCCCCTTTATGGGGGTTCTTCAGAAAGGTTCTCCCTCCCTTCCCCAAGTCCTCGCCCTTCCATCCCCGATCAAGGATCCCCCTCATGAACAAACTGCTGGTGCTCGGAATAGGAAACATGCTGCTCACGGATGACGGGGTGGGCGTGTTCGCCTCACAGGAACTGATGAAGGAAGCCTGGCCGGAGCAGGTTACCATACGCGAGGGGGGGACGTTCACGCAGGACATCTTCTACAGCTTCAAGGGCTATTCCCATCTGCTGGTGCTCGACGTGGTGCACTGCGGCGGCAAGCCGGGGACCCTCTACCGACTCACCGAGGACGCGCTGATCAAGGACGACAAGCAGCGCCTCTCCATCCACGACATCGACCTGATCGACTCTCTGCGCATGGCCGAAAAGCTGTTCGGCACCAAATCCGAACTCCTCGTGCTCGGCGTGGAGCCCAAAGATTATGTAACGTGGAATATCGGCCTCTCGGATGATGTGCAGGCCGTGTTCCCCGAATTCCTCGCGCTGGCGAGGAAGGAAATCGGGGAATGGCTGAAACGGTACGGCAACGGGGAGACACGGGCATGATCCCTCTCGGGGCCATCATCAACGCTTTGGGCATCACCATCGGCAGCCTTGTGGGGCTTGCCTTCGGAGCCCGCCTGCCGGAACGTGTCCGTGCCATCGTCTTTCAGGGGCTCGGCCTCTGCGTGCTGGTCATCGGGTTCAAAATGGCCCTGCTCACGCAAAATCCCCTCATCGTCATTTTCAGTATCGTCATCGGCTCGGTCGCCGGCGAAATGATCGGGCTCGAAGCCCGGCTCATCCGCGTGGGGGACTGGCTGAAAGGGCGGCTCAAGTCGTCCAACCCGCTGTTTACCGAAGGCATGGTCAACGCTTCGGTCCTGTTCTGCATCGGCGCGATGGCCATCATCGGCTCATTCGACGAGGGGCTCAGGGGCGATCGGGCCGTGGTCCTTTCCAAGACCATCATCGACAGCTTCGCGGCGCTGGCGATGGCCTCGGCCTACGGGCTCGGGGTCTTGTTCTCGGCCATCCCCGTGCTTATCTATCAGGGGGCGCTCACACTGCTCGCGGGCAGCCTCCAAAGCTGGCTTGACCCCGCAACCATGACGGAACTCACAGCCGTCGGCGGCACGCTCATCATCGGCATCGGCCTCAACATGCTCGAAATCACCCGCATTTCTCTGTCGAACATGCTCCCGTCGCTGTTTGCCGTCGTGGGCCTGTGCGCACTGACGGCCTCCTTTGCCGGAACAATCTGACCGGCAGGGCATGGAAGAGCGCCGGGAAGACTTCGCCTCACATGCGAAAACGACGCTGAAAGACAACAACCATATGGGATAAGACAGTTAAACGGCCACGCCCCCGGCAGGCTCGGCGGAAGTGGCGATTCACCCGCAAGACACCCCAGTCTGGACAGACTTTCCAAGGAACCTCATGAGTCATTCCTCCATCCATATCGAGGGTGCGCGCCAGCACAACCTCAAGAACCTCTCGCTCGACATCCCCCGCGACGAACTTGTGGTCGTCTGCGGCCCTTCGGGATCGGGCAAATCCACACTCGCGTTCGACATCGTCTATGCGGAAGGCCAGCGCCGGTATGTGGAATCCCTTTCCGCCTACGCACGCCAGTTCCTCCCGCAGATGGACAAGCCGGACGTCGACAAGATCGAGGGCCTTTCCCCCGCCATCTCGCTGGAACAGCAGACCACGGGCCGCAACCCGCGTTCCACGGTCGGCACCGTTACCGAAGTCTACGACTTCCTGCGCGTCTTCTTCGCCCGCCTCGGCAAGATGTATTGCCCACAATGCGGACGCCCCATCGAGGCGCGCGCCGCCGATGAAATCATCGCCGACATCCTCGCCCTGCCCGAAGGCACGAAAGTCATCATCATGGCCCCGTTGGTGGAACTCCAAAAGGGAACGCACCTCGACCGCTTCAAGAAACTGAAGGCCGAGGGCTTCGTGCGCGTGCGCGTGGACGGCCAGCTGTACGGCATGGAAGATATCCCCGCGTTGGACAAGAACAAGAAGCACACCATCGATCTCGTGATTGACCGTCTGGTCATCAAGGACGGCATCCGGGGGCGTCTGGCCGACTCGGTGGAGCTGGCCCTGCGCTACGGCGAGGGCCGGATCATCGTGAACGAACCCGACAAGGGAGCCGACGGCGACACGCTGCACGCCACGGAATCCGTCTGCCCGGTCTGCAAAATCAGCCTGCCCGCACCCAGCCCGCAGCTCTTTTCCTTCAACAGCCCGCAGGGGGCCTGCCCGCGCTGCGCCGGGCTCGGCACCGTGGAATACTTCGAGCCCATGCTCATCGCGCCCAACCGCGGCCTGTCCCTGAACACCAAGGCCATCCTGCCGTGGGCCAACCCCAAGACCTTCGCCCGCTATGAAGAGGCGTTGACCGCCCTCGGCAAGCGCTTCGGCTTCACCCTGTCCACGCCGCTGTCCGCGTATTCTCCCGAGGCCCTGCAAGCCCTGTTCTACGGTGAGGACGATCCCTCACAGAAGTCCAAAAGCGGCCTGCGCAGGAACCGTCTCGGCGGCTCCGTGGCCCTTGAGTCGCCGGAGTACGACGACAACGCACCCGCTCCGGTCAAAGCCTACGATGGCCCGTACAAGCTGGCCACGGACAACTGGCCGGGCGTCATCCCCCTGCTTGAACGAGGTATGCAGTACGGCGACATGTGGCGAGATCTGCTGTCCCGTTACCTCCAGAGCATGGATTGCCCCACATGCCACGGCGCGCGCCTGCGGCCCGAATCGCTGGCCGTGCGCGTGGATGATCTCAACATCCACCAGTTCTGCTCCCTGCCCGTGGAACGCGCTCTCCGCTGGCTGAACGGGCGGGAGTTCGACGGGCGCCACGCCCTCGTCGCCGAGCCGCTCCTCAAAGAACTGAATCACCGGCTGTCGTTCATGACCAATGTGGGCCTCGACTACATCTCGCTGGGCCGCACCATGACCACGCTCTCGGGCGGGGAATCGCAGCGCATCCGCCTCGCCTCCCAGCTCGGTTCCGGGCTGGTGGGCGTAACCTACGTGCTCGACGAGCCGTCCATCGGCCTGCATCCCCGGGACAACGAACGCCTCATTGCCACGCTCCGCAGCCTTCAGGGGCGCGGCAACACGGTGCTGGTGGTCGAGCACGACGAAGCCACCATCCGCGAGGCAGACCACATCATCGAGCTTGGGCCCGGTTCTGGCGCGCACGGCGGCGACATGGTGTACCACGGCTCTTTCGAGAACCTGATCAAGCACTCGGAGACGCTGACCGCCAAGTACATGCGGGGGGATCTGTCCGTACCCATCCCCGACGAACGCCGCGAACCCAAGGGCTGGCTCACCCTGCGCGGGGTCACGACCAACAACCTCAAGGATATCGACTGTCCCATTCCGCTCGGCACGCTGACCTGCGTGACCGGGGTTTCCGGCTCGGGCAAAAGCTCACTCGTGGTGGACACGCTGTACAAGCACCTCGCGCTGGCGCAGGGCATCCGCGTGGATCAGCCAGGCAGCATCCGGGGCATCGACGGCGTGGAGGCCATCGAGCGCATCGTGGCCATCGATCAGACGCCCATCGGACGCACGCCGCGATCCAACCCGGCTACCTATACCAAGATCTTCGACGAGATCCGCAACATCTTCGCCATGACCCCGGACGCCCGCAAGCGCGGCTACCAGCCGGGGCGGTTCAGCTTCAACGTCAAGGGCGGACGCTGCGAGGCGTGCAGCGGCGACGGTCAGATCCGCGTGGAAATGCACTTCCTGCCCGACGTGTACGTCACCTGCGACGTGTGCGGGGGCAAGCGCTACAATCACGAAACCCTCGAAGTCCGCTATCGGGGGCTGAACATCTCGGAAGTGCTGGACATGCCCGTACGTGAGGCCCGCCAGTTCTTCTCCAATTATCCTGTACTCGAACGCCGCCTTGCCGTACTGGAAGATGTGGGGCTCGACTACATCCGTCTGGGACAGCCCGCCACCACCCTCTCCGGCGGCGAGGCCCAGCGCATCAAGATATCGCGCGAGCTCGGCAAGCGTTCTTTGCCCGGCACCATGTATATCCTCGACGAGCCGACCACCGGACTGCACATGCACGAGGTCGGCAAGCTCGTCACCGTGCTGCACCATCTGGTGGAACTCGGCGCGACGGTCGTGGTCATCGAGCACAACACGGACGTCATCCTCGCCTCGGACTACGTCATCGACCTCGGCCCCGGCGGAGGGGAAAACGGCGGGCGCATCGTCGCCGCCGGAACGCCTGAAGCCATCATGGCCGATCCGAATTCCGTTACCGGCAAGTTCCTCACCGAAGAACGGCGGACACGGCGCAAGCTCGGAGACGGCTAACCCGTCCGGACATGCGGAGGAGGAGAAGCGGGCCTCTTTGGGAAAAGAACGGATATCCCCCGTGCCATGCCCTTTCTCCTCGCCGCATCCACTTGCCATCGCGGACGCCGGGGTATGGGCACGGCCCGCCTTCGCCCGCAAGGAGATCCGCCCGCTGTTTTCCGGTTTCCGCCCTTTCTTTTCTCCTTCCCACCGAGCTCCCTTTTTGCCGAAGGGGACACCCGGAAACCAGAGCGAACAGGCGCAACAACGTCCTCTTCAGACACAAAAGGCGGGAAGCCGCCGGGAAACGGTGTCTTTTCCGAAACGCTTCCAAAGGACTGCATATGGTTTCTCTTGAACTCAACCAAGATCATTGCATCCGGTGCGGGCGCTGCATCAGCGTATGCCCGCAGCGCATCCTCGGACGCCACACCAACGGGTCTGTGGATGTCCTGCACGGGGCTCTGGCCCGCTGCATCCGGTGCGGCCACTGCGTCGCCGTCTGTCCCAAGGCGGCCCTGACCTTGGAACATATCGCGCCCTCTTCCCTGCCGCTTGTCGAGGATGCCCCGCTTTCCGACTTGCAACGCGACATGCTGTTTAAGACGCGGCGCTCCACCCGCGCGTATAAAGACGAACCCGTTGATCGCAACGTGCTCCTCAAGGCGCTGGAAGAGGCCCGCTACGCGCCGACGGCGTCCAACTGTGAGGAGGTGGCGTGGCTGCTGGTGGAAGGCCGCGACAGGCTGCACGATCTTGCCTCCCGCGTGGCGGACTGGATGTCGACGCTTACCGGAAAATACAGCCATGTGGCATCGGCTTTCCGCGCCGGGCAGGATCCGATCCTGCGGGGGGCCCCCTCCCTCATCCTCGCGCACGGCGACGCCAACATGCCGTGGAACGCTCTCGACTGTGCCGCCGCCGTCAGCTATCTGGAGCTCGCCCTGCACAGCTACGGCATCGGGACTTGCTGGAGCGGTTTCGTCATCGCCGCAGCCAGCAACGGCGTAGACCTCGGCATCCCTCTTCCCGAAGGCCGCAAAATCTGCGGAGGGCTCATGATCGGGTACCCTGCCGTCCAGTATGCCCGTGTTCCCCCGCGCAAGCCCGTGCGTTTGACGGCCATAGAGTAAACCGCTGGTACGTACCCAATCCCTGAAGAAACAAAAGAAAAGCCCTGAATGCTTGTTCAGGGCTTTTCTTTCGTTTTTTCAACGCCTGAAGGTGATCCTCCTATATGGAGCATTGAAACGAAGAAACCGGGGGAGGAATTGCGCAGTGCGCCTTTCCTCCCCCGGTCAATGGCTTATCTCAAATCCGAGGACTAGGCTTCGAAGTTGGCTTCGAGCAGAGCAAGGATCTGGTCGCGGCTAGCGGCGCGGGGGTTGTTGTTCAGGAGGCGCTTGGCGGCGAAGGCGCGGTCCGCACAGGCGGGCAGGTCTTCACGCTTCACGCCGTAGTTGGAGAGGCCGGTGGCGATGTCGAGGTCGTTCAGCAGATCGCGGAAGGCGTCTTCCACGTCGGCGGCGCGGTCCATCACGCTCATGCAGCCGGAACGGTCATCGCCACGCAGGATGTCGGCCACGATGGCGTACTTCTCGGGATTGGCGATGTAGTTGAAGCCCACGCTGAAGGGAGCGCAGAAGGACATGGCCAGGCCGTGAGGAATGTGGCATTCCACGGGCAGGGTCGTGCCGATGGCATGGATGATGCCGTTCTGGGTGTTGCCGAAGCCCATGCCGGCGAGAGCGGAGGCGTACATCATGGCGTCGCGGGCGGCGGCGTTCTTGCCGTTGGCATAGGCCTGGCGGATATTGGCACCGACCAGCTTCATGGCCTGAAGGTTCAGGGCGTCGGTGATCGGGGTCGCAGCGATGCCGCAGAAGGATTCCATGGCATGAACGAAAGCGTCAACGCCGGTCATGGCGGTCACGCGGGGAGGCAGACCGAAGGTCAGCTCAGCGTCGAGGATGACGGTGTCGGCATACATGTATTCGGAAACAACGCCCTTCTTGCCGCCGTTCTTGGTGTCGGCGAGCACGGAAATGTTGGTCATTTCAGAGCCGGTGCCGGACGTGGTGGGGATCAGGATGCAGGGCAGGGAAGGATTCGGAACCAGGTTGATGCCGAAGTACTTGTCGATGGGGCCTTCGTTGGAAAGCAGCACGGAAGCGGCCTTCGTGGTGTCGAGGGCGGAACCGCCGCCGAAACCGATGATCACGTCAGCGCCGAAAGCCTTGGCTTCGTCGGTGCAGTGCTGGATGGAATCCATGCTGGGTTCCAGCTGGGCTTCAGCGTACAGCTTCCATTCGATGCCGCCGGCGGTCAGGGCTTCTTCGAGGGGCTTCTGGACGCCGATCTTGGCCAGACCGGGGTCGGTCACGATGAACGCTTTGGAACCTTTGAGGTTCTTCACTTCGTTAGCGGCTTCTTTAATAGCGCCGAGGCCATGCACGATCTTCTTGACGGTGTAATGCACAAAAGCCATTGTCGTATCCTCGCGTTGTTGAAGTCTTCATATGCCGAAGCAGGACAAAGCGCTGCCTTGCCCTGCCGACGATTTTCGGAATCAAAGTCCCGATGCCTCCGGATGAAGGCATCGGGCTTTTCAATTCTTACAGACCGAACTTCTGTTCGACGGTGGTGAACGCCTTGTCGATACCGGCGACGATTTCGTCGATGTCGGCTTCAGTGGCGATCAGGGCCGGGCAGAGGGTCAGGGTGTTGTTGAATTCGCGGAAGGAGCGAGAGGTCTTGCCGATGAGCACGCCAGCCTGCTTGGCGGCGCCGACCATCGCGTTGGCGACGGCTTCAGCAATGGGTTCCTTCGTGGCGCGATCCTTCACGATTTCGATACCGGCGAACAGGCCCTTGCCGCGAACGTCGCCGATGATGGGATGCTTCGCCATCAGGCCCTTGAGACCTTCGAGGAGGCGGTCGCCCATCTTCGTGCAGTTTTCGAGCAGGTTTTCACGTTCGATGATTTCGATGTTGGCCAGAGCCGCGGCGGGACCGGAGGTGCAGCCGCCGAAGGTGGAGATGTCGCGGAAGTAGGCGTCGGTATCGGCCGGGTCGTTGACGAAGTCCTGGAAGACCTTTTCGGTCGTCACGGTGCAGGAGATGGGAGCGTAGCCGGAAGCGACGCCCTTAGCCATCGTGACGATGTCGGGCTGGACGTTGAAGTGCTGGTAGCCGAACCACTTGCCGGTACGGCCAAGGCCGCAAACGACTTCGTCGATGATCAGGAGCAGTTCGTACTTGTCGCAGATCTCGCGGATGGTTTCATAGTAGCCAGCCGGGGGAACGAGGATGCCGCCGCCAGCGGTCATCGGTTCCACGATCACGGCGCCGAGTTCGTCCGGACCCACGGTCAGGATGACTTCTTCAAGCTGCTTGGCCATCTTCACACCGAGGTCGGCGCAATCGCCGAACTTGGAGCGGTAGACGTCGCAGTCGGGGAATTCATAGAAACCGGGAGCGAAGGGACCGTACTGAACTTTACGTTCGAACTGGCCGCAAGCGCTCAGGGTGCCGATGGTGGTGCCGTGGTAGTCACGAGCGCGGTACAGGATGCCGGTCTTCTTGCCGCCGTGCTTCAGCTGGCCGATCTGACGGACGATCTTGAAAGCCTTTTCGTTGGCTTCGGAACCGGAGTTGGAGAGATACACGCGGCTCATGCCGGGCATCTTGGAGATCAGCTTTTCAGAGAACTTGATGGTGGGGACGTTGCCGATGCCGTTGGCGAAGTAGCACATTTCCATCATCTGCTTGGCGACGGCGTCGACGATTTCCTTGCGGCCGTAGCCGACGTTGACGGTCCACACGCCGCCGGACACGGCGTCAAGATAGGTCTTGCCGTCGATGTCGGTGATGCGCATCCCTTCGCCCTTCACATAAATGGCGGGCTCGAAATTCTTGTGCTGGGTCAGGTGGTGCCAAACGTACTTTTTGTCCAGAGCGACCAATTCAGCTTTATCGTAAGTCATGGTGCATTCCTCATGAAATAATGATGTTATTGTCACAGGAAGGTTAAAGGCGAAAACCAATTGGCGCACATGGGCCGCTTCCTACCCTTACCCTTGACTTTGACCGGAAAACTGGCCAGTCTCATGCGGACATGAGACTGGTCCAGTCATGAATCACGTCTTACTTCAGGATGTCGCAGGTGCAGTGCAGTTCGTAACCGAGAGCATCGGAAACGCCCTTGAAGTACACTTTGCCGTCGTAGGTGTTGATGCCGCGGGCCAGAGCCTTGTCGTCCTGGCAAGCCTTCTTCCAGCCCTTGTTGGCCAGGTCGACCATGTAAGGCATGGTGGCGTTGGTCAGGGTGAAGGTAGAGGTACGGGCCACGGCGCCGGGCATGTTGCCCACGGAGTAGCAGACCACTTCGCCGCCGTTGACGGGGTACTTGAAGGTCGGCTTGTCGTGATAGGTAGCGCCGTGCTTGGCGGTGGGTTCGATGCAGCCGCCCTGGTCGATGGCGACGTCAACGATGGCGGAACCGGGCTTCATGGTCTTCACCATGGCTTCGGTGACCAGTTTCGGGGTCAGAGCGCCGGGGATGAGGACGGAACCCACGAGGAGGTCGGCGTCCTTGGTGGCGGCGGCGATGTTGAAGGCGTTGGAGGCCAGGGTCTGGATGCGGCCGCCGAAGAGGTCGTCGATCTGGCGCAGGCGGAAGAGGTTGCTGTCAAGGATGGTCACGCGAGCGCCCATGCCCATGGCAACCTTGGCGGCGGAGAGACCCACGGTACCGGCGCCGAGGATAACGACGTGAGCGGCCTGCACGCCAGCGGTGCCGCCCATCAGGAGGCCCATGCCGCCTTCGATCTTGGTCAGCATCTGAGCGCCCACCTGGGTGGCCATGCGGCCGGCGACTTCAGACATGGGAGCGAGCAGGGGCAGGAAGCCGTTGTCGAACTGCACGGTTTCGTAAGCGATGCCGATGACCTTCTTTTCGAGAAGAGCCTTGGTCAGGGCCGGTTCCGGAGCGAGGTGCAGGTAGGTGTAGAGGATCAGGCCTTCATGGAAGAGGTCGTATTCAGGAGCCAGGGGTTCCTTCACTTTCACGACCATGTCGCAGTCCCAGCATTCCTTGGCGGTAGCAACCATCTGAGCGCCGGCGGCGACATACTCTTCGTCGGTGATCATGCTGCCGAGGCCAGCGCCCTTCTGCACGAGGACGGTGTGACCGGCTTCTTTAAGAGCATGAACGCCAGCGGGAGTGATGCCGACACGGAATTCCTGAACTTTGATTTCGGTGGGGATACCTACACGCATTTGAGTGCCTCCGAGAGCAGTATGTTGAAGTACGTTTTGAAATTCAGGGTGGGGTTGTACTCCATGCCTTCTTTATAGCAACTAGCGTTCCATTTTTCCCAAAGTTCATAACATGAGATTTTTGTTATAGTTTTTTAGAATGTCCTTTTCAGATCTTTTCGGGTTCAATGCAGTCTCGAATCATTTGCCGCCGAATCACAGGAATGTCCGAGTCAATTTTGCATTACGATGCATAGTTGCATTAGAGAGGTCCTTTCATGACGTCATACCCCGCCTTTTGCGATCACATTCTTCATCAAAATGAGCTCGTCGCCGCCGGAATATGCCACGGGGATACATGGAATTTAATTTTTATAAACAACATGTTAGGAGAAATACTCAAACTTTCTCCCGGACGGATGGACGACGAGCCTTTCTTGCCCCGCCTGACACGATGCGGATTTGATGAAGTGGAAGAAAGCCTGAGCGAACCCCACGGAGGCGAGCTGATCGCCCACCACAAAGAGGGTTCCATGTACATTATCCGCTGGAAAAGCGTTTCCATTGACGATTCCGCGGGCGGGGAACAAGTTCGTCTTATCACAATGTCGAAAATCCCGGTCGATCAGATCAACCGGGTGGCCGAACTGCCCTGGCAGGAGCTGACGGTCCTGCTCGACTCCATCCACGACGGGATCTGGGTCATCGACTCCGACGGCATCACCCTGCGCGTCAACAAGGCGATGGAACGCATCGCCGGGCTGCGCGCCGAGGAAGTCATCGGCAAGCACGTGACCGAACCCATGCACAAGGGGCGCTTCGAAACCTGCGTCACCCTGCGCGCGCTCATCGAAAAACGCTCGGTCACCATGTTCGACGACTATTCCAACGGCAAGCGCTGCCTGAACACCAGCACGCCCATTTTTGACGAAAAGGGCAATGTATGGCGGGTCATCGCCTCCATCCGCGACATGACCGAACTGGAGACGCTCCAGCGCAAGCTCACCGATCTGGAGATGGAAACCCTCGCCTACAAAGCGCGCCTTGAGAACCTCGAAACCGAAATGGACGCCGGGTTCGTCGGACACAGCGCCCCCATGCGCCGCCTGCGCAAGGAAGCCTCCAAGGCCGCCCGCACCGAAGCCATCACCCTCATCCTCGGCGAAACCGGAACCGGAAAGACGCTGACGGCCAAGGCCATCCACGACATGGGCCAGCGCAGCGCCGAACCGTTCATCGCGGTAAACTGCGGGGCCATCCCCATGTCGCTTATGGAATCCGAATTGTTCGGCTACGAAAAAGGCGCCTTCACCGGCGCGGCCAAGAGCGGCAAGCCCGGCATGTTTGAGCTGGCCCACAAGGGGACCCTCCTCCTCGACGAAATCGGCGAGCTCCCCCTCCCCATGCAGGCCAAGCTGCTGCAAGTGCTCGACGGGCACCCCTTCCACAGGGTTGGGGGGACCAAGCCCATCACCGTGGACGTGCGGGTCATCGCCGCCACCAACAAGCCGCTGGCCGACATGGCTGCTTCCGGGCAGTTCCGCGAAGACCTCTTCTACCGCCTCCGGGTGCTGACCGTGGAAATCCCTCCCCTGCGGGAACGGCCGGACGACATTCCGGTCCTCGCCATGCATTTTTTGCAGGAGATCATCAAAAAAAGCGGACTGCAAAAAAATTTCGATCCGCAAGTGCTGAACTGCTTCCTGACCTACCGCTGGCCGGGCAACGTCCGCGAGCTGCGCGCCCTTGTGCAGTCGCTGGCGACCATGAGCGAAGAAGAGACCATCACCATGCAGGATCTCCCTCAATATATGCAGGCCCAGTCGCCTCTCCCGCAGGGCAGCGTCTCCTTCCGCCAGCCCATGCGCGAGGCCGTCGCCGAACTGGAGCGCAACATGATCATGACCGCGCTCACTGAAACCGGCAGCACCTACAAGGCCGCCCGGCGGCTCAAAGTCAGCCAGTCCACCATCGTCAGGAAAGCGCAACGGTACAAGATCGGCCTCGTGGAAATCGCCCACAAATAATTTTTTCAAGTGTATCCACAAGCTGATAGGAGGAAAATCGGGCTGCCGGGCTTACCGAAGAGGCCAGGTTGACACCTTCGAGCCTCGTGCGCTAAAGCCCAAAATAAGGTGTGGGGTTGCACGCAGTCACGGGACTCTAGATGGAAAGAGAGAGGATTCTATGCTCAAAAGCCTGCTTGCCGCCGTGGTGACGCTTGCCCTTCTCACCTGCCCCTTCCCCGCCCGCGCTTATGAGAAAACCATCCTGAAAGTGGGCATGGGCGATCCCATCGATTCCGAGATGGGGGCCATCGGCACCCGGTTCAAGGAAGTCGTGGAAGCCCGGTCCGAAGGCAAGGTGGAAGTCCAGCTCTTCCCCTCCGGCCAGCTCGGCGACGAAACGGAAATGATCCAGAACGTGCGCGCCGGGAATCTCGACATCGCCGTTGTGGGCATCGCCAATACGGTCCCGTTCGTGAAGAAACTCGGCATCCTCACCATGCCCTACCTTTTTGACGACATGTACGACGTCGTCCGGGCCACCACCGGCCCCGCCCACGACCTGCTCAACGGGTACGCCATTCGGGAAGGTGGCTTCCGCATCCTCGGCTGGACCTATACCGACTACCGCTACATTTCCAATTCCCGCAAGCCCATCAAAAACCTGAACGACATCAAGGGGCTCAAGTTCCGCGTCCCGCAGAGCGCCATCCTGCTCGCCTGTTATAAGGCATGGGGGGCGAATCCGGTGCCGATCTCGTGGGCGGAAACCTTCACCGCGCTCCAGCAGGGCTTGGTCGACGGGCAGTGCTACGGCTACATCACCTTCCTCGCCTGTAAATTCAACGAAGTGCAGAAATACATCACCGAAGTGCACTACACCTACCAGCTCCAGCCCATGATCCTGAGCCAGCGGGCCTTCAGGAAAATGTCCCCTGAGATGCAGACGCTCATCACCGACGCCGGGCGCGACGCGCAGGAATACTGCCTCGCCTTCCAGCTTGTCGAAGGTGTGAGGGCGAGGCAGAGGCTCATCGAGTCCGGCGTGCAGATCGACCAGCTCGAGGACGAGGCCGACTGGAGGAGTGCCGCCATTTCGCAGGTCTGGCCCGAAATGGAGACGTTCGTGGGCGGCAGGGCCGCCATCAACGCCTTCCTCTCCGCCATCGGGAAAAAACCTTGGAAGTAGGCTTTCCGCACAGGGGGAAGGCGGCTTCATAAGGTTGTCTATTCCCGCGTGCTACCCTACACTGGCGACGCGCCGCGCTGGCGCTCTCCGGAGGGGGACTTCATGCTCAAGAAGGTTCTTCTAGCGATTTTGGACAACTTTGAAGGATACGTCAGCCAGGTTTTGCTTGCGTTCTTCGTGCTGATCCTGCTCTTGCAGATTTTCCTGCGCCAGTTCGGGCACCCCCTGTATTGGACGGAAGAACTCGCGCGGTATTCCTTTGTCTGGTTCGTCTTTTTCGGGGCTTCCTACGCGGCCCGCCTCGCCGCGCACAACCGGGTCACCATCCAGTTCCGCCCCTTCCCCAAATGGGTGGGCGACGCCTGTATGCTCCTCAGCGACGGCGTGTGGCTGTTCTTCAACATCGTCATGGTCGTGGAAAGCCTCACCGTGATCCGCGAACTCCGGGAATTCCCCTACGCCACGCCCGCCCTCGACTGGCAGCTCTCCTATATCTATTTCATCTTCCCCATCGCCTTTACGCTCATGTCCGCCCGCATCATTCAAGTCAACGTGATGAAATTCGTCCTGAAAAAAGAGCTCACCGCGCCCGACAGGATTGAAACCGAGGAAACCCGGAAAGCCTTCGTGGACGGAGGGAAGCCATGAGCCCGGCGGGAGTCCTCTTTGCCACCTTTGCGGTGCTGATGCTGCTCGGGTCCCCCATTACCGTGGCGCTCGGCGTGGCGGCCATGGCCGCCCTCTACACGGTGGACCAGAACCTCGTCACGCTGGTGCAGATCGCCTTCACCTCGGTCAATTCCTTTCCCATCATGGCCTTGCCCGCCTTCATGCTCGTCGGGGCGCTCATGGAATGCGCGGGCATTTCGCGGCGGCTTGTCGCCATCGCGGAAAACATCGTCGGCCCCATCCCCGGCGGGCTCGCCGTCTCCACCGCATTGGCCTGCGTGTTTTTCGGGGCGATTTCCGGCTCCGGCCCCGCGACGACCGCCGCCGTGGGGATGCTTATGATCCCGGCCATGATCCGGCGGGGATTCAGCAAGGGCTATGCGGCTGCGGCCGCGGCGACCGCCGGGGGCGTGGGCATCATCATCCCCCCGAGCATCCCGATGGTCGTCTATGCGGTGTCGGGGCAGCAATCCATCACCAAAATGTTCCTCGCCGGGGTAATGCCCGGCATCATGATCGCGGTGGGGCTCGCCGCCATGCACCTCTTCCTCTGCCGGAACATGCCCGTGGCGGAAGATCTCCAAAGCGGCTCGGGGGACTCGCTGCTCAAGGCGCTCAAGGACGGGCTTTGGTCGCTCATGGCTCCGGTCGTCATCCTCGGCGGCATCTACGGGGGGTTCTTCACGCCGACCGAGGCCGCCGTGGTCGCCATCTTCTACTCCATCTTCGTCGGGCTGTTCATCCACCGCGAGCTGACGTTCGGGGGGATCCGGCACTCGCTCCAGATCACCTCATGGATGACCGGGCGCGTGCTGATCATCATGTTCACGGCCTACGCGTTCGAGCGGCTGCTCGTCCAGTACCGGATACCCGACATGATTGTGGAGCACATCCTCGGCTTCACCTCGGACGTCGCCGTCATCTGGATGTTCGTCATCGCCCTGCTGCTCTTTCTGGGGATGTTCATGGAGACGCTGGCGATCATCCTGCTGGCGACTCCCGTACTCCTGCCGGTCATGACCGCCTTCGGCGTGGACCCCATCCACTTCGGCGTGGTGCTGGTCTGCTGCTGCGGGGTCGGGTTCTCCACGCCGCCCCTCGGCGAAAACATCTTCATCGCCTCGGGCATCGCCGACACCACGCTTGAGGACATCTCCTACAACGCCCTGCCCTTCGTCTTCGTGACCGTGGGCGTCATCATCCTCTGCGTCTTCGTCCCGGACATCGTGCTGTTCCTTCCGCGCATGATGTATTGAGCCACACGGATACGGGAACGGGCACTCTGCCCCCTCAATCCAAACGGAGAAGCCGCGCCGCTTTCAGCCAGACATCGCCCCGCAGAAAGCCCGAGGCTTCCGATTGCAACCGTTCCGTTTCCACACGGAGCCTTTCCCACAAAAAAATCCCGAAGCCTTCGCTCCGGGATTTTTCTTCACGCTATGCAACACAAGAAATTTGCCCTGCCCCACTCTATCTGACAACAGGGCCAAAAACATTAAGAAGCAAGGAAATGGGCGCGGCCCGCGTAGCGGTTTGGGGAAGGAGCGCAGGGATATTCTTTATATCCGGAGTGTTCCCCCACATTCTTCACATCAGAAGGTCGCTTCCTGCCCGGTGGCTTGGGTCAGCTCGCGGAAAAGGCGCAGGCTCTCTTCGGCCTCGGTCTTCTCCATCTTGTGCATGGCGAATCCGGCATGGATAATGATATAGTCCCCGATTTCCACTTCCTCGGGCAGCAAAATGCCGGAAACGGTCAGGCAGGTCGGCCCGTTGCCCACGGTGGCCTTCAACATGCCGTCATCAGACTTTTCAATGACTTTCGCAGGGATGGCAAGACACATAATGAGTCCTTTCGCTGGTTTTCGGCCCCGCGGGAACGGAGGGTTTCACAAAACGGATGCCGTGCGGGGAAAATGATAGTATCCATCCTCAAGCGCCCAGGCAAGCCCGAACCTCTGATTTCGCATGAGATATCCCTGAAAAGGGCCATAGCGTATTATTGACATCCTTACCATTCGGCTTTATGGGTAAAGGCATGAATACGCTAAAGCCCATCAAAGACGCAACGACCAGCTTCTCCCGCTCCGTGCTGGGGACGCTGCTTTTTGCTTTCGGGCTTTTCCTGTGTTCCTCCTTTTCCGCGCAAGCGCACATAGACAACGATGTCAGCAGGCAGTTCGAAGCCCTCCTTGAAGCGGCCCCTTCGGCGGACGTCTTCAAGGCTCAGCATTCCGAACTGGAAGGCAATGACATCGGCCCGCAGCTCCAGCGCTTCGATGCCGTTGACGAAGATTCGGCGCTTGTTGAAGCGTCCAGCGGTTGGCGGCAGCTTGACGCGGCGCTTGCCCGTTCCGAAAGGAACCTCTTCGCCAGCATTTCCGAAACGCTCAACGGCAACATAAGCCAAACGACGGCCCGGACGCCCAAGAGCGTCACCGACAAGCCCCTGCCGCACTCGTCGGGGTATGCCGCCGCGTTGGTCTCAGCGCCTGTCCTGCCGCAGATTTCCGTCACCCCGGTGGCGCTGCCCATCGGCACGCCCCTTTGCTTCCTTCCCGCCGAACGCGGGCTCGTCTCCTACCCCACGCCTCCTCCATACGGTTGCTAGAGCTTCCGCTTTTCCGTCCTTCGCTTTCTGCGTGACAGAAAAGCCCTGACTCGCGCAGCCGGTCTTCTGCACTCCTCACACGTCTCCCGCGCAGAATACCCGGAACGCCCGAATCAGTGTGCGTCCTGTCGGCGGTTCCGCCGTTCCCGACAGCATTCTGCTCCTGCAACCGTGTGAGAGGCTTTCATGAAACTCTCGTTCCGATATGCGATTGCCGCCATTGTCATGGCCGGCGCGCTTTTCCTCCTGTCTCCGACGCTTATGCCGGAAGACGTCAACCTGCCGGGCGCGTCCCGCATCAGTCTGGGCCTCGATCTCAAAGGCGGCGTTCAGCTCACGCTGGGCGTGGATACGGAAAAAGCCGTTCAGTCCGCACTCATCAACAGCGGGCAAGTGCTTCGCCAGAAGGCCCGTGAGGCAGGGATCACCGTCCTTGGCCCCCGCCAGATGCCCGGCGGCGTGCAGGAACTCATCATCGCCCGCGCCAACCAGGTCGATGCGTTCCTTGCCCTCGCCAAGAAGGACGCCCCTCAAGTCGTGCCCGGAACGCCCCGTACCGGGTCCGACGGCGCGGTCCACCTGCCCTACTCGTTCACGCCGGCCTTCGTTAAGCAGACGCAGGATCTGGCCGTGGATCAGGTGCTGCGTACCATCTCCAGCCGCATCGACCAGTTCGGCGTGGCGGAACCGGATATCCGCAAGCAGCAGGGCGACCGTATCCTCATCCAGCTTCCCGGCCTGACCAACGTCAACCGTGCCGTCCAGCTCGTCGAGAAGTCCGCCGATCTGTCCTTCCACCTCGTCCGCGACGACATTTCCCAAGGCTATCTGCCTCCCGGCGTCGCCTTCTATCCCATGACGGGCAAGCACGGCGAAGCGACCAACGCCAAACTGGCGCTCGACAGCACCCCGCTCCTGAGCGGCAAGGAAGTGGCCGACGCCCGCCCCGGATTCGACAATAAAAACACTTCGATGGTCAGCCTGTCGTTCACTCCTCGCGGCGCGGCCCTGTTTGAAATGGCCACCGGCGAACATGTCGGCAAGCGCCTCGCCATCGTGTTGGACGGGACCATCCACAGCGCTCCGGTGATTCAGGAAAAGATCGCGGGCGGCACGGCCAGCATCAGCGGCCAGTTCACGCCCGAAGAGGCGCAGGACCTCGCCATCTCCCTGCGTTCCGGTTCCCTCGCGGCTCCGGTCCACGTGCTCGAACAGCGCACGGTAGGCCCCGCCCTCGGCGAAGCGTCGATCACCAGCGGCATCCTCGCCGCACTCATCGGCACGCTGGCGGTCATGATCATCATGCCCCTGCGCTACGGCTGGTCCGGTATGCTCGCCAACGGGATGCTTCTCTGTACCCTCAGCCTGCTCATGGGCGGTATGGCCGCGCTCGGCGCGACCCTGACCCTGCCGGGCATAGCGGGCGTCGTGCTGACCATCGGCATGGCCGTGGACGCGAACGTCCTCATCTTTGAGCGAATACGCGAGGAGTTGGCCCTCGGCCTGACGCCTCCCAAGGCCATCAAGGCCGGTTTCGAGCGTGCCAACCTTTCCATTGTGGACTCCAACCTGACGACGATCATCGTCGCGGCCATCCTGTACCAGTTCGGAACCGGCCCGGTGCGCGGCTTTGCCGTCACCCTGACTCTCGGCATCATCGCCTCCATGTTCTCGGCGATCTTCCTGTGCCGCATCGCTTTCGACGCGTGGATGAAGCACACCAACGGCACCCGCCTCAGCATGCACGGCCCCATGGAACTGCGCGCCCTGTCGGGTTACCTGTCCCACTTCCCCTTCCTCAAGCGCGTGAAGCACGTGGGCGTACTGACGCTTCTGCTTGTGATGGTGGCGGTTTCCGTGGGTACGTGGCGCGGCGGCCTTCAGTACGGCGTCGACTTCTCGGGCGGCGTTGCGGCGCAGGTCCGGTTCGAGCACCCCGTTTCGGACAAGCAGCTCATCGGGGCGCTTGATCCCATGCATCTCGAAGGCCTGATGACCCAGCAATACGGCGACAACAATTCCGTCTGGCTGCTCCGTTTCGGCCTGCCCGACATGCCCGCGCAACAGCTCGGCGAAGCCCTGCTCAGCCATCTCCAGACCGTGGACGACGGCGGGGCGGTTTCCCTGGATCGTCTGGAAACGGTCGGCCCCAAGGTCGGAGATGATCTCCGCAGCTCGGCTCTGGAAGCCATCTATTATGCGCTGCTCCTGATCACCGTGTACATTTCGGGGCGCTTCGAACAGCGCTGGGGCACGGCCGCCCTGCTCGCCGGAGCGCTCACGGCCACCATGATCGCCCTGCAATGGATGGGCGTACCGACGGAAGGCCGCATCCTTGCGGCACTGCTGCTGACCCTGTTCCTGTGCTGGCGGTTCCGCCTCTCCTTTGCGGCGGGAGCGATGGCCAGCCTGATATTCGACGTCACGACGACCACCAGCCTGCTGGTCATCCTCGGGCAAGAAATCGATCTGAACATCGTAGCGGCACTTTTGACCATCATCGGCTATTCGCTGAACGATACCATCGTGATTTACGACCGAATCCGTGAAACCCTGCGGCGGGAGAACCCCGACTCGCCGCGCCCGCTGCCCGAGATCATTCAGGAAGCGCTTGGCGACACCATGAGCCGTACCCTGCTGACCGCAGGCACGACGCTCGTGGCGGCCCTCGCCCTGTTCCTGCTCGGCGGCCCGGTCATTTACGGCTTCGCATTGACTATGCTCATAGGTGTTTTCATGGGAACGATTTCCTCCCTGTTCGTCGCAGCGCCAATGCTTCCCCTGTTTGGCGACACCCTTTCGTTCAAGACGGCCGTTACCCTAGGCGTCTTTGAGCGGCCCGGCGAACACGGCGTGGTCTGATGGCGGGAAACCTCCTCTCCCCGCCTCCGTTTCCATGAATACGGGACCATCAACGCTCCCCTGTTGATGGTCCGGGAGGACAGGATTCACCCCCTGAGATTCCGTCCTCCGAAGACGACGCGTCGGGCGTTTTACGGCCGCCCGGCGGGTTATGCAAGCGCGGATTCCGGGTTTTCTCCTCCACCCGGGCTCACCTTCTTTCCCCTGTGAAGGTGGCCGCGTTCGGGCAACATCCATCCCCCTGAGGATGTCGCCCCTCTCCTCGAACGGCGTCGGCACTACCTCCTTCAGTGCCGGCGCCGCTTCTTTTGGAAAATGGGGGAGGAAGGGCCTTTCTGAAGCCCCCCCCTTCCTCCCCTCCCCAAACCCCACCCCTCCTTCCCAAAGGCTTTCATCCTTATCGAATCCCTCATGGGGGATATACAGGAGAAGACGAGGCAGGCTTCGGTAACTGGGCCACGCTGAGTAAAAACTGTTGGAAGGCTGAAGGTAATGATTGGTCAAAACAGGGAAAGTGGGCAATGGTATCTTCGTTGCTAGGGAAAGGGGCTGCCGGGGAAGGCAAGGGAATCGCTTCCAATCGTTTTGCCCTTGGGATACGTTCCACTCCACGCCGGATGCACAAGAGCGTTTTTTCTTTGGAAAGGATGCCATGTTAGAGGAAGTCCGCGTTTTCGGGAACTCTGGGAACAGAGACGCGATGCGAACAATCATCTTTTTTAAATAGATGTGATACGGTTGGGTTAGCTGGGGGAGGGAAGGCTTTTTCAAAAAATTCCCCTTCCCCAACGTCACCGGAACATTTCAAAAACGATTCACCCCTACCCCACTGAAAACATTCATATGGAGATGTGCCATGTCCACGTTTGCGCCGCCAGCCCTGCACGGCATCATCGGCTATCCTCTCGGGCACAGCATGAGCCCGCTCATGCACAATACGGCCTTCAGGACATTGAACCTGCCCGGCGTCTATCTTTCATGGCCCATTGAACCGGGACGGCTTCCCGCCTTTGTGGACGCCGCCCGGCTGCTGAATATCCGGGGCTGCTCCATCACGATTCCCCATAAGATCGACATCATCCCTTTATTGGACAAAACAAGCGAAAACGTAAGGGAGATGGGTGCCTGCAACACCCTCTATCGTGACGGCGAAAAAATCTGCGGAGAAAATACCGACGTGATCGGATTCACGGCTCCGCTGCGAAAGCGCTCATTGCCTCCGGAAACCCGCGTGCTGGTGCTCGGTGCGGGAGGCGTTTCACGGGCGGCCATTGCGGGACTGCGGAGGCTCGGCCTCGCCAATATTACCCTCACCAACCGCCGGAAAGAGCGCGCGGAAGCCCTCTGCAACGAATTCGGTTTGCTGTGCGCTCCGTGGGAAGAGCGCGGAGACGTCCCCGCTGACCTCATCATCAACACGACACCACTCGGCATGACCGGAGCCCAAGAGCATGAAACGCCCTACCCTCGGGCATTTCAAGATAATGGCATTGCCTACGATCTGATCTACACGCCGTTCCAGACCCGTTTTTTGCGCGACGCCGCGGCTGCGGGCTGGGAAACCGTCTCAGGCCTCGATATGTTCATCGGGCAGGGGGACGCCCAATTCCACCTGTGGACGGGGCACCATCTTCCGGAAGAAGCCATAACGGCGGTGACTTCCGCGCTTTATGGGCAATAAAAAAACGCCACACACTTCCATTTCCCCATAAACCGGCTCATTTCAAAAAATACGGCGAAAAGATTAAACTTTCCGCCATATTGCTTTCCCAAAAACTGTTGTCCGGCAGGAACTCATGCTGGTCAGCCTCCCCACCAGCCGAGAGTCTTTGGGATGGGAAGGGGGAGGTTTGGAGGGGGAAGGGCTTTCTTCAGAAAGCCCTTCCCCCTCCAATCTTTCATTCATCCAACGCCCGCATCACCTGTTCCGGAGTAATGGACTGCATACACGCATGGTTGCGATCACAGTGCTTCTTACCGTGCAACGTACAGGGGCGACAATCCAGCTGCGACTCAAGAACCCGATCCTTCGGCCCCGCCGGGAAAAAGCCCCATTCTTCCGTCGTGGGCCCAAACAGCGCCAAAACGGGCGTGCCGACCGCCCCCGCGAGATGCATCGGGCCGGAATCTCCCGTGATCAATAGGGAAGAGGACTTCAACAACGCGCATGTCTCACGTAGGGATGTGCGATTGGTAAAATTGCGGGATGCGGGAATCCCCTCCATACAGCTGCCACGGCCAATGACGATCCACGGTATGCCGCGCGACTCGAAAAGCTCCATGAGCTGACGCCAGTATGCCTCTTTCCATGCCTTATCAGGGTGCGTGGCATACGGATGTAAGGCTATGGGAGGAGTGCCCGCCTTATCCGGAAGCTGTTCCAGCAGGCGTTGTCCTTGCCTGATCTCCTCATCGGAAAGCCAAATGTGGGGCAAAAGCGCGGCACGGGGAGGAGGCGTAGCCTCCACGGCAAGGGCATAACGCTGCGGGACGTTCCATAGCCTGAGTTCATTCCGGAACAGCCGCCCTTTGCTCCGCAGGAATAAACGACGCTCAAGGCCAAGTTTGCGATAGCGTTTTACAGGCCCTTTCCACAATAGGGAAAGCAAACGGGTACGCAGGGTGCCATGCAGATCGAGCAACCCCTGCCCTGCGTGGGCTTCCGCCAGATCGCGGAAAACGCCAAGCTGACGCGGAAATCTCAAATCCTCCTTGGCGAGCCCAACAATGGAACGCACAGCCGGGTGCCTTTCCAAAACAGGAGCAAACGCCTCACGAGTAATGACCGTGAACGTCCACCCGCGCGTGCGGTGCCAGTATTCGAGAACTCCAGTGGTCAAGGCAACATCGCCGAGGGCGCTCAGGCGGATCACAACCCATTCCGTAGGGGCTGAGGCGTCATGAAAAGATGAAGTTGTCATGCCCGGAAACTATCAGCGGCCATTCCAAAAGAAAAGGATTTCTCTGTGGGCCTATGTGAAGAAGCTCCCCTTCCAGAAGCGAGGACAAGGGATTTGGGTTCACCCCCTCTTGCTCTTTGTGCCATGATCCGCTAAAGTCT
This sequence comes from Bilophila wadsworthia ATCC 49260, assembly GCF_000701705.1. Taxonomy (GTDB): domain Bacteria; phylum Desulfobacterota; class Desulfovibrionia; order Desulfovibrionales; family Desulfovibrionaceae; genus Bilophila; species Bilophila wadsworthia. The sequence goes on along the minus strand of NZ_JNJP01000017.1, from coordinate 30,641 downwards.
TTCGCTGGACGGAGAGGTAGCGAAGCGGCCGTAACGCGCTCGACTCGAAATCGAGTTACCGGTGATGAGCTGGTACGTGGGTTCGAATCCCACCCTCTCCGCCATTTGGCAACTCCAAGACATCCGATAAAGTCCCAAAAGCCCTTGAACCTAAACGGTTTGAGGGCTTTTTTGCGTCCCGTGTCGTCCGGCAAAATCCGATGAAAAACGGTAGCCAAACCGGACAACAAACTGGACAACTCGCCCGGACATGCTATTCTCCCCAAAAGTTATCCGATGAGGAGGGTCTTTTCGTGGTGTTAAGCGCAGTTACGGTAAAACAGGCAAAGCCGAAAGAGAAAAAATATGTCCTAAAGGATGAAAAGGGCCTCTACCTTGAAATTTCTCCAACAGGGGGGAAGTGGTGGCGACTCAGATACTGGATGAACAAAAAGGAAAACCGTATTTCCCTTGGCGTCTACCCTGAAACGAGCCTTGCCGAGGCCCGCATACGACGTGATGAGGCTCGCCTCAAAATCTCCAAGGGAATCGACCCGTCTCTTGAGCGAAAGAAAATACAGCTTGAAGCATCAGGAGAACGACACTTTGAAAATATCGCCCGCAATTGGGCAAAAAAGTTTTCTCCTACATGGTCGGAAGGCCATGCGGAATTGACCTTACGACGCCTCGAACTGAATATCTTTCCCTATCTCGGGAAGCGCCCCATCAACGAAATCACAGCATCAGAGCTGCTGACAACACTTCAACGGATCGAAAAACGTGGAGCTTTGGAAGTTGCCCGGCGAGTGCGGGGCATTTGCTCCATGCTCTTCCGTTATGCCGTTGCGTCAGGGATAGCGGAGCGCGATCCCTCTGCCGATCTGCTCGGAGCCTTGACTCCACCACCTAAAAGACATTTTGCTTCCATTACCGATCCCAAACGAGTCGGACAACTCTTAAGGGATATTGACAACTGCAAGGCCTCATTCCCTGTTTACTGCGCGCTGCGCTTGGCTCCCTTGGTTTTCGTCCGTCCCGGCGAATTAAGAAATGCCGAATGGAACGAGATCAATTTTGAAGCCAAAGAGTGGCGCATTCCCGCCCATAAAACCAAAATGAAAAGTACGCATATTGTGCCGCTTTCTCAGCAGTCACTCAATATTCTTAAAGAGCTGTACCAGCTTACTGGACCGGGACAATATGTTTTTCCTGCCGTGCGGACTTCCAGCCGTCCCATGTCGGAAAACACCATTTTGGTGGCATTAAGAAGAATTGGCTATGAAAAAGGAGAAATGACAGGTCATGGCTTCCGTTCAATGGCTTCAACGCTGCTGAATGAGCAGGGGTGGAACCGTGACGCCATAGAAAGACAGTTAGGACACTCTGAACGAGACAAGGTACGTGCAGCGTATAACTACGCTGAATTTTTGTCTGAACGCCGTAGCATGATGCAAGCGTGGGCTGATTATTTAGATAAATTAAGAGGATAATATGGCAGATTTAGTTATAGATACTGGATACAAAAAAAGATTTGCTAAAGAGTCTCTTTTATCCTTACCTGAATTAATGCTACGATGGCCATTTCAATGCTTTCTAAAAATTCCTTTTGAATTATTTAACAAAAGATTGATTCCATATTTCTTATTAGAAAATCATACTTCAACAAATGGAGAACAAATTGTTCAAGTATGCAAAACAATAGACGGACACTTTTCTCTATCTTTTATCATTTCATTTTTTGGAAGCTTTGTATTTAAAATAAAAAATATAGAATCAATTGAAAAACAAAAAAGACACTACTCTGATATACCTGAAAAATCATTAATAATGAGAAAATTCGATCTATGCACACCACAAAATATAAACGAACTCGCTATCCCCTTTTCATATATAATGTCTAAATATGGAAATAAATTCTATTTTAATAATTTTGTTCCTTACAACGTTGAGCATGATTTTTTTTCGGGAACATTTGACACATCATTTTCATATGCTTTTGATAAAATAGAACTACCACATCACATTGACGATAGTATTATTTGGGCTGAATACAAATCTAGCATTACTAAAAGTAAAAGAAATAAAGATAACTTGGATTATTATAGAAAAGAATTAGAGCGCTATAAAAATAATGGCGAAAAAGATCCCTATCGGTTGGCGAGAAAAATTCAAAATTTTTCAGGAAACTCTCTAACTAACGAAGATATCGGAAGACTCTTACCTGTTCGCCCAGGAGCCCATATTGAGCCAAAATCTTTTAAAAAAAGAGGTCAACGCCTACTTGCAATAATGAAATAATTATCTTTTTTTATATCATCTTGTCCACTCATTTGTCTACTCTTTCCCTCTTGACAGTCCACCTAGGTGGACAGCCTACACTCGGCCCATGTTGAACGGCATGGGCCTTTTTTGTGTTTCATAAACTTCTACCGAGCGGAGTATAACATGCCCCCAAGAAAAATCACCTCTCTCATTTCACCTTTGCCCAAAGAAGGCTTTGTTCGCCTCCCACAGGTTCTTGCCGTCATTCCCGTCAGCAAGACTCAGTTCTGGGAAGGAATCAAAACCGGAAAGTACCCCTCCCCCATCAAACTTGGCCCCCGAACAACCGCATGGCGCGTGGAAGATATTCGTGGACTCATTGAACGCTTCGCAACGCAAGAGGGCTATCTCCGATGAGCCTTACGCCCGCTACGCCAGCCGGCCTTCAATCCGGTATTCCACCACTTATTGCACTCACAATGGAAGCGTTTATGAACATGCACCTGCCGGAACGAGGATTCCTTCTCCATCCAGTTATTCCCGCTCAGGGTATCGTTATCCTCTTCGCTCCCCGAGGCATCGGAAAAACCTTTACAGCCTTGAGCGCAGCCCTTGCCGTAGCAGGCGGAGCAACACTGTTTCATTGGCACGCCCCCAATCCCAAACAGGTGCTGTATGTGGACGGGGAGATGCCCGCTCAAGCCATGCAGGACAGACTAATTTCCTTGGCTAGGGGAACCGACGCAACGGAGGAAGCCATTCGGAATCTCTCCATCATCACGCCGGACATGCAGAACCGTCCCATGCCCGACCTTTCTACCCCCGCAGGGCAATACGCACTGGAACCATTTCTGGACAATGTAAGGCTCCTCGTACTGGATAATCTCTCCACCCTCTGTCGATCGGGCAAGGAAAACGAGGCTCAGTCATGGCAGCCCATCCAGAGCTGGCTTCTCGATCTGCGAAGACGAGGCATCTCTGTTCTTCTCGTTCATCATGCGGGAAAATCCGGGGATCAGCGCGGCACATCCGCCCGTGAAGACATCATGGATACCGTCATCAGCCTGCGCCGCCCGCTGAACTATTGCATTACAGACGGAGCGCATTTCCAGGTGCACATCACCAAGGCGCGAGGCATCGCGGGAGAAGAAGTGCGCCCCTTTGAGGCCAAGCTTTCGCAAACAGATCAGGACAAGCTCAACTGGGCTGTTCAGGAACTGGAAGACGCAGAGTCGGAACAAATCCAGAAGCTCCTTGGGGAAGGACTGAGCATCAGAGATTGTGCCGAAGAATTGGGGATTTCCAAATCGAAGGCCCACCGGCTCAAACAACGTCTGGAGCACCTGTAGGGAATGTGTCCCATTGTCCCTCTCTCCAGGGCAGGGACAGCGGGACACTCACTACCCTTTTCATGACGGGCTTGCAGCAAGCCATGTTTTCGCTTCGCTCAAACGGCTTGCCCTGCGGGGCAAGAAAGGAAAGGCATGATGGAACAACGCCAAGGGAAAAGACGTGGAAGGCCCAAGAGTCCGCCGGACACTGTACGGAGGCTCACGATAGGCGTCAGGGTCAACAGTGAGGAATGGCGATGCTTGCAAAGGAAAGCCGCCTTCATGGGCATGCCACCTGCGCGCTGGCTGCGTATCGCTGCGCTTGCCCGCCGCCTTCCCCCTCCCCCTGTTCCAGCGATCAACAGAGCCATTTACTCGGAACTGGCCCGCATGGGAGTCAATCTCAACCAGCTTGCACGGGCAGCAAATGAAGGCCGGTTAGACGGACTCCCCCTGTCCTTCTTATCTGGCGTCAAACAGTATCTCCTCATAGTACAGCGTGCTGTCTTGGGACAACCTCATGATCGCCAAACTGATCAAGGGTAAAGGCTTTCGCGGTGCGCTGGAGTACGATCTGAAACAGGGCAAGGGAGTCCTCCTCGAAACCAACATGGCAGGTCAAACACCCAAGGAGCTGGCGAGAGAATTCGGTATCATTCGCGCACTTCGCCCGACGCTGGGCAAAGCCGTTTGCCATGTCAGTCTGAGTATCCATCCCACGGAACACCTTACCGATGAACAGTGGTGTGAGGCAGCGCAAAGGTGGCTCTCAGGGATGGGCTTCACCAATAATCAATATGTCGTAAGCCGACATACGAATACGGAGCATCCTCATATTCATATTCTTGTGAATCGCATTGATCTTGAGGGAAACGTCGTCAGCGATGCCCACGACTATAAACGGCAAGAGGCGATCATGCGGACGCTTGAAAAAGAATGGAGTCTCACAACCGTTCCCATGAGCCAGTCCGCAGCACGCAAGGCCCCCACAAAAGGAGAAGTGGAACAGGTTCTTCGTACAGGTGAATCATCATATCGCATGAAGTTACAGCAGATTATTGACGCGGCACTGACTCAACCATGCACGCTGTCTTCTTTTACGAAAAAATTGGAACAAGCGCATGTCTCTGTTCGCATGAATACGGCAAAGACAGGATTCATTTCGGGAATCAGTTTTTCAATGGATGGTATTGCGTTCAAAGGAAGCAGTCTGGGCCATCAATACACATGGAGTAATCTTAAAAAAAGAGGCTTGTACCATGAGCAAGATAGATACGTTGAGGAACATGAGCGCGGAAGCCAGTCAAGCGGTATTGCAGGAAGTGGACGACACAACGCTGTTGCAGGCACGGATTGCCATTTTGAACAAACAGGAAGAACTCAAGCTGAAGGGTACACAGGAAGTGATAGTGCTTTTGAAAGACTTGCAAAATGCCATCAAGACCAGCGTAGACGATGTGAGAAGAGCCGCGAACACGGTGAGGAACTATCCCGCTGAAACAGCGGTTCAAATTGCAGCCAGAGTGGAGGAAACCCTTGTTCGCTGTGAAAAGGCAGGAGAACAGGCACAAAAAAATTTTGAGAAAACACAGCGCATCATTTACGACATACAACAGCTGGATATTTCAAGACTCTGCTGTTTCTGCGCCATACTGGGAGCGATCATTTCCGGCATCATGAATATCATCGTCCTCTATCTTTTCCTGTAGCAAAAAAAGGGAGTCGCCCAAATCAGGCGGCTCCCTTTTTTTAGACAGAGCCTTCTCGTATGCCCTTTTCAAGTTTCCTGATTCGGAGAATCTCCCTGATCCGCTTAAAAATCTGCCAAGGCGTTACAAATACTCCCAAACAGACTGCAAAAAGAATTTTCAGTGCCGCACAAAAAGCGTACGCGCCACCTGACGTATACGCAAAAGGTGTTGCGGGCCCATCAACAAACTGCCATCCCCAATAAGTACAGGCAACAAGGATTCCCAGAGAAAAACCGCCTGTCCATGTACCGCTCTCTCTACTTGCAATCAGAGCCGCAATCCCGATTGCGATAAGCAGGGTAATACCAAGTTCAACGGCAAGCCTAACGGCTACATTTCTGTTGTGCGAGAGCAGGCACGCCTCACACAACGGCGGCGCGAACCTCTCCGTACATTCGGAGCACAGACCTTTACCACAAAGATTACAAGTTGCTACAGCCTGTCTACCCGGATGACGAGCACATTCCATATTCGTTACCTCCTCAAAAAAGGTTCTATGAGTACCGGATGAAACATTTAGTCTAGTTAATATTTTTATGCAAGCAATCGGCTAGTCCTAGAGAATGGAAAAAAACTCCTCACTCGCATGGGCTATCGCCAAAGTCATCAGGGAAGAACGTGAAAAGAAAGGGCTGACGCAAGGTCAACTTGCTGGTCTTTCAGGGCTTTCTGAAACGTATATTTCCTTCATTGAGCACGCCCATACTAAACTTTCCGTCAATGCCCTCGTCCAAATTGCGGCTGTCTTTTCTCTTGATGCATCGGAGGCCATGCGGCGCATTGAAAAAGAAATGAAAAACGACCCGCAGCCTCCGAAGAAGCAGACGGGCCGTCCGAGGAAAAACACCAGATAGCTGCAACGCTCATGCACGATATTCTTTTTCTATCGCATCCTTTAAATTTGAATAAGGGCAAGCCGTTACTTTGCAATGTGAAATTAGGGAACCGAGGGAAACCGTTTCTTGATTTTCAAAAGAGGTATTCAGTTTACGTGTCGCCACGGGGTAAAAATCCCACTGGGCCAGCTCAAGAGGGTTGATCGTCTCCTGATCCTTGTGTTTCAGCACGCAAAAGACATACACGTCCGCATGACGTTTCTTTTCCCCCACGTAATTAAGACCATCCCAAAATTTTGTCTTGGCGATACCAAAAGAAATCTTCGAGAACGCCTTCTGCTTCCATGATTGAATATATGCGGATGTTTTGACTTCTATTTTGATCCCTTCAGGAGACAGGAGGTCATAGCTTTCCCACGTCTGGCTGATTTGGGTACCGCACCCCATCGCCTTAGCCACGAGATATTCCGCCAGCTTGCCGCGTTCCGTATTGCTGACCAAATCCGAAAAGGCCCACGCCCAAAAATCCTGAAGGGTATGTTCGCCGCCTATCCCCTCAAAGCATTCTTTGCCGCTCTTGCGTGTTGCCTGTATAGCCGGGAGTTGTGCCATACTTTCCCTCACTCATTATAAGTAGTGAAAAATTCTCTGTACAAGGTAGGTTACTGAAATTAAGCTACCCATTCTCCACAAAGCGCTTCCGCCTGCTGCAATACAGTCTGCACAGCACTATCCTGTAAATCCGGGGGGTAACCATACCTCCGCAATATTCTCTTGACCAATACGCGCAGACGCGCCCGTGCTGATTCTCGATGCGCCCAATCCACGGAAACATTGGCCTTCAGGCTTATCAAAAGTTCGTGGGCTATTACCTTAAGACTATCGTTCCCCATCACCTGTACGGCACTTTTATTTTCCGCCAGAGCATCATAAAACGCGATCTCGTCTTCCGTCAGTCCAGACTCCTCCCCCTGTTCTCTGGCCTTTCTGATATCGACTGCAAGTTCAATAAGTTCTTGTATGACTTCAGCGGCAGTCAACGCATTGGAGTGGTACCGCGCTATCGAGTCTTCCAGCCGTTCGGAAAAAGCCCGCGTCTGGACAATGTTGTTTCGGCTTCTGGAGCGGATGCCGTCATTCAGAAGCTTTCGCAAAGACTCCAGAGCCAAATTTTTCTGGCGCAGTTGACGGACTTCCTCCAAAAATTCATCGGAAAGAATGGAAATGTCAGGGCTTGTGATTCCCACCGCTTTGAGGATATCCACGATTTCGGTTGAGACAACGGCGCGGCTGACGATCTGCTGGATAGCGAAGTCGCGCTCTTCCCTGCTTTTGCCCGAACCGGTGCGGCTCTTGACCAACGCGGTATTGATGGCCTGAAAAAACGCCACCTCCTCCCGAACCCGTGCGGCCTCGTCGCTCGCCCCCGCCAGCGCATACGCCTTGGAAAGTGCAAGCACGGCATCTTGATAACGCCGGTGAGCCTTCTTCTTGCCTTCCGGCGTCGTTTCCTTCGCGGCGTCCTTTTGCTGCATATCCAGAATCCATTCAATCGCTTCCGCCATCATGACCATACGTTCATGCGGAGTGCCTCCAAGCGGCGTCGTGTAGTCAAATCCATGATACATGGCGCGCACCACGTCGAGTTTCTCCAACAAGACAGCTACAGCCTGTGCCTCATCAATACCGGTCTTCTCGCGATCTGCGGAAGAATATTGGCTCAACGCATTTTTAAGATTTTGGGCGATGCCAATGTAGTCCACCACCAGCCCGGCAGGTTTGTCCCGAAATACTCTGTTGACGCGGGCTATGGCTTGCATAAGCCCGTGCCCACGCATCGGCTTGTCGATGTACATCGTGTGCATGCAAGGGGCATCAAATCCCGTCAACCACATATCCCGCACGATCACCAGCTTGAGCGGATCATTCGCATCCCGTGTCCGCTTGGCGAGAAGGTCGCGCCTTCCCTTGGTTCCGATGTGCTGCTGCCACTCCTGAGGATCACTTGCGGAACCGGTCATAACGATCTTGAGCGCGCCTTTATCATCATCCTTACTATGCCATTCAGGGCGTAATGCTACGAGGGCACCGTACAGAGCCACACAAATACGGCGGCTCATGCAGACTATCATGCCCTTTCCTTCCAAAGTAGCTGTCCGTGCCTCAAAATGTTTTACGATGTCTTCAGCAATGAGCTTCAGCCGCTTCTCGCTCCCGACCAGCGCCTCGATTCCCGACCACTTGCGTTTAAGGGCTTCCTGCTGAATCTCGTCCTCATCCTCAAATTCTGCATCCACGGCTTCGTCCAGATGCGGACGTTCATTTTCATCAAGCTCAATGCGGGCAAGGCGGCTTTCATAATAGAGGGGGACGGTCGCGCCGTCTTCCACGGCACGGCTGATATCGTAGATGTCGATGTAATCGCCAAAAATACGAGGCGTATTCACATCGTCAGCCTCGATAGGCGTTCCGGTAAACCCGATAAAGGAGGCTCCGGGCAACGCATCGCGAAGATATTTGGCAAACCCATAAGAAATTTCACCGGTATCTTTCTTTACCTTAGCCTTCAAACCATACTGGCTCCGGTGCGCTTCATCGGCAATGACGACCACATTGCGCCGCGATGTCAGCACGGGGTACTGGTCGCCCTTTTCCGGGGAAAACTTCTGGATCGTAGTGAAAATGACGCCCCCGGAATCGCGGTTGAGGAGCCGCTGAAGATCTTCGCGACTCTCCGCCTGTACAGGCGTCTGCCGGATCAGATCTCGGCACATGGAGAACGTGGAAAAGAGTTGATCATCAAGATCGTTGCGGTCGGTAAGAACCACAAGCGTGGGATTCTGCATAGCGGGATGCAGGACGAGCCGCCCGGCATAAAAAGCCATGAGCAGACTCTTTCCCGATCCTTGCGTATGCCAGATGACCCCTGCGCGCTTATCGCCCTGCGGTAGAGACGCCTTTACCGTACAATCCACGGCATGGCGAACGGCATGGAACTGATGATACCCCGCCAGAATTTTGATGAGTCCGTCTTTCTCCAGAAAAACCGTACAATACCGGATAAGATCCAGAAAACGCCGCCGTTCAAAAACGCCTTCCGTCAACACGGAAAGTTCGGGCGTTCCCTTGGGAGCTACGGATAGGCCATCAATCGTGCGCCACGGCATGAAACGTTCCTCATCCGCGGACAAGGAGCCAATGCGGGCCATCATGCCATCGGAGGTAAGGAGAACGGCATTGGTATGAAACAGCGCGGGGATTTGTTGCTTGTACGTCTGCAACTGATTGAACGCCGCCGACAAGGTGGCATTTTCATCACCGGGAGCTTTCAACTCGACAACGGCCAACGGCAAGCCGTTGACGAACACGACGACATCCGGCCTGCGATTGATGCGCCCCGCAACAACAGTAAACTGGTTGACAGCCATCCAGTCGTTGGCATCGGGATCGTCAAAATCAAGAATGCGCACCTTGCCGGAGGTGAGCACGTCGTCCTCTCCGAAATATTCCACATCCACGCCTTCCACGAGGAGCTTATGGATGCGTCGGTTCTCCTCAAGCAGATTGGGCAGTTCGCATTGTGTCAACGTTCGGATGGCATCGGCTCTAGCCTCCGCAGGCAGTCCGGGATTGAGCCTGCCTATGGCCTTTTCAAGGCGCCCGCGCAGAATGACCATATCATAGCTTTCCCGTTCCGGGCGTTTCCCGTCAGGCCCGATATTCTCTTCTCTTTCCACCGCATAACCAAGGTCTGCGAAGTATGACAGCAAGGCGGATTCAATATCAGCTTCGGAGAGAAAGGCCATGACTGCTCCTTACAGGAAAAGATTACACAATGTCAGCAACCATCTTTTCAGCATCCGGGACACGCAGTTCTCCTGAAATGAGTTTGGGGAGAAGAGTGTCACGAAGAGAGGTAAGTACTTCGTTCTTTAACACGTTAATATTTATTTTTTTGTAATAAACTTCAACTAAACTCGAATATGCCCTCTGTAGCACTTCAGTTGGAGCAACAACGGGATATGCCATAATAGCATTTTTATCCCCTCTAGGCATCTTTGACCCTTTTGCCGTCTGCATCATAAAATTAAAAAAAGCATCGCATATGAGTATATTAAAAATAAAATAATTTGTGCCTACTATTGAAGGGCAAAAATCGAGAACATCATTTGATCGTCCTCCATCAAAAGTAGCAAACCATATTTTTTTGAAATATGGACGTATATTTGAAACCAATATATGCCCAGTACAAAAAGCTGGAACAGAATCTGTGGTTGGTAAACTTGATGCTTTTGTAATTCCTTTTTTATCAGAGAGCATATTTTCTGTGGAAACATAGTTAGATTCTGTCAATTTATCTGACTTTATTCGTTCAGAATAAAATGTAATTAAGTCACCAAGTTTTTTCCGTTCCCACCCTTCCGGCTTTCCTTCATCATCTAGACGGTCAGGGAACAAATCCGCAATCTCACGGCTTATGCCCTCTGGCTGACGGCCTTCCATCTTGGCGCGTACCGGCCCAAAATCCACGAACCACTCCTTGAAAATCGCCTGTGCCATTGCTTCAAGTGTGGTGTTTTGGCGACGGTTAAGCTTTATCTTGTCATCTAACGTTTCAAGAATATGAACAATAAAATTTTGTTCATAAAGAGATGGATATTTTATTATAATATTTCTTAAATTGACAATTGTTAATGCTTTTTGTGTTGTACCTATTGCAATTTTATTTAATTTATTCTGTGTATCTCTGCTTATAAGCCAATAGTAAACAAATTTACTATTTATATCATCTGAAAAATTTTTAAACCATGTTATATTACCATCTTTAAAATAGAATTCATCTCCTTTTTTAACTTGATACACAGAACCTAATGTTCCAACACTTGTTAATAAAATATCTCCATCACAGGGTACTCCGAACTTTATCTTTATATCATTAAATTTTTTGCGAGATATGAATAGTTCTGTTGAAATTTTATCATTACCCAAGTATTTTTCTGTAATCTCTTTCCCACGAAAAAATGGAATACCATATTCACAATAATCACATGCAAATATTCGTCTACTTGATGTTATCTCTAGAACATCTGCCAGCTTTTTTTCATTCATCATACTTCTAGTCCGCCCAGATTCCGTAATATTTCCCTATCTAATCTCGCCCCTTCCTCCATCTGCGCCTTTAACTCCGCAGTAAGGCGGGCCATCTTCTCTGCAAAGGGTTCGGCATCCTCTTCCTGTTCTTCCGCGCCAACATAACGCCCCGGTGTGAGGACGTGACCCTGCGCCCGGATTTCTTCCTGCGTTGCGGATTTGCAGAAGCCTTGCACATCCTCATAAGCTCCAGCATCAGGTTCACCACGCCATGCGTGATAGGTATCCGCAATCTTTCTGATGTCCACATCCGTCAGTTCCCGACGGGTGCGATCCACCATCACGCCCAGTTTACGGGCATCAATGAACAATACTTCCCTCCGACGATCTCGCCATGTTCCGGCCTTCGTCACGGGACGTTTATTCTTTGCAAGGAACCACAGGCAGGCCGGGATCTGCGTCGAATAGAAAAGCTGGCCCGGAAGCGCGATCATGCAATCCACAATGTCGCCTTCCACCATTGCCTTGCGGATATCACCCTCTCCCGACTGCGAGGACGACATCGAGCCGTTGGCAAGCACCACGCCCGCCGTACCATTGGGGGCCAGATGATGGATGATATGCTGAAGCCACGCGAAGTTGGCGTTCCCTACCGGTGGGATGCCATATTTCCAACGCCCGTCTTCCCGGAGCTTGTCCCCGCCCCAGTCCGACACGTTGAACGGCGGATTGGCAAGAATGAAGTCAAACCGCTCGTCGCGCAGTTCATCTTTGTGAAAACTTCCTTCATTGTTCCACCTGATGTCGGAATCAATGCCACGCACGGCAAGGTTCATCTTGGCAAGACGCCATGTTGTGTAGTTCGACTCCTGCCCGTACACCGCGATATCGCCAAGGCGTCCGCCGTGCTCGCGCATGAACGTTTCCGACTGGACAAACATGCCGCCGGAACCGCAGCAGGGATCATAGACCCGCCCGGAATAGGGTTCGAGCATCTCCACCAGCACACGCACAACGGAACGGGGCGTGTAGAACTCCCCACCCCGTTTGCCTTCCGCTCCGGCAAACTGCCCAAGAAAGTATTCGTACACACGCCCCAACACGTCCTTGGAGCTGTCCCCGTTCCCATTGAGATTGATATTGGAAAAAAGGTCGATAAGCTCACCAAGCATGATCTTGTTGAGCGCGGGTCGTGCGTAGTCCTTCGGCAAAACGCCCTTGAGTGACTCATTGTCCTTCTCAATAGCACGCATGGCATCGTCTATGAGCGTACCGATGGTCGGAAGCTTGGCATTGTCCTTGAGGTACACCCACCGGGCCTCCTGCGGAACCCAAAAGATGTTTTCGGCTGTGTACATATCCCGATCTTCCGCATCTTCAGGGTATTCCGAGGCCAGAATTTCGGTGTGCTTCGACTCAAACGCATCGGAAATGTACTTGAGGAAAATCAATCCGAGAGCCACATGCTTGTAATCCGAGGGCTCCATATTGCCACGCAGCTTGTCTGCGGCCTTAAAAAGTTCCGCCTCAATCCCAAGCTGCGCTCCCGTATCCTGCGTTTCCGCCTTTTTCCTGCCTCGTGCCATGACGACTCCTGATTGCTGTTTTTAGTGAGAATAGAAGAGACATCCTCAAAAAGAAAGGGCTGTCCCCAGTTGGCGACAGCCCTTTATGCCGGAACGCAGTCTCATCTTCATTCCAAATCCCAAGATAACAAGAAAAAGGGCTAAGAAATACGTTGTTACTGAGACAACGCCTGTCGGACAACATCCGGGGCGACCTCAATGACCCTCAAATAGGCGCGTGCCGCAGGATCAGGCTGGCGCTTGCCCTGTTCCCAGTTGCGGAGGGTATACAGTGAAAGCCCGAATGCCGACGCGAAGACGGCCTGTGAAAGCCCCATACGCTGGCGAATGCTTCGCACGTCGATTGTTTCCGGGGCCTGCACGGGATCAAAACGGTGCTTCACATACTCGGTTTCCGGGGCAGAGCCTTCCATAATGTCAACAGCCTGCCGGAGCCCTTCGAGAATGGTCTGTGCTTCAGTGCTCATTATTTATTCCTCCCGTATTGCGAAAGGATCGCGGTCAATTTTTTCATTTCGTTCTTTTCAGCGGCGCTCAGGTTGACCTTTGCGCTTTTTTCGAACATGGCGAGAGCGAACAACGGGATTACCTCAGAGTAGTAATAGTAGATGACGCGGAATCCTCCACTCTTGCCCCCGCCTCTTCGCGCCCACCGAACCTTTCTGACGCCACCCGTCCCTTCCATGATGTCACCGGCAGTCGGATTTTCCGCAAGGTATGCGATCAGATCCATCCGTTCCTCGTCCGAAACAAGGGCCTTTGCCGTCCGCAAAAAGGATTGCGTTTCGATTACGGTCATGGGTGCGTCTTTCATAAGCAGATTGTAAGCCAATGACTTACTCTGTCAAGTCCCTTCTCTTCTTCCCATTCACCACCGGAGAGCAAACCGGAGAAACTTTTTACAGTGATATTTTTATACATGTAAAATCAAAATATTACGTTAAAAATACAAGTCCACCCTCTCCGCCACTTATGCTAACGCGCTGGATTCAGTGCGTTTTTTATTTGGCATGAGCTTTATTCCCTGTGGATACATTTCAGGGATACAGTTTGGAGCTCAACATGCCACCATCTCACAGGGTTTCTCACCCACGTCCCAGCTCACATCTCACTCTCCATCGCGGTATTCTCTATTTCCGCATTCTTGTTCCCAACCATCTGCAATCATTGCTTGGCAAATGTGAGATCAGGCGTTCTCTGAATGGTCTGGACAGTCGAACCGCACGCTCCAAAGCGTTGCGGCTCTCGCTCGTTGCCCAACACTTTTTTGCCCTGTCCGAAGACATGGTCGAAGAACGGATACATTCCGTACAGGACAATATCTCACAACAATTTGGTATTACAAAAGAAAATATCAAATCCGTGGGTACATTCCTGTTCGATTCCACACTGAAAAAAGACCTGTCTCCAGCTTCCCTGACCCTCTTGCTTCCCTCTTTTCTGAGGGAACAAAAGGGAACCCTTTCCATCAAAATATTTTCTGAAAAGGCTGCTCCTGTCCGCAAAGACCCCATACAGGACAAAGCCCCTGCCGTCAGACAAGAAGGCAATATCCTTACCAGGTCAGCTGAAAAAACACGCCGCAGGATCAGACTGGAAGGGAAAAAGGAACTCCCCAGTCTCAGGGACGCTTTTGATGCCTACGTCAAAGCCAAGACGCTTACATGGTCAGCCGCAAGCGCCAAAGACATTCCCCCGCAGGTTCGCCAGTTCGTGGAAATTGTGAGGGAGTTGGAGCATGGTCGGGATATCTGCGTGGATGAGCTTTCTCGTGAGCACATCCGTAGCTACTTCGATACGCTGAAACACCTGCCCTGCCGCCTTTGTGGGCAAAGGCAGTATGCGGGCAAAGGCTGGCTCCAGCTTGCCGATATGGGCCGCTCCGGGCAGATCGAACGGCTTTTAAGCGTGAAGACGATGGAAGTCCGACAGACAAACGTGCGGAGTTTCGTCAACTGGTGCGAGTTGGAGTATCGCGGAGCTGTACAGGCCAAATACGTGAACTCAGGGTTCCCGAAGGTTCTCTCCGACAAGGACATAAGACGAAAGGGCGTGAAACGTGAGTCGTTCACACAAGATGAGCTGAAAGCACTTTTCGGGGACATGAGAAAGTACGTTCAGGCAACGGAAGGCGTATCATCACGCTTCTGGGCTCCGTTGATTGCGCTGTATTCCGGGATGCGGCTGGAGGAGATTTGTCAGCTCCATCTTTCCGATATCGTGAAGGTGGATGGAGTGCTGTGCTTCTCCATCAATGAGGAAAGCGAGGGCTCCGGGTATGTGAAGCACGTCAAGAGCTTAGCCGGTATCCGCAAGGTACCTGTCCATCCTCATCTTTGGCGAGAGCTTGGCCTGGAGAAGTTTGTTGCTTCCAGATGGGCAAAAACGCCGAAGGAAAAGTACGCATCGACTCTGCTTTTTCCTGATTTACAGGAAAGAATAAACGCCGTGAACCATGCCACTGTGAAGCTCGGTTCCGCCCTGACGCACTGGTTCACGCGCTATCGCCGTTCCGTGGGAGTGGGTGGACAACATGGTGAGCCGAGTACCAAGGCTTTCCATAGCTTCCGCCATACGGTGATCGAGTATCTGCACAAAGAAGCCCGTGTGGACCTTTCCATGCTTCAGGCTGTGGTTGGGCATGAGATGGTGGATATGGGGGTAACGGAGAACTACGCTGGTGACTGGCCTGTGAAGGCGTTGTTGACGGATGTCATTCAAAAATTAAATTGGATTTTGTTTTTTCGGAAAAAGTTAGAGCAATTATCTAATTAGAATAATAAAGTATTCTCCATATTGAGCATAGGTGCTTGATATTAGACGCATAGCACGCTATGATCAAAAAAATTGAAAACTTATTTTTAATTGTGAGAATCTACATGATGTAATCGTAACATTTTATTTTAATTATAGAATACCCAGATGCTACTTTAGCTATCGTTAGGGTTTTCTGAGCCTCAATGAGCAATTTTTAAATTGTTCTTTGGGGTTTTTTTATTTTTTGAGTTAGTTGTGCTTCATGATGGTCTTAGTAATGTTTATTTTTATAAGGAGAGATGGTTATGAATGAAAACTACGACGATATTTTAAGCTATTATGCTACACAACAAATAATAAACAATCTTACTAGTTATAGTTGTAAATATATTGAATCTAATCAGTTTAATTTTATTAAGCGTAAATTTTCTATCAAGGAATTTCATGAAAATAGTACTTTCAAAAATTCTATAAAAACCAACCATAATTTTTCTAAAAATATGATAACGGCGTTGGGAGGCAACAATACTCAATATATTTATAATATTGAATATTCTCTTCATAAAAAATTATTTGCAGGATTGGTTGAATATGAGGATTTGCGCCAACTCCATAATAAAAATAATCATATGTTAGGTTGCCTCTTACCCTCTTGCGATTCTGCTTATTACGAACTAATGCCTGATAGACTTATATGGACTCTTGATCGTAAAACAACTCATACATCTCTGATAGAATTTATACAAAATATACTGAATATTAACTGGCTGGATGCTCTTGCTACGCTTGCTGATATTCTTGGTATGAATTATGAGAATATTTTTTTCTTTTCGTCGGCAGACTCTATCCCAGAAACCGTTGCAGCCTCTGGGGGGATACCGGACACAATTAACCTTCCTAGCCAAAGAGGCGAGGCTATATGTACTGATTTGACTGAGATTATGAGTCCATCGGGTCAGGTCATTGGAGGCGTCGTTCAATACGTCATTGGAGAGCACTTACTTTGCCTCCCCGCAACCTCCATCAATGGCGTTTTGTCTATTGGCAAATGTAAGCCACCGGCTTTTTTTTCTGAATCAGGACGAAATGGATCGAAATCGGAGTGCTATCATCATTTTTTGTGCAGATATCCGTACCGCTACAGCGTTGAATAATGCATTGAAAGAATGTCGAAGGGACACAGGAGATTTTATCGTCACTGGACATCTGGGGACAGACTTGTCCCTTCTGCCGTGGAATTATCTATACGGTCATCCCGTTGTATTCGTACCTGCTCCCAGTACAAAAAGTTTCGCCTCTGTAAAAGCTTACCGTGAGTACATTTTAGGGGCATCTGTAGAACGCTTCTCTGTTGCTAGCAATTTTCTCCTTCACGCTGCTCCGTCCTGTGATCTCCAGAATATGGCAGATGACTTGGATAATGTTGCGGAAGCAGAATTGCTCCGTACGGCAGTCCATATCGACGACATTGAGCGGCCTTCTGTTTTTTTGCGGAATTTGGTCAACAACGCCCGTGGATATGAGGAGTTCATTCAGTGGGGTAAGAACGCTGGCTTTTTTGCCGTACCGAAGCAGGAACTCTCCTTACCTCCAAAACCAACCTCTGCTATCACATTCTTCGATCCTGATACGGTTGAGGAGAATTCTCAGCCAACGGAACTTGCCGACGTTACCGCAGAACATATCTTTAGCGGAATTACGATGCTTCATGGTCCCAAAAATGTGGGAAAAAGTCATGTTGTGCTTAGTTCTGCCAATAGTTTAATCACGCATAATTCCCTTTGGGGTATGTTTCCTGTAAATGGTGTGTCTACAAAAACTCTGCTCGTTGATAGCGAAAGCACGCCAAAGAATTTCAAGGATCGTCTTGGAAAATATGAATTGCAGAAACAAAAATATAATTTCTTTTCCATCTGTAAACTTGCATCATATCAAGATGTAAATCTTCTGGATGAAGGGTTCCAAGATACTCTTTTGGAAAAAGCAAAAGAAGAAGGTATCCAAACGATCTTTTTTGACAACCTTACATCACTTGTCCCGGATGGCCGTGTTTATAACGCAAGTTCCGTAAATGGCATTTTCCGATATCTGGAAGAAATGCAGAAATGTAACATCGTGCCTATACTCGTCCATCATAGTCATAATTGTCCAGACAACGCTCCCGAGAAGGCAACTATGCGTGGAACGAGTGAGTTCTCTATCCGTGCTCATACGGAGATCGTCATTACCTCACCTAAAAACAACGGTGAAAACTCCCTACCTAGTTCGATTCTTGATGCTGTGAACCAAGGCGATTTCATAGTGGGAATTCATTTCAAGGTGTGCAAGGCTGCACGCATTTTGGAAGGGAAAACTTTTTGGCTACAGATGCCTTTCAGTGCGACAGGATTCAAGCCCCTCACCATAATCGATCGGGACGGCAAAGAACTTCCTTTGAGCTTCCTTGCGGGTGGGGACTCTGAGGGGAGTGTTGTTCCTTCTATGGAAACAGCAGATGAACTTTCTGATGAGGAAAGACGAGTACTTCAAAAAGCTGGCAGCCAGGGTAAACTGCGAAATGCCGAGGTCCAAGGCCTTTTGGGGTGCGGTGATTCAAAGGCTGGAAAAATTCTCGCTGGACTCGTGGATAAAGGGCTGCTGAAAAAACAAGGAGAAGGCCGAGGCTGCCATTACGTCATAACGGAGTAGCTCTCCCTATACTCTTTTCAAAATGAAAGGCGTTTTTCCCTGTGGGAGAACGCCTTCTTTTGCGCCTTTGCAATCATTTTTTCACCTCCCAAATTCCTTCAAAACACCTCAAAAAAGCCGTAAAAGGGGATTTTGTCAAAGTTCACTACAATAATTTCATGTAGTTAAACTAGTTTTACTCAAGCTGCCTTTTTAAATTTTAACGCTGTGCTATATGCGCCTTCCAATCCGGCTGAATATCCATCTGGACTTCGCTCTTATCGCCACCCAACCTCACCCCCTGTACGGATTATTGAAGTCAAATCCACCACAAGGTTGCCGACAACGCTTTCTAGGAGCCATACCATCCAAATCGGCGGTCTGTCAGAATTGCTCAAAGCCTGTTGGGACCAGTCAGTTTTTAATCTTATTTAGGAAACAGGGGAAGTTCTTTACCACAAGATTTCCTTGAAATGTGTAACCAATGCCTTGGAATATTCTCCCCAAGTGCTTCAGCTTGCGACATTCAGGGATGGATTGGCAACATCAACGGAGGAGAGGACAATATGCCGCTCATAAATTGGCTGAGGAAGGTCAAACGGCTAAAGGTATCATCATTTGACCTGCGCCTCAGAAGAGCCTTATCGTTAACGCCCAACGTGAATTCAAACTGATTCCTTCATAGGGCTGTCCCGGATAAGCACTTCTACTCCACTGCCCCCATATCCGTACGGTGCAAGCACCACGGGATCCCAACGCAACACTTCATCATTTCAGATGGAAGCCCTCCAGCGGAGTCACGGGAGAGCCCCATCTGAGATGAAGCTTTTTCCTATATAAAAGGAGCCCGCCCAGAGAAGTATCCGGGAAGCCGTATCCGACGATCTTACCGTTTTGTACCGTTAAGTAGATCCATCAAGATACGCCCTAAGCGTTCCGCCAGTTCCCCATCTTCCGCAGGCTTTCTGCCGCTGATCCCCAGACCGCCGACGCACTTCCCGTTCCCATCGAAAAGGGGAATGCCTCCTTCCAGTGTCGTGAAAGCGGGATCGCAAAAATCGGCAATCGTAATCCGCTCTCTCAACAGCCTTTCATGGAAATCCTTTGTAGAGCTTTCCATGCGCAAGGCCGTATAAGCTTTGCCCTGTGCTATTGAGACTGCCCGTTCCGGCGTACCACCCATAGTGAGCAGGGCGGCGAGCCCTCCACCACAATTGACGATGGCAAGGCATACCGGGGCACCGCCTCGGGCTTCCGCCTCCAATCCGTTCAGGACAGCCAATAACACACGTGTCGAAAGGATATGTTCCATCAATGCACCCATCACAATCAGTCAATTAGGAAAAGGGAAATTTCCGGCACAAAGGTCACAAAACCTAAAACCACCAACATGGCGATAAGGAAAGGAACCGCCGCACGGGAAACCTGCTCGATCTTCACCTTCGTTATGCCGCTGGCCACAAAAAGGTTCACGCCGACGGGCGGCGTCACGAAACCGATGGCCAAGTTGACCACCATGATGACGCCGAAGTGGATGGGGTCCACGCCCACCTTCAAAACCAGCGGAAGCAGGATGGGCGTCAGGATGACAATAGCGGCCAAGGCCTCCATGAAGGTGCCTACCCAAAGCAGGAGCAGGTTAATGAGCAGCAATATGGCGATTTTGTTTTCCGTAAAACTGAGGATGGCGGACGCAATGCGCTCGGGCACCTGCTCAAGCGTCATGACATTCCCGAATATCGTGGCCATCGCCATCAGCATGATGATAATAGCGGAAGTCCGGGCGGACTCCAGACAGCAGGACCACAAAGAGCGCCATGTGAGCTCCCTGTAAACGAACAAGCCCACGAGAAGGCCGTAAAACGCAGCAACAGCCGCTGCCTCGGTCGGCGTCATGATGCCGCCGTATATGCCTCCCAATACGATGACGGGGACAAGCAAGGCACCCTTGGCGACCCAAACCGCCTTCCCCAAGGTCTTCAGGTTACGCTGACGCGGTGCGCCCCTCCAGCCGTTCTTTTTGGCGATGCAATAGGCCACGAGCATAAGCACAAGTCCCGTCAGGATCCCCGGAGTGATGCCCGCCAAGAAAAGTTTACCCACGGAAGCCTGCCCCGCAACGCCATAGACCACGAAAGGATTACTGGGCGGGATCATGACGCCGATGGCGCCCGCGCTCGCCACGACCGCAGCTGCGAACATCTTGTCGTAACCGCGTTCCGTCATCGCCGGGATGGTCAACGTGCCGATGGCCGCCACGGTGGCGGGCCCAGAACCGCTGATTGCGGCGAAGAACATGCACGTGGCGATACTGGCGAGAGCGATCCCGCCGGATAAGCCGCCTACGACTTCATCGGCAAGGGCAAGGAGCCGGTGAGACAACCCTCCGGCCCCCATGAAAATCCCCGCGGCGATGAAGAAAGGGATGGCCATGATCGGGAAACTGTCGATGGACGTAAACGCGACCGAGGCAAGATAGTCAACGGGCAGGGTATTGGCCCCCAGTACGGTCATCAGGGACGCAATGCCCAGACTGAAGGCAATGGGAACGCCGATAAAGAGCAATACGATGAAGTACCCGAAAAGGAGCATGATGGCGTTGAGCTGCTCAAAAAGAAAGACCGGGCTGAACAGGAAAACCGTAAAGAGGACCGCCAACAAAGAATCCGTGGCCCGGATGCGGTAAACTTGGGCACAAAGGTCTTCCAGTGCTCTGAGCACCATCAGTCCAAACCCTACCGGCAAGATCAGGTACGGGATGAAATAAGGTATCTGAAGGGCTGCCGTCGTCTGAGGAATTTCTATCTGCATCCGGACGTGCTCAAATCCCTTGAACAGCATAAACCCGCTCAGGATCAGAAGGCAAAGGTCGACGACGACCCAGCTTGCAGCCTGGAGCCGATTCGAAAGCCTGTCATAAATGATATCGACGCGTATATTGCTGCGCTCTCTGATCGCAAGAGGAATGGCAAGATACGATATCCAGATAAAAATATAGCGCGCCGTTTCTTCCGACCAGACAGAGAGGCCGACATACTGGGAAATCGTATTCTTGAGCGCAAGAGGATCGCAAAACGGGGCAATCATCCAAGCATTGGACGGATCGCCGACAAACTGGATGAGGAACGTGATCAGATACCGATATAGCGTCTGATAGCAAATGATCAAAATCATCGCCACCAAACCCAGAATAAGGAATGGTTTCTCAAAATGCGTATCGGCATAAGCGACCATTTTCTTCAACTTCTGCATGGCTACTCCATTGGCTGGTCAGGCATAAAAAGGGATGCGGATCATGCCGATCCGCATCCCAAGGACGCCTACTTCTGGGTGTCCAGAACCATCTGTACGAGTTCCTTCGGGAATTGATTCATGAACTTGTCCCACACGGGATGGGTAGCCACACGGAATTCCTCAATCTGTTCCGGAGTCAGATCGACAATCTTGATGCCGGCCTTGATAAAGCCTTCACGGGCTTTGGCCTCGTTTTCCGGGTACAGCTTCGTACGCTGATAGGTCAACGCTTCAGCGGCGGCTTCCCTGATCAGCCCCTGAGCCTTCGGGTCCAGCTTGTCCCACCACTTCTTGTTGGCCATCATGACCTGCATCCCGTAGTTATGGACGGAAGTGATCGCATACTTCAGCACTTCGTGGTGCTTGGCGCCATACAGATGAGGGAACGTGTTGCCTTCGCCGTCAACGGTCCCCTGCTGAAGCGCGGTATAGGTTTCTCCCCATGCCACAGGCGTGGGGTTCATGCCGAGGGCCTTCGCAACTTCAACTTCCACGGGGGAATCCGTAGTACGTATCTTGAGCCCCGCGAGGTCTTTGACGCTCGAAATGGGCTTCTTGATCGTTACAAAATTCCGGTAGCCATACTCGGCGTACATGATGGGCTCGAGAGCGATATCATGCGCCACCTTGACAAGGTATTTTCCGAGTTCTCCCGAATCAATGGCCGCGTACAGCTTTTCCTGATTTTGAGGGCTCGTGATATACGGGAGGTCAAAAATCTGATACAACGGCGAAAAGTTAGCCATATTGGGGGTGGAGCTCACCGCCATCTCAAGGCTTCCTTTCTGGGCGCCTTCCATGAGAACGCGGTCGCTGCCCAACATCGCGTTGGGGAAAATCTGAACGGAAATCCTGCCGTCACTTTTCTTTTCGACAAGTTCCTTGAACTTTTCAAAGGCCAAGGTGATATGGTTGCCCGGAGGGGTTGTGTGGGCAACGCGGAAGCTGAATTTCGGCCCGTCATACGCGGCAAAGGCGGGAGAGGTGAAAGCGACCCCCACAAGGCAAAAACATGCAAGCAGTTGACGGCAAAACATCTTTTTCATAACTATCTCCTCGTTTGAAATGATGTTTGAAGCGCACTGTTCCCGTTCCCCAACAGGTGTTCAACGTGGCCGGCCTTCCACATTGGGAAAAAAGAAACAACATCACTACTTGTATTTTTAAAGACAACTGCGCTAAAAAATCAATAGACATTCGCTTTTAAGGGCAGCTTTTGATGCAAAATCCCGGTTTCCAGTACGCATCCAGTGAATACCGGAAAGAGGTATATACAAAAAAATTATGTTATTTAAGCATATTAAAATATCTATAAAGCTATAAACGTTATGTGTAAAAAGAGCCCAGCAGAGCACCGACAAGCGGATAGCCCGCTCATGTTCCTGTTTCGCCCATTCGCGTATTGGCGGGAATTGTGCGGGATAGGCTTCTTCATCGTCTGGCATTGGCAGATTTTGGATATCTCACTCGACGCCAAGCAATCATTTTTCCCCGGAGAACTCGGCGACTCAATCCATCTGTTCTTTTTTGTAAGTCTTACATTTTTGGTTCTTTTTCTGTTAGAGTGCCGGGTGCCCCCCTGTTTCTACCGGGCAGGTCACGACTGGCTGGCTTCCACCGCAACTTTGTGCATGTTTTCACTACTCTTTTCGCTCCCCTTGTTCCCCCAGAAGGAATACAGCACCCTCAGCGTCCTTGTCCTCGTCGTTTCGGGGGCGGGGTCGGCCATGATGCTTCTCGCCTGGCTCCATAGCCTCGTAGCGATACCGTACCGCAGCATCATTTCCATCATTGGCGGAAGTTTCGTCTTTTCGACCGGCATCAATAGCTTCATACATTTCCATCCAGCGACGGCGATGGCCCTTTGCGTCATTTCCTTGAGCATGAGCCGCTTTTTGCTTCCGCATGTCCAACAGCCGGAAGAAACCCCCGAAGAAAAGAAAAAATCCAATCTCCCAACCTTTTTTTACTATCAGCGCATGGGGAACTTGAACCTTTTGATCTGCGCAGCCTGCGGCATCAGCTTCAGCGCCGGATTTTTCTACAACCTCGTGGTATTCCTGCGCCCGATGGGCGAACCCACTCCCCTGATATTGACGCTGCTCTTTGGCATAGGGGGGCTTCTTGCCATCGTCTTCCTAAAGCTCCCGTTGGAAAAGGACATCTACCAAGCCTTCCTGCTTGTTGTCCCGTTCCTGCTTTGCGGGTATGCCGCTTGGCCGATCCTGCACAGTGAGTCTCCGGGCCTGTCCCTCGTTGGGCTACGCCTCGGTTTCGGCCTCCTCGCCGTGTACCTTTTCGTGGCCGTATCGGCCATGTCGACGCGCCTCCAGAAAAACAAAAAGAAAAAACTTTATGCTTGCCTAGGATATATGTACCTCACGTTCTGGGCCGGATCCCAAGTCTGTTCACTGCACTTTTTCGGCGTATATGGTATCCAAGAATTGGATATTTTGTTCATATTCTTGCTTATCGTATTGTTATCCAGCTGCGGTGCCTGTACATTCTGGCTCTACCAGGCACGATGTTCTATCCAGTATATAGAAAAAACATCACAAAAAAATAATATATTGATTAATTTTTTTATGTCTAAAGGCCTCACTCATCAGCAGTCTATCATCTCAATCCTACTTTCCCAAAAGATATCTGAAGATATTATATGTGATATACTATCCATATCGCCTCTTACGTTAGAGACACATATTAGGAATATACTTAAGCGTATGAATATCAATAGCAAACATGAGTTAATATATATAATAAGGCAAAACAATAAAACTATCATGCCGTACGATAATAAATAATCCTCGCAAAGAAAAGGAGTCCTCCTCAATCTGGAGGGCTCCTTTTTATCCTGCGTGTAGGATTCTGTGCGGTTTAAGTCTATCCAGACAGTCCAAAATGCACAGAATCCCGCACGTACATCAGGATTTTTTTACAAGAGGAGGAACCCATGTTCATCGATTTCCGCGTTCGCCCGCCCTATAAGAGTTTCATGCGCGGCATTCTGTACGAAAAGTAGCCCGAACAGACCGATCCGCTTGGTCTGACATCGACAAGGAACCCGTTGTTTCCGCACAGAAACATTCCATCAGACTGTTCATGGAGGAAAGCGGCATCAGTCGCGCCGTCGTCATGGGTCGCAAGGCCGACGAATACGGCGAGGTCGACAATGAGGACATCCTTGAGCTGGCCCGCGCCTATCCACAGACTTTTATTCCTTTTGCCGGGCTCAACCCTTACGATGCCGATCTGCCGGATCGCGTCGATGCCTTGGCCCGGCAGGGCTTCCGGGGCGTGTGCCTAGACGGTGGCTGGCGGCGGTCCTTCGCCAGCCACCGTAAAACGGGAGGGTAACGCTGGATCGAAAACGGCTGAATGAGGAACTCGAAACGCTGCTGGGAGAACAGGATGCCCGGACGCTTTTAGCTCGATGCGAGAAGCAGGGGGAACCCTTTGAGAGACTCTATGCCCTGTCCTTGTGAGGTGTTGTAAAAAGGGATTGACAACTCGAACAGCATGTAGATATGTTTATACAAAAAGAGGTGTCCCATGACCACCATGTCGAGCCGAGAGTTCAATCAGGATGCCGGAAAAGCCAAACGTCTGGCTATGCAAGGCCCTGTGTTTATTACAGACAGGGGACGTTTGGCCCATGTGCTCCTTACTATAGAAGAATATCAAAAAATCACAGCAACGCACCGCAATATGGCGGACATGTTAGGATGCCCAGAGAGTGCGGAGATTGATTTTGAGCCGACCCCCTTACAGAAGACCTTATTTGCGAATGTGGATTTATCATGATGTATCTTGTTGATACCAACGTTATTTCTGAATTGAGAAAGGCTCACAGGGCTGAACCGCGTGTCGTCGAGTGGGCCAGAAATAGAGAACCTCAGTGCATGTATCTGTCCGTTATTTCCGTTTTGGAAATCCGAATGGGTATTCTCTCCGTACAGCGCAGGGATTTGACTCAAGGCAATATTTTGCAGGAATGGTTTATAAAAAAGGTTATTCCCGCCTTCTCTGGAAGAATACTGAACGTGGACATGGATGTTGCCATGCGTTGCGCGGAATTGCATGTCCCCGATCCTCGTTCAGATCGAGATGCGCTTATTGCTGCAACTGCGCTTACCCACAAAATGTCTGTTGTGACCAGAAATTGTAAGGATTTTGAACCAATGGGAGTTCCCATCATTAATCCTTGGACTTGTTAAGAAAAACAGCACACAGCATGAATCATGGAAACATCCCGGCTTCTCTTCGGAAAGGCCGGGATTTTCTGTTTTTAAACCTTTTGAAAGGAGCATTGTCATGGAATCACAGACCATTCAGGAACTGGAAGCCCTCACGCCCGTCGAAATGGATGCCGGGCTTGTTTTCAGCGGTGTGCCGACCGGGAACAAGATTTGGGGCTATCAGAATCCCTGCCTGTATACCCCTGCCATTGACCCGCACTACAGCTTTCACGAATCGGCAAGGGATGCCGCCGTCTGGTTCATGAACAAACTTGATCCGTTGTACCTCTACGGTCCTACGGGTTCGGGAAAAACGAGCCTCATCAAGCAGCTTGCCGCACGTTTGAACTATCCTATTTTTGAGGTGACAGGACATGCACGACTGGAGTTTGCAGACTTGTGCGGTCACATCTCTCTGCATGATGGGAGCATGCGTTATGAGTATGGGCCTTTGAGTCTTGCGATACGTTATGGCGGGCTTTTCCTTTTGAATGAAGCGGATTTGCTTTCTCCTGAGGTTGCCGTGGGACTCAACGGTGTTCTGGAAGGGGCTTCCTTGTGCCTGCCCGAAAACGGTGGGGAAGTTATTCATCCGCATGAAATGTTCCGTATAGCCTGCACGGGCAATACCAACGGAGGAGGGGATGATACCGGGCTGTATCAGGGAACCGGGAGGATGAATTTTGCGTGGCTTGATCGCTTTATTTGGGGCGAGGTCAATTACCCGGATGCCGTAGTGGAAAAGGATTTGCTGGTGAAGCTCTATCCGGCCCTGCCTGAACATATTGTCGTCAAGATGGTGGATTTCGCCAATGAAATCAGGAAGCAGTTCATAGGTGCGTCCGATTCCTACACGGATACCATCGAGGTGACGCTCTCCACAAGAACGCTGCTTCGCTGGGCCGATTTGACCCTGCGTTTTCAGCCGTTGGCGCATCAGGGTATCCAGCCGTTATCCTACGCGCTGGACCGGGCCTTGGGCTTTCGGGCGTCCCGGCCTACCCGTGCCATGCTGCATGAACTCCTCCAGCGGATGTTCCCGATGGACTGCCATCTGGGGGAGTGAAAACGATTCCGGCAATCATGCTGGAGCAATGGCTGACCTCAATTCTCGGACATATGGAAGCCGATCCCGGCTATCTCGACACGCTTCCTCAGCTTCCGCAGGTTATTCTGAAAAACGAGGCTTCTTCACGTTTCTGGCGTGGGGAAGCCTTTTCGCATGCGCTGGAACTTTTCCGGGGATGCTCCGGGCGATCAGGTCGAAGCATGACCATACCTGCCGACGACTGCATGGACGGGAACCCCGTGCAGGAGCTTCTGGAACGCTCCCTCCAAAAACTCGCTGAAGGCTACCACATTAAATTTCTAACACCTTTAACCAACTGAAGGAGTTATCATGGATACCCCCATTCTTTCCGACATCAAGGTTCTCAACAACCTTCTTGCCCTGAATCTCAACGTCAATCTCTGGTCGGCCCGCAAGAAGATGGTGCTGGAAGACTTCGGCGGCGCGGAACTTCCTCCTGAAGATTTGGCCTCTCTGGGGTCCAAGCGTATCGCTGATCCCAATAGCCTCAAGATTTTCGCCACACTGAAGGCCCGTGCCCTCAATTATCTGGATCGTCACGGCATCCGGTTCATGTCCGGCTGGGCCATCCCGGAAGATAAGGCGGGAGACATTATCAAAGAACTCATAGGTATCCGGGATGAGTTTCTGAAGGAAAAGGATGCGTTCCTTGCCGATTACGATCAGTCTATTGAAAATTGGATCAACAAACACACGAAGTGGGCCAGCATCATCAGGGAATCCACGGTGGGTTCCGAGTATGTCCGTTCCCGCATGGGATTCTCCTGGCAGTTGTATCGGGTTGCGCCGCTCATGGAGCATGCCGTCCCAGAAGCCGTTGCCGAGTCCGGCCTTAATGAGGAAGTGGAAAATCTCGCCAAAACGCTCTTTGGAGAGATTGCCCGTTCCGCGGACGAGACATGGAATCGCGTCTACGCGGGCAAAACGGAAGTGACCCACAAGGCGTTGTCCCCCCTGCGGACGCTCCAGCAGAAACTGTCCGGCCTGACGTTCATCAATCCCCACGTGAGTCCCGTGGTGGACATCATCCAGATGGCCTTCAATCGGATTCCCAGGAAGGGCAACATTACCGGTGCGGATTTGGTCATGTTGCAGGGACTGGTGTGTCTGCTCCGTGATCCTAATGCGCTTATTGCCCATGCCGAGCGGCTTATCGAAGGCTATGGACCCGCCAGCGTGCTCGATGCGGTAACGGCTCCGGTCATGCGGGATATTCCTGTGCGTGAAGACTTGCCGGAAGTCTTTCCCGTACCCCACGCCAATCTCCCCAACGTAGGATTGTGGTAGCATCATGTTGAAACAAAAGGATATCATGGATTGCTTGCCGCTGCTGGCGAGCGTTTTGAGCAACCAATACGGCGTAACGGTGGAAATCGGCGGAAGTGAAGCCTATACGGACGGCAAAACGATTCATCTGCCCGCGCTTCCCTTGGATTCTGAACCGAAATTAATAACGATGATAAAAGGATATACGGATCACGAATCCGCCCATATCCGGGAAACGGACTTTGAGATTCTAAGAAAGGCGAATTTAACGCCTTTTCAGCATAACCTGTTCAACATCCTTGAGGATTGGCGTGTCGAAGAACGCCTTTCGGCACGGTATCCGGGATGCCGGGAAAACTTCAGGTATCTGATTCAAAAACTCTTTGGAACACAAAAGGCCGGAGATACGAACCCGGCCTTTTCCATTTTGAACACCATCTTGCTGACGGTGCGCTCATGGTCTGTAGACGCGATTATCCCCCGCAGGGAATCCGTGGCGAAGACGATGGAACGCCACTATCCAGGACTTCGAAAGGCGTTGCACGGAATTCTCGATAGGGTGAAAGATTCCTGCAAGGATACCGGAGACTGCATCCGGTATGCGCTGGAACTGGAACAAGCCACCCTTGCCTGGAGTCTTGAACAAAAATCCATCACGGAACCGGAGAAAGAGGATTCAGGAGCGGCTCAGGATGAATCTGTGGCTTCCTCAAATGCCTCTCTGGATTCTTTAGCAAAGGCGGTAGGTGCGTTGTCTTCCGATGAACTTCCGAGGGGATTCGGTGAGGCTCTGGCGGAACGAATTGAGCTGAACAGACCTAAAGACAGGCAGAAACAACTGAGGGTAGCCGTCACGGGCCAGAAACGGCTTGCGGAGCTTCCTCCCGAACAAGTCAGCCGGATTGAACGTCAGACTGCCGGACTCGGTTTCAGGCTTCAGGGACTCATGCAGGCGCAGAAATGGCTGCCCGCCATGCCGGGAGTACGAGGGCGTTTTTCCTCTTCGTTGTGCCACAAGCTGGCGGTCGGGAATCCCAGAGTCTTCGTGAAGAACGGTTTCCGGGAATCGCCGGATACGGCGGTTCATATTCTCTTGGACAGCAGCGGTTCCATGACGGATTCCAGCCTCATGCTGGCGAATGCCGTCTGTTATGCCGTGGGAAAGGCTCTTCAGGGTATACCCGGCGTAAATCTGGGCATTACGGCGTTTCCCGGCGCAAACAGGGCGAAACGCGGGGCAACGGTTGCCCCTGTTCTTCGGCACGGTGAAAAGCTCACCGCCAGATTCCCCGAAATCGCCTACGGGATGACTCCGATGGCGGAATCTCTCTGGTGGGTCATGCAGCAAATGTGTCCCCTCCGCGAGAACAGGAAAATCATCCTGATCATCACGGACGGAGAACCCGACTCCATCCCACTAACGCGGCGCACGATTTGGGACAGTTTGGCGCGCGATTTGGGACACTCTTTTTTGCCTTTTCCTCATGCTGGCACAGCATATGCAAAGCCCCAGAGATTTTTCTCCGGGGCTTTGCATTTCGCTTGTCGGAATTCTATGTCTATTCAAGATACCACTTTCGGGTTTCCCGCTCGGGAACAAGCCCGTGCTCCCCGCTCTCGGATTCAAAGAGCCAAATCCCCTTGTTCAGCTTCTTTGCCCGACCTATATAGAGTCTTTCGGGTCCCTTGGGGACCGATATGCTGACGGAGAACGGCTCAGCAGCGAGAGATTCCCATAGTTCGTCAAAACCACGGTAATGAGGGGCTCTTCCGAGCCATACGCCACTCCAGAACTGCTCATACGTTAACTTTCCCATGTTGTATGAAATGACATTTAACCGCTGTTCGACATCATCTGCACGGGCGATCAGGAATGTCTCTCCGATTGAATCACTGAACAGATAATAGGGCGAGAGAGGCTGAACTGTGACGGCCATTTCATCGTTAGGCTTCGCCAAGCCGAACTTGCCAAGCTGTGTGCGGACACGTTCAAGGCTCATGATAGATACTCCTATTTGAAATAGGATAAACTTATTATGAAGAAAAATCAATTTTAAATTGATAATACTCAAAGAAAATGTATCGATATTGCCGAACCGGACAACTCACATATTGCCCCCGGCTCCCTGCCTGTTATGTGTTGCGCGCTCGTCACGAGCACAACCGCAGGCGGAAACCTTGCACGATGCTGCAATCATCATGTGGGGCCGTGGTCCGGCGTCTTGTCACCGGGCCGGTGGGGGAGGCTCCAATCTCCCCCGCCTCTGCCTGAAAAGATTATAACGGTTTATGTTTCCGGGGGCACGCGCCGCAGTTCCGGCGGCGACTGCCTCCCCTCCCTCTCGCTCTCATAACTGCTTTTGCAGTGTTCCCTCTGCCAGAAGAACAGCCCGTCCACCACGCGCCGGGGCCATGCCCTCACCCCGTCCCGCGCCCAACGGTAACAGCGCGAGGACAGGGTTTCGTCCGGCCAGCCGCCGAGGAGCGTATTGA
>NZ_JNJP01000016.1 GCF_000701705.1 Bilophila wadsworthia ATCC 49260 | reverse complement strand
TTCCCCCGGACCCCCTTCCCTCCCTCTTCAAAGACTTTTGACTTTATCGAATCCTTCATCACGGTTTTACAGAAAAGAACGGCTTATTGGTGCCACCCAATAAGCCGTTCTTTTCTTAGGGACTCCTACCGTGCTACCTCCCCGCCCCTCCCAATCATCATCTGCTTCCCCGTACGACTTCCTCGGCGGAAGGGCCCAGGAGCTTGTCGAGCTGGGCATAGGCCTCTTCGGGAGCCTGACCGCGCTTGGCGGCGATGGAGGCGAGATTGTCCACGGCGTCGCAGGGGCGGAGATAGAGCGGATCGAGATCCTTGTGCCCCCATGCTCCGTCGGGCAGGGCGAGAGTCAGATCAAGCAATGCCTGCGCTGTGGGATGGGTAAGGGCGGGCAGAAAGAAGGGCGCGGAATCGCCGAAGAGTCCCTCCAGCTGGGGCAGATTGCGGGCTACCCCGCTGCCGAGCATGATGTCGGGGCGCTCTCCGCCGCAGGCCGCCGGGATTTCCCACATGGCAGGCTCGTCCACGGGGGATGGCAGGGCGGAACCGGGGGCGCACAGAAAATCCTGCCCGTGCACAAGGCCGCGCCGGGCGTGTGTGATCACGCGGATGCGCGTTTCGCGGGCGGGAAAGAGAAGGCCGAAGGGCACGGAGCCCGCGAGGGACTGGAGCGCATTGAGCGGCGCAACGGCGGCTCCGGTAGCCCGGCGGAAGGCGGCGGCGGTCGTCAGCGCGAGCCGGAGGCCGGTAAAGCTCCCCGGACCGGCTACGCAGGCGATCCGGGAGATGTCCGAAGGCATGATGCCAAGACGCTGGAAGGCGTCCGCCAGTGCGGGCGTCAACAGTTCGGTCCCCTTGGAGGGGGCGCTCCATTCCTGCGCGCACGCGAGGGAGCCTTCCTGCTCCAGCACAAACTGGATGCGGCCCTCGGAGGCGTTCATGATCAGCGTGGTATTCATGAGAACAGCCTTGTCAAATCATTCCATGTGGCGAGGATCATCAGCCCGAGCAGCAGCGCCATACCCACCTTCGCGGACCATTCGCGCGCCGTGGCGCTGACGGGGCGCCCCATGATCATTTCAAGCGTAAAGAAGACGATGTGCCCGCCGTCGAGGATCGGGATGGGCAGCAGGTTGAGGATGCCGAGGTTGACGCTGATGAGCGCCGCGAGCAGCAGTACGGCGGAAAGGCCCTGTTCGGCCTGCTGGCCGACCATCTGGGCGATGAGGATGGGGCCGCCCACGTTGTCCAGCGGAACCACGCGCTGCGCGAGCTTGACGAAGCTCTCACAGGTGAAGGCGATCATGTCCCACGTCTGCCTGAATCCGGCTCCGATGGCTTCAACGGGGCCGAGGGGCAGGTGCCCGGTCGCGGTGGAGGCCCGGATGCCGATGAGCCACGCGGGTTTTTCCTCGCCGAAGATATTGGCGCGGGTCTTGGCTTCGGGGGTGAGGCTCAACGTGACTTCCGAACCGCCGCGCGACAGCACGATGGTTACCGGTTTGCCGTTTCCGGCTCCGATGCCTTCCGCGACGGCGTTCCAGTTTTCGATGGGCTTGCCGTCGATGGACAGCACGCGGTCGCCGGGCAGGATGCCGGCCGTGGCGGCGGGAGTCCCGGGGGTGACGTCGCCGACCTCGGGAAGCAGATAAGTCTGGCCCTGCGCCCATGCGATGCCGCAATAAATGATCAGCGCCAGCACGAAATTGGCGACCGGACCGGCCAGGACGACCAGAAGGCGGTGCCACGCGGGGCGGCCGGAGTACAATTCCTCGGGGGCGAATAATACGCCATCGATTTCTTTACCTTTGGGATCGGGCTGTTCGGCTTCGTCCTCTTCCCCGGCAAGGGCCACGTAGCCGCCGAGGGGGATCAGAGAGAGGCAATAGTCGGTTTTGCCGCGCCGGAGCTTGAGGAGTTTGGGGCCGAATCCCAGCGAGAAGGTGCGCACGCCGATACGGAACAGGCGGGCGACGGCGAAATGGCCGAGTTCATGAAAAAAGATGAGGCCGCCAAGGACAAGCAGCACGGCGAGGGCGCTTTCCCAGTGCGAGAGTATGTTGAGCAGAAAGTCCATTTACACCTTCTCTATCCACAGGCCGACGCGGAGCCGGGTTTCGTGGTCAAGGGTTTCGATGGCTTCGAGCGAAGCCGGATCGGGGGCCGAACACTCGTCCAGCGCCCGGCCGATGATGTCGGGAATGTCCATGAAGCCGATGCGGCCGGACAAAAACGCCTCGACCGCGACCTCGTTGGCCGCGTTGAGCGCAACGGGCAGGGCGGAACCTTTGCCGATAGTCCGGCAGGCGAGTTCAAGGCACGGAAAGGAATGTAAGTCCGGCTCCTCGAAGGTCAAGGCGCCGGAACGGGCAAGATCCAGAGGCGGAACGCCCGCGTCGAGGCAGAGCGGCCATGCGAGGCAGTAGGCGATGGGCATACGCATGTCCGGGGTTCCCGCCTGTGCCATGAGGGAGCCGTCTTCGAACTCCACCAGCGAGTGCACCAGCGACTGCGGATGGACCAGTACGCCGATGCGTTCCAGCGGCAGGCCGTAGAGGTGATGGGCTTCGATGATCTCCAGCCCTTTGTTCATCATCGACGCCGAGTCGATGGTGATTTTCGCGCCCATGCTCCAGTTGGGATGCTTGAGCGCCTGCGCGGGCGTCACCGTGGCGAGGAAGCCCCGCTTCTTGCCACGGAAAGGGCCTCCTGAGGCCGTGAGGATGATCCGCCTGACCGTTTCGGGGTTGCGCCCCCGCAGGCCCTGAAACACGGCGTTGTGCTCGGAATCCACGGGCAGGATGACCGCCCCGGTCCGTACGCAGGTTTCCCGGAGCATCCCACCGGCGAGCACGAGGGATTCCTTGTTGGCGAGGCAGATGACCTTTCCCGCTTCGGCGGCGGCCATTGTCGCCCGCAATCCGGCGGCGCCCATTTGCGCGGAAAGGACCGTGGAGGCCTCGGGCAAGGAGGCCAGTTCCGCGTACCCTTGCGGACCCACGAGTATCTCGGGTTCATAGCCGGACGGAAGAGCGGCGAGCAGGGCTTTGCGTCCCTCTTCGGTCTGGATGCCCAGATACGGAGGACGCCAGCGGAGGGCCTGTTCGATCAGGCGTTCGACATTCCGTCCCCCGGCCAGCGCCACGACCTGAAACAGATCGGGATGCTTTTCGATGATGCGCAGCGTATTGACGCCGATGGAGCCCGTGCTGCCCAAGAGGACGACAGGGCGGGGGAAGCTGTTTTCCCATTCGGACGAAGGAAGTTCTGTGATATAGCGGATCATGCGTTTCCCGGTGCGAAAAAGGGAAGTCCTGAAACTTCCCCGGTATTGGCGTTTCGGCGGCGGTGCGTGCCGAGACGTTCAGTGTTTCCCTGCCCCTGCGGACAGGGATGCAATAAGCGCGAAAGCCTTTTGCAAGGAAAGGTTGGGCTCCGTGCCGGCGGGCTTGAGGAAGGGAGGGAAAACGTTCATGGAGAGAGCTTTCCCTTCCTTTCTCAAGCGTTCCTGCAGTGCAATCCGTTTTAGAAGAATGTCATGAGGGCCCTGGCACACTCGTAGGTCGGGATCACGAACAGCAGGCTGTCCACACGATCGAGGACCCCGCCGTGGCCGGGCAGGACGTTGCCTGAATCCTTGACCGAACGGGAACGCTTGAGCGCCGATTCAAAGAAATCGCCAAGCTGGGCCATGACGCCGAGCACGAGGCCGAGCAGGGCGTAGTCGCTGATGCCAGTCGCTGGCACGCCGAACGCGAGGCCAAAACAGACCGCCACGACCACGCTGGCGGCGAGCCCGGCGGCGCTGCCTTCGACGCTCTTCTTGGGGCTGACTTTGGGCCAGATTTTGTGCTTGCCGAAGCGCATACCGAAGAAATAGGCCACCGTGTCCGAACCCGCCGCCGTACAGATGAGCAGCAGTTGCTCGTGAATGGAGAAATTCAGGGCGGGCATGATCAGCATGGGAACGTACAGCAGCCCCCCGGCGAGCACCGCGACCCGCGTAAAGCGGTACTTGTCGTCGTGCGACCAGCAGAACAGGAACATGCAGGCGAGGATCAGCGTGGACAGGGCGAGGGTCATGACGACCATTTCGGGGCGCATCCATGCGGCGGTGATGAGCAGGCCGCCGAGCGCAAGGCCGAGGATACGCCCGCCGATGTTGGCCTTGAGCGGCCAGAACATGGCGTAGAATTCCCACAGGCCGACGAGCGTAAACAGGAGCAGCAGGCCGAAAAGGTACGGCCCGGAAAGGTAGAGGGCGGTTCCGAGGACGCTCACAAGCACGGCGCCGGTGATGATCCTCGGAAAATGTTTTGAGGCGATGATCATTGAATCTGCTCCTGCGTCAGCCCAAAACGGCGATTGCGGCCCGCATATTCGACGAGAGCCCTGTGCAGGGCTTCGGGCGTGAAGTCGGGCCAATAGGTGGACGTGAAATAGAGTTCGCTGTAGGCGCTCTGGAAGGTCAGGTAGTTGCTGATACGCTGCTCGCCGCTGGTGCGGATGATGAGGTCAGGGTCCGGCTGCCCTGCGGAATACAGGCATGAGCGGAACGCCTCTTCCGTCACCGCTTCCGGCTTGACGCCCTGTTGCATGAGCAGGCGCGCGGCCCGGAGGATTTCTTCCCGCCCCGAATAGTTGAGGGCAAGATTGACGATCATGTCGGAACACTTCGCCGTGCGGTTCATGGCATGGCGCAGGGCCGTGCGCGCGGGAAGCGGCAGGCCGTCGAGCTCGCCGAATACGCGCAGGCTGATGCCGTTGCGCTCCATGGAGGGGAGCTCTTCGCCAAGGAAGCTGACCAGCAGCTGGAAGAGCAGGCTGACTTCATCCTTGGGGCGGCCCCAGTTTTCCTGAGAGAAGGTGTAGAGCGTCAAGTGGCGGATGCCGAGCGTGCGGCACTCGGTCACGATGGCTTTGGCGGCGCGGACGCCGGCCTTATGGCCTTCGCTGCGGGACAGGCCGCGTTCCTGCGCCCAGCGGCCGTTGCCGTCCATGATGATGGCAATGTGGGCCGGGAGCGAGGCGGCGGGAATCGGAAGCGGGGAAGGTTCGGACATGGACGTCAGATAACCTCAGCGTAACAACGTAAAAAGACCGAAGGGAAAACGGAAGCGGCGCTCTCCAACCCCTCAATGGTATGCGGCTGTCAGGCCTTTCAGGTTTGAAATGGCCTAAGGCCGGATGTCCCGGCACGCCGCCGGTGAGAATTCCACCGAAAACGGCATGTTCCGGCAGGGCGAACCTTTGAAACGGATACTCTTTCAAAGGAAATCTGTCTGAACAGAGTCTTCCCTGCCTTTCGAGGAGAACCAATCCGCCGCTCCCCATCAGCCGAAAATCCTAGGAGAATGAGAGGCAGGGGCCGGGAAGGGGAGAAGGGAACCTTTTTCATATGGTCTCCTCCCCTTCCCGCTCTTACCTCTTACAGATCCATGATTTCCTTTTCCTTGGCCGCACACTTTTCGTCGACTTTGGCCACGTACTTGTCCGTCAGCTTCTGGACGTCGTCGGTGGCCTTCTTGAGTTCGTCCTCGGAGATGGCCTTGTCCTTTTCCAGCTTCTTGAGCTGGTCGTTGGCGTCGCGGCGGACGTTGCGGACGGCGACCTTGGCTTCCTCGCCGGACTTGCGGGCGAGCTTGCCGAGTTCCTTGCGGCGGTCTTCGGTCAACGGCGGGATGGAGATGCGGATGATCTTGCCGTCGTTCACAGGGGTCAGGCCGAGGTCGGACTTGAGGATGGCCTTTTCCACGCCGGCGAACGCGCCGCGATCCCAGGGCTGGATGGTGATGGTGCGGCTATCCGGTATGGCGACGGACGCGAGCTGGCTGATGGGCGTGGGCGTGCCGTAGTAATCAACCTTGATGTTGTCCACAAGGCCGGTGGAGGCGCGGCCGGTGCGGAGGCGGCTGAAGTCGCGATCCAGCGCGCCGAGAGCCTTGTCCATGCGATCTTCGGAATCCAGCAAGACGCTTTCTTTATCCATAACGTTTAATCTCCTTCGACGGTGGTGCCGGGGTTCTCGCCCGTGACCACCTTTTTGATGCTGCCGTTGAACATGTTGCACACGATGATCGGGACCTGGTTTTCCTGGGCCAGCGTGATGGCCGTGGAATCCATGACCTTGAGATGCCGCCGCAAGGTTTCCTCATAGCTGAGGTGCTTGAACATCACGGCGTCGTCGTGCTTCATGGGGTCCTTGTCATAAACGCCGTCGACCTTGGTGGCCTTGATGATGGCGTCGCACTTGAGCTCCATGCCGCGCAGAGCCGCCGCGGTGTCCGTGGTGAAGTACGGATTGCCCGTCCCGGCGGCGCAGATGATCACGCGGCCCTTTTCCAGATGCCGCATGGCGCGGCGGCGGACATAGGGTTCGCAGACTTCCTGCATGGCGATGGCCGAAAGCACGCGGGTGGGATGGCCGGTCTTTTCCAGCGCGTCCTGCACGGCAAGCGCGTTCAGCACTGTGGCGAGCATACCCATGTAGTCCGCGGAGGAACGATCCATACCCTCGGCGGACGCGGACAGCCCGCGGAAAATGTTGCCGCCGCCGATGACCAGCGCGACCTCAAGCCCCATATCCACCACATCGGCTATTTCTGCACATATCTTTGAAACCGTATGGGGGTCAATACCTATCTGTTTTTCCCCGGCGAGCGCCTCGCCGCTGAGCTTGAGCAGTACGCGCTTGTATTTGAGTTCGGCCATGTCCTCTCCCTTTTTTAACGGTGGTTGTAGGGAAAACCCCAGTTGCCTTCATCGACCCTGACGTATTTGAGAAACGCGTAAAACGCCCCGTGGACCGCGTTGATGACCCCGGCCTTGCCGTCAAGGAAGCCTTTTTTGAGCAGGTAGATACGGAGGAACCGCCCGATGCCGTGCAGCACGCCGAGGGCGAGGCCGCCCTTTTTGCCGCGCGCCGCGAGATCGTCGGCCCCCTGCTGGGCATAGGAGTTGATCTTGTCCAAATGTTCCCGGAAATGTTTGTAGGGATAGTGCAGGATGTCGCCGTCGAGTTCCCGCGTGCGCCCGTTGGGGTCGATGTGCTCGTGCGCGCCGCTCTGGGTGAAGTGGACACCGTTGCGGCGGAAAACGCGCAGGAGGCGATCGGGATACCAGCCGCTGTGCTTGAGGAAACGGTCGTAATACCACGAGCGCCGCGCTGGAGTGAAGCCGCAGAGATCGGCGGGCGCGCCGGGCAGGGCGGCAAGGATGGCGTCACGGAGCGGTTCCGAACAGATTTCGTCCTGATCGAGGGAAACCACCCAATCGGTTTCGACGAGGCCGAGGGCGTATTCGAACTGGGGGAGGGCTCCGCTCCAGGGATGCTGCACGAACGTCGCGCCGTGCTCCCGGGCGATGGATTCCGTGGCGTCGGAACTGAACGAGTCCACGACGATGACGGCGTCACAGAACGCGAGCGACTCAAGACATTTCCCGAGCAGGCGTTCGCCGTTGTAGGTGAGGACCAGACCCGTAATGGTGGGTTTTCCGGACGTGTCGGAACTCATGCACGCTCCTTGGTCAGAGAGGAAACGACATCGCGGACGGCTCCGGCGACGGCAACGCCGTCGGCCTCGGAGAGTTCGGGATACATGGGCAGGCTGAGGATGCGCGGCATGATCGCCTCGGTAACGGGCAGGCCGTCCGGCGCGAGCGCCACGCTGCCCCGGTAGGCATCCTGAAGGTGCACCGGGAAGGGGTAGTGGACGGCAGTGCCCACGCCCCTGTCGCGGAGCCGCCTTTGCACCTCGTCGCGATCCGGGCATTGGACGACATAGAGATGGTAAACCGGTTCCACGGCATCCGGAATCGTCGGCAGGACAAGGCCGGGGACGCCGGACAGCTCGCGGCGGTAGAGCTCCGCCAGCGCGCGGCGTTTGGCGTTCTTGGCGGGCAGTTCGGGCAGGAGGACATTGAGGAAGGCGGCCTGCAATTCGTCGAGCCGGGTATTGATGCCGGGCTCGCTGCTCAGGTAATGCGTCCGCCAGCCGTACTCGCGCACGCTGCGGATACGTTCGGCAAGGGCGTCGTCGGAGGTGACGACGCAGCCGCCGTCGCCCACCGCGCCGAGATTCTTGGTCGGATAAAAGCTGAACGTCCCGGCGATGCCGGTGGACCCGGCGGGACGGCCCTTATAGGCCGCGCCGTGGGCCTGTGCGCAGTCTTCGATGAGTGGCAGATCCCCCGCGACGGCGCGGATCGCATCCAGATCGGCGCAGCATCCGTAGAGGTGTACCGGCAGCACGGCGGCGGGTTTGCCCGGATAACGGCCCGCGCGGGCGGCCTCAAGCGCTTTGGCGAGGCTTTCCGGCGACATGGTATAGGTCACCGGATCGACGTCCACGAGTACGGGCGTCGCTCCTGCGCATTCGATGGCGGCGACGGTCGCGACGGCGGTATGGGACACCGTGAACACGAGGCCGCCCTTGCCGATGCCGAGGGCACGCAGGGCCACCTCTATAGCATCAGTCCCGTTGCCCACGCCGACGGCATGTTTCACGGAGCAGAACGCGGCAAACGACTCTTCAAACTGCCGGACCTGTTTGCCGTTGATGTACCAGCCGCCGTCCAGCACGTCGTCGGCGGCCTTGAGCAGGGCGTCGCGCCGGCTGCGGAACGCCGCGCCGGGGTTGGCTTGTGGGATGAGGGGTGCGTTCATGGCAATCCTTACAAATAGTCCTGAAGCCGGGGACGGTAATAGTCGATGATCTGCCGGAGGCCGTCCCTGAGTTGGGTCCGGGGTTCCCAGCCGAGGAGCGAGCGCAGGCGGCTGTCGTCGGCGTAGTAGTCGCCGATGTCGATCTTTTTACGGTCGGCGGGGTATTCCCGGACTTCATAAGCCCCTTCGCCCGCCGTGTCCACGAGGAGATCGGCGAGATCGCGCAGGGAAATCCGCTTGCCGCCGCCGATGTTGAAAATCTGGCCGAAGGCTTCCTCATGCAGCGCGGCGCGCATCATGGCGTCCACGCAGTCATCGACATAGGTGAAGTCGCGGAGCTGTTCGCCGCCCCATACTTCAAACGGCTTGCCGGTGAGCACCTGCCTGATCCACACGCCGAGGAAGGTCTGGCGGGCGTCCTTGATGCGCATACGCGGCCCGATGGTGTTGGTGAGGCGCAGCGAGCAGGCGCGGATGCCGTACACGTTGTTGTAGAGGATATGGTACCATTCGCCGGCCATCTTGTTGATGCCGTTGACGTCGACGGGGCGGACGGGGTGGTTTTCGTCCACGGGCAGATAGTCGGGCTTGCCGTAAATCTGCCGCGTTCCGGCGAATACGATGCGGATGCCCGGATTGGCGTTCCGGCAGGCTTCGAGGATGGAAAGCTGCGCCTTGCAGTTGATGTCCAGATCCGTATACGGATCGGCCATGGAATCCATATGGCTGGTCTGTCCGGCGAGATTGAACAGAAAGTCGTGCCCCTTTACCAGCGTTTTCATGCTGTGGGGATCGCGGACGTCGGAAATATTGACTTTGAGGCGGGATTCGTAACCGCGAATGTTTGCCGGATTCCCGCCATACTCGGGGATAAGGCTGTCGACGAGCGTAACAGAAGCGCCTTCCTCAAGAAGGCGGATGCCAAGATTGGAGCCGATGAACCCCAACCCTCCCGTGATGAGCACATGCGCGCCGGAATAGAGACTCATTATCGGATCCTGCGGTTTGCGATTACAAAAAAGGGGGGCATGGCCCCCCTTTTGCAATCAGTGGCGTAAACTATTCGGCGCCGAGCTGAATCCGCACGAAGCGGACCACGGTGATCGGCTCGCCGATGGTCTTGGCGGCGCCCTTGATGAGATCGCTGATCGTCATCTTGTCGTCGCGGATATAGAGCTGGTCGAGCAGGCACACGTCCTTGCAGAACTTCTTGACCGCGCCTTCGGCGATCTTTTCGATGATCTGTTCGGGCTTGCCTTCTTCACGGGCCTTCTGGCGATAGACTTCGCGTTCGTGTTCGACCACTTCGGGGTTCAGGCCCTCGGCGGACACGGCGAGCGGGGAAGCGGCGGCGATCTGCATGGCCACGTTCTTCGCCACTTCGTGGAAGGCTTCGGAAGCCGCGGCGGCGTCGCTGCCGGTCTGCATTTCCACGAGTACGGCAAGCTTGCCGTTGGAGTGCAGATAGCCACCGATCAGGCCGGACTTGCCGGCGGCGAGTTCCATCTTGGCGAACTTGCCGAGGCCCATGTTTTCGCCGGTGGTGGCGATAACGCCATCAAGAGCTTCCTTCACGGTGACGGAGGCGTCGGCCACGAAAGGAGCGGCGAGCAACGCTTCGGAGTCAGCGTATTCGCCCTTGGCGACCTGGGCCACCATGTCTTTCACGAAGCCCTGGAACTTGTCGCCGCGAGCCACGAAGTCGGTTTCGCACTTGACTTCGACGGCCACGCCGGACTTGCCGTCGGCGGCCAGTTCAAAGCCCACGAGACCTTCGGAGGTGGCGCGGCCGGCCTTCTTGGCGGCCTTGGAAAGACCCTTCTGGCGGAGCCAGTCGACGGCCTTTTCCATGTCGCCGTCGCATTCCGTAAGGGCTTTCTTGCAGTCCATCATGCCCGCGGCGGTCTTTTCGCGCAGGTCTTTAACCATAGCAGCAGTGATGCTCATGAGAATCTCCGGAAAACGTTGGTTATTCGGCGGCGGCTTCGACAGCGGGGGCTTCTTCAGCCTTGGCTTCGGCGTCGGCAGCCTTCTTCAGTTCTTCCTCGGCGTCCTTGTTCTTGGAATCCTTGCGCATGGCTTCGCCTTCGAGGCAGGCTTCGGCCATGGCGGTGACGAAAAGCTTAATGGCGCGGATGGCGTCGTCGTTGCCGGGGATGATGTAGTCGATGACGTCGGGATCGCAGTTGGTGTCGGTGACGGCCACGATCGGGATGCCGAGCTTGCGGCATTCCTTGACGGCGATTTCTTCACGGTTGGGGTCGATGATGAAGGCGAGCTGCGGGAGGCGATCCATGTCCTTGATACCGCCGAGGGTCAGCTCAAGCTTGGCCATTTCGCGCTGCAGGGTCAGGATTTCCTTCTTCTGGTAGCGGTTCACGGAACCGTCGGCGAACATGGCTTCGAGCTTCTTGAGGCGTTCGATGCTCTTCTGAATGGTGGCGAAGTTGGTGAGGGTGCCGCCCATCCAGCGGTTGGTCACATGGAACTGACCGGCGCGGCCGGCTTCGGCGGCGACGGCTTCCTGAGCCTGACGCTTGGTACCGATGAACAGCACGCGGCCGCCGTTGGCGACGGTTTCCACGATTTTGTCGTGGGCGGTGCGGTACAGCTTCACGGTCTGCTGGAGGTCGATGATATGGATACCGTTACGGGCGCCGAAAATGAACGGGCGCATCTTGGGGTTCCAACGGCGGGTCTGGTGACCGAAATGGACGCCGGTTTCCAGCATCTGCTTCATGCTAACGTATGCCATGGTATGTCTCCTTCGACATGGGGGTTTGCTTCCACCCCGGCCCTGACCCTTCTACCCGTATGCGTTCCGCGGACCCATGCCGCGGGGCGAAACGAGCACCCCAGGCCGCTGCCAGAGTGTGCTTGATAAAAAGCTGCTTATCTTTACGGCAGCAAGGGGTGCCTGTCAAGGGGACATAGGATTTTCCTTGTTTCGCGGCCCGGTTCCGTCTGTGGGGCGGGCGTCCCTCTTTCCGCTTGAGGGGGCGGTTGCGCTTCCGGATTGAACCTCCGGCGTTCCCGGTGTACAACCGCGCCGGTGCGGTACAACGATTCGACGAGGGCGCGGTGCGTCCGATCTTTTTATGGAGGGTTCATGGAAAGCAAGCTGAGCCGTGCGCTGGCTCCGAAACGTCCGGATGCGCCCACGCTGACTTCCCGTCAGCTCGTCAAGGCGTGGTGGCAGGCGTTGCGTCCGCCGTTCTTCATCGTGGATCTCATCCCCGTAGGGCTTGGGGGGGCGCTGGCGGCCCGGGATCTCGGGTATTGGCCCTGGGGGATTTTCGCGGTTGTGATGGTGGGGTGTTTTTGCCTGCATACGGTCGCCAACATAGCCAATGATCTTTTTGATTATCTGGAAGGCGTGGATACCGACGAGACAATCGGGGGCACGAAAGTCATCCAGAACGGCTGGATCAGCCCGCGCCAGATTTGCCTGACCATCATCGGGCTGTTGCTGTCCACGGTACTGATCGGCTGGTGGCTCATCGGGCACAGCGGACAGGAATGGCTGTGGGGGCCTGTGGTCTTTGCCGTGCTCTCCGCCGTCTTTTACGTCGCGCCGCCCATACGCTACGGGTGCCGGGGATACGGCGAGCTGTTCGTATGCCTGAATATGGGATTTATCATGGTTATGGGCTCCTATGCGGTAATGGCGAACGGCTTTTCGGCGCAGAGCCTTGCCCTGGCGCTTCCCGTGGGGCTCATGGTGGCGGGGATTCTCTATTATCAAAGCCTGCCTGAGATCGAGACGGATCTCGCGGCCGGGAAGCGGACGCTGGCGAACATCCTCGGCAAGGCCAAGGCGGAGCTGGTCTTCAAGCTTTGGTGGCCCGCCGTTTGGGTTCTCATGGCGAACCTTTGGGCCTGCGGGCTCGTCGGGTGGCCGGTGTTTCTCGGGCTGCTGACGTTCCCCTTGTACTGGCGGGCCTGCCGCCTTATCCACGAGGCCGTGGAGTGGCTTGATCTCGACCAGCACGGGCACCTTGTGCGCAAGCTGTATCTCATCAACGGCGCGCTGCTGATCGCCGGGGTTGTGTTGAAGTGAAGACGAGATTGGGGAGGGAGGAGGGCGCTTTCTTTAGAAAGCGCCCTCCTCCCTCCCCAAACCCCACCCCTCCACCCGCAAAGACTTTTGATCTTATCGAATCCCTCTTGTTGGGGGTGACGATGTTGTGAAGCCGTTCCTGTGAATGGCTTTTTTGTTTGGAAAAGAGGAGGCAACACTTGGGTAACGTCATGCAACGGTACTTCCGTTGCGTAACCTCCCCACCAGTCGAAGTTTTTGCAGAAGGGGGTCCAGGGGAGGGCGCTTTTTTCAAAAAGCGTCCTCCCCCGGTGCGTATCCCCCATCCCTCAATGATAATCACAGCGCTCTCAGACGGACCCAAGTAGTTTATCCGGAATCAACAAAGTAAGGAGTGTTGCCATGCAGAGCCTCATAGCTGTGATTTTCAAGGAAGACATGGATCGGGCGGAAGCGTACCGGGTGGAGCTGCGGGGCCGGGAAGAACTCGCCGGGCTGGTGGATTGCTCCAAAATGGTAGCCGCGGTCTGCGATAAGGAAGGAAAGGTACACCTCCAATATACGCACGCCCTCGCCAAGGACGGCGCGCTGATCGGCGGCGTGTGGGGCGCGCTGATCGGATTCCTGT
Organism: Bilophila wadsworthia ATCC 49260; assembly: GCF_000701705.1. Classification (GTDB taxonomy): domain Bacteria; phylum Desulfobacterota; class Desulfovibrionia; order Desulfovibrionales; family Desulfovibrionaceae; genus Bilophila; species Bilophila wadsworthia. Next base: position 54,447 of record NZ_JNJP01000016.1, on the reverse strand, counting down.
TCCTCAACCCGCTGCTCGGCATTGTCGCGGGGGCCGGGCTCGGCGCGGCGACCGGCGAGGTGGGCGATTTCGGCATCAGCCACCGCTTTATGAACGAACTGGCGACGCACCTGAAACCCGGCAGCTCGGCGCTGTTCATCCCTCTGAAGAAGGAAGCCGTCGACGAAACGTTGCGTGCGCTCGGCAATTCCGACGGCGTGGTCCTGAGTACCGACCTCAAGCTGGAGGACGAGTACCAGATGGAAAAGCTCTTTGAGGAAATGACCGCGGAACGTGCCAAGAAAACGTCCTGAGCCCTGCCTATCTTTCGAAACCTGATGCTGTTACTGTGGGGGCCCTTCCAACAGTCAACACATCAGGTTTTTTTCATGCTGCACAAGATCATTGTCTGTTGTCTGGTTGTGGTTGCGCTGGCTTTTCCGGCACGGGCGTCGTCGTTGTGGCATCCCGAACCCGGCTTTCTGCCCGAGGACGCCCGGCACGCCGTTCCCAACAATCCCGCTCCGCCGGAACGCACGGTTCCCGAACAGGTTCTTCCGCCTCTTCCGGTTCAAGATGAAGGCACCATACGCCGCGTGGCCACCAAGGAAAAAGTGGCGGCCTTGACGTTTGATCTGTGCGAACTGTCCACCATGACTACAGGATACGATGCTGAAATCATCGATTTCCTGCGTGAGAAGCGGATCCCCGCCACCCTGTTCATGGGCGGCAAGTGGATGCGGTCCCACAGCGAGCGGGCCATGCAGCTTATGGCCGATCCTCTTTTTGAGATCGGCAATCACGGGTGGTCGCATGGCAATTTCGGCATTATGAGCGAAAAGGCCATGTTGGAGCAGATCCGCTGGACGCAGGCGGAATATGAGCTGTTGCGCGAGGAGATCCTGAAAAGGGCTCGGGCGGAAGGGCGCAGCGTCGAGCTGCCGGAAGCCGTAACGTTGTTCCGCTTGCCTTACGGCAGATGTACGGACAAGGCGCTTGCACTGCTTGCGCGCGAGGGCCTGCAGGTGATCCAGTGGAGCGTGGTTGCGGAAACGCCGCAGGACAACGCGGTCCACGGTATGGGTGCGCGGGTGGCCGGGCAGGTGCGGCCCGGCGCGATTATCCTGTTCCATGCCAATCGGGTGCCCAAGGGATCGGCATTCATGCTCAAGGAAACCGTTGGAGAGCTCCAGCGGAAAGGGTATCGTTTCGTGACCGTCGGAGAACTGCTCAAGCTCGGGGAACCGCAGCGCACGCGGGACGGTTACTTCAACAAACCCGGCGACAACCTGAGCCTTGATACGCATTTTGGAATCGACGGTACGGGACGCAGGAAGTAAGCCCTTACAGGGATGAGAGGGCGGCAGGCACGGCGTTTCCGATACAACGGGGCTCCCGTCACATGTTATTCCGGCCAGCTATAGGAAACCCCCGGCAGGCATCGATGCCGTTCAGCGCAATCAAGGGAAGCTGTGCAAATCCGCCAAGGGGCTCTGCATCTGGCCGTGCCGATGCTCTACATCTCTACTAAAGGTGGCGCACCGTATCGCGGTGAGGGCGGATTACATGGGGCTAACCATAACGAAGTTGAAGGCAATAACGTAACCATAAGTAAAGATGAAATGTTTTCTTTTTGGGAGAAAATGCTCATTGTTCAGCGTAACCCTGAACCTTATCCTTACTTGAGAAAGCCCGCTGAAATGACTTTTTATCCAGCAAGAAAGGACGGTTGGACATTCTATTATGCTTTTTGTCGACATGCGGCGTTATAAAGAGAATCATCTTTTTTTCAGCAACAGTCCGCATTGTCAGGAAAAAGGCTTTCAGCGAGGATGACTGTCGAAAATCCAAGCTCCGGCCAGCTTGAATAAACATCCTCCAACTATTTGTCTCTATTCCTTATTGTGAAAAACAGCAAAAGGGAATGGAACGCTTGTCATGAAAAGGCCTCCGTGCTATTATTCTCACAATGCTAGGTATCCGTAACGGCAATATCGCTTCCGGAGTGGAAGCGGGAATGCAGCGCGCGAGTGTTGTGCCGTCATGGACGCCCCGTCACAATGAAGCTTTTCGTATCGGAAGACGTATGACTCTTTTGGAAAGACAGCGCCGTGAATCCTTCATGAAGGGAATGTTCATTCCTTTCATGTTGCTGGCGCTTGTCTGTTCCCTGTTTGGCGATACGAATATCCTTCACGCGGATGTGCAGAAGGTCGTCGTGTACGATTCGGGCAGTGCCCTTACCGACATGCAGAAGCAGTCTCCGGTCATCCTGGAATCCTTTGAGGAATACATGGAGACGTCTGCTTCGAAGGCCCCTCTGAAGCATCTCGTCCCGTTGATGGCCCTCTTCATGCTCCAGCTTGGGCTTGCCGTTTCTTCCGTAGTGCGGCTGTTCGTGCGGCATTATGTGCCCACGCTCCGAAAGTCCGACTCTTGGGGCCTGCGTCCCTTTTCTCTCGCTCCCCCCTGCTTCGCGTAGCCGTCAGCGGATCGTCTGATCCGTCATGACGCGCGTCCTCACGGCTTCCTTTCTTTTGGAAGCTGCGTTTGTTTGCGCCCGTTCCGTATCGGGCTGGTTCTTCCCAAGCAATTCTTTATAAAAGCAGTTCCTTTTTCAGAGGGATGGTCTTTCACAACGGTTTCCTGTCAGGTTGCGGTTCGGCTAGGGATCGCGTCGCCTGCTCGGATACAGATGGACGCTTTCGCCATGGTGGCGAAGTCAGCCGTCCGGTACAGTTTTACAAGAGGATATGGCTATGGCAAAGACCAATCTGAACGAAGATAAGATAGCCCTGTTGACGGGTTGTTTCATCTTCCTTTTGGCCGCGTTGAATCTGGCGCATCTCGACGTGTTGGGCTGGGTAGTCAGCACTAATATGTGGACCAGCATGGACAAGGCCTTCTCTGCCACCACCGGCGCATACAAGGGAACGATCTCTGGTGTCGTTTCCCTGCTGTGCACGTATGTGGCTCTGACGGCGATCCTGTCGTTCGGCATCAAGCTGCTCGGCGGCAATGTCGCTCGGTTCGTCAAGTCGTTCACGGTCGTCTTTTTCATCAGCGAAATCTGCTACATGTTCGGCGCGAACGCCCATATCGCGGCTACGCCCGACGCGCAGGCCAAGTTCGGTATCGACTGGTCGATCGGCCTGACTACGGAAGCGGGTTTCATTGTGGCGCTTGTCGCCGGTATTTTCATCAGCAACGCGTTCCCGCGCATTGCCGAAAGTTTGCATGACGCCTGCCGTCCCGAATTGTTCGTCAAGATCGCCATCGTGGTCCTCGGCGCCGAACTCGGCGTGAAGGCCGCCGCGGCTTCCGGCATGGCCGGGACGATCATTTTCCGAGGCCTGTGTGCCATCGTGGAAGCCTATCTTCTGTACTGGGCCTTCGTGTATTACGTAGCCCGCAAGTACTTCAAGTTCAGCCGTGAATGGGCTGTCCCGCTGGCTTCCGGCATTTCCATCTGCGGCGTGTCCGCCGCCATCGCTACGGGGAGTTCCATCCGCGCCCGGCCTGTGGTGCCCATCATGGTGTCCTCGCTGATCGTGGTGTTCACCTGCATCGAAATGCTGATCCTGCCCTTCATCGCTTCCCACTTCCTGTACAGCGAGCCCATGGTGGCCGGCGGCTGGATGGGCCTCGCGGTGAAGTCCGACGGCGGCGCCATCGCTTCCGGCGCCATCGCCGACTCCCTGATCCGCGCCCGTGCGCTCGAACTCCTCGGCGTCCACTGGGAAGCCGGGTGGGTCACCATGGTCACCACGACCGTGAAGATCTTCATCGACGTGTTCATCGGCGTGTGGTCCCTGGTTCTCGCCTGGGTGTGGACCGCGAAGTTCGACAAGACCAACAGCGGCCGTACCATGAACTTCGGCGACGTGCTCGCCCGTTTCCCCCGCTTCGTGCTCGGCTATCTGCTGACCTTCGTGATCATGCTGTTCATCTGCGTGAACGTGGAATGGCAGCCCCTCGGCAAGAGCGTGATCAGCACCCTCGGACCCCTGCGCACCATTTTCTTCACCCTGACCTTCTTCACCATCGGTATGGTGTCCAACTTCCATAAGCTTATGGAAGAAGGCATCGGCAGGCTCGCCATTGTGTACGTCGTATGTCTCTTCGGCTTCATCATTTGGCTCGGCCTGTTCATCTCGTGGCTGTTCTTCCACGGCATGACGCCTCCGGTTATCGCTGGCTAACCTCTTCCATTTTCAGCTATAAAGGAGACTGACATGGCAGAAGATACTAAGAACGTGAAGTTTCACGAAGAAGTGCAGAAGATGGAGTATGAGCCGCTGGACGCTACCGAACTGAAGCTCATCCATTGGAGCTGGGCTCTCGGCGTGTTCCTGCTCGTGGCTCTCTATTTCCTCAGCGACTTCATTGCTCCCGGCGCCCACGGCTAAGCCGTCGGCGTAGGGAAGGGCGGACGGAACTTTTTACGGGGGTTCCGAAGGATTCACGGGGCGCGCACACGCCTTTGCGTCTCGCCGTCGCCGCCCATGCAAGGGTAAGCCACTCGGAACGCCTTCCCGGAGACTCCTCCTTCGGGAAGGCGCAAGGAGAACCCGGCCCCCTCCGGGTTCTCCGAATTTCGCCTCACAGGATAAATGGAACGCATCATGGGCCGCTACAGAGTCCACTACATCGAGGGTTCCGGCGAGAATCTCAGGATTCGCAAAGAGCAGACTGTCGAAGCCCCTTCGTTTCAGGACGCGCTGGAACGGTTCACGCATTGGCCTGCCGCCGAGGCCTGCGAGCAGAGCCCGGCCTGTGCCCAACATCTCGGCGCCAACCTTTGCCATATGGAGGCGTGGGAAGTTTTTCCTGTTGGGGAGAGTTGATTTTGGGGAAGGAGGGCTTCAACGCTGTTTGCGGTGTCCCCCCTTTTTTCCCAATACCCCGTATCTCCTGATGCCAACGCTGTGCGTATCCGCCGCCCCTCCCTGCCAAACGGAAGCGGCGGGACCGGTGTTGCATAAGGAGAGAGGGGGAATGGCATGTGGATTGTGGAAAAAACCGGAAAAGAGCCCGGATGCGTTGTGCATCCGGGCTCTTTTCTTTTGCGGAGAGGAGGGAGGGTTTGGGGCAATGGCGTTTCGGAACTGCCGTCGCGCCGCCTCCCCATCAGTCAAAAGCCTTTGGGAAGGGGGCCGGGGGAGGACCTTTCTGAAGAAAGGTCCTCCCCCGGTATTCACGCACTCTCTTTTAATACAGGCCCTGCTCGATCATGGAGTCGGCCACCTTACGGAAGCCGGCGATGTTGCCGCCGAGGACGTAGTTGCCGGGCACGCCGAATTCCTCGGCGGTTTCATGGGCGGCCTTGAAGATGTTGGCCATGATGTTCTTGAGCTTGGCGTCGACTTCTTCAAAGGTCCAGGACTGCATACTGGCGTTTTGAGCCATTTCGAGCTGGCTGGTGGACACGCCGCCCGCGTTGGCGCACTTGCCGGGCCCGAAGGCGAGCCCGGCCTGAAGGAAGGCTTCCACCGCTTCGGGGGTGGAGGGCATGTTGGCGCCTTCGCATACGAGGACACAGCCGTTCTTGATGAGGTTGGCCGCGTCGGCGCCGCTGACTTCGTTCTGCGTGGCGCTCGGGAAGGCGAGCTTGCAGGGCACGTTCCACACGGGATGTTGATCTTTGGGGTATTCCTTCGCGGGGATATACTTGGCGTCTTTGCAGAGCTCGGCGTAGCGGGCGAGGGACGCGCGCTCGACTTCCTTGACCTGCTTGAGGGCGTCGAGGTTGATGCCGCCCGGATGGTAGATGCAGCCGCGCGAGTCGCTGGCGGTCACGGGTTTGGCGCCGAGCTGGTACAGCTTTTCGATGGTGTAGATAGCCACGTTGCCGGAGCCGGACACGGCGCAGGTGGCGCCTTCCAGATCCATGTTGCGGGCCTTGAGCATGTTGGAGGCAAAGTAGACGCTGCCGTACCCGGTGGCTTCCTTGCGGGCCAGCGAGCCGCCCCATTTGAGGCCCTTGCCGGTGAGCACGCCTTCAAAGCTGGAGGTCAGGCGCTTGTACTGGCCGAACATGTAGCCGATTTCGCGGGCTCCCACGCCGATGTCCCCGGCGGGCACGTCGATGGTGCTGCCGATGTAGCGGAAGGCTTCCGTCATGAAGGCCTGGCAGAAACGCATGACTTCGGCGTCGGACTTGCCCTTGGGATCGAAGTCGCTGCCGCCCTTGGCGCCGCCGATGGAGAGGCCGCTCAGGCTGTTCTTGAAGATCTGTTCAAAACCGAGGAATTTCAAGATGCTCAGGTTGACGCTGGGGTGGAAGCGGAAGCCGCCCTTGTAGGGGCCGAGGGCGGAGTTGAACTGGACGCGGTAGCCGCGGTTCACCTGCACGCGGCCCTTGTCGTCCGTCCATGCCACGCGGAACATGATCTGGCGTTCGGGTTCGACGATGCGTTCGAGAATGCCGTTCTGCTGGTACTTGGGGTCCTTCAGAAAAAGCGGTTCCAGCGAGTGGAGGACTTCTTCCAGCGCCTGAATGAACTCCGGCTGGTGGGGGTTGCTCTTCTTCACACTGCGGATAACTTTCTGCACGTAGCTCGAAGCCATGACGTAAGCTCCTTGGCGGGGACCCCTCCCTTTCTCAGAGGGAGAGAACTCCTGTTTTGACAATTTGAGAAACACACAATCCCGTGGCACGCCCTGAAACAGGATTTCAAGGAAATGTGTGCCGTTTTTATGCCTTTTTAGTCCTTCTGGCAAGGCGTTTTTGCCGTTTTTCGCATAACTGTGCCTATCTCAAAGGGAATATTGTTATTTACAAAAATGTTAACTACGATTTTGTAACCCCCCTTCGCAGTGAGCCGGAGGCCTTTGCCCAAATCCGCGGAGGCCGCGCGCGGGGCGTGTCGAGGGCGGCCGTTCGGAGCGTGATTTTGACAAACCCTCGGCCTCGGCATAAGGTCTTCCAATTTATTTGGCCTGTTGGATGGGGTTGGCTTCCCGCTTCGGCGGCCCCATGCGTTTTGGAAGCGTTTCGGGAATCCTTTTATTCAGAGGAGAATGGGTATGGCGGTTCATGTAGTTGATCATCCTCTCGTGCGGCACAAACTGGGCATCCTTAGGAAGGAATCCACCTCCACCAGCGAATTCCGTATGCTGGCCAAGGAAATCGCCCGGTTGCTCATGTATGAAGCCACCAAGCAGTTCAAGACCGAAAAGCGGACCATCAAAGGCTGGGCCGGGCCCGTGGAAGTGGAATCCATTTCCGGCAAGATGGTGACCATCGTTCCCATTCTCCGGGCCGGGCTCGGCCTGATGGACGGCGTGCTGGACATGGTCCCGGGCGCGAAGATCAGCGTCGTCGGCCTGTACCGGAACGAAGAGACGCTGGAGCCCGTAGAGTACTACGTGAAGCTCGCCAAGGAGATCGACCAGCGCATCGCCATTATCCTTGATCCCATGCTGGCGACCGGCGGCTCGCTCATCGCCACGATCGATCTCCTCAAGAAGCGCGGCTGCAAGCGCATCCTCAGCCTCAATCTCGTGTGCGCTCCCGAAGGCATCAAGCGCGTCGAGGAAGCGCATCCCGACGTGGACATTTATACGGCCGCCGTCGACTCCCATCTCGACGAGCACGGCTACATCATCCCCGGCCTCGGCGACGCCGGGGACCGCATCTTCGGAACGCGGTAGCGGGCAGGCGGCGAGGCGCTGCCTCCGATCCGGCTGAGGGGAGCCGTTCCCCTCAAGCCCGGTATGCGGGAGCCGCCAGAGGACAGGGAACATACATTTTTTTCTGAGGAGTGGAGATGGAGTCGGATACGACGTATTCTTTTCGGTTGAAAGATTCCCTGCTCGGTGCGCAGATGCTTTTCGTGGCATTCGGCGCGCTGGTGCTGGTGCCGATCCTGACGGGCATGAGCACCAACGTGGCCTTGTTTACGGCCGGCGTGGGCACGTTGATTTTTCAGATTTGCACACGCGGCAAGGTGCCCGTTTTTCTCGCGTCGTCCTTCGCGTTCATTGCGCCGATCATCTATGGCGTGCAGACTTGGGGGCTTCCCGCGACGCTGGGCGGCATGGTCGTGGCCGGTGCCGTCTATGTGGTGCTGAGCTTCATCATCCGTTGGCGCGGCACGGAGATCATCATGCGCCTGCTGCCGCCCATCGTGACCGGGCCGGTGATCATCGTCATCGGCCTTGTGCTGGCCCCTGTCGGGGTGAACATGGCCCTCGGCAAGGCCGGGGACGGCAGCGCGGTGCTTGTCCCCGAGAACACGGCGCTGATCATTTCGATGGCGGCGCTGGCGACGACGGTGCTCGTTTCTCTGCTCGGGCGCGGCATGATACGCCTTATCCCCATTATGTCGGGCATCGCCGTAGGCTACCTGTGCGCCATCGGGCTCGGCATCCACGATTTCAGCAAGGTGGCCGCCGCGCCGTGGTTCGGCGTTCCGGATTTCGTGTTCCCCGAGTTCCGCTGGGAAGCCATCCTGTTCATCATCCCCATTACCCTCGCCCCGGCCATTGAGCATTTCGGGGACATCATCGCCATCAGCTCGGTGACGGGGAAGGACTTCCTCAAGGACCCCGGCATCAAGAGTACCATGCTCGGCGACGGCATCGCCACGATGCTGGCGAGCTTCATCGGCGGGCCTCCGAATACGACCTACTCGGAAGTGACCGGGGCGGTGGCCCTGACCCGGGCGTTCAACCCCGGCGTCATGACGTGGGCCGCCATTTGGGCCATCGTGCTCTCGTGCGTCAACAAGCTCGGCGCGTTCTTGAGTTCCATCCCCGTCCCGGTCATGGGCGGGATCATGATCCTGCTGTTCGGGGCCATCATGGTGGTGGGCCTGAACACGCTGGTCCGCGCTGGCGAAGACTTGATGGAGCCCCGCAACCTCGCCGTCGTCGCGCTGATCATCATCTTCGGCGTGGGCGGCATGACCTTTAATATCGGCTCGTTCCGCCTCGGCGGCATCGGGCTTGCCGCCGTCACCGGGGTGCTGTTGAATCTCTTCCTTCCCAGAGCGGTTCATGTCCACAAGAAAGTGAAGTCCGAATAGCAAGGATGGAGGCTGGGGAGGGATGTCCGGCAACAGCATTCCTCCCTGTTTTCCTCCATAACCCTTTCGAGCGGCGGGAATGCCCGCCGATTGGCCCCTCATTTCCGATATCCCCCCGGAAACTTTTGTTGTAACCGTGAGGGAAAAGTTTTAGGGGGATGGGGTGGCGCGAGCCGCGCTGGCAGGTTTTGGAAGGGGTTTCTTCCAAAGGGGGCTTTCCCCCAAAAAAGTCATTTCCGCTCATCTCCGCAACCGAGTTTGCCATGAATGCTGAAATCATTTCGGTAGGGACCGAGCTCTTGCTTGGGCATACGATCAACACGGACGCGGCGTTTGTCGCGCGCGAGCTCTCCGCCATCGGGGTCAACCTGCTTTTTGCCTGCACCGTGGGCGATAATCCGGGGAGGCTGCGGGACGCGCTGGAAGAAGCGCTGGGCCGCAGCGATGTGGTTATTACGACGGGCGGCTTGGGCCCCACGGACGACGATCTGACCAAGGAAACCATCGCCAGTGTGGCGGGCGCTCCGCTGAAGATCCATGAGGACAGCCTGCGCCGTCTGGAAAGCTACTTCAAGGGACGCCCGGCGATGGGCGAGAACCAGCGCAAGCAGGCCATGCTGCCCGAGGGCGCGACCGTCTTCCCCAACGACATCGGGACCGCGCCGGGCTGCGGCGTGCGGACGGCGTCCGGCAAGGTGATCGTCATGCTGCCGGGGCCGCCTTCCGAACTGGTCCCCATGTTGCAGCATTATGTCGTCCCGTTCCTGAAAGAAGGGAGCCACGCCGTCATCCACTCGTGCATGATCCGCACGTTCGGTCTCGGCGAGGGGGCGGGCGCGTTGAAGATTGCCGATCTGACCGATGCGGCGAACCCGACGGCGGCGACCTATGCGAAGGAAAACGAGATGTTCGTGCGGGTGACGGCACGGGCTGAGAGCGAAGAAGCCGCCGAGGCGCTGTGCCGTCCGGTGGTCGAAGAGATTTGCCGCCGGTACGGGGATGTGGTCTACGGCGTGGATGTGGACAATCTGGAAAGCGTGGTCGTCCGGCTGCTCAGTGAAAAGGGGCTGCATCTGGCTACCGCAGAATCCTGCACGGGCGGTCTGGTGGCGAAGCTCATCACGGACGTTTCCGGCGCGTCGGAAGTCTTCGGCATGGGCCTTGTGACCTACGCCAACGAAGCCAAGATGAAGCTGCTCGGCGTGCCTGCCGCCATGCTTGAGGAACACGGGGCCGTAAGCGAACCTGTGGCCCGGGCTATGGCCGAAGGCGTGCGCGAAGTATCGGGCAGCGAGCTCGGCATCGGCATCACCGGGGTTGCCGGGCCGACCGGGGGGACGCCGGAAAAGCCTGTGGGGCTCATCTATATTGCGCTCAGTGACGGTACGCGGACGTGGGTCCGCAGGATAACGCCTCCCGGCCGGGTTCATGGCCGCGGCTGGCTTCGGGATCGCGCCGCGGGCACCGCGCTCGATATGGTGCGGCGGTATTTGTCCGACCTGCCGCTGGAACCGGTTCAGAGTGCCGGACCGGCGACAACGCTGTAGCTGCGGGGCCGATGTGAAGCACGATTACGAAGCTTGCCTCAATGACATAACCCGGATCGTCAAAGACATCGTCTGGGGGGATGCCGAACAGGTGCGCGCCTTGTTCCGGTATACGAACGACCCGTCCGTCCCTGCGTCCGTGGGGCGGCTGGCTGAGCAGATCGGCACGCTCATTGTGCAGAAAGAGGTCCGGGAATTCCAGTTGGAAAACCTGATTGAAGACCTGTTTTCAACCAGAACCGCTCTGGCGCAGGCACGCCATGATCCCCTGACCGGGCTGCCGAACCGGGCCATGTTTGAGGAGATGCTCCACAAAGCCTGTGGGAGCGCACTGGAATGCGGCTCGGGGCTGGCCTTGCTGCTGGTCGACTTTGATCGGTTCAAGGAAGTCAACGACTCGCTTGGACATGCCGCGGGCGACGAACTGCTCGTACAGGGTGCGGCCCGGTTGCAGGGATGCGTCGGCGATCGGGGGCTCATCGGGCGCATGGGCGGGGATGAATTTGCCGTGCTGCTCATTGAACAGGCGGAAGGGGATGTACTCCGGACGGCCGAATGCATTCTTGAGGCAATCCGTGCCCCATTTCCGCTGCAAGAGGGAGAGGCCCGCATCAGCTCGTCCGTGGGTGTTGCGTTTCATTCGCTGGAGGCCGCTACCCCCGCTCGCCTGCTCAAGAACGCCGATGTCGCCATGTATCGCGCTAAGGGGGAAGGACGGGATCGGCTGTGGCGCTATCGCCCGTCAACGTTCACCGATAGCGGATATGGCCGAGTGTTTTAGCGGGTAGGCGGTGCCCCTGTCGGTAAAGTCCTTTTTTGATGTCCGGCTATGCTGAAAAAGCCCCGGAGTGACGGCTCCGGGGCTTTTTTCGATTAGGGTAGGTAGCGCTATCGGGAGTAGGCAGCATTGCTTGGCGTCATCCTTCCTTATAGAAGGAGGGCGGCGCTTCTCCATTCCGGCACACCATCCCGGCAGGGAATGGCTTCCCAGCAAAGAGAGAACAGGCTGGCGTTGCGGCCTGCCTCCTTTGTGCGCACTGAGGTCCCGCCCCGATTGGGGAGGGGCTGTTCGACACTCCGTTCCGGGCGTTATTTCGCGGCGGACGCGGCGGCCTCGCCAAGGCGGGCGAGGATATAGTCACGCATGGCGGGATCATCTTCCTCAAGGTTGAGGCAGCAGGCATCCTTCCCCATGAGCCCGGACGGGACGAAGTCGCCCAATTCATCGGGATCGTTGACCATATCTGCGTAAAAGCAGACGGAAAGCCAGCGGGCTTCGGGTTCGTCGTCCACCACGTCCACGAGCACGAACAGCGGGCGTTCGTCGTTCTTGGCATTGGCGGCACGCAGGGAGTAGCTCACGCCGGGGCGGGCCTTGAAATCAAAGCGCACGTCCGGGGTGGTGAGCAGGAAATCCTTGAAGCGGACGAAGGCGTCCTTCGCGTTGTTGGGGTCGGTCGTCCAAGTCTCGAGGAAGGTTGCCAATTCGTTGGGGAGCTGTGCTTGCGACATTGAAAGCATCCTTGTTGCGATCTGAAGGAAAGGGCCGTTTTGTGTGGCAGTGTCGCACAATCCGCCGATAGAATCCAGCGGAACGCCGTTTCCGGTTTGGGATTACGGAAGGGGAGGCCGGATGAAGGCGTTTGTGTGCCTCCTCATGTTGTCCGTACCGGTCAGTTGAGGAACATACGGATCATCTGCGGGGGCAGATCCGCTTCCCAGTGGCCGGTGAAAACGGCGGCGGCATAGCCGATCAGGAGGATGAGCAGCGTCCCGGCGGCGATGCCCCACGCCGGAAGGCGGAGGGCTCCGGTCCCGTAGCCGAACCGTATGTCGAGGCAGCGGGAGGGGCAGGCGCTTACGCATTCCGTACAGCCCACGCACTCGGGGCCGGAGAGTCGTTTGCGCTCGTCGACGGGAATCCGCGACGGGCAGGCCGCGGCGCAGCGCCCGCAGCCGGAGCAGGAGGCGGGGTTACGGTTGACCGCCATCGGTGAGAGCAGCGATAGGAGGCCGAGCAGGGCGCCGTAGGGGCAGAAGCCCCGGCACCAGAAGCCCGGCAGGAAGATCGAGCCCAGAACCATGACGACGATCACTCCGAGGGTCAGCGTCCCGGGGGCAAGGAAATACTGGAGCATCTTGATGTCGGCGACGAGGTTGTAGGGCGACTTGAGGAACCATTCGATGCTGGGGAGGTCCATGCTGACCACGAAGCTGTACAGGATGGCGGCAAGAAGCACGTATTTGGGCGCGGAGAGGAGCCATTCGAGCCGCCTTCCGGGGCGGCAGCTCACGCCAAGCCGTGTCCCCAGACGGGCGAGGAGGCCGGAGAGCCAGCCGACGGGGCAAAGGTAGCCGCAGAACCCCCGGCGGCACAGGATGGCCGTACACAAGGCGACAAGCAGGATGGTCAATCCCGCGGGATGGATGGGATCGTATTGCCCGGTGAGCAGGAGACGCTTGAGGCCGAGCAGGGCGCTCAGGGGGAGGAAGGCTTCCGCGGCGGCGGGGCGGGGGACGAATGCGCCGTTTCCGGATACCCCTTGGGCATACTCATGGAGCCGCCACGCGACCCAGGAGAGAAAGAGGACGAAACCAAGCTGGATAAGGCGGTGCAGGCGCGCCGAAGAGAAAGGATGCATGAAAATACTCCAAAAAAGGGAACGGTCCGAAAGGATGCCGGAATTCCTGTCGATCTTGCGGGCCGCTTTGTCAACAGTCGAAACATCCGGCTGGAGGGGGGAATCCGAGGTCTCGCGGGGCAACATCCCCAAAGATTTTTTCTTTTTTATTATCCACTGAATTATTAAGAAAAATCTTGGAAAGAGCGCGAATGTTACAAAAGAATGACAAAGAAGAGGCCCGTTACTCTATTCCCAACAAAAAGATTTCAGATTAGTATAATTCTCGCTATCGAACGGGGCTTGCCTTTCGCTTCCTGATAGTTTTTATCCTCTTTCGGCTGAGGAATGACGTAAGAGAGACATGGGGGTGTCCGTCAATCCCGGCCGAACTCCGTTTATGCCGTACGCCGTTTTCACAGGGGTGAAACGGAATGGAAATGAACCGGTTCCCAGCATTGTTGTGCGTTTCCGGTTCTCAGAGTGATGTTGCGGAGGAGGGCGCACAGGCGCGAAAGGCAGGAGATCTCCCCATGCGGCACGTCAGGAATGTTTTTCCTCACGAAAACGCAGCCGGGGAGAAATGTTCACATTCGAACCGTAAAAAGGTGGAGAAACATGAAACGTGCATTGGCCTTGCTCATCGCTTGCGGTCTGTTGCTCGGCGTTACCGCGACTTCCAGCTTCGCGGCCGACAAAGTTGTCATCAAAATGGCCGGTATGAAGCCCGACGGGGAACCTGAAACCCTCGGTATGCGTAAATTCGGTGAAATCCTGAAGGAACTGTCCGGCGGCAAATACGACGTGCAGGTGTTCCCGAACAGCCAGCTCGGCAAGGAAGACGCCTACATCGCCAGCACCCGCAAGGGCATCATCCAGATGTGCGCCACCGGAACCCAGACGTCCGCCATCCAGCCTTCCATGGCCATGCTCGAAACGCCCATGCTGTTCGACGACTACGCCCACGCCCGCCGTGCCATGAACGGCGGCAAGACGTTCGAACTGATCACCAACGGCTTCACCGAAAAGTCCGGTATGCGCGTGCTGAACGCCTTCCCCCTGGGCTTCCGCCATTTCTACACCAAAAAGCCGGTGGCGACCATCGACGACATGAAGCACCTGCGTATGCGCGTGCCGAACATCCCCTTGTACATCAACTTTGCCAAGGAATGCGGCATCAGCGGCCAGCCCATGCCTTTCGCCGAAGTGACCGGCGCGCTTGATCAGGGCGTTATCGACGGCGGCGACAGCCCCCTGTCCGATATCGTGAGCATCAAGATGTACGAGACCACGCCTGAGATCACCCTCACCGGCCACCTGCTCGTCATCCACTCCCTGTACATCAACGAAAAGTTCTACCAGTCCCTGCCCGAACAGGACAAGAAGTGGATCGACGAAGCCGCCAAGCGTTCCGCCGACTACGTGTGGGATCTCGTGGAAAAGGTCGATGCGGACGCCGTGAAGACCATCACCGAAGCCGGCGGCCATGTCAGCGAACCTTCCCCCGAACTGCACAAGTTCATGCAGGACGCCGGCAAGCGCAGCTGGAAGCTTTTCTATGACACCGTCCCGAATGCCAAGGAAATCCTTGACAGCGCGGACTCTTATCGTCAGGCGAAGTAACGTTTGCGTTCTCAACAGGGCTTCCGGCGCAGGCCGGAGGCCCTTTTTTTCCCTCAAGCCCATGTCTGTCGCATGGGCCCGACCATCACGCCCAGGGGTACATCATGAGCAGTGAAAACAAACCGGTCATGCCGCCGGAACGTATAGAGGAAACCGAAACCGAGGAGGAAATCCGCCGGGAAGAAGCCGCGAAAGGCAAAGGCGAACGGGCCTTTGAAGTCTTTTGCGCCGCTATTTTCTTGGGGATGATCGGCCTCGTGTTTTTCAATGCCTTCCTGCGGTACGTGTTCCGCTCGAGCTTTGCGCCGAGTGAGGAATGGGCCCGGTTCCTTTTCATCTACATCACGTTCATCGGCGGCATTGAAGCTTTTTACCGGCACAAGCACATCGCGGTGGACATGTTCGTCAACATGATCAGCGGCGCGTCGCGCAAGGCCGTGGACATCGTCGCCTCCCTGTTCATGCTTGCGGCTCTGGTGCTGCTGCTTTTCGGCGGTATTTCCGTGGTGCTCCAGACGCTGGACACCTATTCCGTCGCTACCGACGTGAACATGGCCTTCATCAACGGGACGCTGCCCGTCATGGCCTTTGCCGTGATCATCATCCACCTGCGGGACATCGTGCGGCTGATCCGCACGCCCGCCGGCGAGTTCAACACCGCGCCCAAAACGGAATAGGGGAGAGAACATGGAACTTGTCGTCTTTTTGGTCAGCCTGTTCGGCTTCCTCGCGTTGGGCATTCCGATCGCCATCGTGCTTGTCCTGTGTTCTATGGTCCTGATGTATTACGGCGGCATGTGGGACAGCATGTTCGTCATGATCATCCCGCAGTCCATGCTGGACGGCGCGAACAACTATCCCTTGATGGCCATCCCCTTCTTCGTGTTCGCCGGTGAAATCATGACCGAAGGCGGCCTGTCGAAGCGGGTGGTCAAGCTTGCGCAGCTCATCATCGGCCGCGTCCGCGGCGGCCTCGGCTATGCCGCCATCGTGTCCAGCGTGATTTTCGCGGGTCTGATGGGCAGTTCCGTGGGCGAAGCCGCTGCCCTCGGCAGCCTGCTCCTGCCCATGATGGCGCAGGCTGGGTATAAGCCCGGCCGCGCGGGCGGCGTCATCGCCTCCGGCGCCATCCTCGGCCCCATCATCCCCCCGAGCACCAACTTTATCCTGCTCGGCGCGACCGTGGGCCTCTCCATCACCAAGCTGTTCATGATCGGTCTGGTCCCCGGCCTGATCATCGGCCTCTGCCTGATGGTCACATGGTTCTTTATCGTCCGCATTGACGGCTATAAGGAAAAGATCGAGTTCAAAAAGGGTGAAGCCTCGAAGATCGTCCGGGACGCCATGCCCGCATTCATGATGCCCGTGCTGCTGCTTGGCGGCATCCGGTTCGGCGTCTTCACGCCCACGGAAGGCGGCGCGTTCGCCTGCGTGTATGCCATTGCCGTGTGTACCCTGTATTACCGTGAGCTGACCTTCAAGGGCCTGCTCGCCGTGAGCGCCCGCGCGGCACGTACCACCTCCGTCGTCATGCTGATCGTGGCCACGGCCACGGCGGTGGGCTGGTTCATCACCTCGGCGCAAATCCCCATGCAGGTGGCGGAACTCTTCCAGCCGCTGGTGGATTCCCCGATCCTTCTGCTGCTTTCGATCAACGTCTTCCTGTTCCTTGCGGGCATGGTGATGGACCTGACGCCGAACGTGCTGATTTTCGCGCCGGTGTTCTATCCCCTGATCCAGCAGGCGGGCATCGATCCGTACTTCTTCGGGCTGCTGTTCATCCTGAACCTCGGCATCGGCGTCATCACGCCGCCCGTGGGCACGGTGCTCTATGTGGTCTGCGGCATCGGGAACATCAAGATCGGCAATCTGGTGCGGAACATGGCTCCCTTCCTTATCGTGGAAATGCTGGTGCTGTTCCTGCTTCTGTTCTTCCCCTCGCTGTCCATCGAACCCATGAAGTTCCTCATGAAGTAGCGCCGGGAAACCAGGTAACTAAAGGGCGGGCTTGCGGGCCTGCCCTTTTTTGTACGTGGGTGAGGGGAGCGGAAGAGCGGGGGAGGCCGTGCGGCGGGAGTTCCTGCCGTGCGGAAGGCGGGAGTTGTTTGGGGATGGAGGGCGGGGAGTTGGCTTTCGGGCATGGCCGCATGAAGGCGTTTTCGGTGCGTGGGGGGGAAAGGTGAAGCGTCGCGGCCCGGCGGGGCAGGTCTTCCTTGCATACACGGGATGGGGGGAGCGGTGCCCGTTGCGGAGAACCGGGAAATACGGCAAGGAAAAAGATATGCTTTTCAGCGCGAGCCGTCGTACGGATATTCCCACCTATTACTCTGAGTGGCTTTGCAATCGGCTGGAGGCGGGCAACGTATGCGTGCGCCATGATGCGCGCCGCGTCACCCGGTATGTGTTCTCCCGCGAAGCCGTGGACTGCCTTGTTTTGTGGACGAAGAACCCGCTGCCTTTGCTGGATCGGTTGGCGCTGCTGCGTGGCTGGCCTTGTGTGTTTCAATTCACGCTGACGGGGTATGGGCGTGATGTTGAGCCGGGGCTTCCGGACAAGCTGCAATTGGTCGAAGCTATGAAGCGGCTGTCGGAAGCTTTTGGGAGCGAACGGGTGATCTGGCGGTATGATCCCATCTTTTTCAGCGGGGCCTATTCCCTTTCATGGCATGTGCGCTGTTTTGATGCGCTGACGGAACGGCTTGAAGGCGTTACGCGTACGTGTGTCGTCAGTTTTCTGGATATGTACCCGAAGCTCCGCCGCCGGATACCGGCTCTTGGGCTCTGCGGGGACAGCGGGCAGGCTCGGAAGGGGTTGCTTGCCGCGTTTGCGGCGATGGCGGAGCGCAGGGGGATACGGCTTTCCCTGTGTGCGGAGGACGTGGACGTCCCCGGTGTCGTCCACGCGGGTTGCCTCAGCCGTGAGCTTGTCGAGCGGGTGGCCGGATGCCGCCTTGATGTCCGTCCCTCGCAACAGAGGGCCGGGTGCAAGTGTGTGGCGAGTGTGGATGTCGGCGTGTACGGCACCTGCGGGAACGGATGCCTCTATTGTTACGCCAACCAGGACGGCGTCCCCGTGGGGCGGGGCTCGGCGCTGCACGATCCCGCTTCGCCGCTGCTTGTAGGGAGGCTTTCCGCTGACGATGAAGTGACGGATCAACGTTGCGCCAGCCTGAAGAGCCGCCAGTTCTCCCTGCTGGGATAGAAAGGAAGACAACGGTGGAGACGGGTCTGCCGCTTTTGTTTGTGTTTCGCCAATCCGCTTTTAGTACGGACGGAGCCATTGGTTTTTGCCGGATGCCGACGGATTGAGGAAAGGCTGGAGATGGGGGAACCGGCGGTATGGCACTGGATGAAGCCGTCATTTTTGATAAAAAGGCTTTGAAGAGAGGAGCAAGACAAAGCAATCCATGCTATGTGGAAGTCATAAGGGAGCTTGTATGTTGTGTTTTCGGGAAACTGCCTTTGGGCGGGTGGGCATAGAGGACAAAGAGGGTTCCATCACGCGTCTTTATTTGCCGGGCCGGAGTGATGCCGTTTCGGAAGGTCCTGAAACGGCGCTGCTGGGCGAGGCGTTTGCGCAGTTGGAGGCGTATTTCGCCGGTCGGCGCAAAACGTTTGACCTGCCGCTGCGGTTTGATGAGGGAACGCCTTTCATGAAGCAGGTTTGGCAGGCCCTGTGCACGGTTCCCTATGCCCATACGGCAAGTTATAAAGATATCGCCGAAGCCGTCGGCAATCCGAAGGCCTGCCGGGCCGTGGGCATGGCGAACAACAGGAACCCCATTGCGATCATTGTCCCTTGCCATCGTATCATAGGCAGCACCGGTGCGCTTGTCGGCTACGGCGGCGGATTGGGTATGAAGGAACGTTTGCTTGAGCTGGAGCGTAGATATGGCCCCGCTGACTGAGCCGGCGTTCGCCCGGTTGCGTTCAGTGGACCCGGTGCTGGCCGAAGCCGCTGGTGATGCCGCTTTCGAGTTGGAAACGGATCTGTTCGCGGCGCTGGCAAAGGGGATCATGGAAAAGGGGGCATCCGATGCGTTCCCGTTCGCGTGGGCATCGTTGGCCGCACAGATTGGGGAGGTTTCCCCCGAGCGCGTGCTTGAGGCAGGATCGGCGTTGGAGGCCTTCGGGAAGAAAACGGCGAATGCATTGCTCGGCGCGGCGAAGGCGGTTCGCTCGGGAAAGATCGGCATGGAGCGCCTTGCCGCCCTGCCCGACGACGAGGCGGTGGGTGCCTTGTGTTCGCTGCGGTGCGTGGATGTGCGCCTTGCCGTGCGCGTATTGATCGGAGTGTTGCGGCGTCCCGGCGTCCTGCGGTTCGACGACGAGGCTGTGCGGAGTGGCCTGATGCGGGTACATGGGCCGCGAAGCTGCACGCAGGAAGGTTTTGAGGCGTTTCGGGCCCGCCACGCGCCGTTCGGCTCGGCGGCGACGCTGTGCCTTTGGGAGAGCGAGGAGCGGCTGCGTCCCGTGTTCCCATGCGGCGGGGAGGCGCTCGACGCGCTGAAGCGCCGGGACAAACGGCTTGGGCGGGTGATCGAGCGGCTTGGACCGATACGGCGCGGGGTGGAGCCGGATCTGTTTACGGCTCTCGTCGACAGCGTGATTGCACAGCAGATTTCCGGAAGGGCCGCGCAGACGATTTCCGACCGGCTGCACATTTTGGTGGGGAACTTTACGCCGCAAGGCCTTGCGGAGGCTGACCCCTCACAGATCCAGCAGTGTGGCCTCAGTCAGCGTAAAGTTGGATATATACAGGGGATCGCCCGAGAAGTCGCCTCCGGTGCTCTGGATCTGGAGGCCCTGCGCCATGCCCCCGATGAAGAATTGATCCGGAAGCTTTCGGCCCTCAACGGCATCGGCGTGTGGACGGCGGAAATGCTCATGATTTTTTCGTTGTGCCGTCCGGACGTGCTCAGTTGGGGCGATCTGGGCATCCGGCGGGGCATGGCGTTGCTCTACGGGGACAGGGAGTTGACGCGGGAGCGCTTTGAGCGCCGCCGCAAGCGCTATTCCCCGTACGGGTCGGTCGTTTCGCTGTATCTCTGGTCGATTGCGGGCATGGAGGAAGCCTTGGCGGTAAAGCTCCCCAGAGGCTGATGCGTTCCGCTTTACGGAGAACGGGCACGGGATTGGCGTGGGGAACGTGTCTGGAGTTGTTCCGCGTTTCCTCTCCGCGTCCTGTTGTTTGAGCGCGCGGCCCCGTTGCGCCGTATGAGGTTGGCCGTAGCCACGGAGTGGCTAGGGACGGGAGAGGGGCTCCATTATCTGGCTCGGGCCGCCTCTCCTTGTTCCGTACTTGGATTACCGGATCATTTTTCCGATGAGTTCATGCATGGCCTTGTTTCCGGCGAGGATCGACCAGCGCAGATCAAAGGGCGAGCCGTCCAGATTGGAAATGCTGCCCCCGGCCTCGGTGACGAGCAGCGCGCCTGCGGCCATGTCCCACGGTTTGAGTTCGTCTTCATAAAAAGCGTCGAAGCGCCCGCAGGCCGTCCATGCGAGATCCAGTGCTGCGGCCCCGCAACGCCGTACCCCTTGGCAAGAAGACAGCACAGGACGCATTCGCTCCAGAATTTCATCCACGCGGCTGGCGATTTCATAAGGAAAACCGGTGGCTACAAGGGCATTCTCGCAGGCCGTCACGGATGAGACGCTGATGCGTTCCCCGTTGCGCCATGCCCCTTTCCCCTTTTCCGCAATAAAGCATTCGCGGAGCAGCGGCGCGTTGACGATGCCGAGCACAATTTCCCCGTTCAGGCGGTAGGCCACGGACGTGACGGTCAGGGGCAGGCCGTGGGCAAAATTGGTTGTGCCGTCCACGGGATCGATGATCCAGCAGGTATCCGGCAGGCTCAGATCTTCCGCGCTCTCTTCAGCGAGGAATCCGGCCTGGGGCGCCAGGGTTGCAAGGCGTTCTTTCAGGAATGCCTCCACAGCGATATCGGTTTCCGTTACGAGATCGATGCGCCCCTTATGGCGGATAGTGTGGGGATGGGCATGATTGGCGCCGATGATGGCGCCGCTTTCCTTGACGACGGCAAGGGCCTGCAAGGCCAATGATGAAAGCTGTTCTGTCATGATGCTGAACGATCCGAAAAAAGTTGAAGAGACAGGAGGGAAGGTACGCCGGAACCGTCCGGATCGGAAGGACCTAGAGAGGGGTGGCGGCTCTCAGTGACGGTTTTCCTCAAAGAAACAGGCCGCTGAGGAGAGAGCCCCGCGCCGTGAGCGCGGGGATTTTCCCTATCCGGAGAGAGGAACGGCCAAGGGGTCCGCTTTGAAATGTCGTATCCAAAGGCAAGTTGCGCCGGAAAAGGCCGCGAACAGGGCGATACGCATGAAAGGCTTTGCAGGGAGGGCCCGCGCTGGCAGGTTTGGGGAAGAGGAGAAACGTGGTCTGCCTTTATCCGGACTCCTCCCCAGTACCCCTGCAAACTTCCAAAGCCTATCTGCCCTCGCGGGCCAAACAGCGTTTGCAGGGTTTGTATCCGTTGCTGCGGGCCTCTTCCGCGGATTTGAAACGCACCGTGCAGGCCTTGCAGTTGAAGTAACGGCAGCCGGATACGTGAAAGATCCGCGTCTTGGCGTTGCCGCTGTAGGAAGACGTGGCGGCGGTTTGGACGGGGACAGCCGCTTCTTTTGCTGGTTGGGCCGGAGCGGCGAAGGCCGGAGCCGTGAGCAGGAGTGCGGCGGCCAAAGAAGGAATGATTGCGGATAAGCAGGATCGCATGGAGCCTCCCTGGGTTTGACGATGGCATGTGTGTTCTTTTGTCAGAAAAATAAGAGACAGGGAAGAAGGATTGTGCTTAGTCTCTCGCCGGAGTGGCGTGTGGCCGTGAAAGCGCTGGAAGCGTGCCGGAAAACGAGACCCGAAAACATGTTATTCCGTGGATATCGTTATGAAAAAACGCATATTGACAAGTATTGAAAAATTTTCTAGCCTCGCCCAATGAACATACCTAGTATCAAAATACGCGCTGGCCTGTGGCTTTTGTTGTTGACGGGCCTTATTCTCGTGGGGTGTGCTCCCAAACAGCGGGCGGTCGATGATTCGTTTGCCTTTGGGAACGACTACGAGAATCTGACTGGGCCCGATCGTTCGACCATGACCCCGGAAGAGCGTTTTGCCTACGATTACCGTTCGGCGGCGGTGGCGCGTATGCGGGACGAGGGCGTTCCTCTCTCGAACGTGCATCTTGTCGAGCGCGCCAAGACGGCTATCGGTACGCCGTATGTTCGCGGCGGGACCAGCATGTCGGGGTTCGACTGCTCGGGTTTCGTGCAATGGGCCTATAAAAGCGTCGGGGTTTCGCTCCCGCGTACCGCGCGGGAACAGTCCGTGCTGGGTACGCCTATTGATTCCGATGAAATGGAAGCCGGAGATATCGTGGCTTTCAGGCATCCCCGGCGTGGGTATCATACGGGTATATACGTTGGGGACGGCAAGTTCATCCACAGCCCCCGGCGCGGCAAGAGCGTGGAGATCACCTCGCTCAGCGATCCTTATTTCAGTTCGACGTTCCTCGGCGCCCGCCGTGTGAGCATTTCGGAATCCGATGCCGAAGCCGCGCAGAAACTGATGGCGCTGTATGAATCCCGCTCTTCCCGGCTTCACCGGACGGCTTCCGACGCGGCGCTTTCGCAGAGCAAGGCCAAGCACGTCGTTTCCAAATCGCAGAAAAAGGGCAAGCAGACGCTTTCGTCCAGCCGGTCCAGCTCGAAACACAAGGCTGTTTCCAGCAAAAAGCGGACGACGGTAGCCTCGAAGAAGGCGACGAGTAAGAATTCCGTGGCAAGCAGCAAGAAGCCTTCCTCAAAGAAACAGGTTGCCCAGAAGCGTTCTTCACAGAAGAAAAGCACTTCTGTAGCGCAAAAGAAATCTACCTCCAAGGCAAAGTCCAAATAGTGTTTTGCTGTTGCTGAAGCGATATGTTGAGAAAGCCCCGATTCGTTCGGGGCTTTTTTTTGCTGTCGGGCATGGAGGGGCCCTTGCTGTGGAACCTGTTGAAGAACAGAAAAAAACACGATAGAGCAGGATAAAGCTGAGATACGTTTAGAGTGCCGGAAAAGTCCCCGCAAGGGGCCTGAGAAGGCGCTGAGGCCGCTTTGGCAATGCGGAAAGGGGTACTGGGGCGGCGCGGAGGTGCGTTGCCTGTATGGTATTCATATTGAGGAGGGCATATATGAAACGCTTTTCGAAGATGCTGGGGGCATTTGCCCTTTGTATGGGGTTGTTGGCCAGTCCTGTGCAGGCTGAAAAATTTGTGGTGGGATTTCAGCCGTATGATACGATTTCCTATCAAGCGATCATCAACGCCGAACTGGGGCTTTGGAAGAAATATACGCCCGAAGGGACGGAAATCGAGTTTCACCCCGCTGTGCAGGGGACGGTCGTCGCCAGCAACATGCTGGCTGACAGGGCGCAGATCGGCTATATGAGCATCATGCCGGCCGCCGTGCTGTGCGTGCGCGCCAAGGGCAAGGTCAAGATGGTGTCCACGACGGACATGTCCGAAGGGACCCGCTGCTCGCTCATCTTAGTGCGCAAAGACGCGCCGGACTTCAAGGACAACGAAGCGTTGGCCCGCTGGCTTGACGGGAAGGTCATTGCCGCTCCCAAGGGCAGCGCCTCGGACCAGTATATGCGCCGTTTTTTTGAGAAGTATAAGGTGAAGCCCGCTGAATACCTGAACCAGACCATTGAAGTCATCTCCACGAATTTCCGTGCGGGCAAGCTTGATGCGGCGTCGCTTTGGGAGCCTACGCTTTCCGGGCTGGCTTCCGAGGTCGGCGAAGGCGTGGGGAAGATTGTCGCCGATGGGTCCGCCTGTGACAACGAGGACCTCGGCATAGTGGTCATGCGTTCTGATTTCATGGAGAAACATCCCAAGGTCGCCGAAGGCTATTTGCGTTCGGATCTGGAAGCCCAGTTGTTCATGCTGAACCCCGACAATTGGGAACAGGTCATCAATATGGTTTCCCAGTACGCCACCGGCGTTCCCAAGCGGGTGCTGTGGTATTCCGTATTCGGCAAGGTTCCGGCCAACTCTCCCAACCTTGTCCGCGAGTGGATGAACTTCTACTTTGGGGAGCGCGAGAAGGCGAACATCGATGAAGTGGTGGCTTTCCTCCACCAAGAAGGGATCATCAGTGTCGACAAGCTTCCCGAAGGGACCGTGGACGACAGCCTGACCCGGAAAGTATTTAAGGCATCAGGCCATAAGCCTGTCGCTCCGGGCGCGGCTCTTGGCGTCATTGAGGGAAGGAGCGCGGCGGATTGCCCTTTTAAGGATTAGTTGCTGCTAAGCCCACGAACACTGAAGGCCCATCGGCATTCGCTATGCCGATGGGCCTTTTATTTTGTCCTTATAGGATGTTGCAGGAGGGGAATGCTTTTTGTGATGCGCCGTTTGTTCTTTTTGTTGCAATTAGGGCATGATTTTCCCCCTAAAAAATGAGGGTATCCATGAGGGCGCGGAACCCATGAAGCCCCTGATGAAGACTGTGTTTTTTATATCACGCTGGAATAAAATAGATAATGTGCTTCTGGAACAGCAAAGTGAGAAAAAGGGGATGCCGAAAAGTGTGAAAAAATGCCGTTTCAGGGCGTTTATGGTAGAGAAAAGGCATAATTTCACAATTTTTTTTAAAATATTTTTTTGATATCGTAATATATTGGAATCATAATTTCTTTTAGTGAGTATACTCCCTAAGAGTATAAAGTCGACATTCATTTTTTGAGTACGCATATGAAGTATTTTAATGTTTTCAATATGTTCCGGAATGGTCAGACAATACACCAAAATCACTTATAAACTGTGGAAAGTAGACATTTGAGGTACGCCGGAAAAAACTGATCGCGTACTCAACTCTGGTACATTTTTTGATAAATGAGGGGGGCTTCCCTTTTTTTCTATGGCTGGTGTACAACAAGCATCATACCCGTTGGCGGGAATACTTTTTTTCACGTAAGGAGACGTGTGATGAAAAAAGTACTGTACACCGTAGCTGCCCTTTTGGCTTCCTCATGCATGGTCCTCGGCATGGCCAATAATGCGCGAGCTGAAAAACCGCTTACCCTGCGCCTTGGCCACCCTATGGCTCCGGGCAACAACGTGACTGTCGGCTATGAGAAGTTCAAGGAGCTTGTCGAAAAGAAGAGCAACAAGAAGATCCGCATCCAGCTCTTCCCCAACTGCCAGCTCGGCAGCGACCGCGTGACTACGGAAGCCGCCCAAGCCGGGACGCTGGATATGTCCTCCAGCTCCACGCCGAACCTCGCGAGTTTCTCGAAATCCTACATGGCTATCGACCTTCCCTATGTGACCTCTCCCGCCAATCAGGAAAAGCTTTACAAGGCTCTTGACGACGGCGAACTTGGCAAGGCCCTCGACAAAGTTTCCGAAAGCATCGGCCTGAAGACCATCATGTTCAGCGAATTCGGTTACCGCAACTTCGTGTCCTCCAAGAAGCCCCTCAAGGAAGTCAAGGATCTTATGAACCTGAAGGTTCGTACGACCGACTCGCCCGTAGAAGTGGCCGTGGCCACCGAGCTGGGCATGAACCCCGCTCCCGTGGCGTGGGGTGAAACCTACACCGCCATCCAGCAGGGCACCGTCGACGCCGAAGGCAACACCTTCTCGCTGCTGAACGACGCCAAGCACACCGAAGTCCTCAAGTACGCCATGGACTCCGAGCACAACTATTCCATGCACATCCTGCTGATGAACAAGAAAAAGTGGGACAGCCTGACCCCCGAACAGCAGCAGATCATCACTGAAGCGGCGAAGGAAGCCACCGTATGGCAGCGCGCCGAATCCGTGAAGCTCGAAAAGAAGGCTTGGGACGCGTTCAAGGCCAAGGGCATCGAAATCACGATGCTGACGCCCGAACAGCGCAAGGAACTGTATGACAGGACCGCTCCCGTGCGTGAACAGTTCGCCAAGGAAATCCCGGCCGAATTGCTGCAGCTGATCGCCGATACCCAGAAGTAAGTCCTTTGATGCTCGGCCTGCGGCATGTTCTTGCCGCAGGCCGGCTCTTTTTCTCTTACACCACAGGAATCTCGCATGGAAAAGACCAACGCTTCCAAGCAGGGCGTACTGCACTGGCTCGACGAAAACTTTGAGAAGATGTTCCTCGTCACCGGCCTGCTGTCCATTACCCTGTTCATCACATGGCAGGTTATTTACCGTTACATCATCACGCAGTTCATTGAGCGCGCCGGTGCCGCCGTATGGACTGAAGAGCTTTCCCGCTACATCTTTATTTGGATTTCCTACCTCGCCCTGAGCGTCGCCATCAAAAAGCGTTCGTCCATCCGGGTGGACATGCTCTACGATCATCTGCCCCCGCGCTTGCAGCAGATCAGCTGGATCGTGGTCGAGGTGCTGTTCTTCATCCTGACGGCCACCATCGCCTACTACGGCTGGGGCCAGATCGAACGGCTGCAGGAATACCCGCAGCATACCACGGCCCTGCGCATCCCCTTCCTCATCCCTTATCTGATCCTGCCTTTCGGCTTCGGGCTCATGTGTTTCCGCCTGCTCCAGTCTCTCTACAAGCAAGTCAAGGTTTGCGGGTTGGTGGATACCCTGATCGGCCTCATAGCGGTTTTCGTCATCGCTTCGCCGGTCATTTTCTGTGACTACATCGAACCGCTGCCCGCGTTGTTCGGTTATTTCATCGTGCTGTGCGCCATCGGCGTGCCCGTGGCCATCAGCCTCGGCCTGTCCACGCTGGCGACCATCATCTGCGCGGACACCCTCCCTATCGAATACATGGCTCAGGTGGCCTTTACGTCCATCGACAGCTTCCCCATTATGGCTATCCCGTTCTTTATCGCGGCGGGTGTATTCATGGGCGCGGGCGGGCTTTCCCACCGTCTGCTGTCCCTTGCTGACGAAATCGTCGGCGGCACCTATGGCGGTATCGGCCTCACCGCCATTGTGACCTGCATGTTCTTCGGCGCGATCTCCGGTTCCGGCCCCGCCACCGTGGCGGCCATCGGCGCGCTCACCATCCCCGCGATGGTGGAGCGCGGTTACGACAAGTATTTTTCCGCCGCCCTCGTTGCGGCCGCCGGTTGCGTGGGCGTCATGATCCCTCCGAGCAACCCCTTTGTGGTGTACGGCATTTCCGCGCAGGTCTCCATCGGCGACCTGTTCATGAGCGGTATCGTGCCCGGCATCATGGTGGGCATCGTGCTTATGAGCTACTGTTATTGGTATTCCCGCAAGAAGGGGTGGCGCGGTCAGGAAAAGGTCCGCAATGCACGGACCCTCATGCACGCGGCTTGGGACGCCAAGTGGGCGCTCATGGTTCCGGTCATCGTGCTCGGCGGCATCTACGGCGGCATCATGACCCCGACCGAAGCCGCGGCCATCGCCGCCTTCTACGGTCTGATCGTGGGCCTGTTCCTGTATAAGGAAATGGATTTCAAGTGCCTTATCAACTCGTGCATTGAGTCCTGCGAGACTTCCGCCGTCATTATCGTGCTGATGGCCATGGCGACCCTGTTCGGGAACATCATGACCATCGAAGACGTGCCCGGCACTGTGGCCCGGGCCATCCTGAGCTTCTCCGAGAACAAGATCGTCATCCTGATGCTCATCAACGTGCTTTTGCTCATCGTCGGCACGTTCATGGAAGCGTTGGCGGCTATCGTTATCCTCGTTCCCATCCTGCTGCCCATCGTGACGGGCGTGGGCGTATCGCCGCTGCACTTCGGCGTCATCATTGTGGTCAACCTTGCCATCGGCTTCATCACGCCGCCCGTGGGTGTAAACCTCTTCGTGGCCAGCGGCGTCGCCAAGGCGAAGCTCGAGAACATCGCCAGTCAGGCTCTGCCCATGATCGCCCTGATGCTTATCGTCCTGCTCATTTGTACCTATATCCCTGAAGTTCCGCTGATTCTGGTGGGCGGCCCCCACTAAGCGTTTCTCTGGCAGTTTTACCTGTGGAAAAAGGGAGTCCCTTGCGGGGGCTCCCTTTTTTTGTGCGTGGAGGGGGGAGGAGAGGGAGAGCGGGGGAGGGAAACTTTCTGAGAGAAGCTTCCCTCTTCCCTACCCCGGCCCCCTCCTATCTCCTTTCAAAGGCTTTTGACTGGTGGGGAGGCCGCGCGACGGGAGTTCGGTTCAGCGGAAAGGAAGAAGATCAGGGGGATACACGGAAAATGGAACAGTTCCGTTTTGAAATGTTCCAAGGCCGAGAACCCCGTTCTCCATGAAATGTGTCTTTGAAGAGAAAGGGGCTTCAAGGGATGCGGGGGAAGGGATTCGGTAAGTATAAACGCTTGGCGGAAAGAGAGGGGCGCACTGGCGGAATTGGGGAAGGGAGGGAAAGCGTGGGGGGCTCCCCCCTTCCTTCAGAAGGCTTTTCTCTCCTTTCCCCGATGCTCCGCCCATTCAAAATCAATCGAGGCTATTTTCCGGCCTTGGCGTTGGGGAAGAAGAGTTGCTTGCCTTCAAGCTGGAAGCTGGCGATGGCCTTCTGGGTATTGGGGCTGATCCACCAGTTGATGAACTTCTTGGCGGCTTCCTGCTTGACCTTCGGGCACTTGGCGGGGTTGACCATCATGACGCTGTACTGGTTCAGGAGGGCCTTGTCGCCTTCGACGAGGATCTTCA
Source organism: Bilophila wadsworthia ATCC 49260 (assembly GCF_000701705.1). Taxonomy (GTDB): domain Bacteria; phylum Desulfobacterota; class Desulfovibrionia; order Desulfovibrionales; family Desulfovibrionaceae; genus Bilophila; species Bilophila wadsworthia. The sequence continues at coordinate 26,011 of NZ_JNJP01000016.1, read as the reverse complement.
GGGGCGCATCGCCCTTGGCGGCGGCATTGTACTTGATGTAGGTGCCGCGGTCGGTCACGGTGTAGCCGTCTTTTTCGGCGGCGATGCGGATGGTGGCCATCATGCCCTGGCCGGCGTCAATGTACCACGTGGCGTCCTTGCCGGGCACTTCCATGCCGGCGACTTTCCACAGCTGCTTTTCGGTGTTGTGCGTGCCGAAGTTGTCGCCGCGGCTCACGAAGGGGATCTTCTTTTCGGCGAAGGTCTTCAGGGCGGTGGGGATGTCTTTGCCCTTGACGCCGGCCGGGTCGGCGGCGGGTCCGATCAGCACGAAGTCGTTGTACATCACCTGATGGCGGTCCACGCCGAAGCCGTCGGCCACGAACTTTTCCTCAAGGGCGGGGGCGTGTACGAGCAGCACGTCGACGTCGCAGTCCTTGCCGTGGGCGAGGGCTTTGCCCGTGCCTACGGAAATCCATTTCAGATCGATGCCCGTGTCCTTTTTGAAGATGGGCTGGAGATATTCCAGAAGGCCGGTATCCTGCGTGCTGGTGGTGGTCGCCATCATCAAGGTTTCGGCGTTGGCCATCTGGGGCAGCAGCAGAAGGGAAAGGACGAGGAAAGCTCTGAGCAGACGCATTGAAAAACGCTCCTTACAAAAGGTTGTGCCTTACGGCAGACACGAATTTGAATATAATCGTTCCGAGTATGCTCCGCCTTGCATATAAAATCAAGGAGGGTGCGTAACGGGATTGCCAAGTTTGGCAAATAGGGTAGAAATCGGCGACCGATTGCCCGGCTTGACAGAATCCATATCAATTGAGTAGGGAAGTCGGCGTACCTTTATCGCCGCGAAGGAGTGTTTCCCGTGCCCATTAAGATTCCTGAAGATTTGCCTGCCCGCCCGATACTGGAAGGCGAAAACATTTTTGTCATGACGGAAGGCCGCGCCAACCGTCAGGACATCCGGCCTCTGGAGATTGCCATCGTTAACCTGATGCCGACCAAGATCGCCACGGAAACGCAGTTGCTGCGCCTGCTCGGCAATACGCCCCTGCAAGTGAACGTGACGCTTCTGCGGGCTGAGGGGCACGAATCCAAAAATACCGCGCCGCAGCATCTTGAGCGTTTCTATAAGACGTTTTCTCAGGTGCGCGACAGCTCGTTCGACGGCATGATCATCACCGGCGCGCCGGTGGAACAGCTCGCCTTTGAGGAAGTCGACTACTGGGACGAGCTCGTCGGCATCATGGACTATGCGAAAAAGCACGTGCACGCTACGTTGTATATATGTTGGGGAGCGCAAGCGGGTCTGTACCATCATTACGGCATCCCGAAGTACGGGCTTCCGCGCAAGCTTTCCGGTATTTTCAGCCACACCATCAATGATCCCACGAATCAGCTGTTCCGGGGATTCGACGATGTGTTCCATGCGCCGCATTCCCGGCACACTGAGGTCCGGGGCGAAGACATTGCCAAGATCCCCACGCTGGAGATTCTGGCCGAGTCGGATGAGGCCGGGGTGCTTGTGGCCGGTACGCTCGACGGGCGGAGCATGTTCATCACAGGGCATCTTGAGTACGACCGGGATACGCTGGATGCGGAGTATCGGCGGGATGTGGCCAAGGGGATGGAGATCGCGCCTCCGGCACATTACTACCCCGGTGACGATGCGACACGGCCCCCGCTGGTCAGCTGGCGGGCCCATGCCCATTTGTTCTATTCCAACTGGTTGAACTATTGCGTGTATCAGGCGACGCCATACCGCCTTGACGATATCCCCACAGACAGGGATTAAGTCCGCCCTCGGAAAAAAACGGGGCATTCACGCTGGGGTACGGGATAGGCTTGACGCTTCGGCGTCCCATATGCGGAATCAGTGAAAGGCGCTGCGCGGAGTGTTTCCGAGCCGGGGGCTCCGGGGGCGGCTGGATGCGGAAACGGCTTTCAGGCCGGGACGCATCCGAAGCCATTTGAGGAATAGGTACGGAGATCCTCTCCAAGGGGAGGATGCCGCCCGGTATGCGCGGGGGCCCGGGGAGGGCCGCCTCAGGACATTTTCCCGAAACGACGGTTCCGGCCTTGTGCCGGGTACGGAGGACAATAATGCCTATCCGTTTTGAAACGCTCGCCGTTCATGGCGGGCAACATCCTGATCCTACGACGCTGTCGAGGGGAGTCCCGGTCTACCGGACCAGCAGCTACCTCTTCAAGAGCGCGGAGCACGCCGCCAAACTTTTTGGCCTTGCCGAACAGGGGAATGTCTACGGGCGGCTCGGCAACCCCACGCAGGCCATGCTGGAAGAACGTATGAGCCTGTTGGAGGGCGGTGTCGGGGCGTTGGCTTCGGCGTCGGGTACGTCCGCCATTTTTTCGACGATCGTCAATCTGGCGAAGCAGGGGGACGAAATCGTCTCGGCGAACAACCTGTACGGCGGAACGTTCACCCTGTTCAACGACATCCTGCCCCAGTTCGGGATCACCACACGCTTCGTGAAGCCGCAGGATTTTGACAAGATGGAAGCCGCCGTCAACGGGCGGACGCGCGCCTTGTACGTGGAGGCCATCGGCAACCCCGCGCTGGACGTCGCGGATCTGGATGCGGTATCCGCCATCGCCAAGCGGCATGGGCTGCCCCTGGTTGTGGACGCGACCTTCGCCACGCCGTATCTGCTTCGGCCTTTTGAGCATGGTGCTGATATTGTAGTGCATTCATTGACGAAATGGCTTGGGGGGCACGGCACGGCTCTCGGCGGCATCGTCGTGGACGGCGGTACATTTGACTGGACGGACAGCCGTTTCTCTCTGTACGTCGAGCCCGATGCCAGTTATCATTACTTGCGATGGGGATATGATCTGCCGGAAGGGTATCCGCCGTTCATCACGCGGATGCGGCTGGTCCCCCTGCGGAATCTTGGGGCCTGCATTTCGCCGGACAATGCGTGGATGATCCTGCAGGGGCTGGAAACCCTGCCGCTGCGCATGGAGCGGCACTGCGCCAATGCGCTGAAGGTCGCCTATCATCTCAAGCAGCACCCGAAAGTGGCGTGGGTCCGCTATCCGGGGCTGCCCGACGATCCCGCCCATGCCGCGGCTTGCCGTATGCTGCGCAACGGGTTCGGGGGCATGGTCGTTTTCGGGATTCAGGGAGGCCAGCCTGCTGGCCAGCGGTTCATCGAAAAACTCGGCCTCTTTTCGCATCTCGCCAACGTGGGCGATGCCAAGAGCCTTGCGCTCCATCCAGCGAGCACAAGTCACGCGCAGCTCAGCGAAGAACAGCAGCGTGACGCGGGATTGCCGCCGGAACTGATCCGGTTGTCCATCGGTATCGAACACATCGACGACATTCTTGAGGATCTCGATCAGGCTCTTGGAGAGATCTGAGCCGATCCGGAGGGTGTGGTCCTTTAGGGGGAAAGCATGCGTTATTCGACTCGCACCCGATACGGGCTCCGTTTTTTGATCAATTTGGCGGGACGGCCTGCGGGGTCCTGTGTCCAGTTGGCGGAAATCGCCCGCGAGGAAGGCGTTTCCGTCAAGTATCTCGAGCAGATCGTACGCGTCTTGCGCCCTGCGGGTATTTTGCGTTCCGCACGCGGGGCCAAGGGAGGGTATGCGCTTGCGAAATCCCCGGACGCCATCCGTATGGACGAGGTCTTCGAGCGTTTGGAAGGGCACATTTCTCCGGTGGAATGCCTGCACGGGGCAAAAAGCTGCGAACGGGAAGGCGTCTGCCCCACAAGATGGTTCTGGCGGGAGCTGGATGATCACATGCGGATGTTTCTCAAGGGCATGACGCTCGCCCGTTTTGTCGAGCGGGAACGGGCCCTGAAAACGGAAAAAGGCACTTTTCCTGTGGATATGGATGGTCCGGCGTGCTTTCATGCGTTGCATCGGACGCCGCCGGAGGGCGGGGGGAACGCATGACGGAGCGGAAAATGAAAGACGGATTCTGGATGCTGCTGTGCGCGGCCTGTCTCTTGCTGTCGGCGCGGTCCGTGCAGGCGCGGGAACTGACGGCGTTGGATATTTTTGCCCAGTTGCCGATCACCTTGTTTGAAAATACGCCGGAAGGCCTTTCCGAAGATGAAAAGCTCCGGCTGATCGAGCAGGGGGCAAGCGAATTTTGGGAGGTGGAGCGGTTCGACGCCGATCGCCTCGTACTGGTATCGCGGCCTTTTGGCGAGACGCGGGTGGGGCTGCGTGTCTTCCGGGGAGGGGACAGGCTGCTTGCCGCACTAGGGACGGACGGGGGCGCCATGTGCGCCCTTGAGCTCTGGCAGGAAGACGCCACCGGTGGATTCGTGCCGGCCAATCCGCCGGATGACCCGCAGCTTTCCGATTTTTTGGCCTCAGGGCAGCGGCTTGCGGCGGATGTTTCCCCGGCGTTCATGTTCTGCCTTGAAGATGACGGATTGGATGTACGGCCGCTCTTCTGGGGGCCTGCGGGCCTCGTCGACGTGCCTGTAGCCAAATCTGTGCGTTATATCTGGAAGTCGGGGGCGTTTGAAAAAACGGTGTCCGGCAAGCCCGAATAGCTTGTGCTGCGGGGATTTCCGTACTTGCCAAGCTTGGATAGACGCTATAGTATATGGATTTTGTGGCCCTAGCCGTAATTATGGGCCTTCTTTCACTATGTCTTTAACCCCTTTTTGCCCCAGGAGGCCTCATGTTTGCTTCTGTTGCTCATGCGATGGGTACGGCCGGTGCCGGTCAGGCTGGCGGCGCTGACGCCCTCATGCAGTTTGTTCCTCTTATCGCCATGCTCGCCATCTTCTACTTCCTGCTCATCCGTCCCCAGCAGAAACGCGCCAAGCAGCATAAAGCCATGCTGGAAGCTCTGAAGAAGGGTGATCAGGTCCTGACCACCGGCGGCCTCGTGGGTCGTGTCGTGGACATCGACGGCGACATCCTCTCCATTGATCTCGGCAGCACCACGGTAAGCCTCGGCCGCGCCTATGTCGTGAGCGTGATGGATCCCCGTTCCAAGGCCGTGAAGGAAGAGAAGTAGGTTCTTTTGCTTTGCCGGCAGACATGCGTTCCGTCGATCCCGGCGGGCGTATGTCTGCCTTTCTTCATTTTATGCGCGGAGCGTTCCGCGCCGTATGGCCTCATCGGGGAAAACAGGGGCCGTACGCATAACGACAGTGCAGATCCGGCCGGGGGGCGGGCGGATGGGCCGAATCTGATGCTCTCAGGGGAACACCATGAAATCGTTGAGTTGGCGGATAGTCGTCTCGCTGCTGGTTTTGTTGGCCAGCATCGTTTATGTGTTGCCGAGCCTGCCGGGCGTCGGCGGATCGTCTCTGGGCAATCTGCTGCCGGACGCGCGGATAAGCCTCGGGCTTGACTTGAAGGGCGGGATGCACCTGACCCTTGGCGTGGAAGTGGACAAAGCCGTAAGCAATTCCCTTTCGCTGACCGGGCAGGAGCTGCGCGCTCAGGCTTCCGAAAAGGGGATCACCGTCCTGCGCTCGCGCCTGACCCCGGACAATCGCCTTGAATTTTTGCTGCCCAGAGCCGAACAGCGGACCGAGCTCCAGGAGCTGCTCTCCAAAGATTTTCCGCAGCTTGCCGTTGACTCGCCCACACAGGTGGAAGGCGGAGGGCTGCGTTTTACGGCGGCCTTTACGCCCGCCGCCAAAGCGAAGATCGAGGAAATGGCCCTTGATCAGGCTGTCCGCACCATCCGCAACCGTATCGACCAGTTCGGCGTCGCCGAACCGGATATCCGCAAGCAGGCCGATTTCCGCATTCAGATCCAGTTGCCCGGCCTGACCGATTCCAAGCGCGCCATCCAGCTTGTGGGCCAAACCGCCCAGCTGACGTTCCACCTCGTGCGCGACGACGTGAACCCGCAGGGTATCCTGCCCCCCGGTGTGGCCCTGTTCCCCATGGTGACGGTCCGTCCCGACGGTTCCACCTCCGAAAGCATGATCGCGCTGGACAAGGAACCGCTCATGACCGGCGAGGACGTGGCTGATGCCCGTCCCACCTTCGACAACCGCGACAACAAGCCGAGCGTCGGGCTTTCCTTCAACTCGCGCGGCGCGGCCATGTTCGAGCGCATCACCGGCGAGCACATCCATAAGCGTATGGCCATCGTGCTTGACGGCAAGGTGCACAGCGCCCCCACCATCCAGAGCCGCATCGGCGGCGGCAAGGCCAGCATCACCGGCAGTTTCACGCCCACCGAGGCGCAGGACCTTGCCATCGTGCTGCGTGCTGGCTCGCTTCCCGCGCCCGTGACCGTGCTTGAAGAACGCACGGTCGGCCCTTCCCTCGGGAAGGAATCCATCGAGAGCGGCATTTTGGCCGCCGCGGTGGGCGGCATCGCCGTCATGGTCGTGATGCCGTTGTACTATGGGCTGGCCGGGCTGCTGGCCGACGTCATGCTGGTCTTCACGATCACCATGCTCATGGCCGGGCTCGCCGCCTTCGGCGCGACCCTGACCCTGCCGGGCATTGCGGGCATCGTGCTGACCATCGGCATGTCCGTGGACGCCAACGTGCTTATTTTTGAACGTATCCGCGAAGAGATACGGCAAGGCCTGAAACCGCTTGAGGCCGTGGCCGTGGGGTTTGATCGCGCGACCATTTCCATTGTGGACTCCAACCTGACCACCATCATTGCCGCCGCCATCCTGTATCAGTTTGGCACCGGCCCCGTGCGGGGATTCGCCGTAACCTTGAGCCTCGGTATCGTGGCGTCCATGTTTACGGCCATTTTCGTCTCGCGCACGGCGTTTGGGCTCTGGCTTGGTGGAAACGACGGGAAGAAGCTCAGCATCTAGCCGCCCGGCTGGTGCGTATCCGTCGTTGGATGTATCTCGAGCTTTAAGATACGAGGAGTTCTGGCATGAGTCTTCATATATTCAGCAAGCAGACAAAAATAGATTTCGTAGGTATGCGGCATTATGCCTACGGTCTGTCTGCGCTTCTTATTTTGGTGGGGCTGATCACCATTTTTATGAATGGCGGCCTGCGGTATGGCGTCGACTTTGCCGGCGGCGCGGCGGTCCAGCTTCAATTTGAAAAGCCGGTGGCCGACGAAGATATCAAAAAATCGCTGGCCGAGATGGAACTGCCCGGTCTGGCTATCCAGCAGTACGGCGAGGACGGGCGCGATTATCTGGTCCGTTTTTCCACGCCGAACCTGACCAGCGAAGGCATCCGCAGCAATATCCTTTCCTCGCTGGAAAAGAGTTTTGCCGGCAACCCGGCCAGCATCCAGCGTCTGGAGATGGTGGGACCCAAGGTCGGCGCGGATTTGCGGAATGCGGCGCTTGAGGCCATGTATTTCGCCATCCTGCTGATTACCGTGTACATTTCCGGGCGCTTCGAACAGCGCTGGATGATCGCCGCGCTCATGGCGGCGGTTCTCGGTTCGGCCATGTACGTCATGGGCTTCCTCGGGATGGACATGGTATACCGGGTGATCGGTGCCTTGGCGCTGACCTTGCTCATTTCTTGGAAGCTCAAGTTGAATTATGCCCTCGGCGCCATCGTGGGGCTTTTGCACGACGTCCTGATCACCTTGGGGCTGTTGGCGATGATGGGCAAAGAGATCGACCTGAACATCATCGCGGCGCTGATGACGCTCGTGGGCTACTCGCTCAACGACACCATCATCGTGTATGACCGTATCCGCGAAAACCTCCAGAACCAGCCGGAAGACAACCCCGCCCCGTTGGCCGACATCATCAACCTGAGCGTGAACCAGACCCTTGGCCGTACGATCATGACCTCGGCGACGACCCTGATCGCCGCCCTGAGCCTGACGATCCTTGGCGGCGGTGCGATCCACGACTTTGCGCTGACCATGAGCCTCGGCGTGTTTATCGGTACGTTCTCTTCCGTCTTCGTCTCCAACCCGATCCTGCTCCTGCTCGGCGATACCCGCCAGTATATGGTGGCCCGCAAGAAGGTGGAATACGAGCGCCCCGGCGAACACGGGGTCGTGTAAGTTTTTCAAGAGGAGCGGAGGAGGGCGTTTTGAAAAAGTGCTCCCTCCCCGGACCCCCTCCAGCAACACTTTGGCCTTATTGAATCCCTGCTCCCAGCTTTCCTGAATGAAAAACGGAGGACGTTTCTGCGTCCTCCGTTTTTTGTCGTCTGTCTTTCGTCTTTCCCAAACAGGTTAAGGCAAGCGCCGCTATCTCTCCTCAGACATGACGATAAGGGCGGACGGGTCCGTGTGGATGAGGATGCGGTCGAGCTTGGGTGCGCAGGTGCGGAGGCGGCGTTCCATGTCCGTGGCGACATCGTGGGCGGCGGCAAGGGACAGATCGCCGTCGATGATGCAGTGGAAGCTGACCAGCGGCGTCCCGCCCATATGCGTCAGGCGCAGGTCGTGCACATTGGACACCATCGGAAATTCCGGGAGTATGCTGTCCACGGCGGCGCGCACATAATGGAGATCCGCGTCGAAGGGCAGGGCGTTTTCCGGAGCGCAGAGGCGATCTTCCGGCTCGATGTGCGTTTCGATGCGGGTTGTGTTGAGGCGCTTGCCGAGGGCTTTCTCGAACATCACGACGTATTCGTGGGCTTCGCGCAGCGTCATATCCGGAGACGCCTCCACATGCAGAAACACGAGGAGCCCTCCGCTCTGTTCGGAAAGGATCAGGTTGTGGACGGAAAGCTTGTGCGCGGCGGCAACCGTGCGGACGAGCTGGAGCATACTTTCCGTTTCTTCCTGCGCGGGTTCGACGTGTACGGTAATATCGGCGGAGGGTACGATTTCGTGCGCGATGTCCTCAATCACGCAGGATACGTCGTGTGCGGCGTCGAGGCGCAGGGTGGCGGGGGCTTCGACCGTGATGTCCATAAACACGTCGGCACCGCTTTCGCGCACGCGCAGGCGGCGCACCCGGCAGAGGGGGAGCTGCTTGGCGAGAGCCTGTTCCAGGGCCTCGGAATGTTCCTTGCCGCCCCCGTCAAGCAGCATGGTCACGGCCCGGCGGGAGAGCCGGAAGCCCACAACGACGACGATGCCCGAAACGAACAGCGCGGCGATGGCGTCCGCCATATGCAAAATGCTCCGGAAGGGGCTGTCCGCCGGAAGGTATTCGCTGGCCTGCACGCAAAGCAGGCCGACGAGCACGACTCCGGAGGACCAGATGTCCGTGGTGAAATGCAGGGCGTCGGCTTCCAGCGCCTGGCTTTTGTGCTTTTGGGCGACGCGGCGGAGCATGGCGGCCCGGTTGACGTCCACGAGCAGGGAAATGAGGATGATGATCACGCCCCACCATGACGGGGTGATTTCGGGGGCGTCGAAGAAGAGCCGGTTGACGGCTTCGTGCACGATCCAGCCGCAGGTGACGAGCAGCAGGACCGTTTCCGCCAGCGCGGAAAGGTTTTCGATCTTGCCGTAGCCATAGGGATGGGTTTCGTCCGCGGGGCGGGCCGCGACGCGGACGGCGAAGAAGGTGATGCCCGCGGCTACAAGGTCAAGGCTGCTGTGCAGGGCCTCGGAAAGGATACCGAGGCTGTTGGTGGCGAGCCCGGCTCCGAGTTTGATGAGCGTCAGGAACAGCGCCCAGAACAAAGACGAGAGGGCCGCGTGTTGTTTTTCGGAATGCGCTTCGTGGTGCGTGGTTTCGGTAGTCATGAAAACACTCCGGGGAAATGGCCGCCCCTTTGCGGCCGTTCACGGAAAGAGCGTTAGGGCGTCAGCTCAGTACGCCGTGCTCATAAAGGATTTTCAGGCCGATGCCGATAAGGACGCAGCCGCCCACAAGTTCGGCGCGTCGGCCAAAAATGTCCGCATGTGCGAGCCCTTTTCCCGCCAGCAGGCCAAGGGCCGTGATGACGGCACAGACCACGCCGATCAGGGTGGACGGCCCCCATACGTTTATGTTGAGGAGAGAGAAGGAAAGCCCCACGGCCAGGGCGTCGATACTGGTCGCCACCGCGAGGATGAGCAGCTTGCGTCCTTTGGTGGGATCAACCGAACAGCTTTCCCCGTCTTCGGAATCGTCTCCGCCGCCCCGGATCATGTTGCCGCCGATCCATGCCAGCAGCGCGAAGGCGATCCAGTGATCCCACGATTCGATGAATCCGCGCACGGTCAAGCCAAGGGCCCATCCGATCACGGGCATCAGGAACTGGAAAAAGCCGAACGTCAGCGAAAGGCGCAAAAAATGCACGACCGTCACCCGTTTGAGGGCGCAGCCCGCACAGACCGACACGGCGAAAGCATCCATGGCCAGTGCAACGGCAATGGCGAACAGTTCTGGGAAACTCATAGGGTGTTATGGGGGTTAAGGTTATGGGCGTCAAAACCGATCCGGTTGTTGTGAGGCCTTCGGCTCTTGCTGTCAACCTTTTGCGGAGAGGTGGATAGAATACCGGGGGAGGGAAGGGGGAAACGTTCTTCAGAACGTTTCCCCCTTCCCTCCCCGACCCCCTCCTTTCCCCTTTCAAAGACTTTCGATTGGTGGGGAGGCTGCGCGGTGGGCGTCCCGTTGTGTGGAAGTATTGGCAAGGCCGGTTGGGTGTATGTAGCTGCGGGGAGAATTTATTTTAATGCATGAAGAAAATACCGGTAGCGACGAGGACGACGGCAAGGAGTTTGACCGCGGAAAATTTTTCCCCAAGGAAAAATACGGCGAGGAGCATACCGAAAATGACGGATGTTTCACGCAGGGCCGCGACCATCGCTATGGGGGCCTTGGTCATGGCCCAAAGGGCTACGCCGTAGGAGCCGAGGCTGCACAGGCCGCCGAACAGGCCGTGTTTCCAGCGGTTGCAGAAATAGGGGATGTAGGTTTTGCGCTGTCTCAGCAGCAGGATGACGTTGATGGGGAAAGTGTTGATGACGTAGAGCCAGCATACGTAGCTGATGGGATTCCCGCTGGCCCGGGCGCCGTAGCCGTCGAAAAGGGTGTAGCCCATGATCACGACGGCGGTTCCCACGGCGGCCAGCGCGCCGTTGATGTTGAACTTGCCGTTCTTAATGTTGTCGCGGGTCAGGGTAAGGACGCCGGCGCACAGGCACAGGATGCCGAGCCACCCGGCAAGCGGCATTTCATGGCCGGAAAGGAGCATGAAAACGGACGTCAGGAGCGGGGCCGTGCCGCGCATGATGGTATAGGCGAACGACATGTCCACATTGCGGTAGGCTACGGCGATACAGAGGTAGTAAGCGATATGGACGGTGCAGGAGCCGGCCAGGAACTTGAGGCTTTCCAGCGCCGGAAAGGGGAGGAAAGGGACGATGAACAAAACGCCGACGCCTCCGCCGAAGCAGTTGAGCCCCGTTTCATAGAGCTTGTTGGAGCCGCCCTTGATGACGGCATTCCATGAAGCATGGAGCAAAGCGGCAAGCAGTATGAGAAGAATGATTTCGAAAGACATGAAGCCCCCCCATTTTTTTCGCGGGAAGCTAGCGCGAAAAAAGACGCTTGTACACCGATCCTTTTCTTTTGCTGACCGGTATGCAAGCGTCTTTATGCTGAGATCAAAATGGGTTGTGTTGTGACGTTTTCGTGTCGATTTTTTTGTTGGAGGGGAATGGAAAAGATTCGTTTTCGAAATAAATATTCGTATACGAAACTACTTCTTGTGATGTTCGGCTATCCACGCCTTGAATTGGCGCATTTCCTTGGCCTGGCTGATAATGATGTTCTCAGCGAGGTTGAGGATCTGAGGATTGTTGGAGCCGAGGAGGGCGGGGACGGACATTTCCAGCGCCATCGCGTGGTGCGGCAGCATGAGCTCCACAAAACGCATGTTCGCGCCCAGATTCTTGCCCTCTTCGAGCATGTGCTGCATGGCCTTCTTCATGGGCGCGTAGGCCGATTCTTCGATGCCGCCGAGAGGCTTCAGCAGCTCCTTCATTTCGGCGATTTCTTTTTCCTGCACCTTGATCACGTCGTCGGCCCATGCCGTAACCTGAGGATCTTGATCTTTCTTTGGGGTTGCAAGGAAGACTTTGGCCATATCCACCGCGCCCTCATGGTGCGCGATCATGCCGGAAAGGAAGGCGCGATCCGAATAGTGGGCGGCGCCGGAGCCGTGATCCATAGCGGCCTGAGCGGGCAGGACGGAAAACAAAAACGCCGCAACGAGCGCAAGGACAGTCAACGAGGCGGTACGCATAGTTTTTTCTCCCAGATAGGACGTGAGCCACGGAACGCCGTGGCGGGCCCCCACAATGGGGGCCCGTCCGGAGCATACCGGCAACCTTACATGAGATGTAACTATTTTTTATCGGGCCCGCCCGTGCGTACCTCGGCACCACACCTCGCGCCTCATAATATCGCGGTGACGGGTTACGGCGTTCCCCGGAACCGGGGGCAGGGATTCGATAAAGGAAAAAGCCTCCGGTGGGAGAGGGATGGGTTCCGTTGGCAGGTTTGGAAAAGGAGAGGGCTTCTCATTCAGGAAGAGCCCATCTTCCTTCCCCAATTTCCAATCTTCTACCGCCTCTTCACAGATGAGGTGCCGGAAGCGCAGGCATTGACCATCGGCACATAGGTTTCGCTTTCCGCGTCGAAGTAGAGCAGTTCGCCTGAGCCCATATCGAAGTACAGGCCGTGCAGGAGCAGCTCGCCCCCATCGACGGCGCTCTTGATCCACGGATACCCCATGAGGTTGTCCAGCGAGAAACGCACGCCCCACATTTCGCAGGCCCGTTGCCGTTCGTCAGGATCGGCCCCGGGCAGGGAGCTGTCCACCTCGGCCTTGGCGCGGCAGGCGAGGTTCATCCAGATGTTGAGGAATTCGTCGTCGCTGTGCGAAGCTTCAAGCAGGCTGGTAAAGCCGCCGCATTTCGCGTGCCCCATGACCATGATGTGGCCGATGTGCAGGTGGCGGACCGCGTATTCCAGCGCGGCGCTGACGCCGTGGTGATGGGAGTCCGGTTCGTAGGGAGGGACAAGGTTGGCGACGTTCCGGATGACGAACAGATCGCCGGGCGTCGCGTCAAGGAGCAGGACAGGGTCAACCCGGGAGTCGCTGCAGGCGATGACGAGGGCGTAGGGATGCTGGCCGACGCGGAGGTCTTCATAAATATTGTTTTCAGGACAATACCATGTCTTTTGGAAGCGCTGGAATCCGGCGGAAAAGCGTTTGAGCAGGTCGTGCGATACCATTTGAGGGTCCTTTGCGGCAAAGAGGATCGGAAGGCGGGCTTGTCATTTCGTGGTGGAGGCTTTATCTCCCTAAAACAGAGGAGTCAACGCAACCGATTGGAGTATTCTCCCATGCCTGATTTTTTGAGATGGATCATCGCCGGCGCTACGTCCGTGGTGGTGGCGGGGCTTGTGTTCCTGCTTGCCACCGTGGGGATCGTCGTCGCCTTTTTTGTGTTTTTGGTGCTGTTCGTCGTGTTTGGGCTGGCCATGCGCCGGGCCCGCAAGAACGTGCAGTACGGTGAGGACGGCAGCCGGTTTATCATTTATACCAACATTCCCGGAGCTGGGGCGGGGAATGCCGACCGTGTGCGCCGGGACGATCCCGACACGTATGAGCTGTCCCCTGACGAATATACCGTGGAAGCGGCACCTTCGAAGAAGCCCGGCGACACGGACCCGAAGGCCCTTGGAGATCACGGGAAATCGTGACGGCGTGCCCGGACGGCAGGTCTTTTTCTGGCGTAAATTCACTTGGATAGCAATATGTTTCTGCACGCGTGTCTTAGAGTTGTTCGGCTCTGGCGAATGGGCTGCCTTGTCCTGTGCGGCTTTTTCCTGTGCTTTTGGGGAGGTGCCGCCGCGTTTGCCGCCCCTTCCGTCGAAGAAATGGCGGGGCAGATGCTGCTCGTGGGTTTCAAAGGGCAGGAGCCTGAGGAATGCGGAGCTATCCTTAGAGATATTCAGGCCCGCCACTTGGGCGGGGTGATCCTGTTCAAACGGGATGCGCGCAACGCCAAGCTCCCTCGCAATATCCGCGATGCGGCGCAAGTGAAACGGCTGATCGCCGCGCTGCGAGGGGCCTCTGCGGGGCATCCGCTTTTTGTCGCCGTGGATCAGGAAGGCGGCAAGGTGGCCCGCTTCCAGCCGGGCGACGGTTTTCCGGCGTACCCTTCGGCCGCGGAGCTGGGCCGGGGCACGCCCGATGCCACGCGCCGCACGGCCCTCGGCATGGGCCGCATGTTGCGGGAGCTCGGGGTCAATCTCAATTTCGCGCCCGTACTGGATGTGAATGTGTATCCCGCTTCCCCGGCCATAGGCCGTCTCGGACGCAGTTTTTCGGCTGATCCGCAGGCCGTCGCCGCGCATGGGGCGGCTTTTGCGGACGGCCTGAACGACGCGGGCATCGTAGCGGTTTTCAAGCATTTTCCCGGACACGGCAGTGCGCGTGCGGATTCGCATAAAGGGGTCACGGACATCAGCGCGACATGGAGCGAGCGCGAACTGTCTCCATACCGCTCCGCGCTCGGGCGTCCGGGGCAGCGTATGGTAATGACGGGGCACCTTTTCCACGCCGGGCTCGATCCCGCCTTTCCGGCCACGCTGTCGCCTTCCGTCATCAACGGGCTGCTGCGCGGGCGTCTGGGATATGACGGTGTGGTGGTGACGGATGACCTGCAAATGGATGCCATCGCCGCCGAATACACGCTGGAGGAAGTGGTGCTTCGGGCCATCGGGGCCGGAGCGGACATCCTGCTGTTCGGCAATAATCTGGAGTATGATCCCGCTATCGTCGCCAAGGTTCAGGCCGTCATCGTCCGGGCCGTCGAGGACGGAACCATTTCCCGTGCCCGGCTTGAGGCGTCGTGGAGGCGGATTCTGAAGCTCAAGCAGCAGATGTCCTGATGCTTCGGCGGAGGCCGCCTGCGGAGACGATTTTCTGGAGCCGGTCGCGGTTTCGAAAAGGCTTTGGGCTGTTGCCGCCCGGGAGACGGCCCCCCCATGAAAAAGAAGGGACCTCGTTTGAGGTCCCTTCCGTCGTTTTACTCGTCGTCTTCGTCCATGAGGGAGTCGTGCAGGGCATCGGTGAAGATGTCGAAGGCGACCTGCTCGATGGGCGTGCGGGGTTTGTAGGTGAGGGCCTCTTCGGGGACTTCGCCGTTTTCTTTGCACAATTCGTCGAAACGGTCCGAATAGGCGGCGATCAGGCGTTCCACTTCCAGCACGATGGGATCGTCGGAGGGGATGACGTCGTCATCGCTGTCTTCGCAGCTCCCTTCGTCGTGGCTGCATCCGCAACCGCATTCTTCCTCATCGCCTTTGTTGGCGTAATATTCATCAACCTGTGCTTCATAGGCATCGATGGCGTCGATGACCTGCTCCTCGGTCAGTCCGGCAAATTCCGGTTTGACTACAACGGTCTTCATACGATCTCCTTGGATGGCGGCGGGCGTCGCCGCTGGTGCTGTTTTTGTCTTCATGCCCGTCCGGACCTGTCCCGGAGGAACTTTTTCGGAACGTGTGCCGAGCTGTCCGGCGAGTTCCGTTCTTTGGGATTCATCACGCAAAGGGACAACATCCCGCTGCCCCTCCGCTTCCCTGCCTTTTTTCCTATTCTCCGCGCATCGTCAAGGAAATGCGCTTGCGGGGGATGTCCACGTCGAGCACGGTGACGAGCACTTCCTGATGCACTTTGACGACTTCGTTGGGATCGCGCACGAAGCGGTTCGCCAGCTGGCTGATGTGGACGAGCCCGTCCTGATGCACGCCGATGTCCACAAACGCGCCGAACGCTGTGATATTGGTGACGATGCCCGGCAGCTTCATGCCCTGTTTGAGATCCTGCATCGTGCTCACGCCTTCGGCAAAGGAAAAGGGCTTGAAGGGGCCTCGCGGGTCGCGTCCGGGTTTTTCCAGTTCCTTCATGATGTCGGTGAGCGTGGGCAGGCCGAGCTTGTCCGTGACATAGTCGGAAAGGCGGATGGCTTTGCGGCGTTCGGGGCTTTGCATGAGTTCGCGGACGGTTGTGCCCGTATCCTTGGCCATGCGCTCGACCACGGCGTAGGCTTCCGGGTGCACGGCGCTGGCGTCGAGGGGCTGCTTGCCGTCCCGGATGCGCAGGAAGCCGGAGCACTGCTCAAAGGCCTTGGGGCCGAGGCGGGGCACCTTGAGAAGATCCCGGCGGGTCTGGAAGGGGCCGTTTTCGTGGCGGTGAGCCACGATATTGCGGGCGAGCGTGGGGCCGAGGCCGGAAACGTAGGTGAGGAGCTGCTCGCTGGCAGTGTTCAGATCCACGCCCACGGCGTTGACGCAGCTGACGACCACGTCGTCGAGGCAGCGCTTGAGTTCGGACTGGTTGACGTCGTGCTGGTACTGCCCCACGCCGATGGATTTGGGATCGATCTTGACAAGTTCCGCCAGCGGGTCCGCGAGGCGGCGGCCGATGGACACCGCGCCCCTGTAGGTGAGATCGAGATCCGGGAACTCGGCGCGGGCCGCCTCCGAGGCGGAATAGACCGAAGCCCCGCTTTCGCTGACCATGACCACGGGGATGCTCCAGCCGGGGAGCGCCCGGATGAAGGTTTCGGTTTCGCGCCCGGCGGTGCCGTTGCCCACGGCGGCGACTTCCGCGCCGTGTTTCTTGGCGAGGCGGAGGAGCGTTTCCCCGGCTTCGGTGCGTGCCTTGTCCGATCCGGCGTGCGGGTTGATGGTCGCGTATTCGAGCAGTTTCCCTTCACGGTTGAGGCAGACGATTTTGCAGCCGGTGCGGAAACCGGGGTCCACGGCGAGGATGTTCTGAGCGCCGAGGGGCGGGGCAAGCAGAAGCTGGCGCAGGTTTTCGGCGAACACGCGGATGGATTCGGCGTCGGCGCGCTGTTTGAGCTGGTTGCGGAGTTCGGTCTCCAGCGCGGGCGCGAGAAGCCGCCCGTAGCCGTCCAGCGCGGCTGCGCGCACTTCGCGCCCGCAGGGGCCGTCGTTGCGGACGAAGAGGCGGGCCAAGAGGTCCTGCGCCTGCTCCTCATTGCGGGGGCGCAGGGAGAGGCGCAGGAAGCCTTCCTCTTCGCCCCGGAACATGGCGAGGATGCGGTGGGAAGGGGCTTGCGCGGCGGGTTCGTCCCACGCGAAATAGTCGCGGTACTTGGCGGCGTCGGGAACCTCTTCCTTGCCGGAAACGGCTTTGCTCCGCATGAGCCCTTCGCGCCCGAAGAGTTTACGCAGGCGTTCGCGGGCGGGCTGATCCTCGGCGAAGCGCTCCGCGAGGATGTCACGCGCTCCGGCAAGCGCCGCTTCCGCATTCGGCACGCCCTTTTCGGCGTCTACATAGGCGGCGGCCATCGCTTCGGGGAGGGTGCGATCCTGACGGGCCAGCTGATCGGCCAGCGGTTCGAGGCCGCGCTCCTTCGCCATTGAGGCGCGGGTGCGGCGCTTGGGGCGGTAGGGCAGGTAAATGTCTTCAAGGACGGTCAGCGCATCGGCGGCTTCGACCTTGGCACGCAGTTCGGGCGTGAGGAGGCCGCGTTCCTCCAGCGAGGCGAGGATGGCTTCGCGCCGTTTGTCCAATTCCTTCAGGGCGGCGAGGCGATCACGGATGGCGGTGACCGCCACTTCGTCGAGGCTCCCCGTGGCTTCCTTGCGGTAGCGGGCAATAAAGGGGACCGTGGCGTCCTCGTCGAGCAGGCGGATGACGGCTTCGGTTTGCTGTGGGCGTATATTCAGTTCTTGGGCTATGATGGATGCGTAGTTCTGCACGCGTGTTCCTTATCTGTTTGACGGATTACGGGAAGGTCCGGCACCGTTATGGGTGCCTGGGCGGACATGCCGGATGGAAAAGGAGGCATGGCGCCGAGCGACGGTATGCTTTTTCGCGGAAAAAGAAAACGCCCGCCGGATTCCGGTGAAACCCTTGACCTTGGAGCCCCGGGTGACCATAGTAAAGGATATTTCCCTCTAAGGAGTTTTCATGAACACGCCATCTTCAGCCCTTTCCGATGAAATGAAAGGGGCGATGTCCACTCTGCTCAATGCCGTTATTTTTGAACAATGGCTCCGTTTTTCCTGGATTGAGGAAGACGAGGAAGGGGATTTCTGCATCCAGATCCCCGCGGAGACGGTCAGCGAACTTGTGGAGGATTACCCCGAATACGAGGGGTTGATCGCCCAGCTCAACGGGACCATCGTGGATGCGGACATGGCCTGTTCCGCCGTTCTCGGCTATGCGCGATCCTCGCTTGGGGAACAGAGCCTCGCCGTGCTGGAGCACAACGAATTCCAGAATATGGTGGGGCGTTTCCACCAGTGGCTCAACGACAACGTGGAAGCGCTGGATCAGGACCCGAAGAATTTCGATCAATGGTGCGAGCTGTTCCTCGCCGACTTGCAGCAGGCCAAGGACGGCAACGCGTAAGGCTTTGCCGGGCTTCGGCACCGACGGGTTCCGCTCACGGGAATGGAGTACCTTTGAAACGGTACAGCTTTCAAAGGTCCCCGAGACTATCGAGCGGGCGGTCTGTGCCGTTTTAGAGAAAGGCGGGAGCGATGTTCCCGCCTTTCTCTTTTGGGCTGCAGGAAAAAGTCAGGCCGCCCTTGCGTGGAGCGGCCCTGGCTTGGAAAACATGGCGGGGGGCCCTGTTTCAGCACGATGAGGTGTGGGGTAAGAAAAGGATACGCTTGACGGAACGGTGTTATTTGCCCCAGAGCGAAAGGCGCGGCCCGGCGTCAGCCAGCGCGTCGAGGGGGATGTCCACGACCTGCGACCCGGCGGCCCACGGAGCCACCTGATACGGCTGGAAGAAAATGCGTATGCCCTCGGGCGTGAGCGCAAAGCTGGAAAAGTTTTCGGCTTCGGGGGCGGTGCCGCTGCGGAGCATGTCGTCGTTGTACATGTCGCCGAGGGATTTGGTCAGGGCCTTGGTGCAGTAGCGGCTCATGACGTCGAGCGCCGTATCCAGATTTTCGAATACGTCATACAAATCGATGAGCGCGCCGCTCTTCATATCATAGGTCGTCGTGGTTATTTCCAGGTTGCCGTGCGCGCCGCCGGTATAGCTGGCGGTCTTCCAGACTATCGAAAGGACGGACGGCGTGGAACGGGTCGTGCTGTAGGTCGTTTCGAGTTCGTAGGGCACGCCCAGATCCGGTTCTTCGCCATAGGTATTCTGGAACGTGTCCACCGCCTGATGCGCCCAGTCGGCCACATCGGCATCCACGCGGGCATTGCCGGTTATCGGGTAATGAACCCGAATCTGAAGCTTGCCGGTTTGCCGGGAAACCACGGCGTCGCGCTCGTTCAGGGCGTTGGCGTACGTGGGTATCGCCAGCGCAACGGTACAGCACAGCAGGAGAAAACGGACGAAGTATGACATGGGAAATCCTGTTCCGAATGATTTTGCGGCAGACATGACATCCGGAAGCCGTTTTGTCTAGAGGTTAGAGATCAGATCCGGCACGCCCCGTACAGGCGGGCCAGCCACGGCCTCGAATAGATTTCCAGCCTGAGCCTGAGCCAGCTCCACCCCGCGTCGCGTACTTTGAAGCGGTGCACGGCCTCGGGCGCGGCAGGCGGGTTGGCTCCCATGCGGGTGGTGAAGAATACGGAAAATCCGGCTTTCCTCCCCTCTTCCCGCGCAACCTCGGACCCGCTTCCCCACGGCCAGCACAGCGAGCGCACAGGATGCCCCAGTTCCCGGCGGAGCGTTTCCGCGCAGGCGCCCAGTTCTTCGTGCACACGGCTGCGGCGGGCCGCTTCGCTCTCCAGCGTACCCAATCGATCCGGGGAAAATCCCGCTACAAGCGTTTCCAGCGCGGCTACATTTCCCGCCGATTGAAAGAAAGTACGGGCCTCCGCCGGTTCTTGCGGCACGAGGCGCTGCACGGCGGCGACCAGATCAGGGGAAGGGATGAATGCCCGGCTGTACAGGAAGGGGCGTTCTTTGAAGCGGGGCAGGCCCCAGACTTCGGGGAAGTCGACCGCGTTGAACGTGTTTGCCCGCGTTCCGGGGACGTGGAAGCGTTGCCCGGCGGCTTCCAGTGCGGAGGCGGGCTTCTGGTGCCTGTCGTGGCGGTTCACCGGGCCCCATTCCGGGCCGGCGAAAACGGCGAGGTGGCGGGCGGAGTGCGCGGCCACGGACATGAAGCCGCTGGATTCCATGTGTCGGGCTTCTTCCCAGGAAAAGAACATATCGCGGCGTACCTGATAGCCGAAGGGGGTGTCGTGCATGGGCGCATCCACGGGAGGGAGGCTGGACGGAGGCAACCCCTCCCAGACGTCGGCAAGGGTCGGGCGGCATTTTTTTTCAGCCTCCATCCGTTCGGTGACGGCAAAGACGACGCCTTTGTGCCCGTATTTCCGCAGGATGGGCCATGCGTAGACGTAATTGTCCAGGTACCCGTCGTCAAAGGTGATCAGCAGGGAACGCGGCGGCAGCGGTGCGCCCTTCAGCAGAAAACCCTCCGCTTCA
Organism: Bilophila wadsworthia ATCC 49260; assembly: GCF_000701705.1. GTDB lineage: Bacteria > Desulfobacterota > Desulfovibrionia > Desulfovibrionales > Desulfovibrionaceae > Bilophila > Bilophila wadsworthia. Next base: position 5,718 of record NZ_JNJP01000016.1, on the reverse strand, counting down.
TCAAGGCCGATCCCGCGCCAGCCGTATTCGGCCATGCCTCGGCACTGGTCTTCAAAATGTTCCGGGCTGACGGCGATAGCCCCCGGAAATCGGCTGACGTAATGGTACATGAGTACAGGAAGGCTGTATGCGCTCATGGGGCATCCTTGAACTGTTTGGAGGGAATTCGGGGGAATGGTCTGGTCTGCGGAGGGGATGGGGCCTTGCCTGTTGTTCTTCCCCGCCGGAGAGGGATGGGGAAAACGCCGTACACCGTGAGGTGCGCTTCCGAACACCGTGCGTGCCGCTTTTTTATGATGAAGCGCGCAAGGTTTCAACCATGCTCTGATACAGAAAAAGGGGCGGCCCCTTCATCGGAGCCGCCCCCCGGAAGGGTGGATCAAAGGTTGCCGCTGCGTTTGCGCTGTTTGGTTCCTGTGTTTGATGCCCACTGGTGTTCGTGCGTGAGGAACTGCATCGGATTGATCGGCTTATCGCGGAGCCGCACTTCAAAGTGCAGGTGAGGGCCCGTAACCCGCCCGGTCCTGCCGAGATTGCCGATATACTGGCCTTGCTTGACCTTCTGGCCTTTCCGGACTCCGAGTTTGTCCAGATGGGCATAACGCAGGGTGACGCCTTTTCCGGCATCGATGTCGATGGTCAGGCCATAGGAACCTTTGCGGCCGCTGTACACGACTTTGCCGGGCGCGGAAGCAACGACTTTTTCCCCGCGGTTTCCGGCGATATCCACGCCCGCGTGCATGAGCCGCCTGCGTTTGACGGGATGCTTGCGGGGGCCGAAGGACGACGTGACCCGGATAGTTTCCTTGATGGGCTGGATGAGCGAAAGAGCCGGGTAGAGCGACGGTTCCTTGAGCAGTTCCGGCGTGACTTCAATGTCGCCGTCGTCGAATTCTTCATCGGGGATGGGAGTGAAGCGGACGTTGGAACCGTTCTGGCTGACGGCGGCGCCGGCTGTCTGGAGTTCGCGGCGGGCCGTGTAGGAAAGCGCTTCGCGTGTCGGGGGGCGATAGTCATGCAGGGCCGTCAAGGAATCCTGATAGCGGACGATGGAATACTGGTGGTGCTGCAAGCCGGATTGTTGTGGAGCGCAGGCGGTGAGGAGAAGGAGGCAAAGGAGGGGGGAGAAAAGAGCAAGCCTTTTTGCTGCGCTGTAAGACAAATACGAAGGTTTGAGCGTCATGAAGGATTCCTTGTTTACAGGGGCCGTATGCATAGCGGAGGGGAGTTCGCCCCGGTCGTGATGTCATTGCGGAAAGAAGGAAGCACGTTAGCATCCCGGGCAAAAGCTGTCGAGTCGTTGGATTTTTTTGAGGACGCCTCAGCCAATCAGCTACAAAAAGGAGCGGTTACGGTGGGATAGCGGATGGTTTTGTTGTTTTTCCGCTATCAGGTTTAAAAAACTGTACATATTTTTCTCTACATGATTTTTCAATGATCATGGCGGATAAGAACGGCCTGTTGGAAACCGCAAAGGGAGGAATTTTTTTCGGAAAAAGAAAACCCGTATTATCGTAAATAGGAACTTTTCTAAATGAATTAACCGTCCAATGGAGGAGCCCTTCCTGTGGCCTCCTCACCTTCCGAGGGCAGTGCGCTTTCCATGTATGTGTGGAGGACCAAAAGTGCAGAAGGGGGGAGGACGGAACTTGGCGAATGGGCGGAACTATGGCAGAGTAGGGACACGAAACCCAAGAACCAAGAGGTGCTATGCGTACAATATCCTTCACTTTCGCCTCTTTTTGCCGTATTACCGCCCTTGCCGTTTTGTCTTTTTCCTTGGCGGGCTGCGGACTGATGGATTACGGCGGAGGAGGGTCCGGCACGCGGGGGACGAAGACGTACACGGTGCGGGGAAAAACCTACAGGCCCTATCTGTCGGCGGACGGGTATAGGGAAGACGGGGTCGCCTCGTGGTACGGCAGGGATTTTCACGGAAAAACCACGGCCAACGGCGAACGCTATAATATGTATGCGATGACCGCCGCACACAAACTGTTGCCGCTCGGGACCAAGGTGCGGGTCACGCATCTGAGGAACGGAAAGTCCATCGTCGTGCGCGTCAACGACCGGGGACCGTTCGTCGGGGATCGGATCATCGATCTTTCGTATGCGAGCGCGAAGGAACTGGGCATGATCGGCACGGGTACGGCGCGTGTCCGTGTCGAGGCGATCGAAACCTTTGGCGGCGCGTCCCCCGGCGATATGAACGGGAGCTTCTACATCCAGATCGCCGCGCTGAGCAGTCAAGCCTCGGCTCAGGATCTTGTGCGGCGGCTGCAAAACCGGAATCTCGGCGGGCGGGCGTTCTACGCGCCTTCTCTGGGGCTCTGGCGTGTGCAGGCCGGGCCGTTCAACTCGCTGAACCGCGCTGAGGATCTCTCGGACGAGCTGAACAGGCAGTATCCCGGCAACTTTGTGGTCGCGGATTAAAGGCGGAAGCGGAAGGGGAGCCTTTTTTGAAACGGCTTCCCTTCCGCCGTGTTTTCCACGCTTCCCCTTCGGCTTTTGGGCATACGGGCTTCCCGTTCAGGGTGTTTCTCATGGCGGAAGGCCGTGAGAAGGTTTCGGGGCGGGGGTGAAACCGTTGACAACGGTGCTTGGCTGCTGTATGTTTCTTCCCACGTAAAGGGGAGTAACTGGGTTCTTGAGACCCGGGTAACGTCAACAGCATGGCTTCGGCCTGGCGTTACCATCAAGCTTTGACTTGATGAGTGAGACCTTCACGGCACATGTTGCCGGAGGGTCTTTTTTGTTTTCTCCGGCGACCAAACGCAACAAGGAGTAAAACATGATGTTCGCTCTTCTTCCCGTCCTGAAGGGGCGCGCCTGCGGAGGTTCCGATGGTCGTTGAGCATTCCGTGACGGAAGTCGTCCTTTTCTGTGTCCTCATCATCGTCTGTCTGTGGTGCGACCTGCACGCGCATCAGGCCGATAAGCCCGTTTCCGCCCGTAACGCCGCCATCTGGAGCTGTATCTGGGTGGGCCTCGCGCTCGTGTTCGCAGGGTACATCGGATATAGCTTCGGCTCTGAACAGGTTCAGCTCTTCCTGACCGGGTACCTGCTGGAAAAGTCGCTTTCAGTGGACAACCTGTTCGTCATCATGGCCATTTTCAGTTCGTTCGCGGTGAAGGACGCGTTCCAGCACCGGGTTCTGTACTACGGTGTCCTCGGCGCGCTGGTCCTGCGCCTGATCTTCGTGGCGGCGGGCAGTTCCCTGGTGGCGATGTTCGGCCCCTACGCGCTGGCGAGTTTCGGCATCTTCGTGCTCTGGACGGCGTGGAAGATGTGGCAGTCCATGCACAGCGGCGAGAAGGAAGAAATCGTCGACTACTCCGAGCACTGGGCCGTCCGGTACACCAAGCGCTTCATCCCCGTGCACAACCAGCTCAGCGGCCACGATTTCTTCGTGAAGGCCCCCGATACTACCGGCAAGCTGATCTGGAAGGCCACGCCGCTGTTCCTGTGCCTGTTTGTGGTGGAAGTGTCCGACGTGATGTTCGCGTTCGACTCGGTCCCGGCCATCATCGCCGTCACGCACGACCCCTTCCTCGTCTATACCAGCAACGTGTTCGCCATCCTCGGCCTGCGGTCCATGTATTTCCTGCTCGCCGCCGGAAAGCGTTACCTGCGCCACCTGGAAAAGTCCGTAGTGATCATCCTCGCGTACATCGGCGTGAAGATGCTTCTGGACGTGGTGGGCATCGTGCACATTTCCCCGCTGATCAGCCTTGGTGTGGTCATCGGGCTGCTGGCCATAGGCATCCTTGCCTCACTGCTGCCGGAAAAGTCCGCCAAGTAAGTTCTCATGGATGAATGACGCCCGGCCGGAGTATGCTTCTTTACGCGGGCATACTCCGGCTCCCCTTTGGGGACATTGCATTTTGTGTGGAAAAGCGTATCCCTGTTTCCATTCCATAGAGGCCGGAGGCGCAGGCTTTCGGTGATTTTTCCAAGGTTGACGCGGGGAAGGGACGATACGCTCGGATCCGTTTTCCAGAAGCGGGAGCCTTGGTTTTTAATAAGGAGCGTTGGACGCATGAATCGTACAAGAACCCTGCTTATCATTGGGGTTTTTATGCTTTCTCTCGCCGTGCTCGCGGCGTTGGAATTCCGTGTTCAGGATGAACCCCCGAGCGAAGGCCAGATGGTGACGGGCTCCCTTTCGAAGGATATGCCCGCTCTTCCCAAGCTGCCTTCCCTGGGCGATTCGGAAGGGAATAAGGGCGGAGTTCTGGTTCCTCTCGACAACGGGACGCTGCGCGGCAGTGCGGCCCCGCTTGATATGTCCGCGATCCCGCCCGATGAGGAAACTCCGGCGGGTAAGGATACGCCCGAAACGGCGGCTCCCGCAGCCGATCCCGCTGTCTCGGCGGAAAAGCCCGCACCGGCCCCGATGGGTGAAATTGCGCCTGCCGATACGTTTACGGAAAAGCCGAAGCAGCCCGTAGCCGAGGAAAAGGCCCCTCAGCAGGAAAAGAAGGCTGAGAAGGCCGTGGCGGAAAAGCCCGCCGAAAAGCCGCAGCCGAAGGTTTCCGAACCGAAGCAGGAAAAGGAACAGGCGAAGGAAGGCGTGGTGGTGCTGACCACCAAGGCCCCCGCGAAGCTGGCGGCGGGGCAGACCGCGATCACCGCGACCCGGCTTGAGCTGGGCAAGAGCGTGGTCTTCCGCATGACCGGCGCGGCCCCGATCAAGACCAAGACGCTGCTCCTCAAGGACCCGAACCGCTATGTCGTGGACCTTCAAGGCAACTGGGGCATCCAGCTGCCGCGCGTGCCCAAGGAACTCTGGATTTCGGGCATCCGTCTGGGACACCATGAAGAGAGCACCCGCCTTGTATTTGAATTGACCCGCGCCCCGGTGTCGGCCAAGGTCGTCAAAATCAACAACACGACCGTGGAAGTCCGTATCCAGTAACTTGCCGGACACCAGAATGCTTGGAAAGCCCTCCGCCGGATTTGCGGGGGGCTTTTTCATTGTCCGAATGCCGATAAAGCGGCCTTTTGGAGGCAAAGACGGATATTCTTGAGGGGGAATTTCAAGGTACAATTTTTTGGTGCTCTAACCGGAGCGAAAACACGGTAGAAACGGGGATCGTGGGGCAAAAAAATCAGAAAAAAAATAAAAAGTCGTTGACAGAGGCGGCGTGGAGGTGCATAACCCGTTCTCGCCGCTGCGGGACGGAATGTCTCGCTGAGCCGGGCAGGGCCGAGAGGCCGGGCACGGCGGGGCGAACAAGTTTTTTGAAAAAAGCAGAAGAAAGCGGTTGACAGCGAGAGGGGGTCGGGATAAGTTCCCGCTTCTGCGCCGGGGAGAAACCCTCGCGGCGCGCTCCGAAAAAAAACTTCGGGGTTCGAAAAAAAAGTTGTTGACAAGCTGGACCGAGCGGGGTAAATTCCCGCTTCGCCGCTGACGGAAACGCAGCGGCTGAGGCAAAGGCCTCTGGTTCTTTGACAAGTGAAGAGCGAGTTGGGAATAAGAAACTTTGAGTTTTAGCCCATAGAGATATGGGCAAGCTAGTTGTTTTCAATCAACTGGAGAGTTTGATTCTGGCTCAGATTGAACGCTGGCGGCGTGCTTAACACATGCAAGTCGAACGTGAAAGTCCTTCGGGGCGAGTAAAGTGGCGCACGGGTGAGTAACGCGTGGATAATCTACCCTTAAGATGGGGATAACGGCTGGAAACGGTCGCTAATACCGAATACGCTCCCGATTT
>NZ_JNJP01000015.1 GCF_000701705.1 Bilophila wadsworthia ATCC 49260 | reverse complement strand
CAGTTCGTGGATCACGCTTGGCGGACTGGCGGTAGTAAACGCCCTCGAACTTTGTTTTTATGTATTTTCTGCTGGTTACGTCGCTCATGAAGAGATAATAACGACGAATTACTCAAATTGGAAGATGATTATCCGTTCCTTATCCAAAAGATATTTTTCTGAAATTTTTTTAAGTAATAACATATTTGATTTACTTATTATTTTAGTATCAATACTGGCAATATATATGAGAGAGAGAGAGAGAGAGAGAGAGAGAGAGAGAGAACATTCCGGCCCCCTGCACGGTTGCGGTGCGTTTCCATGCGGCTGAACCGCTCGTACAGGGGTATCATAACCAGATGCATAAGGCAAAATATCCATTCCTTCTCTGGAAGGGCCCCTCTACGGGGCCTCTTATGGTATCAGCGGACAGCTACTCCCCTTCGTACACTTCGAGTATCCGGAAGGGGAACTCTTCCTCCTTGAAAAAAGGCTGGATGAGCCACTGATGGATGGGAACATCGACATGGAGAAGCAAAAAGTCATGAAAGCCGGTGACACCCTGAATCACGGGGACGCCATCCTCTTCCCCTATCCAGCAACGCGAAAAGTAAAGTCGCACCTTGGCTTTTGCCCACTCTGGTCGCTTCATACTCTGTCCTTTCTTTTAAAACCCATCGAAGGAAAAACGTTGTCCCGCGAGCACGTCCACCGTCTCGCAGCTCCACGGCTCGACGCTGCCCAGCTTTTCGCGGGCGTGGATGGCCATCGCCAGCGCGACGGCGGCGTCGCCGTGGCGCTTCCCGGTGGCGTCCCTGCCCCGTACGTCGGGCACGCGGGCAACGCCCTTGACCACGCGCAGGCTTCGCAGGTCGGACAGCACATCCGCGCTCTTCGGCAAGACCACCGTCTTGTCCTCGATGCGGCTTTTCAGCTTCGGCATGGTCTCGCGGTACCAGCTCTCGGAGATCATGACCTCCTCCACCTGTGCCGGGCCATACTCCTGCCGGGCGAACTCCGCGAGCGCGCTGCCGTTGCCCCGGGCGTCGAGCGCCAGTCCGGAGAAGCGGGGCAACGCATCTATTATATGGAAGAGGATCTGCTGCTGCGTGCGGTATGGGCAGTTCCGCAGCTCCACCGTGAACGGCGTGGCCAGCGTCAGATCGGCCTGCTCGGTGACCGGCCAGAACACGGACAGGTCGCCGGAGCGCCCGAAGTCGCCGCCGACGAAGTGACTGCACCCGGCGGGCAGCTCGGCAAGCAGCGGGTCGACGTGCCCGCGCAGCCACTGCCGGGTAATCATCTCGGCCAGCGGCATATCCCAGTCCACGAAATCCTCGGCGGGAGGCGTCCACGTAAGCACGGGGACACCGTCCGCCATGCACGCTTCGATCATCGCCGAGGTCAGGTATGCGCCGGAGGAGCGGTTCGGGATGCAGAAAAGCTCTTCGTCCGCGCCTTCGCCGTAGTCCGTGATGAGCCGCTCGCGCCAGCGGTCTTCCGCCTCCCGCGTCCACGGCTTCCCCTGCGACTGGCAAATCTTGCGATACAGGCCGTCGGCGAGGGCATCGTCAAGCGTCGTCCGGTGCAGGGAATAGTCGCGCTTTCCCGCCCGGATGTCTTTGACCAATTCGTTGAAGGCATTGTCTTCGCCGTTGTGCGTGGACAGGATGGAGACGGACCCACCCCACATGAGCAACGCCATCGCAGCCTTGATCAACCCGGCGAGATCATCGACATAGGCGGCTTCATCGATAATGACCCGGCCCTGTTTCGAACGCAGGGAACGCGGCTCGGACGGCAGCCCCCAGATGTCGAAGCCGGAAGCGAAGCGGATGCGGTAGACGGTGATGTCCCCGTCGGGATTGCGCAGCACGACCTCTTCCGTATCACTGACCGCCGCGTTGAGGACTTTTGCCCAATAGGCCGCGTCCTTAACAAACTGCTGCGTCATTTCCTTGTTGTAGGAAAGGTAGTACGTGTTCTGCCCTCCGGCGTCGCGGTTGCGCATGGCGAAGCGCACGGACTTCAGGGCCTCCGCGTAGGATGCGCCGATACGGCGGGACTTCTCCCACACGCTGACGGTGGCATCGTCAAGCACCCACTCTTCCTGATATGGCAGCAACACACCCAATTCATTCATTTGACCAGCCCCAACGCCTTGTCGAGTCTTTCAGCGATATCGGCGGACACCCCGCCGGTCTTCATCGTATCTGCCTCTTCCTTGGGAAGCGTGGCTTCCAGCTCCTGCACCAGCGCGAGACACTTGGCGATGTCCGTGACGCTGTCGGTCGTGACGTACTTCTCATCTGAAAGGATCGTGCCGAGCTTGTTGTTCACGGCCTGCTTCAGCACGGCGATGGCTTCGGCGCGGCTGGAGACCTTCACGGGCTTCTCCGGCTTGGCAGGATTCAGTATCTCCCCGGCAAGCATGGCCTTCTGATACTGGAGTTCAAGGTTTCCGAGACTGGCAACGGCAAAGGCAATCTGGGATGCGGCCTTACCGTCCTCCGCTTCAAGCAGATGCTTCAGGATCGCGGCCCGGCTCCGGATCGTATCGATGCGGATGTCCGCCTCCGCCCGGGCCAGCTCTTCCCTGCGTTCCCGCCACTGGTAGGCGTCGGCCCAGCGCCGGAGCGTGGAGTCTGCGATGCCGGTGGCCTCCGAGACCTGCGCGAAGGTCAGCCGGTCGGCGCAGTACAACTCCATCGCCCGCCAGCGGGTATCGGCATCGATCTCAACGCCCATCGCTTTCTCGGAGATTTTCGGCTTCGGCGAGGAGCGACCTCAGCAATTCGGTGACGCTTTTCAACGCGGACGACGCGGCGGCAACGCGTTCTCCGGCAATCAACCCCGTATCTTCATTGAGATAAAGCAGATACTGGATGCGTGAACGCAGAGCCTCCGCCGTCTCTTCGAGTTCCATGATTTGCCTTTCAAGTCGCTGCAATGCATCCATGACAACCCCTTAGTCGCCAAGTTCACGGTTCAGAATGGCTATTTTTTTATTGACTCCCGACAACTCAACAAGGCTCTGGCGAAGAGCCAGCGCCGAATTGAAAATACCTTCGCCATCAAGATCGTCCACTTCATCATCAAGCGGAAGCTGACGGCGCAAGAGACCGCGAAGCCCGTCGCACTCGGCTGCAAGCCGCTGACGTTCTCTCCGCAGTTCAACACGTCGACCAAGATTTTCCGTGCGTTCGCTCATGTGCTCTCCTACTTGCGACCCGTGGCTGCTTCCCGCGCCATCGGACAAAACATGTTGACTTCACTCATGTTCGCTATGCGCTCCAACGCCCGAGTGTTGTTCACGACGACATCACAGAAATCGGTAGTCATTCTCTGATATCCCTTCACAACCTCAACGTTGTCCCGATAATATTGGGTTACCTGTGCATGCTTCTCGCCGAGATCACGCAGGATAGCCTGTGTATCGGCTCTGTGTTGTTCCACAAGAGCCAGTGTTTCCGAATTACGCGCATCCATATCCTTGCGATATTCATAGAACATGCGTTCCATATCCGCACGGTGCCGTGCGTCTCGAATGTCAGAATGTCGTGTCCTGAGATGATCAAGTACGAGTATCATGATCAGGACGGCTGCAGGGCCTGCCAAGACCAAAGCAACAAGCCCCGGCACACCAAGCCGTCCCAAAATTTCGGCAATGGAAGCCAGTGCCTCAATCAACTGTGGCATTTGCTCCACGGGCATCATCGGAGACCTCCTTCTTCGCCTTGCGGTAGCAGTCGACTGCAGCCTCCAACCCCTCGGCATAATGTTTCAAAATCGTATCCCGCCGCATAAGTGCCGTAATGTTCTCAGGGGCATCAAACGGAAGGGTTCCGTCCACGGGAGGCAGGACGGGCCGCTCGGGAGCCGGACAGTCCCGCGCCGGAAAGACACGCGGAGGTGCCGGCAGCTCCGGCATCCGCTCCCCGCATCCTGCGGCGAGCAGCAGACTACCAAGCAGCGTTAAGTAGAGCAGCGGCCTTGCGGCGCGTCGCAGCATCCACAACATGTTCCCGCTCCTCGGCTGTCCGGGGACGGACGGAAGCCTCACAAAGGATACTTTCCTGACGCTCCACGGCGTTCCTCCAGTCCTTTTCCCGGACGAGACAGGCTTCGGCGGTATCCTGATAGGCCGCAGCCGAAGCTTCCATCTCCTCGTAAGCGGCCTTCCAGCCGATGCCCGCCGCAAGGGCGGCTTCGAGCGCCTTCTTTGTTTCCGCATGGGCATCCTTTTCCTTATCCATCAGCACGGCGTACTCGGCGGAGGCGTCTCTGTCGCCCCTCACGTATCCCCATCCGACGAGGCAAAAAGTCAGTACAAACACGGCGAGGATCTGAAGCTTACTCATCACTCACCCCCCTGCCCCATCCAGCCCTGACGTACGCCTGTTGGCGCTCGCGCAGGATAAAATGGACATACCGCTGATTTTCCCGCTTCGCGCTGGCCCGTCGGCCCGCGTTGACCTGCTCGGCGTGCCCGAACCAGACGTCGGGATTGAGGCCGGACTGCGCGGCTCTGGCGCGGTCGCGGTTCGTCCAGCCGAGCCCCCCGTTGTATGCCGACATCACAAAAGCCATGCGGTTCCACTCGGTGAGGGGCTTGCCCCATCGCGCCGTGATGCGGTCAAAAAGATACTTGTCGTAGGTGACGCAGGCCCGCAGCGACCAGCGCGGATCGAAAGGCGCGGGTGTGCCGGTCTCGGGAGCCACGGACGGCAGCCACTTCGCCGTGGACGGCATGAACTGCGCCAGCCCCTGCGCCCCGACCGACGATACTGTGCTGTTTTTCCACCAGCTTTCCGTGTGAATCTGTGCGGCGAACACGGCCACCGGCGCATCAAGCCCCCAGACCATGCGCGAGGAGCGGATCAGCTCGGAACGGTACTGCAGGGCGGCGCGGGGAATCTGGACTTCGGCGGCATGGCCCGTGTGACAGCATAAAATGACCAGCGAAAGCGCACAGATGCCGCCAAGGACAAACCAGAATCCGACGCGGAAGTAGGGTAACCCCTTGGCGCATTCGAGCAGGATGAAATCCGGCCAGTCCTTCAGCCATCTCCAAATCGCCGCCAGCAAAACCTTAACGCGGGGCTGTCCCCGTTTCCATACGCCGGACAAATACTGCCTGACGCTCATGGCTACAGCCCCAATCCCACGGCTAGCATCCCGCAACCGATGATGATGGCGCGACGAAGCATGGCGAAACAAAAGACCTGCCGGTATCCCTCCACGACCGGGTAGTCCGCGTCATCCGGCCTGTCGGCATCGGGAGCCTTGCGCCAGTCGTCGGCAAGGTACGAATCGGGGGATGCGAACGGGAAAAGCACGTAATCAAGCAGGTACAGAACAAGACCGGCGAGAAGAACGAGCGTCAGCTTGTAGTGGACCACGGGGGCCTGCTGCGGAGCGAAAAGTACAAGCAAAGCGGACAGACAGATGGTGGCCAACACGGTGAGCGCGAACCAGCGGCGGGAGGAGAGAAGCGTCTTCAGAATCGTCATTGCGACCTCGGCGGTTTAACCCCGCCGGGCCAATCCCGGCGGGAAAAGGAGAGGTGTGCCGAGGCAGAACAGAAAAGGCCCCGGCATGGCTACATTGCCATGTCGGGGCCCGCCGTTCCGGAAACGTCGCAATCTGTGCACGCTTTTTTCACTGCTCAAAGACGAAGTTCTCCATCATGCGCCGAACATCCCGTGAACTCACGCGTTTCGGGCCTTCCTTCAGGACATTGAGCTTCCCAAGATCGATGTAGCCATATACCGTGCGCTTGGAGACGTTCAGACAGTAGGCAGCCTCTTCGACAGTCAGTAAGGGCTTTCTTTCGACCATCTCATACGGCGTCAGCGTGTACGGCTGCTGAGGCTTGGGATAGCGGATGGGGAGCGGGAGCGGAAAGCCGTCGGGGCGCACGAGGCTGCATCGCCGGGCGCAGCCGACGCACAGATACAAGTCGCTCTTGACGAACCAGTACGGCCTGTTACGCTTCGTCAGCAGATACGGGCAGCCAAGGCGCTCGTACACATAGCCTTCGGGCTGGCCACCATAGGGTCGCCAGCCGTCCCGCGTCAGTTGCACGATGTCCGTGATCAATGTCCTCGACATGCCTCCTCCTTCTCTAAAAATTCCATCACGGCCTGCGCTTCCTGTTCCGTTTTCTCACGACATCTCTGACACTTTCGTCGGCTCACAGGACGACAGCGCCGACATTTCGTCCGCTGGAGCACTTCCGCTATCCGCCCCGGTATCGGGATTTCCGGATGGGGGCCGGGGCCGTCCAGAGCTTCCCGGATACGAGCAAGCTGCTCTTCCGCATCACCCGCGTAGCGCCCGGCAAGCACGGCGTAGACCGTGGAGCGCTTCAGATTCTCATGTTGCCTGCAAAACTGGTAAACGGACGTGTGCCGCGCGAGGATGTCAGCTCGGAGGCTCTCCAGCGCCGCATTCACGCCGTGGCCCCGCGCTTTTTGTCGAAGGCCCTTTCCCGCTTCTGCAGATCGGTCAGCAGGGCCGTCAGCTTCTCGTGGTCATGCACCCAGGCGAAGGTGTGCGTACCAAACTGCCGCTGGACGCGGGTTTCGAGGCTTGTCATGCTGTAGCCGAGCTTCTTCCAGATCGCCAGTATTTGGCGCTTCAGCGATGCGTGCGGTGCATCGTCGGGCACTGAAATCCAGTCCGGGCGGGCCTTGGCGGTCACCTTGCGATTGCTTCCTCCGCTTTCAAAGTGTGCCCCGAGCCCGGCGAGAAGCTGGATCAGCCTTTCAAGCTGATACCAGTTAAGCTCTTTACTGCTTTCCTTGCCGAATTCCCTCTTCAGCAGTTCGCGGTAGGCGTCTTCGTCAAGATGCGGGAGCTGCTTCCGGGCGATTGCGATTTTCGCATACAGAGGGCGTCTATTCTGTGTGACCACTATGGTTACTCCTGATGACACTGCTTACAGGAACAAACTCAATTCCCTTGCGGGCCGTGGTGACGGCGACGTACCAGCGCCCGTCATAAGCCCGGATCGGCGGCGAAATTGTCCACGCACCGTCATGCCAGATGATGCCGCCAGTTTCGCGCCGGATGCTCACCCGTGTCTTCGCTGGAAGAGCGGGAGCCGGTTCCGGGACGGGCATGCCGCCGAGGGCGACGTCAGCCACAAGCTGGCCAAGCCGATCCGGGCCGACAAAAAGCGCTCCGCCTTCCGGCGCATCAACCCAACACCGGTTCACGCGCACACGAAATCCGTCCCCGCCGCCGTGGACAGAGGCGGGAGACAGCTCGATCTTCGTGCGTTCCGTGCCGATTCTGACACAAATCGATCCGATAAATTTTCGATTATCTTCCGCCATCATCCTGATCCTCAGATATTAATGCCGAACGCCGCAAACCGAGCGCGAAGCTCGTCGTTTTCACGCCAGAGTCTTTCGACAAGGCGCTGCGCGGCCTCAAGACGCCTTTCGTCGACATCCACGCTGTGGGGAGCGCCCGAGGAACGCTCAGGGAGCGGGCCGTCAAAGGTCATGCGATAAAGCGTTTCCGCCGACATGACCGCGTGACGCCCCCCCACAGCAAGCGGTAATAAGGAACGAGCAGCCCGTCCGCCCGGCGGACATCACCGGACTCGGACATCTCATACCCTTCAGCGTGGGGAATCCGACGCCAGTCCATGCTTTTTCTCCTTACGTTGCTCGTCGACGTAGTTCAGGGCACGAAGGCAGGTATTCAGGTTGTCTCTGAGCTGCTCGAAGCTTCCACCCCTTTTAAGCATGAAAAGACAAACCGTATCACCCTGTTCCATGTCTTTGATGGCGTGGACGCCCGCGCCGGAAACCGTTGCTACATATCGCGGCATGAGAGCCTCCTGTAGAGCTTGCGGGCAAGGCCGACCTCCCGCGCCGTCTCCGGATGCGGACACATGCCAGCCGGAGCGGCATCGCGGATCGGATAGCCGAGACGGCAGTACAGCGCCGGAGACTGGCTGCGCCGATACCGGCGCACCAGTGCCGCGCAATCCGTACACGTCGTGTAACTTCCCAATTTCATACATACTCCACTGGATTTGCTTATGCTCATCAGGCCGGAAATCATCCGGCGACGGCCCCGCAGGGCCGTTTCGCTAAATTTCCAACTCGGCCACTATTTGCCGTGCAGATTCCAGACGGAGGAGGCGTTCGGACACAGCCGTGGTTTTATCCACATCACAAAGGTAATTGTCGTGGCAAGCGACAAGAACCCGATATGCACGGAGTGTTTTATCTTGATGGTCTATCCGGTTAATCATAGCCTCCACGGCATTAGACGGCAGTGTTACGTTTGCAGTATTCTTGTTGACCATCTCCCGCACGATGGACAAAACTTCATCCGAAATCGCTCCACGCATGGTGCTTTTCTCCTTGGGTTGCTCGTCAGGCCGGGGCGTTTCGCATGGTTATCTGGCCAAAAGCCTGTCTATCTTTTTTTCTATGATGTTCTGTTCTTCGATGAGCTTCTTCATCTTTTTCTTCCATACACAAAATTCTTCTATGTCTCCCGGTTGTGCGTTTGCGACTATACACCGCTGCTTGCTGAGTTCCTCGTCGCGTTTCATGAGCATTTTAAACTGGTTATCCCTATGTATCTCTTTACATTCAGAAATAACAGAGTTCACATTCAAAAACGGGCTGACGGAGAGAAATGCCTCTATGATGACTTCTTTGGAAAACGTCAGGAGCTTTCTTACAGCTTCACCTTCCGTCGACGCGGGCGAGGAAGTGCGGACTGCGGACATCATTCTTCCTCCTTTTCACCGTCACCCCCGGAGAACGACGTTGCTCCGTAGAAGTAGATCATTCCATCTGACGTTTTCATGTGGATACTTTCAACCTGAACGTCGGGATCGTAATCTTCCTGCAACTCCTCGATAAACTCTGCAACGGTCATAGCGTCTCCTTTTTGCTTGTGCTCATCAGGCCGGAAATCATCCGGCGACGGCCCGCGTAGGGCCGTTTCGCTCAGTTCATCTTTACGTGCTTCACGTGGTCTTTCAGTTCCGCGCGTTTGGCGTTGTTGAACCGATCCACCATGCCGACAAGGTAGCCGGTAATCCGGCGGATACGCTCGAACTTGACGCCCTCGCCGATGATCGTCCTGCCGCCGCGTTCTGTGACGGGCATATGGTCAATCAGTTCCATTTTCTGCCTTCGCTTGTAACAGTGACTTCGAGCGACACGGAAAGCCCCTTTGCTTCATGGTAACCCTTCAACATGTCTGGTATATCCTTCCCCATGTTGTCCGTAAGTCCCCTCAGAAAGGCACTAATTCCCGGATTCGTAGGTGCTGTGAATTCGACCGCCTCGGTGAGCATCTGATGCATAAGCGACAGGCCGTCCGCAAACCCTACGAGCATCCCGCTTTCAAAATCGGGACCCAGCGATTTACTTTTGTTATTCTTTGCCACCATCTCCTCCTTCGGCTCGCTCATCAGATCCGGTAGCCAACCCGGATGACGGCCCGTGTGGGCCGTTTCGCGTCTATTCCCCGTCTTCTTTCTGCTGCTCGGCATCTTCCTGCTTTTGGTTTTCAATCAGCATAGTTGCGCAATCCAGCACGCAATTGCCGCAAATATGTACGCCGTCCTTTCCCGTAATAAGGTGCTTGCATTCGGCCTCGGAACGTCCGCAAAAGCTGCAATGGATCAGCTGTTCTTCACTCATGGGACAACTCCTCAGTTCAGACGTTCGCTGAAGGTCTTGGAAGGCCGGAAAACCACCTTAAGGTGCGCGGGAACGAACACCTTTTCACCGGTACGAGGGTTAAGGCGATCCCGCCCGGGAACCTGTACGGACTTGAGCTTGCCGATGCCCGGAAGAGACACTTCCCCGCCTTCGAAAAGCTCTGCGGACAAGGTGTCGCACAGGGACTCGAGGAGCATCTCCAGCCGCGCCGCCGAATAGTTGATGCCGTTCTCGGCGATCTTTTCGTGCCATTTCTTGATGAGTTCAGCCTTTTTCATGTTAACCTCTTTTGATAACTTGGTTTATCTTCTCAGCGGGGAATCCCGCATTCAGAAGCTCTCGCCGGGCGTTCTCGCGGATGGCGTCACACACGCTCTTTCTGAGCAGTGGCGTCGCCTCCGCCCACTCCTCGCTTTGGGTGAGCAGCGGCATGGCTTCGGGCGGGAGCGTTGCGTCCCGAAGCACGCACTCCGCGTACTTCCGCCCGAGGATTTCGAGCCCGGCCTTGGAGAAAGCGACCCGTGCCATGTTACCCCGCCAGCTCTTCGGCTTTGACGTCGACGGAGATGCTCTCGACCGTGCGGCGCTTCATGCCGACCATCTCCAGCTTGGAGTCGGGCCAAGCCATCATCGCCGCCCGATCCAGCTCTTCCTTCACGCGGATGCCGTCCAGCAGACCGAACTCGCGGAGCTTCTGGAGCGCCATGACGTCGGATATGCCGTTCTGGAGGACGATGCGCTCGGACTGCCGGAACGAAATGGTGCCGAACGCCAGATCAATGCTCTTTTTGTTCGCGAACAGCCTAGATTTATTCAGCGTTCCAAACGCCTTGACCGCCTTCTCCAGCTCCGTATACCGGGCAAACAGCGGGGTGCCCTCCTGCTGCGCTCGGGCCTTGGCGGAGTCGATCTCTTCGTTCATCGCGCCCTCGACCAGAGAGAGCTTGCGGCTGATGGCCAACATCTCGGCCAGAGCGCCTTCAGCCTGCTGCACATCCTTAATAATGAGCTTTTCCGCCATACTACTTCGCCTCCGGCATGCTGAGATAAAGATCCTCAAAGCTCTCTACGGTATCGGCAAGAGCTCCGAGTTCCTGCAACAGCTCCCTGAATTCGGCTTGATTCTCCGGCTGCAACACCCTGCCCGCATCAATCAGCTGGTACAAAACGCTCCTGAGCTGATCGCTGTAATAACGGTTGACCTTCATGCCCTACTCCTCTTCCGACACGGAAACCTGAATTTTACCTTCAACAGCCTGTACGCGATTGGCAAGCTCGCCGAGATTGTGCCGCGCCATCCTCACCAGCGCCCATTCCTCTTCGCCGATCTTTCCGGCAAGAACGCCCAACGCCGCCATAACGCTTCTGATTTCATCGCTGAACATGGGATTCTCCTTCAGGTTCATTCTCATTTTGGATGACATTTTTTTCGAATCGGGACAGTAAGGTCCGACACGCTTCGGTCACACTCACCCCTACCTTCCGGGAATACGGATCGTGGCAGAGAAGGAGCTGGACTATCCGGGCTGCCGCCGCCTTTTCCCTGGCGAAAGGATCAACATCCCGAAGCGGCGGATACGGCGCTTCCGGATGGGCATCAGCCTTCCGGGTAGCCTGATAGAGGATCGTCTGCCCATCCCGTCCGGCGCGACAGATGTAGTCCTCCTCCTCAAGCCATGCGCAGTAACGGCTGACCTGTGTGTAGGAAAGATGCGTCATCAACGCTGCGGTACTGAAGCTCCACCCTGGTTTCGCATGCCGGACAAAGCGCCATATCTTGCTGAAGCTCTGAGGATTGCGAGGGCGATGGGAGAAGTTATACTCAAAGACACCCTCATCAATGCGTTTCAGCTCACCATGATGCACCATGTCGGTAAGCCGTCTCCTGAGCCGTGCCTTCTCTGCTTCACACTCCAGTCCCAGTGCGGCCATCAACTGCTTGGTCGTGACCTGCCCGCCTCCGGAACAAAAGCTCTGCAGAGCGCTGCGTACCATATCCACGGTTACGGAGATGCCTTCCATCTCAAGCCCTCCGCCACGTTCTGGAGGACAGCACCATATCAAGGGTGTCCGCATTCACTGTGAAATCCCCGGATGCCTTGGCGGAACGCTCCAGCAACAACATCATGTTACGCACCAGCCTGAAGTCGCCTTCCGCACGCGTGGTGATCTTCGCACATTCGTCGGCGGGAATGTCCAGCCCGGCTGCTTTCATGGCGTAAACGCCGACCTCAACGGGGCTGAGGGGGCCGAATTCGACCTCCTGCACCACGCGGCTCCAGATGCGCCGACGGTTCGACAGCATGTTGAGCAGGTCTTCCTCCCCGATGAGGACGACGGGCACGCCTGTCATCTCATGGATGTCGCGCAGGTCTTCGATGCGGTCGATCTTGAGGCGATCCGCCTCGTCAATAAAAATGGGGCGCATCTCCCCGTTACGGCGCTGCTCGTCAATGATGTCGACGATCATCTCCTTACAGCGCTGCCCGGTATGCCGGGGCATATCCAGATTCTTCCCGCGCACTTCAAACAGCAGCCGCTGGAGGAAAGCCGTCTGGCTCCACCCCTGCCATACCCGGACGTACGCCCCGCCGCGATCTATATGATACTGATCGGCGGCTATGGATTTCCCGCGCCCGGCCTGTCCATAGGCGAGGATAAAACCGGACATGGCCTTCCCGGACTCCAGAATTTCGTCCGTCGCCGCATTGAAGCGGGCCATCGCGTCCGTGGTGATGATCACATCACGCATGAAAACTCTCCTTTATATTGCGGCCCGTTCTTCCCGAATAGCTATGATCTCCAGCCGGGCGTCATATTGGGCCTTGAAGTTGCGGATGAACGTCGGCGTCTGTTCAAACGCCTCCATCCATGCCGTATCTTGTGGAACAAGTTCGATCTTCCGCTCGTAGCGCAGGACAAAAAGGTACTCGTACCGCTCCTTCTCGTCCCGGAAACGCCGGGTGAAGGAAGGCTCGTATCCCTGCGGAGACGCCATTTCCTGCTTGGCGCGGGCCTTGGCGTCCTCGATCTCGGATTTTTCGGCGGCGGTGACGGCCTTGGGCTTGGGGGCGGGCCTCTTCAACGACATCCGCTCCTTGAGCTTCTTGGAGTCTTCCCTTTCTCCCATTTCCGCCTTCACCAGCTCGAGCATCCCCCGGAAGCCTGAAAAAGTGGTATTTTCCTGCCTCCCCTTCATGGCGATGGATTCCTCAAGCTCACTCACGTCTTCATCTCTGCCGAGAATGGACGCCGCCGGATGAACGCCGTAAGCGATCCGATAATGTTCCCGGTCGCGGGCTTGGCAGATGTAGTCGCCCTCCAGTGTGTAGACGAGGATAGTGTGCGGGGACATAAGGAAATCATAGCGGACGAGCACGGGGTGACGGCGGGAATACAGGGCCTCATCATAGTAGTACCGCCCATGAAGCTGGATGCCGTCTTTGGTGATGGTTCTGATCTCCTTTTCCATCATCAGCAGCGTAAGCTTTTGCAGATCAACGCCGGACCCCCTGCCTTCCTCAAAGACCTCCGCCGGGGTGCGTCCCTTCAGGTGCGTCCTGTATTGAGGCCGATTGGAGTAGGTCTCGAAAAATCTGGCGACAACCACATGCGTTTCTTCAACCGTCAGAGCACGTCCCCCCAAGGCTTCGTAAAGCTCCCGGTGGAGCGTTTCGTTACGCTTCAGGCGGGCGGGTTTGTGGGCGATGTCGCGCCCCACATAGCTCGGCACAAAAACTTCCGCCTCGTGCATGGTTTCAAAGAAGCGCTCAATGGGCTTGGTCTGGCCGTGGTAAGCCCATGCATGAATGACTTCGCAGCCAAGGTCACGGTAAAGGCCGCAAAATCCCGCCTGCTCGAATTCGGGGCTTCCCTTGAAGAATTTCGCACGGAAGGCTCTGCCGTTGTCGAGGTAGACCACGCGGGGAATCTTGCCGAGCATGATGCAGGTGCGCCGAAAGGCCACGGAGATGCACTGTATGTTTTCCGTAGCCATGATCTCCCAACCAAGAGGACTCCGGCTGCGCCCATCGTAAAAAAGGAGCAGCGTCATACGGCAGCCCCTGCCCGTATCTGGATTGATCGTCTCGAAGTTCAGCACCTTGCCATCCGCAATGACGATGTCTCCAACCTCCACGCTATTCCAGTCGCGCATAATGGAGATGACGCATTCGTCGTTCCACGCCTTCTTGCCCTGCCGCCAAAAAACGAACTGGTCATGGCAGTGCGCGTCGAACTTCTTGACGAAACGGCGGATTGTGGCATCGGAAGGAATCAGCAGCCCCTGCGCCTTGCAGCGTTGCTTGATCTTCTCCACGCACTCGCCGATTTTGGGGGCATTAGGGTTGAGAACATTGCCGAGAATGATTTTGTGGTGTTCTTCGGTCAGGATGGAAGAACCGCGCTGTGCCATTCCCCGCCTGTCCGCGAGGGCCAGAGAGGAGCCCGCCTTCTTCTGATTCAGCTTCCACCGCTCCAGCGACTTCCATGCGAGGGAGGGGCCATACTCGGCAAGGAGCCGGGGCCACGCTCCCCCCTGATAGGCGGCGATGAACATATCCTTCTGGTAGCTCGTGTGGCCGTATTTGCGCTGCCAATCAAGGTACAAGGCCACCAGATCGGCTTTGACGAGCGCCTTATAGCGGCGCTTGTCGTCAAGAATGGCGGGCGTGATGTCCTTCATGAGCGCTGGCGTGGAGGAGCAGATTTCCGGCAGGGCTTCGGACGCGCCGAGCATCTTTGCTTCAGCCGCCGTGATGGATGCTTGAGTGGCTTCCGGCATGGAGGCGATCAGCCATTCCTTCCCGCCGCCCCGACCGGGACGCTTGCGCCACCCCCAGTTTTCATCTCTAGCCTTGCGAATAATGCTGGAAACAACAAGGCACAGCAGGATAGCAAGTTCTTGCGTGCTATATGCGTCCTTCATTGCCATACCACTGCTCCTTCAAAAAATGTGGCCCGGATTGTGCCGCTCCGGGCTGGCGTCCCACCGTCAGGAGGCGGAATCTCGCCGTTGTACGCTGCTTTCGCTGGAAATGCGGCGAAAGCCTACACGGGCGCGGTAGCCGCTGCCGACGCTCGGGCCTTCCGAGACGCTAACTCGCGTGGAGTTCCGGTCTTCAGGATGCTCCGGCCTTCCGGGGTTCCGATCCGCTGGGGATGCCGACCCGCTGAGGCTCCGGCGTTCCGAGGCTCAAACCCTCGCGGGGTTCCGGCCTTCGGAGGCTCCGGCGTTCTTGGCAGCCGGGCCGTCAGGTGCGCGGACGCTCGGGGCGTTCCGGCACGCTGCGGCTCTATTCCTTGTAGGAGAAGGTGTTGCGGACACTGATCGTCGCCACCATCCCGGTCTTGGCGAGTGCAGTATTGAGCGGCAGCGACAACACGTCGATGATGTCCGCTACACCCATGCCTTTGATTGCCTGAAGCACAGCCTCGCGGCGTTCATCCAGACTGCGGGGCTGTGCTTCGGGAGCCGGAGCCTCGTCCTTCTCCCATACGAAGACAGGAGACTTCGGATCGACCGGTGCAACCGGCAAACCAGCCCGTGCCGCCAGAGTCATGTTGATCAGCTCCTGCGACATGCCCAAATCATCCAGAAACTGGGCAAGCTCCTGAAGTTCTCTTATGAAAAACGGTGACCAAGGCTTTGCGTTGGCAAGACTACTCATGCTTTCTCCTCCTTTTCCCGCTCCATGACGGTGGCCACAGCCGCAACAGCGCACTTCGCGTGAATAAGATCGGTTACAAGAGCGCCGTAACCACACTTGCCACACCGAATGAGTGCTCTCTTGATGTCTTCGGATTCGAGAAAATCAATGGCCGTCTGAATCCGATCCACTCCGTCTTTCAGCATTCCTACGTCCGAAAAGTCGTTCATGCTGCCGCCTCCTTCCCTGCCGGAGTCATCCGGCGGGGGTCAAAAAGGTATCTTTCGGGCACGCCCGCTCCTCTGAGCGCATCGAGAACGCGCTCCGAGTGGTTGCATCCTCTGACAGTGGCGCACACGGCGGATTCGGAAATGCAGAGCTCTTTGGCAATGACGCCAGCCGTGCACCCCTTTCGCTGGAGGGCTTCATAGATGCGCTTGGCGACGCCGCACCGCAGTGCGCCGAGCTTCGCCCGAGTAACGGGAGTTCCCGCACGACGTCGGCTCATAACCCCTCCTCCAACCGCTTCTTGCGCTTCCGCGCTTCCTTCATTCTCAGGTCGGCCTCGGCATAATCCCGGAGCCGCCTGTCCTCCGGCGTCATCAAATCCATCCCCACGGCCTGCACGATGACGCGGAGCGCATCAAAGTTGTCGCAGGCCCGGCAGAAGACCAGCACGGCCAGTACCGAAGGAGGATGACTGGTGTCCGAAGGGGACAACCATTTGTCCAAGGTGTCCTTGGAGATGGACGTCCCCTGTCCGCCCGTAAGCCGGATTTCAGCCTCGGTCGTGATCAGATTGATCTTGTCGACCAACCCTTTACGCCCGACGCTGTCCGGAGCGCCCGCCGCCCGCCGCATGGCGGCGCGTACTGCGGGCATGACTCCGGCAAACCGGGTGTAATCGCAGTCGAAAAGGGACATCTGAGACATGTGCTTTCCTTTGACGCTTGTCCAAACTTCACGAAAGTCAGGACGTTGATCTTCCGATTGTAGGCGGTTACAGTGGTTCAGAACTGAATTGACTACTGAACCGCTCACAAGACCTTTTTCAGTCAAAAGACTTAAAAAGTCAACCTTGTTTAGCGCAAAACTTAAATATTTTTAAAATTCCTGTATATCGTTTTAATACGGGATATTGCGGAAGCCTTGCGCGCAAAACTTCGCGCAAAACTTCGCGCTGGGAAGTTTTGCATGAGCATAGCTGAAAGAATCCGAGAACAAAGAGGGAATGTTTCACGCAAAATATTTGCTGAACAAATTGGCATTCACCAACAAACGCTTTATCTCTATGAAAAAGGCAAAAAAATTCCTGAATTTAAAACAGTTAAAAAAATAAGCGACAGACTTAAAATATCAATCGAATGGCTTATGAATGGCGTTGGCCCCATGCGCCCCGATGACGAACACACCGCAAACACGCAGTCTGAACAGGCGCAACCAAGCGAAATAACGGGAACAACAACGTGCGCTCGCTGTGAGCTGCTAGAAAAGGAGCTGGCGGAGGAGCGCAGGGAACGGCGCGAGCTGAGTACGGAGCTGCGCGAGGTGAACGCGGAGCTTCGAAGGCTAGCAAGGGAAAACAGCGAATTGATCAAGGAAAACGCGGAACTCAGGAAGGAAAAGCCTGAGGAAAATCTCACCATATCGGAACTCAGGAAACGTAAAATCGAAGGGACGCTCTCCCCGCTTGACGAGCAGAAGAATATTCCGCCCAGTGACCGGCCCCAACCCCGCACGTAAAAACAGCGCAAAAAATGCCCCGGTTTTGTGTCAAATCCGACACGCACCGGGGCATTCCTTATTCTCATTTTGCGTGAAAAAAGGCCTTCAGAACGGCCCATATTCTCAACTTCACTTTTGTACCCAAAACGCGAGCCTCGCCAGCCCTATCCCCGCGTACCGCCTACATATCGCCGACATATCGCCGACACGATCTAGCCCCACCGCCATTCTCATCTATCCTGACCCCCTATAATTGGAAAGATTCATCTTTCTTTTTTCTGTCCGCTGCCTGTACAGGATGAGGTTTTGAAATAAAAAAATAAACGGTGGAGGCTGATTTTTCAGCCTCCACCTTTTTTACTCGTCCATCTCATCCGCTATGACGGTCAGAATCGCAATCACCACAGGTATCCATTTTCCGAGACTCATATCTTTTCCTTCCTATCTGGCTATGAAACGGGACAAACGGCACTGGCGTGCAGTTCCGCAATCCCATTCGACGTGTTTTCCGAGACACGGCGGCATCCTCGTCAAAAGCCCCAATCGGCACAGTCAGCAGGTATCCGCCATGCGTTCCTCCTCAAGGCCCCTTCGAGCAGTCCGAACAGTGCCGGAGCAAGCCGTGGAAGCGTCTCAATGACGCGGCTGGTATAAGGCAGCAAGGTTGCGATGTTCGAACACATGATGCCGAGTCCGTAACATCTGTTTGTTCGGAACACCATTGCAGGATGGCCTGTTCCGGCGCATATCGGATTTTCCTAGCGGAAGAGGATTGATGCTGTCTGCAAGATAGTCAGGTCTCGCCCTTACGGAGTCATTTTTCTTGAAAAATTCCGTCATGGAACTGTTCAGCACCTCAGCTATTTCCCCGATTCGGTTGAACCTAGAAGCAACGTATCCGTTCCAGATACGCCCAGTATATCATATTAAATAACTAGTAAATATAATTGGCTCTATATAGCAATATTTGTACATGAGCAGTCCTTGATTTCGATATTTTTATTTACACACGTAACTATTCGTGTTTTTATATTAAAATGAAATCAATTATAAAAAATTATTAATATTTTCTCAAATAAGAAAATAGGGGCAACCTTGGGAATATTTTGTTTCTCGTTTCGCTGATAAAACAAGCGACAATATATCATTAAATATTTTATACATTTTTTCAAATAATTATGGAATATTCATTCATGCATAAAATAGTTATTCCTAACACAATTCTTATTGTCGATGATGATGAAATGAACCGTGATGTGTTGGGAAATATTTTTTCTGCGTCTCATTCCATTGAAATGGCTGAAAATGGAAAAGAGTATCTCAATAAAATACTAGAATGTGGACAAAAATTTTGTGCTGTCCTTCTGGATATGGTCATGCCTGTAATGGGCGGTATTGAAGTATTGAAAAAACTTAACAGAGATGGTGTTGTTGATCATATTCCCGTCTTTCTTATTACTGGAGAAACAGATACGAGAATCATCAAGCGAGCATATGAACTCGGCGTGATGGATGTCATTTCTAAACCTATTTCTTCGTATATGGTGCAACGCCGGGTTAATTCCGTTATTGAATTGTTTACGGCACGTAAACGACTCTCCAGTGTGGTGGGCCAGCAAAAAGATCAGCTTTTAAAACAGGCCAAAAGAATCCTGAGGCTGAACATGGGGATGATAGAGTCTCTTTCAACAGCCATTGAATTTCGCAGTGGCGAGTCCGGTGAGCACATCCGGAAAATACATGACATCACTAAGCTGTTCCTTGAAAATTCCCCACTGGGCAGAGATTTTTCGACGGAGGAAATTGAGCATATTTCTTTGGCCGCGATTATGCATGACGTTGGGAAGATTTCCATTCCTGACGCCATATTGAGCAAGCCAGGACGCCTTACCCCCGAGGAGTTTGAGATCATGAAGACGCATACGACACAAGGAGGACAACTTCTGGAGAGAATTCCGCAGATGAGGGAACTGCCGTTTTTCACGTATGCCTACGATATTGCCAAATACCATCATGAGAGATGGGACGGACGCGGATACCCGGAGGGGCGCAAGGGCGACGATATCCCTTTATGGGCACAGATAGTCTCCATTGCAGACGTATATGACGCGCTGGTCAGCCCACGGTGTTACAAGAAGGCTTTCAGTTTTGAGGTGGCCCTTGGCATGATTGTCAGCGGCGAATGCGGCGTGTTCAATCCAAACATATTGGCATGCTTTCGGGAAATTGAGGGTAAGCTCCGCACTCTCTACGGTAGCGGCCCGGAACGATTGTACGAGTGAGGCAAAAAAATATGGATCAGACAAGAAAGGCAAGACTTGAGGCGGGCGGAATTATGGTGGACGAAGCCCTTGAACGCTTTATGGGAAACGAGGCTATGCTTGAGCGCTATTTACAGAAATTCCTCAGCGAAAAGAGCTATGCCATGCTGCGGGATTCTCTAGCCTCAAACGATTGGGAAGCGGCTGGCAGAGCAGCGCACACGCTGAAAAGCATATGTGGTACCATAGGATGTGAGGCCATGCAGGAGCTTGTGATTCTGCAGGAACGTCATATCCGCGCCGGAGAATGGAAAGAAGCCGTTGGTATGATGCCAGAGATATCCAACAGCTACGAGAATATTTGCGGTGTGATCCGGGCGTAACGTACAGGGTATTGAGCAGAAGGACGTATAAAGGGATATTGCGTACTGCTGTATATCTACATAATACTAGGTAATTAAATGAAAAGTTACAGCGGAATACCATATACGACGGGAAAACAGGCCGCAGACGATGTAAAGACACAGCTTGTTGGTTTTATAAAAATACCCAAATGGCTGCTTGGGCTCTGTCTTATTACTGTTTTCTATATTTTGTTCGTCTGTTTCTCCATGTATAAAATAGGCGATTCAACAACGCAGCTCTATGAGTATCCCTATACTGTCTCACGCAAAGCGCAGGAAATGAAAACCGCCCTCTATGGCATACGAATCTCTCTGCCATCTCTTCTAGCCACGCCCGACATCACCGCTGCCCAAATTAATGACCTCCTTCGAAAACAGAGGGCTATGCAGGACAAGTCGTTGGAAGAGATCACGCTCAAGTTCCGGGGGAATGAGAAAGAACTGGCTTATCTGAAAAGATGTATGGCTGAATTGCGGGAAGCCCGAAAAAATATGGTCAATAACTTATTGGGCAATCTGGATTTTCAGTACATCAATGCCTATTATGCCCGTGAGGTTCTCCCACATTTTGAAAAGGTGGATAAACTGCTAGGTAACTTGGGCGATGCCGCCGAACACCGTGGCAATGCAATCTTGGCAGAAATGGACAAGCTGAGAACCTTTTCCATCATTGCTACGCTGCTTATGGGAATAAGCATCATCTTGCTGATTCTCCACACCCGCAAACTGGAATGGGATAAATACAAGGAGAGCGCATACCGCGAAAAACTCCTCAATCTGCTTGCAGCCAACATAGATGAAATATTTTTCATTTCACGCGAAGATAAATCTTTTGAATATGTGAGCTCAAATAGTGAACGCGTCATAGGCGTACCGCCTGAAAAATTTATTCATGATTACAGAAAATTATATTCTCTTCTAGCGTGTAAGGACAGCGACTGGTTGCGCGCAGTGCTCGACGATACGTCCTCAAATATGAAGGAACGGGACATCGTGCTTGGTGAAGAGGGACGCCGCTTCAATATCCGGGTGTATCCCATATTCCTAAATGGTGTTCTGAGCCAGCGCATTATCGTATTATTCGATCAAACTAAGGAATTTGCCTATCGACAGGCACTGAGCGACG
Source organism: Bilophila wadsworthia ATCC 49260 (assembly GCF_000701705.1). GTDB lineage: Bacteria > Desulfobacterota > Desulfovibrionia > Desulfovibrionales > Desulfovibrionaceae > Bilophila > Bilophila wadsworthia. The sequence continues at coordinate 49,526 of NZ_JNJP01000015.1, read as the reverse complement.
CTCTTGAGAATGCCCGCAACGCAAATACCGCCAAAAGTAATTTCCTCTCCCACATGTCTCATGAAATCCGTACGCCGATGAACGCCATTATCGGTATGACGGTCATTGCCCTGACCCGGCTTGACGATCGATCCCGCATGGAGGATTGCCTCACCAAAATAGCTCTGTCCTCACGCCATCTGCTCGGCCTTATCAATGACGTGTTGGACATGTCCAAAATCGAAGGCGGCAAACTCACCATTGCTCATGAGCCGTTCGATTTTAAAATATCTCTACAAGGAGTTATCAATCTTATCCAGCCTCAAGCGCTGGAACGCGGACTGGATTTTGAGGTGTCCCTGTCCGGGGTTGATGAAGAAGAGCTACTCGGCGACGCACTGCGACTTAACCAGATTCTCATCAATATACTGTCCAATGCACTCAAATTCACCCCGGTCGGGGGCTCTATACGGCTGGAGGTACACCAGCTCCATAAAAAGAACAATAATGTGCAGTTCCGCTTTGTTATCCGTGATACGGGCATTGGTATGAGCCAAGAGTTCATAAAGCGGCTTTATACCCCCTTTGAACAGGCCACATCCTCCACCGCTTCAAAATTTGGTGGTACTGGGCTCGGCATGGCCATTACCAAAAATCTTGTTTCTTTGCTGGGCGGCACGATATTCGTGAAAAGCGAGGAAGGCAGGGGAACCGAGTTTACTGTGGAGCTCCCCTTTGGCCTGAGCGGACGGCAGTTAGAAAAAGGCAAAGGCGAGCTGGAGCCACTCAAAGTGCTCGTAGTGGATGACGACTACGATACCTGCGAGCACGCCTGCCTGTTGCTGGATAAAATGGGACTTCGTACCCGATGGGTGCTCAGCGGTGCGGAAGCCGTGAAGGTTGTGCAAGAATCCCATGTCAGTGGTGATGATTACGACGTATGCTTCATAGACTGGAAAATGCCGGACATGGATGGCATGGAAACCGTCCGCCGTATCCGTAATGAAGTCGGGCCGGAAACTCTTATCATCATTATCAGCGCCTATGACTGGGGAGCGATAGAAGAAAAGGCCCGTGCCATTGGAGTTAACGGATTCATCGCCAAGCCCTTTTTCGCTTCCAATCTTTACAATACGCTTACTTCATTAACACGGCGCACGGCTCCGAAGAGAGAAATAGAAGTTTCCGCCCCCCCGGAATCAGAGGCGGAAACTGCGCATCAGCATTATGACTTTACGGGGAAGCATATACTGCTGGTTGAAGACAATGAATTCAACCGTGAAGTCGCCCAGGAGTTTCTTGAAATGACAGGGGCCACGGTCGAAAGTGCCGAAAACGGATCAGAGGGAGTAGCTCTTTTTACGGCCTCGGAAACCGGGCAATACGACATTATTCTGATGGATGTGCAGATGCCGGTCATGGATGGCTATGAGGCGACACGAGCCATTCGCGCTTCGGTACACCCCGACGCGAACTCCATCCCCATTCTTGCCATGACGGCCAACGCCTTCAACGAGGATGTAGCTGCCGCTGTGGCGGCAGGCATGAACGGGCATATAGCCAAGCCCATTGATGTGACGGCACTTTATCGGCTACTCGCTTCGCATTTTAAGTAATAATGCGTAGTAAGGGAAGGAAAACAGAGTATGCAGGAGGCACGGAGGTGTCCCATGCGTACCCTGTTTTCCTTTCTTTGAGAATAACGAGTCCTGACCCTAAAGCCGTAATTCAAAGGGATGACATCCTATGGATGGCATCCCTTTTCTCGTGCCGGGCTATCGCTTCATCTTCGCCCGCAGCGTCGTGTAGTGGATTCCGAGAAGCGTTGATGCCCCGCCCTTTCCGGTCAGTTTTCCATCCGTCTTTTCGAGCACGGCCTCAAGGTAGCGCCTTTCCAGTTCTGCAAGCGTAGGCCAGCCGAGCTCCTCAAAAAGCGACGTTGGTTTGCGCCGTTTCCGCTTTACGCCAAAAACAAGGGGGCGCATCACCGACCCGGAACGGCTGTCGATAAGCGCCCGCTCCACTTCGTGTTCCAGCTCCCTGACATTGCCGGGCCAGTCGTAGCCGTACAGTTTGTCCAGTTCGGCCTGGCCGGGCTCCGGGGGCATCGTCGTGCCCATTTCCTGCGTCTTCGCGGCGATGAAGTGCCGGACGAGCGGAAGAATATCCACCTTGCGCTCTCGGAGCGGCGGAATGCTGAGCGGGTATACCGACAGGCGGTAATACAGATCCCGGCGGAACGTCCCCTTCTCCACCATCTCTTCAAGGTCGCGGTTCGTAGCGGCGACGACACGCACATCGACGGGAATGGCGCGCGGATCGCCCACACGCTGGATGATCTTGCGATCCAGTACCCTGAGGAGCTGTACCTGCGCCGTCAGCGGCAGCTCGCCGATTTCGTCGAGAAAGAGGGTTCCCCCGTTGGCACACTCGAAATAGCCGCTCCGCCGGGATTGCGCCCCGGTGAACGCCCCTTTTTCATAGCCGAAAAGTTCGCTCTCCAGCAGTGTGGGAGCGATGGAGCCGCAATTCACCCGCACAAGCGGCCCCCCGCTCCTGCCCGAAAGCTCATGGATGGCCTCCGCAACAAGCTCTTTGCCGGAGCCGGTTTCCCCGGTCACGAGTACGGTGGTCCGTGTGGGGGCGACTTTCTCGATACCCTGCCGCAAGGCGGCCAGCCCCGCGCACTGCCGTATCCGCTCGTAGCCCGTGAGCCGTTCCTGAACCTCCCCCACTGCGATCGGGATATCCGTAAAGGCAGCGGCAAGCTCCTCCGCAAGCGGGGCGATGAGGCGGCTTAACGGCTCTATATCCTCTTCTTTGAAACTGTTTTTTTCATTGGACCAGAAGTTGATCAGGAATGTGAACGATCCGCGCGCGAACAGCGGAAGGCGCAGCAGCGCCGCATGGGAATAGAACGGCAGCTCGGTAACGGACGGATCGATCTTCAGCGCTTCCCGCTTGAACGATTCGAGATCGTTCAAGAGGAGCGGCTTCGAAAGATCGCTCCCGTGCGCGATGATGGGATAGCTCTTCCGGCCCTTCCCGGCTTCACGCACCCGGGTCAGGCCGTTGGGCAAGGTGTCCGCAATGGGTACGAAGACCCGCAGATCAGAGGAACCGCTCACAATATTCAGCCTGATAATGGGAAATATTTCCCGTACAAGCTGAAGGAGCAGATGGATCGAGCCGTCCAGCCCGCTCGTCCGATAGAGCAACCGACACGACAGCCCGCCGGAATCAAAAAAATCCATTGATCCCTTTCCTTCCATCATCTGAAAAGAACTGTCTTTTTGTTCTGATATGCCCATATCCACCCCCCACGCTCTGTTTTTGAAGCGAATGCCCTTTATATTGCATTTCGCTAACATTATTTATTGCGAAATACAATAAAAATGAAGGCGCACCCTCTTTAACCTATTGTTCTTTTTTATACAAAATAACGGCACGGTCATTGCTTTATCAGAATCGAATCATCCGTAAAGAGCAGTTATCATACTGCGATATATGCAAAACATTCCACAAAGGAGTTTTCCTATGCCTCCGCTGATCGACCGGGAGAAGTGTACCGGATGCGGCACTTGTGCCGAAATCTGCAATTCGAACCTTTTCGTCTTTGACCGCAGCGTCGACAAATTCCCCCGCATCAAGTTCCCCGAAGAATGCTGGCATTGCGACTCTTGCGTGCTCGACTGTCCCGTCGGGGCTATTTCCCTGCGCATCCCCCTGTCGTACGGCCTCATGCATGTCGACGCGTCCACCCTCACCACCAAGGAGGTCAAGTCATGATCCCCGTCAAGCCTGTAATCGAAGCGGATCTCCTCATCGTCGGCGGCGGCATCGGCGGCCTCATGGCGGGCATCGCGGCGGGCAAGGCCGGATGCAAGAACGTCGTCATCATGGAAAAGTGCCATGCGCGCCGTAGCGGTTCCGGCGCGACCGGCAACGATCACTTCAACTGCTATATCCCTTCCTATCACGGCGACGACATCGAGCCCGTATTCAAGGAAACCATGCAGAGCCTCGTGGGCCAGCTCAAGGAACCGAGCCTCATGCACAAATTTCTGGAAAAGAGCTTTGAGCTGGTGCAGATGTGGGATGCTTGGGGCGTAAACATGCGCCCGACCGGAGACTGGGAATGCAAGGGGCACGCCCTGCCCGGCAAGCCCCGCGCGTTCCTGAAGTATGACGGCTCCGACCAGAAGAAGGTGCTTGTCCGCGAGGCCAAGGCGGTCGGCGTGAAGTTCTACAACCATCATCCCGTGGTGGAACTTGCCCGCGTCGGCGGCCGCATCGCCGGGGCGCTCGCCGTGGACATCAGCACGGAACAGCCCGCCTTTGTCCCGGTCCGGGCCAAAACCGTCCTGCTCGCCACAGGACTCACGCACCGCCTGTACATGAACGCGTCCACGCCGGGCTTCATGTTCAATACGGGGCACTGCCCCAACTGCGCGGGCGGACAGGGCCTCGGCTGGCGCGTGGGCGCGCGCATGGTCAACATGGAATTCCCCTACACCCATGCAGGGCCCAAGTATTTGCAGCGCTGCGGCAAGGCGACGTGGATCGGCGTCTACCGCTATCCCGACGGCAAGCCCATCGGCCCCTTCGCCACCAAGTCCGATCCGCAGTACGGGGACGTGACCAGCGACATCTGGAATTCCGTCTTTGAAGACGTGATGCGCAAGGGCACCGGCCCCGCCTACATGGATTGCTCCGACGCCACAGACGAGCAAATGGCGTACATGCGCTGGGCCATGACCGGCGAAGGCCTGACCGCCCTGCTCACCTACATGGAAAAGGAAGGGATCGATCCGCAGAAGCACAGCGTGGAATTCATGCGCTACGAGCCGATCCTCCACGGGCGCGGGCTCGACGTTTCCGACGAGGGCGAAACTTCCGTACTCGGCCTTTTCGCGGCGGGCGATCTCGTGGGCAACGGCGGCTGTGGCATCGCGCTGGCGGCCTATCTCGGATGGGAAGGCGGAATGGCCGCCGCGGCACAGGCCGCCACGGTCGATTTCCAGCCCGCCGAGGAAACCGAATCCATCAGGAAGCGCATGGAGCTGCTTTCCTCGTTCATGGATCGCCCCGAAGGCGCGGACTGGAAGGACGCGAACATGGCCCTGCAACAAATCATGAGCGACTACGCCCCCGCCGGGCCAGCCAAGGTGCGTTCCGAAACGCTGCTCAACGCCGGACGGGATTACCTGAAGCAGCTCCGCCATTCCGCGGAACGGCAGATGGGCGCGACGTGTTCGCATACGCTCATGCGGGCCGCCGAAGTGCTCGATCTCATGGACTGCGGCGAAGCGATCATGAACGCCGCGCTGGCGAGGCAGGAAACCCGCGCCAACCATGTCCGTTCCGACTTCCCCTTCACCAACCCGCTCCTTGCGGACAAGTTCCTCACCGTGGGCCTTGAAGGCGATGAGGTCGTCGCCCGCTGGCGCCCCATCCGCCAGCCGGTTTCCCGCTAGCTCCGAAAAAACGGGGAACGCCCCGGCGGCGTTCCCCGCACGGCAAAAGCCTCCCCCACGCCGAGCCTTCCCGCCCCTCCGCAATCATACCCTTGGAGCCGCCATGTCCGCCCCAGCCACTCCCGCACTCTGTAGGCAGATCGCCTTCTTCGCCCTTGGCCCGCTTCTCTGCTTCTCTCTGAAAGACCTTCCCCCGCTTGAGGGGATGAACCCCGACGGCATGGTCTGCCTCGCCGGGTGCGCCTGGCTCATGCTCTGGTGGATGACGGAAGTCTTGCCGCTGCCGGTCACCTCGCTCATGGCCGTTCCGATCTTCGGTTTCCTCGGCGTCATGGCCCCGGACAAGGTTTTCGCCACCATCGGGCATCCGGCCATGATGCTGATCTTCGGTGCGACCATCATCGTGGGCGTCTGGAAGGAAAGCAACCTGATCGAGCGCTATGCCTACTGGTGCTTCAACCTGCCCTTCGTCAGGGGCAACCCCGTCCGTATGGTCCTCATCTTCACTTTCGGGGCGGGCGTCATGTCGGCCATAGCCCCCAACATCCCCCTGACCATCCTGTTCATTTCCATTGCTGTAGCCATCGGGAAGTCCTGCAACCTCGCGCCCGACAACAACATGATGCGTTCCCTGTGCACGCTCTCGGCCATCGCACCGGCCCTCGGCGGCGTGGGCACGCCCCTCGGAGGCGCGCCGAATATCGTGGTCATAGCCATCGTGGCGACCGTCCTCGGGCACGACATCACGTTCTGGGAATGGTCGGCCCTCGGTATGCCTCTGGTTTTCGTCACCCTGTTCGCCTGTTTCGCCATCACGGCGCTCCTGTTCCCCGTGGGCAAGGCCGGGAAAGGCTTTTCCATGCCGGAAGACTACCTCAAGAAGAAGATTGAGGCCCTTGGCCCGGTCTCGGCCCACGAGCACGCCGCCATCTGGATCATGATGGTCGCGCTGGCGCTCTGGTGCTCCGGGCCGCAGATTTTTTCCGCGCTCGGGCTGGAAGAGGAAGCGCGGATGATGACAGCCCCGGTGATCGCCGTGCTCATGGGCGCTTCCGCCTTCCTCGTGCCCATCCGCCGGGACCGCGAATCCGGCAGGCTCATCTTCGCCATGAACTGGGATCAGGCCGTCCGCAACATCGGGTGGGGCATCATCGTGCTGCAGATCGGGGCCATCGCCTTTGGGCAGGTGCTCCTCAAGGGCGGCGTGGACAAGTGGATGGCCCAGTGCATCCAGATGCTTCTGGGCGACATCCACGGCTTGCTGGTCTGGTTCGCACTGGTCTTCATCACCGGGTTCTTCTCACAGATCATCATGAGCCTGGCGGTCATCCCGCTCATGCTGCCCATTACGGCGGGCCTTGCCGGGATTTACGGATTCGATCCCCTGCTCGCATGCATCTCCGTCGGCTTCGTCAGCAACCTGACCACCATGTTCCCCTTCTCCTCCGTCCCCGTCGCGGCGGTCATCGCGGGAAGCGAAGGCTACGCGCAGCCGAAGGACTTCATCATCAGCGGATTCCTCAATACGACCATCGTCACGGTGATCACCTTCGGCCTGTGCTGGCTCGTCGGCCCGATGGTCTTGTAGGCGCGCGGGCTTTCGGCGGGACCAACCGGCATGGCCCGCCCGATTCGAGGAACGGAAGAGGCCATTCCTGTGATGGGACGGCCTCCTGTATTTTCATTGTCGTTTGGGAAACGTAAACAACACGGTGGAGCTGAGAGGCCGGTGTCCGTGGCGCCCGAAGGGCAGCCTCCCGATACCCCTCCGGCTTCAATCCTGAACGGATACGTCCTTCGCGGCGTCCGCTTCGAGAACCCGCCTCAGGCTGCTGTAACTGATTCCCAAAGCCCTGGCCGCTTTTCTGCGGTCGCCCGCACAGCGCCGCATCTCCTTGCGGACAATCTCCAGACGGTACGCGGCAAGCTGTTCCCCCAGCGTCCCCCCCTGCGGGGCCTTGTCGAAGAACTGGTTGCGATGGCGGAATATCTCCTCAAAACAGGCGAGGCTGGAACTGTTGTCCCCGAGCAGGACAAGGTAGCTTTCCATGACCGACATGAGTTCGCGGATGTTCCCCGGCCAGGAATAGCGCCGGATGGCATCCAGAATGGCCGGGGTGACAACGGAGGCGTTTTTTCCATACCGTTTGAGGACGTTGGCGATGAGGAGCGGCACGTCTTCCAAACGATCCCGCAGGGGGGCGACTTCAAGGCAGACGCCCGCCAGACGGAAATACAGATCCAGCCTGAACGAGCCCGCCTTGACCAGATCCAGCAGCTGCTTGTGCGAGGCGCAGATGACCCGCACGTTGACGGGAATGAAGCGATCGCCCCCTACGTGCATGACTTCCTTTGCATCCAGCACGCGCAGGAGGCGGAGCTGCACAGCATGGCTCATGTCCCCGATCTCGTCAAAAAAGAGGGTGCCGCCGTTCGCCAGTTCGAAAAGCCCCGCTTTGCCGCCGCGCTTGGCCCCGGTAAAAGCCCCCTCCTCATAGCCGAACAGTTCGCTTTCCAGCAGCGGGTCCGGCAGGGCCGCGCAGTTGACCACCACAAAAGGCTGCTTGGCCCGTTTGCTGGCGGCGTGCAGGGCGTGTGCGACAAGCTCCTTGCCGGTGCCCGTTTCGCCGTGGATGTAGACCGAGATGTCCGTGGGCGCGTAGCGGGCGATGTTTTCTTTCAGCTTCACGACGCTGGCCGACTTGCCGATGATGTCCCGTGCCGTATAGTTGGCCACGAGCCCGCGTGAATGGAGATCCGTGTCGATCTTCCGGTTGATTTTCTGGAGGTTCTGCACATCATGGATGAAGCAGACCGCGCCCGTCGTCGACGACGACATGGCCAGCGGGAACGTGTTGATGAGCAGCTGCCTGCCGTTGATGGTCACCACCCGGTCTATGAACGGGGAAGAGTGTTCCAGCACTTCATCGAGAAAGAGCGGCGGGAAGAAGCGGGCAAGCTCATGCGGGGCCTCCACGCGCAGCAGCTTGAGCGCCTGCGCATTGTGGAAAACGATGTCCCGCTGCGCACTGAGGCAGATCACGCCCTCTTTCGAGTAGTGAAGCATGGCCTGGATGTTGGAGCGGTTCGTCTGCTCCATGCGCATGTTTTCGGCTATGGTAATGGCCCGGCTCACCGCGTTGCGGATATTCACGGGCTGCGGCTCGTCCAGAAAAATCTGCCCGCCGAGGCGGCTGACGATCCGCGCCGTCCCGCCCCCGCCCACGAAAACCCGAACGCCGCGCGCCATCGTTTCCCTGATCCGTTCCTCGAGTTCTTCCTTAGTGTCGTAACGGACCGGGATAATGCGCATACCAAGCAGGGATTCCATGAACTCGATGTCGCGGGCCTCGTTGATGTGCGCGGTGAGGGCCACCGTATCCGAAAGCTTCCTGGCCCGGCTCAAGCCTTTGATGATGTCGATCTCCGAACGCTCGACGAAGACCGTGCGGCGTCCGAATTTTTTGAAGACGGCCTCACGGAACCCGCCGTGGCACAGCAGGACTTCGTATCCCTCTTCGAACAGGCGCCGTGCGTCTTCGAGCGCCGTCTCGTAGCTGGTCACCTCAATGGATATGTTCCACCCGAGAAGCAGCGTTTCCCGGTATACGATATCGGCGACGAGCTTGGAATGGACAAGCGCCGCAATCCGGTATTCCTGTTTCACATTCGGCTCCTGCATGGCAAAAACGGCCTTTGATTTGAAGGGGTACGGGGAAATGATGCTCAAAATTGAGCATTATTTGCTCAATTATGGATCTACACGCCAGATTATCTGATTGTCAATAAACTCATAAACATACAATATATCATGCAATCGGTTCCCGGGAGGGCCTTGGCACGGTTTCTGCTTGTTCAAAAGGGAACAGGATACCGCCGCCGAACGCAACCCGTTGCGCGTACGGCTCAAACCAGTCAAAGGAGCCTCCCCATGAAGCGTTGTTTTGCCTTCCTGCTGACGGTTTTCGTGGCCCTTTCCCTGACGGCCTTCGCCCATGCCGGAACCTATCCGGACAAGAGCATCAAGATCATCGTCCCCTTCAATCCGGGAGGCGGCGGAGAGCAAGGCGCCCGCCTTCTCGAAAAGGATTTCAAGGAAGTGGTCAGCCAGCCCCTTTCCTTCATCTACAAACCCGGCGGCACCGGGCTCATCGGCATGGTGGAGCTCAGCCGCCAAAAGCCGGACGGGTACACCATCGGCATCCACTCCTATCCCCTGCTCATGCTCGACATCATCACCGGCCGCGCCGGGTACACGTTGGACAGTTTCGATTTCATCTCCCTGCTCTGCCTTGAGGAAGTCTATCTGGCCGTCCGCGCCGACAGCCCCGTTTCCAGCGCCAAGGAACTCATTGAGCGCGCCAAGTCCGAGCCCGGCAGGATCAACCTCGGCATCTGCGAAATCATGGGCCCCACGCATATCCCCGCCCTGCGCCTGAAGGCCGACGGCGTGCCTTTCAACCATGTGCCCATCGACGGCGCGGGCAAGGTCGCTCCCGCGCTCCTCGGCGGACAGGTCGACGCCGCCATCGTCCCTTCCGGGGGTGTTTCCGGCTCCATCAGCAAGATGAAGATACTCGCCGTGTTCGCGCCCGAACGCAGCAAGCGCTTCCCCGGCGCGCCCACCATGAAGGAGGTGGGGTACGACATCAACAGCGCCGTGGGCCGCTACATCGCCGCTCCCAAGGGCGTGCCCGCCGAAAAGCGCACGATCCTCGAAGACGCCTTCAAGACCATCCTTTCCAACCCTGAAGTGATCGCGCGCTATGAAAACGCAGGAACCGTGGTCGCATGGAAGTCCGGCGAAGAATTGCGCAAGATGTTTGAAGAGTACGAAAAGGAAGGCCGCGCCATGGTCGAGTTCTATCAGAAGACGCAGAGCAAGTAGCCCGCCCGGCGGAGCGGCTTTGGGCCGCTTCCGGGTCCACCTTCTTTCCTGAGAGACGTCCTATGGATGCAGTCCCTTCCATGCTTGAGTATATTGTGCGGGGCGCGGCGAGCGCCGTGCTCCCCATGAATCTGCTGGTGATGTTCATCGGGCTCGTCGTCGGCATCGTCGGCGGTATGCTTCCCGGCATCACCACCGTAACGGCCGTGGCCCTGTTTGTCCCCTTCACCTTTTCCATGCCCCCGGACATGGCGCTTATCGGGCTCGGCGGCGTGTTCTGCGGGGCCATGTACGGCGGGGCCAACGCCGCCATCCTCATCAATACGCCGGGAACGCCGGGGTCCATCGCCACCTCGCTGGACGGCTATCCGCTGGTCATGCAGGGCAGGGCCGAGGAAGCTTGTTACATCGCCCTGATCGCTTCGGTCCTCGGCGGCATTTTCGGGACCGTCGTACTCATGCTGTTCTTTGAGCCGCTGTCCGTCATGGCCCTGAAGTTCGGCTCCGAGGCCTTTTTCTGGATGGGACTGTTCGGCCTGTCCACGCTGGCGGCGATGTTCCCCGGCAATATCGCCAAGGGGCTGCTCGGCGGAGCCATCGGGCTGGCCCTGTGCACGGTGGGCCTTGACCCTGTGATGGGTATGCCCCGGTTCACCTTCGGCTGTTTCGATCTGGTGCAGGGCCTCGACATGGTCGCACTCATGATCGGCCTGTTCTCGCTCTCCCAGATGTTCGTCATGCTGGAATCCGACGAGAAGTATATCGTCAAGATGGAGCGGCAGGCGCACGCCTTCAAGCTCGCCGTCACCGATATCCTCAGACATTTGAAGCTGCTCTCCGTGGCCTCGGCCATCGGGACCTTCATCGGCGCGCTCCCCGGTGCGGGGGGCAGCGTGGCCGCGCTCGTCTCCTACAATGAGGCCAAGCGGTGGGACAAGGACCCCGACCGCTACGGCAAAGGCGCCGTGGAAGGCATCCTCGTGCCGGAAAGCGCCAACAACGCGAGCGTGGGCGGTTCGCTGGTCCCCCTGCTCTCCCTCGGCATCCCCGGCAGCGCGGCGGCAGCCGTCCTCGCCGGCGGGCTCATGGCGCAGGGGCTGACGCCCGGCCCGCAGCTCATGGAAAAGAACCCCGAGATCGCCTACGCCTTCATCGTGAGCATGATCATCGCCAACATCGGGATGCTGCTCATCGGCTACCTGCTGGTCCGCGTGTGCACGCGTATCCTCGATGTGCCCAAGCTGCTGATCATCCCGGCTGTCATCTCCATCTCGTTCCTCGGGGCCTATGCCCTGCGCAACAGCATGTTCGACGTCCTGCTCATGATCCTGTCGGGCGGCATCGCCTATCTGCTGCTCAAGGCGAAGATCATGCCCGCAGGCATCGCCCTCGGGCTGGTGCTCGGGCGGATCATCGAAGAAAACCTCATCGTGACCCTCTACCGCACGCAGGCGGAGGACTCGCTCGCCGATCTGCTGGTCTTCTCGCCCCTCGCCGCCGTATTCATGGCCGCGTGCATCCTCGCCATCGTCATCCCGCTCTGGCTGAACCACCGCAAGCAGGGCAAGGGCATCGCCCTCTCCAGCCTGCGCCCGTCCGGAGCGTGCCTGCGCCGCTACGACTTTTGGGTCGTCCTTGCGATCACCGTCGGCGGGGCTGTCCTCCTGCGCCAATCCTACGCCATCGAAGGCATTTCCGGCTATTTCCCGCAGGCCGTGTACGCCTCCATCGTCGGCCTGGGGATCTTCATCATGCTGATGCAGATCTTTTCCGGCACGGCGCGGAAGCCGGAAACCGTGCGTCCGGGCTGCTACTGGAGCATCTGCCTGTACCTCGGGCTCATGGGCGTCGGCTATCTGCTCATCGAACCGCTCGGCTTCTACGCCGCCACGTTCCTCTGCATCGTCGCCATGACCGCCTACGGCACGTTCTGGCTCTCCGGGCGCAAGGCCGACTTGCGGGGCATCGGTTCGGTACTGGCCTATTCGCTGCTCCTCATCGCCGTCGAGTACGGCTGTTTCTCGCTGATCATGGAAGTACAGACCCCTACGGGGCTTCTGTTTTGACGCTCCGCCCAAAGGATATCTCGTATGGACATAATGGAATTGAGAACACGGCTTGAAGAGGCCCCGCGCATCCCGCTCGGCGTATGGCCCACGCCGTTCATGCCGATGGACGGGCTGCGGGCCCGCCTCTCCGCCCAAGGGATCGAATGCCCCCGGCTCTGGATCAAACGCGAGGACATGACCCCCCTCGGCGCGGGAGGGAACAAGATACGCAAACTGGAGCACGTGCTCGCCAAGGCCCGCGCGGAAGGTGCCGACGTGCTGCTGAACACGGGTGAGGTACAGTCCAATCAGGTCGTACAGACGGCGGCCTCAGCCGCACACCTCGGCATCCCCTGCGAGCTGTTCCTCGGGCGGACCGATCCCCCGCTCTCCGAGGACGATCAGGAAACCGGGAACATCCTGCTCTGCCGCATTTTAGGGGCTCAGGTGCACCTCGTACCGCCGGGAGCCGACCGGGGTGCGGCCATGCGCCGCCGGGCCGAGAAGCTAAGGGCCGAAGGGCGGCATCCCTACATCATCCCCCGCGGCTCCTCCACGGCGGAAGGGGCGCTCGGTTCCCTGCGCTGCTTTTTCGAGCTGCTCGACCAGGCGCAAGCCAGCGGCTTCACGCCGGACGCCATTACCGTCACCGTGGGCAGTTCGGGCACCACGGCGGGGTTCCTCGCCGGTGCGCACGCCCTTGCCCTTTCGGGCGGGCCGGACATCCCCCTCTACGCCTTCGACACCTTCGGCACGGACTACCCGGTGCAGGCCCGTGAACGCATCATGGAACACGCCGAGGAGTGCTGGGCTTCGCTTTCCCTGCCCGGAAGATGCGGGGAAAGGCTGCTACGCCTCTCCTGCGATTTCGTGGGGCCGGGCTATTCCCGGCCCTACCCCGGCATGATCGAGGCCGTGCGCCTCGTCGCCCAGAGCGAAGGCGTCATCTTTGATCCCAACTATACCGGAAAGAGCATGGCGGGCCTGCTCGACGCGATCCGCAAGGGCGCGTTCACGGCGGACCAGCATGTCGTCTATCTGCATACAGGCGGACTCCCGGCGCTGTTCGCCATGCGCCGCCATTTCGCCTAACCGCTTTTACGATAAGGAGCCTTGCATGAGCCTTACTTCCAAAAACAACGAAAAAATCGGTGCGGTCAACCGCGGCACGCCCTGCGAATCCGGGCTGTGCAACTTCTGCCGCACGGACTGTCAGGGCCGCTGCGAAACGTGGCTGAGTTCGCTTCTGGGGCGCAGGACGCTGGTGCCCCGCGACTACGGCAACGCCACCATCGGGACCGAAAACACCACGCATGTGGGCGTTTCCTACAATGCCCTGCGCATCCGGGGCCGCGTCTTCGGCGGGGCCGGGCTCGACCCGGAAAAGGCCCGCACGGGCGACGCGGCCTATTGCGACGCCGATCTGACGACGGCCGTGGGCTCCAACGCCAAGTACCCTTGCGACTATCCGTTCCTCATCGGCGCGCTGAGCCGCAATCCCGTGGTCGACAAGTACTGGGACAGCTTCGCCGTGGGCGCGGCCCTGTGCGGCATCCCGCTGGTCATCGGGGAAAATGTGGGCGGCGGGGACAACAAGACCGAATTCAATCCCGACGGCTCCATCCGCGCCCTGCCCGATCTGGACCGCCGCATCGCCGTGTACAAGCGCTATTACAATGGCAAGGGCGCGCTGTTCGTCCAGCTCAACGCCAACGACGCCTACAACGGCGTGGCTGATTACGTCGCCCGCAAGTACGGCGACTTCGTGTGCGTCGAAATCAAATGGGGGCAAGGCGCCAAGCCCATCAACGGCGAAGGGCTGATCCGCGATCTCGACTACGCTCGGTTCATGAAGAGCCGCAGCTACTGCCTGCGCCCCGATCCCGAGGATCCGGCCGTACAGGAGGCCTTCCGCGCCGGGCGCGTCAAACACTTCACCCGCTATACCGGCCTCACGTATCCCGCCCTGTCCACGCCCGAGGAAGTGCTCGCCGAAGTCGCGGCCAAGGCGGAACAGCTCCGGGCCAACGGCGCGGCACGGCTGGCGCTGAAGACCGGGGCGTTCGGGATGCCCGATCTGGCGCTGGCGATACGGGTGGCCTCCGAGCTGGATTTCGAACTCCTGACCATCGACGGCTCCGGCGGCGGAACGGGCATGAGCCCCAACGACATGCTGGACAACTGGGGCGTCCCCTCCGTCCTGCTGCACGCCAAAGCGCATGACTACGCCTTCCTGCGGGCCGCCGCCGGGAAGAAGGTGGTCGATCTCGCCATGGGCGGCGGGCTCGCCAAGCCGAGCCAAGCGTTCAAGGCGCTGGCCCTCGGCGCCCCCTACGTCAAGGCTGTGTGCATGTCGCGCTCGTTCATGATCCCGGCCTTCCTCGGCTGCAACATCGAAGGGGCCCTGCACCCCGAACGCCGGGAACGCGTCCACGGCGCGTGGTCGGCGCTTCCGAAGACAGTCCTCGACATCGGCGATACGCCCGAAACCATCTTCGCCGGATACCATGCCCTCAAGGAACGCCTCGGAGCCGACGAAATGGCACATATCCCTTACGGAGCCATCGCCATGTGGACGATGTGCGACCGACTCGGCGCGGGGCTCCAGCACCACATGGCCGGGGCCCGCAAGTTCGGCGTCGAGCACATCGACCGCACGGACATCTGCGCCGCCAACCGCGAAACGGCTCAGGAAACGGGCATCCCCTTCATTACGGAACAAGACGACGAGCTGGCGCGCCGCATCGTGCTCGGCTGACAAGGAGAGGCGTTCATGCTGGATCTGCTCTTGACCAACGCCCGCATCGTGGACGGGACGGGCAACCCCTGGCGCAAAGGCTGCGTCGGCGTGCGCGACGGGCGCATCGTGGCCGTGGGTTCGGCCCACGATATGCCCGAAGCCCGGACGGTGCTCGACATTGGAGGCAACATCCTGTGCCCCGGCTTCATCGACAGCCACAGCCATTCGGATTTGAGGATAATAGATGAGCCGTTGGCCTTGCCCAAAATCATGCAAGGGATTACCACAGAGAACGTAGGCCTCGACAGCATGTCGGTGGCCCCCATCAGCGACAAGAACAAGGAGCCGTGGAGCACGAGCATTTCCGGGCTCGACGGCGTAGCCCAGAAACCGTGGGGCTGGAACGGGTTCGCCTCCTATCTCAATGCGCTCGACGCCGCGAAGCCGAGCGTCAACCTGAGTTCCTATGTGGGGCTCGGCACCGTGCGCCTCGACGTCATGGGCATGGAGGACAGGCCGCCCACCGCCGAAGAACTGCGCCTTATGGAAGAAAGCGTGGCCCGGTGCATGGAGGAAGGCGCGCGCGGCATTTCGGCGGGGCTCATCTACACGCCCAACAAGTACCAGTCCACGGAAGAACTCGTCGCGCTCGCCAAAGTCGCGGCCCGCTACGACGGTATCCTCGACGTGCATATGCGCAATGAGGCCGACCACATGGCCGAGGCATTGGAAGAGGTCATCCACATCGGGCGCGAAACCGGCATCCGTATTCTGGTGACCCATTTCAAGCTGCGGGGGCGCAGGAACTGGGGGAACGCCCGCAGGCATCTCGACACCATCGACCGGGCCCGCGGGGAAGGCATCGACATCGGCATCGCCCAGTATCCGTATACGGCCAACAGCACGTTCATGCACGTCGTCGTTCCGCCGTGGTACCACAGCCGGGGGACGGACGGCCTGCTCAAAGCCTTGGCGGAGGAACGCGAACAGGTCAAAAAGGACATGCTCACCACCGAAGGCTGGGAAAATTTCTCGCAGGTCATGGGCTGGGAGAACATCTACGTCTCCTCGGTCGCCAGCGAAAAGAACCTCTGGTGCGAAGGCAAAAGCGCCGTGGCCCTTGGCGAGGCCCTCGGCAAGTCGCCCGAGGACGCGGTGCTGGATCTGCTGATCGAGGAAAACCTTGCCGTGGGCCTGCTTGGGCACGGCATGTATGAAGAGGATGTAATGGAAGGCATGAAGCACCCGACCATGTGTCTGATCACCGACGGCCTGCTGAGCGGCGGCAAGCCGCATCCGCGTACCTATGCGGCCTTCCCCCGGTTCATCGCCCGTTACGTGCGGGAAAAGCGCCTGCTCACCCTTGAGGAGGCCGTGCGCAAGATGACCTCCAGCACGGCGCTCAAACTCCGCATGAAGCGCAAGGGCTTCATCATGCCCGGCATGGATGCGGACATGGTGGTGTTCGGCGAAAACCGCATCCGCGATGTGAATACGTTTGAAAATCCGCGTGTCTACCCGGAAGGCATCGATTACGTGCTCGTCAACGGCGAGATCGCCGTCGATCACGGCGTCCATACGGGCGCGCGTCCCGGCAAGACCATACGCGACTGACCATGCCACCGACGGTGCGGCCGTTTCCCATCGCGGGGGACGGGCCGCGCCGTTTTTTCGTTCTTCAAGGAGGAAACGTCCATGTCGTACAGCCCCACGCTCGGCTCCGTGTTCAACCGCACGAAAATGCGCGATCCGTCCCATGTCTGTTCTTTTTCCGGCATGTGCGCCATGTGCACCGCCGACTGCATCGGCAGCTGCGAGATCGGCCTGTCCGCCGTCCGGGGCATGGAGACCGTATATCCCACCACCACGGGGGAAAACCAGATCGCCTCGGAAAAGGTCTATCCCGTCGATTATTCCCATTTCAACATCAACGGCAGATCCTTCGGGGCAATGGGGGCTCCGCTGGACGCCGATCGCGCCACCATCTACCATGTGGGGCTCGAACGGGAGATCGGCACCCTCAACCCCGTAAAGCTGGCGCTGCCGATCATCCTGCCCGCGCTCATCAAGCTCAACTGGCCCGACTACTTCGGCGGCGCGGCCATGGCGGGCGTCAACGCGGTCATCGGCGAAGGGGCCGTGAGCAAGGACCCGACGCTCGCCTACGAAAACGGCAAGGTCGTCCACGCCCCGAAGCTCCGGGAAATGCTGGACGCCTTCAACAAGTATGACCGGGGATACGGGCAGATCATCCTTCAGGCCAACTATGACGACGACGCGCAGGGCGTGCCGGAGTACGCCATCCGGGAATGCGGGGCCAAGGCCATCGAATTCAAGTTCGGGCAGTCCGCCAAGGGCACGCAGCCCGCGAACCTCGTCCCCACGCTCGAAGAGGCGCTGAAGAAGTGCGAACAGGGTTTCCTTGTCCTGCCCGATCCGCGTGATCCCGGCGTACAGGAAGCCTATGGCCGCAAGGCGTGCCCCGCCTTCCACGTCTACGGCCGTCTGCCGATCTGGAGCGACGACTATCTGATCGGCCGCATCGCGCAACTCCGCGACATGGGCATGACCAACGTGTATTTCAAGATGGCGGGCTTCGATCCAGAGGATCTGGAGCATATCCTCCGGCTGGCTTCCAAGGCGCAAGTGGATATGGTCACCTTCGACGGCGCGGGCGGCGGCTCCGGCTACAGCCCCTGCAAGATGATGAACGAATGGTGCCTCCCCACGGTCGTCATGGAAAGCATCCTTTACGGCATTCTCAACAAGCTGGCCGCGGAAGGCATGGAACTCCCGCATGTGGCGATCACGGGGGGCTTTGCGACCGAGGATCAGGTGTACAAGGCGCTGGCCCTCGGCGCGCCCTACATCTCCGCCGTGGGCCTGTGCCGGTCCAGCATGGCGGCAGCCATGAGCGCCAAAAAGATCGGGGATCTCATTGAGGCGGGCAAAGTCCCCCCGGAACTCGCCCGTTTCGGCACGACGAAGGAAGAGCTGTTCAGCGATCTTCCCGAGCTGCGGGGGCTCTACGGCAGCGCGGCGGACGGGTTCTCCACCGGGGCCGTCGGGGTATATTCCTACCTGAACCGCATCGCCTACGGGCTGCGCCACTTCGCCGCCCTGAACAGGAAATTCGACGTGAAGCACATCGGGCGGCGCGACGTCTTCCCGCTCACCCGCGATGCCAAGGAACTGCTTGACGGGACGTGGCTGCGGTAGCCCCCTTCAGTTCCCTTTTCCGCGCAGGCGGCACCGACACTTCCCTCGGTGTTGCCTGCCATTTTTTTGATACCATCCGTATGAAGCGAAGAAAGAGGCCTCCGTGCGCCTTGCCCTCCAACGCGGATAACGATTCGACGATACCGAACAAAGGATACTCCTCCGCAAGATGCGCAAAAGTATTGCCGAAACGTCCGAGTTCCGGCACATTTTACCTGACGCCGTTTCGAGCGGCGGGGAGGGGGTCCATGAATCACGAGCAGGCCATGTTGATGAAGTCTTCGCGCGTAAGCGATTTAAATACGCCGTGGGCACAGGTGCTGCACCTCGCCTCCCGGCGCGTCTTCCCCAAGCGGCACACCATCGACGTTTCGAATACGGAATCGCCCTATTTCTACTATATCCTTTCGGGGACCGTGCGGCTGGCCTATGTCGGAGCCAACGGCGAGGAACGGACGATCCTGTACGCCGGGGCGGGCACGCTCATGAACGTGCCGACCATCATCGCCGGGGACATCAAGAACACTGTGGTGACCTGCACGGAACGGGTGGAAGCCGCGATTTTCGACGCCGGGCTGCTGACGGATCGCGCGTTCGCCGCCGCCCATCCGGATTTGCTGCTCAACCTCATCCACTCGCTTTGCATACACCTGGTCATCCATTCGCAGCACCTCGGCGACGCCTCGCTTGTCGGCACGATGGGCCATGTATGCAGGGTGTTTCAGGAAATGTCCCAGAAGTATGGCGGCAGGCCGCGTTTCAGCCCCGACATGACGCAGCAGGAGCTCGCGGCCCTGCTCGGCATCCACCGCACCACACTGACCCGTATCCTCTGCCGCCTTAAGGCGTTGAACATCATCGAGAAATACACCAAAAACGATCTGCATATCCTCGATATGGAAGCGCTCGACAGGCTCGCTCGCGGCGACAAAAGATAAAAAAGAAACAAATGGTCGACAAAAAGGCCTTTCCCAAGGCCTTTTTGTCGTTTTCTGGCTTTCCGGAAACCGCAACGTGTTTGTCACGACATTTTTATTCTTTTTATTTCAATATAATATATCAATATTCATTCAAATCATGCAAAATGGTGCAAACGCACTATTTTGCACAAGTAAAACCTCCGATAAGGGACGCACGGTTCAACGTTCCTTCAGGGAGGTTTTGGAATGGCGACTCCTTTGGACTCATTAGGCATCGTGCACGAAACGGACGTCCTGATCCTTGGGGCGGGAGCCTCCGGGTGCGGCGCGGCCCTTTCCGCCAGCCGCCACGGCCTCCGCGTGCTTCTGGCCGATAAGGGCAAACTGGAAAGCTGCGGCTCCCTCGGCGGCGGCAACGACCATTTCATGGCGGTGCTGAATACGGACGCCCCCGGCGACACGACGGAAACCATCGTCGACTTCTACTGTACGCCGACCAGCGGCTATTCCCCCAGCCAGGTCCGGCAGTGGGTCGAGGCCATGCCCCAGATGATCGAGGTACTGAAGAGCCTCGGCATCGAATTCCTGCACAACGCGGACGGCTCCTTCTACCGCACCACCGGATTCGGACAGCCCGGAAGCTGGTGGACGCACATCAACAACGGCAAATACATCAAGCGCCGACTCGCAGGGCTTATCCGTTCGCAGGGCGTCGACGTGCTGGAATATGTCCAGTGCACCAAGATCCTCGTGCAGGACGGAAAGGCCATCGGCGCGGCGGGTTTCCACGTCCTTGACGGCACGTTCCACATCATCAGGGCGAAAATCGTCATTTCGGCCCTCGGCCGCCTGAACGGGCGGGTTTCCGTCAACTCGTCCCTCAATCCCTTCAACAGCGCCTTCTCCCCCTTCATTACGGGAAGCCAGATCGCACTGCCCTATGAGGCCGGGGCCCAGATCATCACGCTGGATACCGAACAGGAAGCCACCCTCCTTCCCAAGGGATGGGGCTGCCCCGGCATGAACGGCATCACCAGCAGCGGCGCGAAGGGCATCAACGCCCTCGGCCAGCGCTATATGGGCAAGTACCACCCCATGATGGAAATCGGCCCGCGCTACCTGCTCATACAGGGGACGCACCGGGAACTCACCGAGGGGAACGGGCCGCCCTTCGTGCTGGATCTCACCCACATCGACAGGGACATCCTGCACCACCTCCAATACGACAGTATGCCCGGCGACAAGGAAACGTGGAACGACTACTGCGCGCAGGCCGGGATCGATTTCAGCGCGAAGCCTATGGAAGTGGAACTGTCCGAGCTGTACATCAACGGGATCCTCTACCTGAAGGACAACTTCGAAACCCGTACCGTCAAGGGGCTGTTCGGCGGAAGCGTGTTCAACGATTTCTCGGGCTCCATCTGCAGCGGCTACATCGCCGGGGATCATGCGGCGCGGGCCGCCGGTTCGACGTATACGGAACTTCCCGAACCCGACGCGGACGAACTCGGACGCGAGAAACGGCGCGTCTTCAAGCCTCTGGGTGTCTCGGACGGCATCCGCCAAGACAAGTTCGAAGCCGCCATCAGGCAGGTCATGGACTACTATATGGGCTACGTCCGCAACGAGAAGGGGATGTCCACCGCCCTTGAAAAGTTCGCGCTCATCGAGTCCGTGGAAGACACGATCATGGCAAAAAACCTGCACGAGCTTTTGCGCGCGCACGAGGCCATGCACCTTCTGCGGACGTGCCGGCTCACCACGCTGGCCACGCGGGAACGCCGGGAGACCGGGCGTTCCGTCTACCGGCGCACGGATTATCCCGACATGGATCCCTCGCTCAACAAATTGCTTGTTCTGGAAAAGGATGCCTACGGCCCCAAGGCTTTCTGGGCCGGGGCCCCGCAAGCCTGACGGGCAACCCGCCCGGAAGCGCCCCCGCGCCGGGTGCGGCCCGTTTCCCGCCGCAACGGGGCCACCAAAGGCTCCAGCGGCGACAGAACCCTTCTTTTGAAACAAGGAGTCTGGAATGCCTCCAGTCTTTAGCAGAGAAACACCCCGCGTTTCCGTACAGGACGCCAGCCACGCCGGACAGGGCCGGACGTCCCCCTGTGAATGCCGCTGCCCGGCGGGGAACCCCATTCAGAAAATGGAACGAGCCATTGCGGACGGCAACGAGGCCCTCGCGCTGGAATACCTGCGCGCCCGCAATCCGTTTCCCGGCGTGACGGGCCGCGTATGCCCCCATCCCTGCGAAACCGGCTGCAACCGAAATTCGTACGATGAAGGCGTGGCAATCCGCGCGCTGGAACGGCATGCCGCGGATTACGGTTCCGCCTTCCGGCGCATGAAGCGCCTTCCCTCGACCGGCAAGCGGATCGCCGTCATCGGTTCCGGCCCCGCAGGGCTGACCTGCGCCTACTTTTCCGCCCTGCTCGGGCACACGGTGGACGTCTTCGAGGCTTCCCCCGTCGCCGGGGGCGTGCCGCGTCAGGCCATCCCGGACTTCCGGCTGCCCAAGGCCGCGGTCGACCGCGAGGTAGGGCTCGTCCTCGGCCTCGGGGTCAACATCCTGACGAACACAGCCGTCGGGCGGGACATTTCCCTTGCCTCGCTGCTGGAACACTATGACGCCTGCCTAATCGCGGCGGGCAACGGAAAGGAGCGCCGTCTGGACATCCCCGGCATCGAACACGCGCTCCCGGCCGTCCGGTTCCTGCGGGAATCGAACCTCAACCGCACCCGGCTCGACGGCAAACGCGTCGCCATCCTCGGCGGGGGCGGCGTGGCCTTTGACTGCGCCTTCACGGTCAAGCGGCTGGGAGCCGCTGAAACCCATCTCGTCTTCCTTGAAGACATGGGTCATGTGCGCGTTCCCGCCGAAGAAGTCCGGCAGGCCGAAGACGAAGGCATCCGCCTTCACCCTTCCCATCTGGCGGGCGCTGTGCGCTGCGGAGGCGGAACGGTTTCCGGCGTGACGGCCGATGCCGTCTCAGGCTTCCGGTTCGACGAGCGGGGCAACCTCAGCGTGGACCGCATCCCCGGCAGCGTGCTGGAACTGGAAGCGGACATCGTCATCTGCGCCAGCGGTCTCACGGCGGATCTCGATTTTCTGGACGCCGTGCCGGGCGTGGAGCGCACCCCGCGCGGTTTCATCGCCGCCGCTCCGGAAACGGGCATGACCTCGAAGCCGGGCCTGTACGCCGCCGGGGAATGCGCCTCCGGGCCTTCCCTAGTCTGCGCCGCCATCGGGGAAGGACGCCGGACAGCCCTTGCCATGCACGCATTCCTGACCGGAACGGACGCCGCGCCCCTGGAGGCGTGGTTCAACGACGAAGGGCTGCTTGCCCTGCTCCCCTCGGCGGGCGGAACCGAACAGCATGTGGTGGCCTTCGAGGAAATCGTCAACATCAGCTATCACGAGAAAGCCCCGCGCAACCCGACGGAGCGGCTCACCGCGCGGGAAACGTGGCTCGCCTTCGAGGAGCTGGACAAGGGGCTCACCCTTGAGGCCGCCCGCGCCGAAGCCGCACGCTGCCTGCACTGCGGACACTGCCAGTCCTGCTGGCAATGCGTGGCGAGCTGTCCCGGCCTTATCCTCAAAGAAGGCGAGCACGGCCCCGAAGTGGCCTACCCCGACGAGTGCTGGCACTGCGGCTGCTGCCGCCTAGCCTGTCCCGGCGCGTGCATCTCGTTCCGCTTCCCCCTGCATACGTTCCTGTAAGGAGAGGCCCCGGCTTTCCCCTCCGGAAAGCCGGAACCCCGGATTCAACCTTGCACCATCACGGGAGTTCCTATGAAGAGGTTTTTGGTTCTGATCATGGCTTCGGTGTTTTTCGCCTCCGGGATGCCGCCCGCCGAAAGCCGCGCGGCTGAAGAGTACGTCCTGAGCCTCAACCTGCCCATCCCGCCTATCCATAACCGCTGGCACTTCGCCCTCAAGCAGTGGACCGAAGAGCTGAACAAGCGCAGCAGCGGGCGTATCCGCGTCGAACCCTATTTCGCGGAAGCCCTCAGCAAGGAAGCCGACGCTTTCGAATCCGTCAAGGACGGCATCTCGGACATGGCCGAATTCAGCTATGACGTGGCCGTGGGGCAGTTCCCCTTCCACGAGCGGATCTTCACCCTGATCCGTCCGAGCATGTCCCTTGAAGATCCCACGCCGTGGGTACTGGAAATGCAGAACGCCTTCCCCGAAGTCCAAAAGGAGCTGGATGGGGTCAAGGTCCTGTTCTCCCACGCCCTGACCGTCGGTATGCTCATCGGCAGCAAGGAGCCCATCACCAGCCTCGCCGATTTCAAGGGCAAGAAGATCAATGTGCTCGGGGACTATCAGGTCGCCAACAAGCTGCGCGCCTTCGGGGCCTCGGTCGTGAACATCCCCATGGCCGACGTGTTCATGAGTATGCAGCAAGGCGTCATCGACGCGACCTCCTGCGACTACGATCTGCTGGTTTCCCGCCGTCTGGGCGACGTGGTCAAGCACGTCACCCTCGTCAACACCACGGGGCTGGTCTTCGCCGTCGTCATGAACAAGGACGTCTACGACGGGATGCCGGACGATCTCAAACAGATCGTCGACAGCGTGTCCGGGGAATACGGACGTACCCTCTTCAAGGCGTTCTGGGAAAAGAAGCAGTACGAAAGCCTGAACACGTGGGTCTCCGACATGGGCGGCACGCTGCATGTCCTCTCGGATGCCGACTACGCCGAAGCCGACAGGCTGACCGAGCCCGTCATGCGGGAGTGGATCGACATCGTGACCAAGACCGGGCTCCCCGGCAAGGCCATCGAAGCGAAGTTCCGCGAACTGGAAACGCGCTACGCCAAGCCGTGGAACCAGTCCCACTCCATCGACATCGCCGGCAAGAAGTAACCCGGCCTCGGGCGGACGGGGCGTTCCTCCGGGAGCGCCCCGCGAGCTTCCCGCCACGGTGGATGTTCCTCAGACGCGACTCCTCTCCAACAAGGAAACGAAGTATGGAAAGCACGCATACCCACGGAACAGGTTTTCTCGGCAGGGCCACGGCCGCGCTGCTCCCGGCGGAAAGCCTCTCCAAATGGCTCAGCGCGGCGGGCATGAGCGTCTTCATGCTCATGGTGTTCCTGACGTTCGTCGACGTGTTCCTGCGGTACTGGTTCGGCAAGTCGATCAACGGCACCGTGGAAATCACGGAACTCATGATGGTCATCGTTGTCTTTTCCTCCACCGCCTACACGCAATGGCAGAAAAGCCACGTCACCATGGATATCCTGACCTCCAAGCTGACCGAACCCCGCCGGGCGCTGCTCGCCGTCGCCACGACGCTGTGGTCGCTGGCGACCATCGGTTTCTGTTCCTATACGACCGCCCGGTATGCGGCTTCGACCTCGTCGGTCACGCTGGTGCTGCGGATTCCGCTTACCCCATTCATCGGGCTCGCGTCGTTCGGCTTCGCCCTGCTCGCCGTCACCCTGCTCCACGATCTGCTGAAAGCGCTTTCGGAAGCCTGCCGCCGCGCCGGGAACCGGCAGGCCGTCCTCGCCCTCTGCCTCGGGTGCCTGCCCATGCTCGGCGCATGGTGGGTCGCCACGCACAAGCTGCCCGGTATGGGCAGCGTCGCCGTGGGCGTGCTTGGGCTCGTCTTCCTGTTCGCCCTGTTCTTCCTCGGTATGCCCGTCGCCTTCGCGCTCATGGCCACCGGCCTCGTCTTCATCGCCAACCTGCGCGGCGTTTCGGCGGGCTTCACGACCCTCGGCAAGTCCATGTACGCGACGGCCAGCAGTTACGCATGGTCTCCCCTCATGTTCTTCATGCTCATGGGCTATCTGTGCTTCCACGCCCGGTTCGGGGAGGACATCTACGGCTGCGCGCGCAAATGGCTCGGGCACCTGCGCGGCGGGCTCGCCGTCGGAAGCGTGGCCGCCTGCGCGCTGTTCGGGGCCGTCGTCGGGGACGTGCTGGCGGGCAGCATCGCCATGGCCGCCATCGCCCTTCCGGAAATGCGCAAACACGGCTACAACGACGAGCTCGCCGTGGGCACGCTGGCCTGTTCGGGGACCATCGGCTGCCTCATCCCGCCGAGCACCACCTTCATCATTTACGGCGTGCTGGCGCAGCAATCCATCGGCGACCTGTTCGTCGCGGGGATCATCCCCGGCCTCCTCTGCGCGCTGTGCTTCATGGCCGCGGTGTGGCTCATGGTCTTCCTCAAGCCGGGCCTCGCCCCGAGACTGCCCAAATCCCCCCTCCACGAGCGGATGGCCTCGCTCAAGACGGGGCTGCCCATCATGGGCATCTTCTTCCTCGTCATCGGCGGCATTTACGGCGGCGTGTTCACGGCGACCGAGGGCGGCGGCATCGGGGCGTTCGGCACGCTGCTGCTCGCGCTCTTCATGCGCCGCATGAACCGGAAAAACTTCATCGCCACCCTGCACAATTCGGCCAAGTTCATCTCCATGTGCTTCACCGTCCTGTGCGGGGCCATCGTGCTCAGCTACTTCATGGCCATGACGCGCATCCCGATGGTACTCGCCAACAGCATCGCCGCGCTGGACGTCGCCCCCATGCTGGTCCTGTTCGCCATCGTCATGACCTTCTGCATCCTCGGCTGTTTCCTGCCGTCCATGCCGCTGCTGCTCATCTGCGTGCCGATCTTCGTGCCCATTGCGAAGGTTTTCGGCTGGGATCTGATCTGGTTCGGCGTCATCATCACGGTTCTGGACAACATGGCCTCCATCACGCCGCCTTTCGGCATCAGCCTCTTCGTCATGAAGGAAGTGGCGGGCGTGACGCTCGGCACCATGTACCGCTCCGCCGTTCCTTTCGTCATCGCCCTGTTCGTCTGCCTTCTCCTGATTGTCCTGTTCCCCCCGCTGGCAACCTATCTCCCCACGCTCATGAACGGCTAGCGTACGGCGGACCAGCCTGAAACAGCGGAAAGCCCCGTACTGTGCGGGGCTTTCGTTTTTGCCCGGCGGCGGAAGCCGCCCCGATCGCCAGCAGGCTCCCAAAGGCCCGCGCAAGCTGGACATGGCCTTTCCCCCCGCCTACAATGGGTTCTCAACTGAACAGGGGGTGACCATGGCGCTTTCTCAATCCCAAAAGATCATTGCTTTTCTCGAAAAACATCGGGGCGGGAGCTTTACGGCCCGGCAGATTGCCGAAGCCATCGTGCAGCAGTACGCTTCCGACTACGCCAAAAAGCGCAACAATCCCCGTTTTGCGGATGACAAGGCATTTCTTTCGCAAATCATTGCGGAAATCGGATCACAGAAAGACACGCTCAAAAGGCTCCGCCCCACACTCGTATGGCAGGACAGGCCCAAGCCCCGCCGCTACTGCATTCCATTGGAAGAGACGCAGGAGGCGCGGGATACGGCCCAAGGTGAAACCTGTGAACGCGATGAGGAGAGCTGCGCCTGTGAAGAACGGGCCCTGCTGGAACAGGAGCTTTACCCGCTTCTCACCAGTTATCTCTGGTCGGAGCTGCACCTCTACTCCATGCGCATCCGGGAAGGCCGCTCCCACAATACGCGGGGAAACGGCGGCAACCAGTGGCTCCACCCCGACATCGTGGCGATGGAGCCGGTGGACAAGGCATGGGGGAAACACGTCAAAGCCTGCGGGCACGCCAGCGGCAGCACCTGCGTCCGGCTCTGGTCGTTTGAAGTCAAAAAAATGCTCACCGTCGCCAATATCAGAAAATGCTTCTTTCAGGCCGTCAGCAACTCGTCTTGGGCGCACGAGGGGTATCTCGTCGCCACGGCCATCGCCGACGACCGGGTGGAACAGGAGCTCAGGATGCTTTCAGCCCTGCACGGCATCGGGGTTATCCTGCTCGATCCCGAAAATCCGTCGGAAAGCGAAATCCTGCTCCCCGCACAGAAAAAGCCGGATGCCGACTGGCAATCCATTGATCGCCTCGCCAAAGAAAACGGAGATTTCCACGAATTCATTGAGCTGGTTTCCGTCTACTTCCAAACCGGGACGCTGCGGGAAAAGGATTGGGACAACAAGACGGCCTGACGGGATCTTTGTTTGAGTGGAGGATACCGAACGACGTTTTGGCTCCGCCGGTTCTCTCCGCAAAAAGAAAAGGCAGGCACGGCGCCGTATCCGTTCAGCCGTAAAAGCCCAACAGCCTTGCGCCGCCGTCGATCGCTTGCCGGTTTTATCTATCCGGTGAAAGGCAGCGTACCCAGCAGACAGCCATACCCTGTAGCGTTATTGATAAACATGGAGAAAAAAGATGCGCGACGAACTGATGTCCGAAATCATCAAGCTGGAATGGGACATGTTTTCTCATGTTTCGAACGTGGGAGGCCCGGCCTCCTGCCAGATGCGGCCCGACACCTTCAAAATCATGCGGAAGAGCCAGGCCGCCACATGGTCCGATGAGCTGCTTGCCAGCTATCTGGAAGATCTGAAAGCCGCCACGCGGGAAGGCAGAAACATCATGACCGAGAAATACGCCCGGATGATGGAATCCACTTTCCCCGAAGAATACCGGAAGCTGGCGGCATCCCTTCCGCCCGTCGACAAGGAAACCCTGCAGAAGATAGAAGAAATCGTCGCGATCAACGTGGGATGGAAAGCCGAGCTGTTCGACCGTTATCCCCGTCTGAGCGGCAAGGGCCGCCCGCTGCGCACCAGCGAAGACTCCACCGGGGAAACGTCCTTTGAAACGTATCTGCGGGGAGAATTGAAGACGTATTCAGCGCGCACGATCACGCTCCTGCATGAACTTACCTTGCGGCAACAACAGGATGGCGTGAACGGCGCGGCGCTGAATCTCCTCAATCAGGTGCAGCAGTACGGGTATGCCACGCTCGAACAGGCCGAAGGCCATCGCGCGGGAGGCTGACGGCGTTCCCGGCTTCCTTACGGGCGCGGCTTTACCTATCCCTTGCCCTTTCCGGCATGGCGTGCCTTCAGAAAGGCAAGCCGCTCGTAAAGCGAACAGCCGAGATCCCAAGGCTCCTGACCGTAGGGGACGCCGGCGGCCTTGGCGGTCATGGCGGCTTTCAATTTTTCCGGAGTGACGGGAAGCGTAGCCACCCGCACGCCCACGGCATCGGCTATGGCGTTCAGGATGGACACGTGACCCGCACTCTGGAAGCCTTCCGCGCATCCGGTCGAACCGTGCGGCCCATTCTCGCGGTACGTCTCGTGAAACAGCACGTTGAACGTGTCCGGAACGTCATTGCAGCGGGGAACCCCCGCCCCGCGCATGGTCGCGTGCTTCTTCATGTCCTCGTAGTTTTCGCTCAGGGCGAAGCCGATGGAGTGCGAAAAACCGCCCCATGCCTGCCCGAGCACGGCCTGGCGGCTTCCGATCACCCCAACGTCGGCCACAATCGTCGCGCCGAGGACACGGGTCCTGCCCGTGGCGGCTTCGACAGCCACTTCCGCCATGAACAGCACGTAGTTCTGGGCAATCGCGCCGTACCCGTGCCCCGTATCGGGATCAATGTCCGACCATTCGGCGGTATGGACGCCACGGTATCTGGTCGGAACGCCCGCATCGCGCATTTCCCGCCATGTGCGATACGTCCCGTCTTCCTTGCGCATGGCGGCGAGCAGCTTGGAAGCCGCGTCCAGCGTAGCCATGCCGACGACATGGTGCGAACGGCTGCCCGACGCCGATCCCGTATCGGGGCAGCATCCCGTATCGTTGCGGACCAGGCGGATGGCCTCCGGCCTGAGCCGCAAGGGGCGCAGCGCCTCATGGACATGGATCAGGCTGCCCGTATCCGCCCCCTGCCCGACGTCGGCCCATGTGCTGTAGTGCGTAACCGATCCGTCCTCATTCAGCTCCAGATCGATTTCCGCGCGATCCGGCACTTTTGAGACGTGATACCCGCCCCACGCAATGCCCACGCCGCGCCTGTGCTCCGGCGTGCTTTCCGCCCGGGCCTTTTCCACGGCCTTCCGGTAGTGCGGGCGCAGCATGTCCATCATCGCCCGCATGGGATATTCCCGGTAAGGGACGGACGTGGTGCAGGTATCCCCTTCCCGGGCGACGTTGATATAGCGGAACTCGAAGGGGTCCATGCCGATCCTCCCGGCGAGCATATCCACGATCTGCTCGCTCGCCGTGTAGGTCTGCGGCGAGCCGAACGCCCGGAAAGCCGTCCCGAAATTGTTGTTGGTGAAGGCCGTCCGCACCAGGCCACGGATATTTGGGATGGCATACGGGTAGCCGAAAAAGCGGCAAACCTTCGTCGTCAGCGCCCCCGCCATTTCGCTGTATGCGCCGTGATCGATCCCGGCAAGGAAATCCATTGCCGTCAGCTTTCCCGCTTCGTCGCACGCGAGGCGGACATTGGCGTACACGGGGGAACGCTTGCCCGTCGTGTGCTGGTGTTCGGCGTAACTGAGCACGAGGGAAACCGGCGCATCCAGCGCCAGCGCGCAGGCCGCCGCCAGTGCGGTATTGCCCGGCGACATGCTGTAGCCGAAGCTGCCGCCCGCCGGATTGCCGATGATCCGCACCTTTTCCTTGGGCAGCCCAATAGCCGGGGCCATCTGGGCGATGTTGCCGTACAGGTATTGCCCCTTGCACTGGATGACCACGCCCCCGTCCTGCGGGTAAGCCAGAACGACATCCGGCTCCACCGTCAGATGCGGCTGCCGCGACGTGCCGAAACTTCCCTCAACCGTATGGGCGGCATGTTCCAAAAGCCCTTGCGTGTCCTCGCCCTTGTAGACGGGCTGTTCCATATAGATGTTGGGGGTGTTTTCATGGATAGGGAACGCCCCTTCCGCAGCGGCTTCCATGAAGGTCATGACGGCGGGAAGCGGCTCGTATTCCACCCGGACCCGCTCCGCAGCGGCCCGCGCCTTGTCCCGGCCCGTCGCCGCCACAACGGCCACCACGTCCCCATACCGGCGTACCACCCCGTCACAAATGACCGGGCGATCGAGGCCGTCGCACAGGCTGTGCACGGTGCCTTGCGGCGCAACCAGCCGGTTCGTGCCCTTTACGTCCTTCGCGGTAACAACGTTGACGACGCCGGGCATGGCTTGGGCTTCGGCGGTGTCCAGAGCCCGTATCCGGGCATGTTCCCGTTTCGCCAGAACAACCGCCAGATGCAGCGTGCCTTCCGGCATCTTCCCGGAAATGTCGGCCCCGAAGTCGCATGTCCCGAGTACCCGGGAAAGCGCCGTGGGCTTCGGGAAATCCGAACCGTACAGCCGGCCGTCCTCCGGCGGGGTAAAGGTGATGTCCTCCATCGCCTTTTCCCCGCGCATCACGGCGGCGGCCTCCATCACGGCGTCCACGATGGGCTTGTATCCGGTACAGCGGCAGACGTTGCCGTGCCGGGTAAACCATTCCCTGACCTCTTCCCGCGTCGGATCAGGATTGCGCATCAGAAGCCCTTTGGCCGACATGATGAACCCCGGCGAACAGAAGCCGCACTGCACGCTCGCATACGTCATGAACGCCCGCTGCAACGGATGAAGCCGTTCCGCCGAGCCGATGCCCTCGATGGTTTCGACTTTCGCATACGCCTTGACCTGTTTCATCTTTTTGACGCAGGAGCGCGTGACCTCCCCGTCGAGCAGCAGCGAACAAGCGCCGCAGTGCCCGGTTCCGCACCCGACTTTCGTCCCGGTGAGCCCAAGACGCCGCACCACGTCGGCAAGGGAGTCCTTCTCCGGCTCACAAAGGATTTCCCGATCTACCCCATTGATGTTCAAGACGATTCTCTGAATGGACACGGTTCCTCCTCTGTGAAAGGGTTGGATATTTTCCAGACAAGGCGGATTGCCCTTCTCTCCCGGAAGCTGGAAAGAAAGGCAATCCGCCTTCGCCGCGCCTCAAGCGGCACGGCTGTCCTCCAGCGGACGGGCGCTACTTGCCCACGAAATCCGTGATGGGCGGACAATCGCCGGAACACATAACCTCAATGAGGGTCGACGTTTCCGACAGGCGGGCCTGTTCAAGGGCGGGCAGCAGTTCTTCGGCATGTTCGACGCGGATGCCCTGAAGCCCGCAAGCCTGGGCGAGCACCACATGATCGATGGGAAAGATGTCCACCGAAGTGCTGTTCTTGCCGTAACGGAGCTTTTCGGAACACTTCACGTATCCCAGAATGCCGTTGTTCAGCACAATGGTGGTCACTTTGAGGTTGGAACGGGCCGCGACTTCCATCTCCGACCAGACATGCGCAAACCCGCCGTCGCCGGTAATGCAGTAGATGGGGGCTTCCGGTTCGGCGACGGCGGCACCCAGCGCCATCGGCAGGCCCCAGCCGAGCCCGGCCATGCCGCGCGGCGCGATGACGCCCTGCCAGTGGGAGAAGCGGGCGTCCATGCCCAGTTCCTTGGTCGTAGGGATGTCGGAAAGGTTCTCGCTGCGCTCGTCGGCAAACTGCACCAGCCCGTACACATCGAACGTGGACAGCGACGCGGGCACATCCGCATGAAGATGGGTCCGGCCCGCCATGATGTCCTTAAAAATCTCCCCGCCGCTGCGGTAGGGGATGAAACGCAGCTTCAAGCCGAAGTGCTCGGCAAACTGCAGCATGGGCACATGGGTCATGTTGCCGGTCGCGGTGATGCCCACGACGTACTTGTTGGGGTTCTTTTTCGCCATTTCGATAAATTCGTTGATGTTCTTCCACGGGGCGTTTTGGGCGGTCATCAGAACCACGGGCTGGCTGACGGACGTGCCTATGAAGTCGAACGCATCCGTCCCGTAGGGAAGCTTCATCACATGCGGCTGCAAACACATGGTCCCGGTGGGCACATAGCCGAGCGTGTAGCCGTCCGGTTTGGCGGCGGCCACCTGCGCCACCCCGAGCGTGCCGCCCGCGCCGGAAACGTTCTGCACGACGATGGGCTGTCCAAGCCTCTTTTCCATCATCCCCGCCAGCAGACGGGCCGGGATGTCCGTGCCGCCGCCCGCGCCGAACGGGACGACCAGCGTGATCGGGTGATCCGGATAGGCGGCCAGCGCCCCGGTGGCCCCGAGCATGAACACGCAAAGGAAGAGAAGGGTCTTTTTCATCATCTGGCGGATCATACGGCTCTCCTTTTCTGTTACAGATTGTGGACCGTCTGGGCGAAACCGTGCGGGCATCACCGCTTCGCGCGCAGCGCCCTGTAATTCTGGACTTGAGGGACGACGAGGAGCAGGAAGGCCATCCCGAGGAGCACCATCGCGATGGGGGACGCGGAAACGAAGGCCAGCCACGAATCGTCGCCCTTGAACAGCATCATCTGCCCTATGCTCATTTCAAACTGCTGCCCCAACACAAGGCCGATGACCAGAGGCGGCAGGGGAAATTCCATGCGGCGCATGAAATAGGCCGCTATGCCCATGAACACGGTGACGAACACGTCAAACAGGTTGCCCCGCGATCCGTATGATCCGAGGATGCACAGCACCGCGATGAAGCCCATCAGCAACTGCTCGGGAATCCTGAGCAGGAAGGAAAACATCCGGGTGGTGATGATGCAGCTCGGGTACATGAGCAGGTTGGACAGCATGAGCACGGCGAAGGTGGCGTATACCATCTCCGGATTCTCCGTCATCAGGCGCACGCCGGGGGTCACGCCGTGAATGGTCAGGGTCGCCAGCATGATGGCGGTGACGGGGTCGCCGGGGATGCCGAGGGCCAGCGAGGGGACAAGCGCCCCGCCCGTGACGGCGTTGTTGGACGATTCCGCGGCGATGATGCCGTCGGGCTCGCCCTTGCCGATATTCTCGCGCCGGGGCGAGGAACGGCGGGCCTCGCCGTAGCTCAGGAAGGCGGCGGTCGCGGCGCCCGTTCCGGGGAGGATGCCCACGAACGTGCCGATGAGGGAAGACTTCACCAGCCCGGACATCCGGCCCCTCCATTCGCCGAGGGATGGAAGCTGAACCCGGCAGGAGGTGCCGTTTTCCACGCGGGCCTCGCGCCGCATCCGTTCGACGCGATCCAGAACCTCGGAAAGCGCGAACACGCCGACAATGACCGCAACAAGATCGATGCCGCTGTTCAGGGCGAAAATATCGAACGTAAAACGCGATTCGGCGGAAAACGGGGACATGCCCACACAGGCGAGCAGCAGCCCGAGCACGCCCATGGCCAGCCCCTTGAACTGGTTGTTGGCCGATACGCTGGAAATGCAGGTCAGGCCCATCAGGATCAGGGCGCACGTTTCAAGCGGCCCGAACTGCAAGGCGAAAACGGCGATCTGCGGCGCGGCGAAAGTAAGGATCACGCACGAGAACACGCCTCCGAAAATCGATGCCTCGTGCACAGCGCGGGCATCACACGCCCCGCCTGCTCCATTCTGGATATGCCCGTGGAAGAATGGGAGAACGTCATCAAGGTCAATCTGACCGGGGCCTTCTTTCTGGCCAAGGCCTGCATCCCTCCGATGCTGGAAGCCGGGCAGGGCGCCATGGTGCTCTTTTCTTCCCGGGCCGCCAAAACGGGCTTTGCCGCCCTCGGCAGCAACGGCGCGAAAACCAAAGCGCATTACTGCGCATCCAAGGCGGGGGTCATCTCGCTCGTCAAGTCGCTGGCAATGGAGCTTGCCCCCTACGGAATCCGAGTAAACGGCGTAGCCCCCGGCCCTGTGCAAGGAACCATGATCCCCAAGGAATCATGGCCGGTTATCGCTGAGAAAGTGCCCTTGAACCGTCTCGGGACGCCTGAGGAAATGGCCGAGGGCGCGTGGTTCCTGTGCTCGCCGCAAGCCGCGTTCATTACTGGGCACATCCTGGACATAAACGGCGGCACGCTCATGGACTAGCCGCGCGCCGCTCGGAAGGCGCACAGGCCACACTCCAAAACGGATTCAGGTCCGCTCCCGCTTCCTCCGAACAGCCGACACTCCGCTTGCACGCAAAAAGAGCGGTCCCTTCGTCATTCGATCTTGGGGCCGCTCTTCCCATATGCAGATCCATATACCCCTTTCTTCGCTCGAAAGATAAATAGAGAGTGAAAAGTCAATAAGCTAGAAAGATTCCTTCGCTGAGAAAGCCGAAATCCTCATCAAATCTATTGATCCGCGCCCGGAAAACTGAGACGATGCCTTTGCTTTTCAATGTAGGCACATCCTTTGAGCCGCCATCTCATAACTATGGCGTAAAATCGCATAGTGGAATACAGTTATGGGGTTGGAAGCGCGACACATATACTGTCCCGAGGCGAGGTTATTTCTATCCTCGCCTTGTTTAGTCTATACTGTATTTGATTTTCGTTAAATAAAGCCATCCCGTTGTATACGGCAATAAATTATTGGAACACCTATTTTACTTTTTGTATAAAAACAACATATTTCTTTTATCCGTTATCAAAAACACTTTTTGTTAATAAGGTAAAAAAACAGATCATAAAAAATATAATTCAAGTCAACGATTAACACAAAATATACTAGTTTTGTTAAAGCATACTTGCTCAGAGAATAAAAACATTACTTATCGCCATATTGGAGTTGTTTCCATTCTTCCTCTTCAGCCTTCAGCTACCAGCTGGAACAAAGTTTTTATCTATCAAAAGAATAAATATCTTTTATCCTGACAGAATCGTATGAGAGAAAAAATATTTTTTAAAAATATATTACCTATATTCATGGTTTTTATAAATCTTGCACTATCTGTCTCGGTAGTCTTTCTCATGCGTTATGTCCAAAATTTGCTGAATTCGGACGTAAAAATCAATTTGGTGGAGATTGTGACCCAGAACAAGGACGCCATCACCAGCAGGTTGATGATGAACGTCAACTCGCTGGATATCACCGCAAACAAACTTTCCGATAGGTTGAAGGCCGAGGAATCTTCCGGCAAGCTCAAGACACAGGACCTCATCGAACAATACGCCAAAGAAAACAACACGGATGATCTGTTCACTGCGAACAGGGACGGCATGGCCTTGTTTGATGGCGGCCGGAAGCTAGATATCTCGGGGCGGCATTATTTCCGCCTCGCCATCGACGGCATCCCCAATATTTCAGACAAGCTTATTTCACGCATCAACGGGGATGAGGTTTTCGTCATCAGCGTGCCGCTCTCGTATAACGGGGAAATCGTGGGGACCATACAAAAGGTCATTACATTCGAGGAAATGTACAAGATATGTTCCCTCTCCATCTTTTCCTCGCAGGGCTATATGTATGTAATCAACCGTGAAGGATACGTTATCCTTCACTCGGCGCATCCCAAGTGTGAGCAGAAGTCCGACAATTACTTCCGCGATCTCTATGGGGCGGGCAACCCTAAAGCTTCAGAGCAGATGAAACGGGATATCCGGAACAACCGCAACGGGTTCATCGAGACGACGATAGCCGGGAGGGAAATCTTCTCGGCATATACTCCCATAGAAAAAATCCACGACTGGTATTTGATTACAAGCGTACCGAACAATGCCGTTTCTCCCAACGGCAATACCGTCATCAGTATTTTCTATTTCATTCTGTTCGTCATCGTAGTTATCTTTACCTCAAGCCTTACGTATTTCTTGTGGTACAAGAACAAGCAGCGCGCGCAATTGGAAAAAATTGCCTTTGTCGACACGGTTACTCTGGGTGACACATACAATAAATTTCTTGTCGATGCGCAAGGGATACTGACCCAGTGTCCCCATAAGAAATTCCATATTATCAAATTTGATATCGACAATTTCAAATACATAAACAATTTTTACGGATTTGAATTCGGCGATCGCATTTTACGCAAGATCAATGAAAGCATCAGCCAGCAGCTGAATGCCCACGAACTGATCGCAAGGATTTACAGCGACCATTTTGTGATCCTGCTTGAAAACGCCGCGGAAGGACGGCTGAACGCCCTGCTCTCTTCCATCGAGAATGAAGAGATAACCCTCTATTTTTCAGCGGGTATTTATTCCGTCACGGACAGCACCGAAAGCATCAACCTCATGGTGGATAAGGCAGGGACGGCCGCCCGCTCAATCAAGGGTGTGCTGAATAAAAAATTCGCCTATTACACAAACAAATTCGAACAGATAACGATCCATAACGAGCAGTTGAAACGCGCCGTGAAGCAAGCGCTGAAGAACGATGAATTCATCCCGTACTACCAGCCCAAGGTGGACATCAACAGCGGCATCCTCGTGGGCGGCGAAGCGCTGGTGCGCTGGAAGACCCGCGAGGGCAAATTCATCTTCCCCAACGAATTCATTCCCATGTGCGAACAGACGGGCCTTATCGTCGAACTCGACATGATCATGTACGAAAAGGTCCTCAAGTTCCTGAAATCCTTCCTTGAGCAGGGCCTGGCGTGTGTTCCCATCTCGGTGAACTTCTCGCGCCTCCACCTGATGGACAGCGACTTCCTCAGCAAAATCGTCAAGAAACAATGTGAATACGGCGTGCCCGCTCATCTTATTGAAATAGAACTGACTGAAAGCGCCATATTCGACAATATCGACACCATCTATGCCTTTACACGGAAAATGCACGCCAACGGATTTGCAATCGCTATGGACGATTTCGGTTCCGGCTATTCCTCGCTCAATATGCTCAAGGACATCCCCATCGATGTCCTCAAAATCGACAAAGGCTTCCTGAGCGAAGCGGCGGACAACAACAGGCGAAACATCATCTTCTCGTCGATTGCCGATATGGCGAGAAAACTGAATATCAAGGTTGTCGTCGAGGGCGTGGAGCACCTTGAGAACGTGCGCTTGATGAAGGAGTGCGGCTGCTCCATCGCACAGGGCTACTACTTCGCAAAGCCTATGGATGAGGAAAGCTTCCGTAACGTATTCAAAGAAGGTCGGATATGCTGAAGAAATGGCTGTCCTGCATATGTGCGGCGATTCTGCTTTTAGGTTTGGGCGGTTGCGAGGACAACAGCCGCAAGGTGAAAATCGGCGTTTCCATCGGTGCCGGAGGCGCGGCGCGCTGGCAGAAGGACATGGCGTTCATGCAGGAACGCGCCAAAGCGCTCGGGGCGGACATCGAACTGCGGCTCAATCTGCCGGACAGCTCCAAGACGCAGGCCGAAGACTGCCTTGAAATGCTCTCCGACGGCATCGACGTTTTGATCATCACGCCGAACAACACCCGCAAGGTCGACGATGTCCTGATGTACGCCAAACAGAAGAACACCAAAGTGGTTTCCTACGCGCGGGCCGTCATGGGGGGCAGCGTCGACCTTTTCGTCGGGTACGACTGCTATAAGATCGGGCAGAACATGGGGCAGCACCTGACTGAAAAAGTCTACCACGGGGACATCATTGTCCTCAAAGGCGACGTGAACGACTTCAACACGCCGTTTTTGTATTATGGAGCCATGAAATACATCAAGCCTCTGATCGAAAACGGCAAACTCAATATGGTTCTGGATGCGTACGTGCCCAAATGGTCCCCTGCTGAAGCCAAGAAGCTGGTCAAGGAAGCCGTCGCCGCAAACGGCAACCGTATCGATGCGATCTTCGCCTCCAATGATCGCCTCGCCGGGGCCGCCGCCGAAGCGCTCGAGGAGCTCCACGTCACCAACCATGCCGTCATCACCGGCATGGACGCTGAACTCGCCGCCATCAAAAGAATCCTCGCGGGCACGCAGGACGCGACCATCTACATGGACCTGAGGGAACTGGCGTATGCCGCCGTGGACGAGGCATACAACCTTGCCACGAAGAAAAAGGTCAACGTCAATTCTGAACTGGGCAACGACGGTAGCAATAAAATCAACGCGTTCCTGATCAACGGTAAAGTCGTGACCAGAGAAAACATCAATAAGGTGCTGATCGAACCCGGCCATTTTACGAAGGAAGACATTTACTCGGAGTAAAAAACGCCTCCCGGTGCGGTGCGCCTATCCAGAACCGTCCTTTCTCTTTTGCACGAGAGCGGAAACTCTTGTAGGCCTATTCCTCCGTGCACCTATAAAAGGGGCGGGCCCAGGAGCGAACCCGCCCCTTTCACACATGTTTCCCTCCGCGTATTCACCGATACGTTTCCGTCAGGAAGCGGGGATGCCGCCGGCGAACGGCCTTCCTCCCCTG
Organism: Bilophila wadsworthia ATCC 49260; assembly: GCF_000701705.1. Taxonomy (GTDB): domain Bacteria; phylum Desulfobacterota; class Desulfovibrionia; order Desulfovibrionales; family Desulfovibrionaceae; genus Bilophila; species Bilophila wadsworthia. The sequence goes on along the minus strand of NZ_JNJP01000015.1, from coordinate 11,301 downwards.
ACAGCGTGCCGACACGGTTTTCATGCCCTGCTTCCGAGGGCATTTGGGAGGATTGTGAGTATCCCCTGATGATAAACCATACGGGAACATCCACCCCCAATGGTGCATCGCCTCCTCATCGCTCAAGATGATTTCCCGCCTCAACATGTCCCACGCGCTTGACCAAGAGGCCGTGGGCGAGCGACAACGGAAACCGCCGAAGCGCCGCATAGGTTAACCTGTGGCAGCGCACAGCCGTAAGAAGGAACCCGCTTTCCCGTATACGCCCTCATATGGCGAGGCTTGCGGCTTTTCCGGTGGACATTGCAAGGAGTTTTTGATGCAGCTTTCCGCGTTCCCTTTCTCGACCATTCTCTTTGACCTTGACGGCACGCTTGTGGATAGCGCGCCGGACGTTCTCGAAGCCATTGCCGCCGTCCTGCGTGACGCGGGCGATCCGATCCCTCGGATGGAGCTCTCCATCATCGGCCCTCCGCTGGAAGGTATTTTCCGTGAAGTCTGCCCGGACGCCGACGAAGCGAAAATCACCCGGCATGTGGCCGCATTCCGTGACCTCTATTTTGGCGGCACCTTCCCACAAAGCACTCCTTACCCCGGCATCTTCGCGTTGCTTGAGCGTTTGCGGGCCAAAGGCTGCCGCCTGTTCGTCGCCACGCATAAACCGGAGGCCGCCGCGCAAAGGATGCTTACGCTCAAGGGGTTCATGCCCTTCCTCGAAGGCGTCGGCTGCACGGATTCCCTGCCGGACCGGCAACTCTGCAAAAAGGATATCATCCGTCTCCTTATGGAGCGCCATGCCCTCGATCCCGCTTCAATGGTCATGGTGGGAGACACGGCCCTCGATATCAGAGGCGGCAACGAACAGGGCATAGCCACCATCGCGGCCCTGTACGGCTATGGCGACAAGGCAAAGCTCCTCGCTGAGCGCCCGCGCTATCTGACCGACGATCCAGAATGGCGCACGCTCCGCAAGGCGGAGTAGCCCATACAAAATAAAGAAGCCGTCCTTTTTCCGTTCAGAAAAAGGACGGCTTTTCGTTGTTACGATGTATGACCCTGCCCTGTTCCAGCGGGCGTCGGTTTTGGAGGAGGAGAGGGATTTTCCGTGCAAGGATATGATACCCGGAGCCACTACCGGCCCTTCGGCATCCTCTGCTACCGATGCAACACCCCCGCATGGAACGCTACATGTAGGGGAAGCTCGTCAAGCCAATACGTCCAGTCGTGGAGGCCGGGCGCCTCGCGGTACTGATAGGAGAACCCGCCCCGGCGGAGCGTATCCCGAAAGGCGCGGTTCTCAGGCACGACATACGCGTCCTGCTGCCCTGTGGTGATGAGCATGGCGGGCATCCCGGCGGCCTTCGACCGTTTCAGCAGATCTTCGGCGGAATACGACTGCCACAACGCCTTGTTGGCGTTCATAGGGCCGAGCACGTCGCGGATCTTCCATTGATCGGGATGCCGGGTAATGTCCATAACGCCGCTCATGGAGCTGACCGAGGCAAAGGAGCCGGGATGCCGCAGCGCAAGGACAAAGGAACCGTGCCCCCCCATCGACATGCCCATGACGCCGCGCTTCGGCAGCACAGGGAAAGCCCGTTCCACATACGGCATCAACTCGCGCGCGAAAAAGCTCTCAATACGGCTTTTCTTCAAATAGGGGCTGTCCGCATACCAGCCGGTGCGGCCGCATGACGGCGCGATGAACACCAGCCGCTCGCGGGTCGCCAGCTTCGACAGCAGCGCTCCGGCCCGCGTGTTCCAGACGCCCGCATCCTCGAATGCACCATGCAGCAGATACACGACGGGGAAACGCTCGCCCGGCTTGCGGTCGGCGGGAAGGAACGCGTAGCAAGGAATCTTCCCTCCACGGAACATGGAGTCCACAGTGAACGGAATGCCGCCCTGCTCCGCGGAGGCCTCAGCGACGGCGGGCAAAGGGGACTCCGCCGGTAGGGGAGAAGAAGATGCGGAGGAAGGCAGAGCCTGAGGCGCGGGACGTTCCGCCGCCTTGTTCTTGCCAAGAAGAAGTTCCTTTTCGACAACAGGTTCCACTGCGGCGGACAGCATGGCTCCACCGTCCTCGGTCACATGCACCATATCCTTATACCGCAGCCGGACGTGGCGTCCCTTGTCGTCGACCTTGAATGTCGTGTAGTTGCCCTGAGCGTCGGCCAGCACCTTGACCGTATCCACGAAGGCGGCATGATACGTCTCGCAGGCTTCCTTTTGCAGCTCGCTCAAGCGGCGGACGCGGGTCGAATACGGTTCCTTGCCCATGACGGGCAGACCGACCCATACGGCCTTGGCACCCTTGGCCGTGGCCACGGCAAGCAGGCGTTCGGCGCGGCTCCGGTAAATCGTCTTCCACGATTCACTGTCGGCGTGATGGCGCTTGCGGTTCTCGTCGATGATGTCCTGCGGGTCATTGGCCCCCATGCAGATCACGACCATATCCGGGTTGTACTTCCCCACCAGCTTCTCAAGCTGCGCGGGCCAATCGAAATAGTCCTGACGGCTGAGACCGGTCGAATATTTGCCTTCGCGCACCACTTCCAGATCCGGGCGCTTGCGCAGAGTACGCTGGAGCACGGGCCCGAACCCTTCCATCATCATGGAGTCGCCCACGAGCAGCACCAGCGGCTTGCGTTCCGTTTCCGCCCGAACCGGAGGCGGCGGAATCCCTGTTTCCGGCTGCGCACCGGGAGTCCGCACGGCCTGTTCAGGTACGGCGGCGGGAGGGACGGAAGCGGGAACCTCTTCGACTGGGGGCTCCGGCTGTGCGGGAGAAGCCGCCTCACGGGAAAAATCCGCCAGCGCATCGGCTACGGGCCGCTGCGGGGCCGTGCTTGGAGCAGTGGCTACAGACGGCCCTTCGACGGTCCCAAGAGTTTTATCCGTGTTGAACGCGGTCACCAATCGGATTTCCGCCTCCGAAAAGGCGGCGAGGCCCGTCGCTTCGGCTACGCCCTTCACCGTCTGCCCTACCACGGCGGCGGGCGGAAAATCGATGCCGGCCCGGTCCAGAAAGCTGGAGAAACGCGTCGCGTCCAGAAAAAGCATCAAAACGAAGGCCAGCGCGTATACGGCGCAGGCACGACCGGACGTGAGCGTTCCCCGCTCGGATCGGAAAGGGTTCTTCATGCACGGCCCCTCATGAAATCAAAATTGGAAATAAATGAAAGGCATGACGCCATCCGGACCCATCTTCAGGATAAAACCGCCCACGAGCGCAAGGACCACCGCCTGCACAGCCCACGGCAGGCGCTCCTGCGCATCCACGAACGCCGCGAACAGCCTCGCCCCGAAAAGCTGCAGCGCCAGACCTATGAGCACCGCGGGGATCACCAGTAACGGGAAACCTTCGCCGGGCTGCCCGAAGACAAAGACGCGGCGCAGGATTTCAAGGCTCCGCTCCATGTCTTCCGCCCGGAAAAATACCCACAGGAAGGACACGAAGTGGAACGTCAGCAGCCATGCCGCGCCCACGCCGCACCAGTGCAAAGCCGGGCTGGGCGTGAACCCATCCGGCCAGAAACGCTTTTTCAGTTCATGGAAGGCATGGACGACGGCCAGCCCCACCCCATGCATGACTCCCCAGACCAGAAAACGGATATTCGAGCCGTGCCACAGCCCGCCGAGCGCCATCGTGATGATCAGGTTCAGGTAGCGGTTCCCCCGGCGGCTCCCGCCAAGCGGGATATACAGGTAGTCGCGGAGCCACAGGGACAGGGTGATATGCCAGCGCCGCCAGAAATCCTGTATGTTCAACGCAAGGTACGGTGAACGGAAGTTCTCCGGCAGGCGGAACCCCATGAGCCGCCCCACGCCGATCGCCATGTCCGAATATCCTGAAAAATCACAGAAGATCTGTATGGAGTAGGCATACACGGCGGCGAGGATCGTCCACGAGGAGTAAAATTCCGGCGATTCGAACACGTCACGCACGATATGCTCGGACAGGTAGCTGGCGATCACGACCTTCTTGAACAGCCCGCTGAGGATAAGCGCGAACCCTTCCTGCAAGTCGCGGGAATCCCATGTCCGGTGCCCGAGCTGCGGCAGGAACTGCCGGGCGCGCATGATCGGCCCCGCCATGATCGTGGGGAAGAAGGACACGAACAGCAGCACGTCCAGAAACGCGCGCGGCGGCTCGTCCGGGCAGCGGTAATGATCGATGGCGTAGGACAACCCCTGGAACGTGTAAAAAGACAGCCCTACGGGGAACAGGATCTCCATCGAGGGCAACGCATGGCGCAGGATGCCGGTGTCGAGCCCGGCGGCGCTTGCCAGCGATTCCAAGCCCAGAATGAGGAATTCATAATACTTGAAGAACGCCAGCAGGGCCACATGCAGGGCCACGTCCAGCGCGATGACGCCTTTCCGTTTGCGCGGCTGCCCCGAAAAACGGGACATCAGGTGGACGGCCCCCCAGTTGAGCACCGCCACGGCCAGCAGCAATGGGACAAAGGCCATGCCCGCGAGCGCATAAAAAAAGAGATTGCAGACGAGCAGAAACGCCCTGTATTCCCCGTCCCTCTCACGCAGCAGCCAGCCCGCGACAAGGACGAACAGGAAAAAGGTTGCGAACTCCAGCGTAACGAAATTCATCTGTGCCTATCCGGGCAAAAGGTCATGCGCAAGGGCGCGCGATCTCCGCACGATAGCGAAAACGCACGCCCCTTGCAAGCAAACCGCCTCGGCGTTCTCACCTATCCGGTGAGAAACGCTGGCGTTTTCAAAATCCTATCGAGGAAGCAGCAGAAACACCGCTCCCCGGTTGTCCAGATAACTGGCCGTGTGCGTCGCCGTTTCGCCGTTGCCGCAGAACAGATCCACGCGGTTGCGCTTGATCGCCCCGCCCGTATCCTGCGGCAACGTCAGCGCGTTGAACGGGACACTGTGTTCGCCCCCCTCGTCGGGCAGCGTGACGTTCATCAGCGTCAGCAGGCCGTTGGGCAAGACGCTCTGGTCGGTGGCCACGCTCACCCACGGCGTGATCCTGCGGCCCATGCTGCCTTTGGAACCCGAAGTCCCCGGCTTGCCGAGTTTGAAGAACACATAGCTCGGGTTCGTGTCCAGCAGGTCCGTCACCTGATCGGGGTGCGCGGCCAACCATTCCCGGATGGAGAACATGCTCACCTCTTCCCGTTTCAACAGCCCCCGATCGACCATGACCCGGCCAAGCGCCACATACTTGTGCCCGTTCTGCCCGTCGTACAGCACAGAGCGCACCGACCCGTCCTCAAAACGCAGCCGTCCAGACCCCTGAATCTGGAGCATGAAGATGTCCACCGGATCTTCCACCCACGCCAGTTCCAGCCCGCGCCCCTTCAACGCGCCCTTGCAGTCGATGGCGTGACGGGTGTGATAAGGGCGCTTTTTGCGCAGATCCGGAGGGGATTTGTAGATAGGGTATTGGAAACGCCCCTTGCGGACGTGGGACGCCGGGATCTCCGGCTCGTAATAGCCGGTGAAGCCGAAGTCCGGGCCGATGCGAACCCAACGGAAGTCGGAAGCCAGCACTTCCGGGGCCTTATCAAGGAAAGGAAGCAGACGCAGCAAGCGTTCGAGCCCTTTTTCCATCTCGCCGTAGGTCACTTGAAGCGCAGGGTAGTTCACGGCCACACGGGACGAAGGTTTCGCCCGCACGTAGGCAAGGCTCTGCTCCACCGCAAAACGCATATCCTTCCATGAGCGCATACCTTGCCGGGCCGGAGCCAGCCCCCGCGAAAGGCGCTGCGCCTCAGCCTCCGAAACCGGGAATACGCCGGGGGTTTCCAGCGGCGTGACGCGCACGGCCTCCGGCACATCAGGCTGGACGACATCAGGCCGGGTTGACTTCCCGCCGCAGGCGGACAACAACAAACACAGCAGACAAGCCCCAAACAAGGAAAAACGGCGCGACACGGCGGACTATCCTCACGCAACAGGTTGAAAAACAACAAAGCCTTTGCTGTGTACAGCATCCTCTCACCCGATGCAACGCCTTGCCTCGCCGGGTCCGGCAAAAAAAGTTTTCTTTTTTTGCAAAAAAAGCTTGACGGAAAGCGCTGTCCGTTATAAACACTCCCTCGTTCTGCGGGAGTAACTCAGTGGTAGAGTGCAACCTTGCCAAGGTTGAAGTCGCGGGTTCAAATCCCGTCTCCCGCTCCATATATTTTCGCCCTTGCTCGCCTTAAGGCTGGAGCGAGGGTTTTTCTTTGGCTCCGCTTCCTCAAGGGAAGCGTTATGAAATAGATACACAACATTCCCGTGTACGGCCTGCAACAATCCTGTTGCAGCGCCATTTCATAGACGAACATTTTATTACGTTCATGAAGAAGGCTCGGAAAGGCGACTTTCCGGGCCTTTTTCATATGGTGCGCAAAGAATCGGGGAAGGGAGGTCCGGTAATCGTTAGCGGCTGGCAAAAATGGGGAAAAGCGTTTATTCACCGTAATATGGCAAATAAAAAGGGCCTCCCCGGAGGAAGGCCCTTGGAAACGTCACCGTCCGGCAGCCCGCTAGACGAGACGGCCGATGTTGTCGATGCGTTCGCCGGGCAGGAGCAGGACGGGCGGCACATCGATCAGCGTATACGCACCGGAACGCCCGGACTGGGCAAGGCGCACGGCGGCGCGGGCGCTGGACACGAGGACCTGAGCGGTCAAAGCCGGGTTGTCGATGCGCATGTCGAACGTGAAATGCTGGTTGGCGGTGAGCCCGGAAGCGCCGACGCGCTCCATCAGCACCCCGTGGGAGGCGTCCGCCACGCGGGGCAGCTCGTCCTTGGTCACCTGCCGCACATCCAGCGGATCATGGCTGAAATAGGGGTCGGCCTGAATCGCGGCCTTCACGGCCTCAAACGTCGCGCCTTCCTCAAGCACCACATAGACGAGGCGGGAATGGCGCCCGCCGCCCAGAGGAATGGTGATCGAGGTGGCGTCGGCCACGCCGGCAATGGCGCGGGCGGCTACGGAGTGGCCCATGGAACGGCCGCGCCCGAAGTTGGTGAAGGTAACGCCCACAGGGGCCATCGCCTCAAACAGGGCGCGCATCACGGAGTCCGTGCCGGGGTCCCATCCGGCGGCGGTGATGGCCACGGCCTTGCCCTTCACGGCCTGCGCTTCAAGCAGGCCGATGGTTTCGACAATCCGGTCGTGGATGTCGAAGCTGTCCACGGTGTTATAGCCCCTGCCGAGCAGATCGCCCGCGACTTCGGGGATCTTGCGGGAAGGGGCGCACAGCAGCACGACATCCGGCTTGCCGGACACGGCTTCCAGATCCGCAAGGCTGGCGTATTCCGGAACGCCGCGCAGATCGTGCGCATCCTTTCCAAGGGATTCTTTCCGGCGAATGACGCCCACGCAGGTGAAATCGGGCTGGATTTCCAGCGCTTCGATGGCGTAACGTCCGATATTGCCCAAACCCATAACAGCAGCTTTTATTGGCATTTTGGCCTCCAGATAATGTATATCTTCAAGTAAAACACGAAATTCCCGTCTTGTAAAACGGCCTAGATCAGGCGTTTTTCTTCAATTTGAAGCGGATTCTGAGGCGTCCGGCCTCTCCATCGCCCTGCGGCGGAGTAAAATCGTGCGAAACCAGCCGAAACGCGCCGACCTCGGATGTATTTTCAACATGCTCCCCGATGCAGGGGCAAATATCATAATCGCCCACGGTCACGATGCGGACCATCAGCTCCTCTTCGCCTTCAAGATGCGCCGGGAGCCGACCGAGATCGACCAGCTTGCCCGCCTCTTCGCGGGGGAGCATCTCCGTCCGCACCGGCATATGCTGTGCCAATACCTCGTTGATCCTCCGCTCCAGTTCGGAGGCCTCGGCGTCTTCCAGCGGACGCGGAAAATGATAGTCACATTTGGACTTGTCCGCATTCAAATGCGAACTGAACGAACGCCCGCACCCGAACATGCGCACCATCGTCTGGTTCAACACATGTTCCGCCGTATGCATGAACGGATCATATTCCTTGCTCACAGGAACTCCTTCTCTTCTAAAGTGCTTGAAACCGCCCCACCCTACCCGATCCCTTCCCCGGAAACAATCCGCACGCATATCCCCCGTCGCTTGAAATCCGGCGGTGTTCCCCGTATGCTGGACAGCCCAACATCAGGACGATCATGAGAAAAACCGACCTTTTTCCCGAAAACGACTCGCCCGGCTGCGAACTGCGCGAGCCCGAACGCCCCATTGACGCGCCCTACGCCGTGGATATCCCCGCCGTGCCCACCGCGCTCGGCGCTCTGGACGCCGCCTCACGCGCCGAATTCTGGGCGGCGCTGGCCCTTTCGCATACCGACGGGCTCGGAGCCAGAAGCCGCAAACGCCTTCTGGATGCGTTCGGCTCGGCATTCGAGGCCGTGCGGCGCGCCAACGGCTGGCGCGAAGCGGGCTTGCGGGAAGACCTGATCCGCGAATTCCGCTCGGAAAAATGGCGCGAGCCCGCCCGGAAAGAATGGGATGCAACACGGAAACTCACTGGAACCGTCCTGCTCTGGACCGACAGCCGCTACCCCGCGCTGCTCAAGGAATTGCCGGATGCGCCGATACGCCTCTACTGCCAAGGAGACATGAGCCTGCTCGGAAATCCCTGCGTGAGCATCGTCGGCACCCGGACATGCAGCAGGGAAGGCATCCGCGCGGCGCAAGCCATAGCCAGCGGCCTCGCGGCCTCGGGCATCACCGTGGTTTCCGGCCTCGCCATCGGCATCGACAAGCAGGCACATCTCGCCGCCCTTGATCTGCCGGGCGGGACCATCGCCGTGCTCGGCGCGGGCTCCGATGTCTGCTACCCCAAAGAAAATGACGGACTGCGCCGGTCGATCATCCAACGGGGCCTGCTCATTTCGGAATACGCGCCCGGAACGCTTCCGGACCCCCGGCATTTCCCCATCCGCAACCGGATCATCAGCGGCCTTTCGCTCGGCGTCGTAGTCGTGGAAGCCGCCCTCCGCAGCGGCAGCCTCATCACCGCCCGGCTCGCGCTTGAGCAGAACCGCGCCGTCTACGCCGTGCCCGGCGGCATCGGCTCGAAATATGCCGAAGGTTGCCAGAAGCTCATCCGTGATGGCGCGCAGCCGATCTTTTCCTTCTCCGACATCCTTTCGGATCTTTCCGCCCAACTCAAAACGCTCCTCCCTCAGCCGGATTCCGCGCCACGGCCTTACAGCCTCGACGTGCATCAGGAGCCTTTCCAGTCCGCTCCCGCCGCCCCCCCGCCTCTCAGGCAACCGGACCGCAGCACGCTTGAAGGCCGCATCCTGACGCTCCTCGCCCAAAGCCCCCGCGCCATCGACGACGTTTGCCAATCGCTTGGATGTGATCCCGGCGAAGCCGGTTCCACGCTCATCATCCTCGAAGTACGGGGCCTGATCCGCCAGCGCCCCGATCTCCGCTACGCGTTGACCTGATCGCCGGCCCGCCGTTTACCATTATAAGGAATCTTCGATGCCCACCCCCGCCCCCGCAATGCCCCCGCTTCCGCAGGATGTGGAACAGTTCCTGACGTGGATGACCGATCAAAAAGGATTTTCTCCGGCCACGATCTCGGCGTACCGCACGGATCTCCTCCAGTTCGAGGAGTGGCTCCACCGTGAGCAGCACTCGCTCGCCCGGCCCGGAGAGCTGGAAAAATACCACTTTCAGGACTATTCCGCGCATCTTTTTCATGAAGGCCAAGCCCGCAGTTCCATTGGCCGCAAGCTTTCGGCCCTGCGCTCGCTGTTCCGGTATCTCATGAAGATGAAGAAAATCGACAAGAACCCGGCAAAGCTCGTGCGTAACCCCAAGCGGGAACTCCGCCACCCCACGGCGCTGAACGTGGATCAGATGTTCACCCTGCTGGACGAGGCCAGCGTGGAGTCCGGCGGCGCGGCGGGCCTTGATGGTTCCCGGCAGGCCGAGCAGGCGGTTACGGACCGCGAGCACGCCGGGCACACCCGCGATCTGGCGCTGGCGGAACTGCTCTACGGTTCCGGGCTGCGTATTTCCGAAGCTCTCGATCTGGATGTGGACGATGTGGACCCGGCAAGCGGTTTCATCCGGGTCATAGGCAAGGGTTCCAAGGAACGCATCGCGCCGTTGAGCGACACGTCCGTCAGGGCGCTGTTCCTCTGGCTCAGGGTGCGCGCGCTCATCGCCCCGCCCGCCGAAAAAGCCCTTTTCGTGGGCAACAGAGGCAAGCGGCTCAACCGGAGGCAGGCGGCGCGGATTCTCGACGAGATCCGCAAAAGCGCCGGATTGCCGCAACATCTGTCGCCGCACACCCTGCGTCACACCTTCGCCACGCACATGCTGGAGAACGGCGCGGATATGCGCTCCGTGCAGGAACTGCTCGGCCATGCCAGCCTTTCCACCACCCAGCGCTACACGCACATCACCCTTGATCATCTTATGCGCGTCTACGACAAGGCGCATCCCCGCTCAAGCGTTCGGGGGAAAGGCGGGGAGGAAGGGGAGGATGTCTGATGCGGGGGAGGGGAGCCTTCTGCAGAAGGGTCCCCTCCCCCACGCCCCCTCCTCTCTCCCTCCCAAGACTTTCGACCTTATCGAATCCCTGTTGCCAGTTTTCCAGGATTATTTATTAGGGGCTGTCCTAGTTAAGACTAATGTTTTGCTTGTTTTACCCAATAAGTTAGCTGAGTTAGGAGCTGTTTATGATTGCCTCCATTGAAACGCCATTCGCATTCCTTGAGGAACCAGTAAAAGTGTTCAGGCTTGATACCGTTAAAGCGACGCAAGTGCCTTTTGGCCTGATTCCAAAAATTTTCTATTCCATTGATATGATTATGCTGTTCCGCAAACTTCTGGGAATGATTGATGCGATGATGATGGAATCCGTTGATATCCAGGGCATTGTAAGCTGAAAATGTATCCGTATAGACTATACTGTCGGGTTCCACCTGTTCTTTGATGATGGGGAGAAGTGTTTCAGTGCGGGCATCAGGAATGATTGCCGTGTAAACTCTGCCGTTTCTCTTCAGTAAACCAAAAACAGCTATTTTTCCGGCAGCTCCCCGTCCTCTTTTACCTTTTCTTACACCTCCAAAGTAACTTTCATCGGCTTCTATTTCACCGGACAGTCGATAACTGGGGAGATGCGAAGCAATGAGACGTCGCAAACGCATGAAATAGGATGTGGCTGTGTTACGGTTTACTCCTGCCATTTCTCCGGCAGCCCTTGCCGTGGCACCAGCCACAAAAAATTTTATGAGTTCGGCCTGTTGCCGATAATTTAGTCTGCTGCGTCTTTCATACATGGTCTTATCCTAGCTCTTTTTTCTTAGCTAGGACAGCCCC